>CAZCZI010000046.1:26781-28652 GCA_964503045.1 uncultured Candidatus Obscuribacterales bacterium
GTGCCGCCGGGCGACACGAAGAAGCCGTTGGTGTGCCCGCCGACGGCCGACAGGTCGACCAGATCGGTCTGGGCGATCTTGATCTCGGCCTCTTCATCGAGCTCCTTGGCCGCGACGCCGGCGAAGTTGCCGGAACCATCGAGCATGCCCGCCGGAATCTCGGTGAAATCGAAACGGCCGGTGGCGATGCGGGGCTGCACCGTCATCAGCGAGTACTTCTGCCCGGCATGCGTCAGCACCGTGAGGATGCCGACCGAGCCGCCGCGCATGAAGACGATGCCGGGGACGAACTTGCCCTTGTCGTCGACGATGTCGGCCTTGAACTTGATGAATCCCACCTTCGGTCCGAACATGTCGACGGACTGGAAGTGCACACCGCGCACGACGAACTTCTGGTCGTCGACCGAAGCGAGCCAGTCGGTGAAAGCCTTGGAGGTGGTGACCTTGGCGATGTCGATGCCGGCTTCGGCGGTGTAGGGGATCTGAACTGTGGTTGTGTCCATTTTCGTTAGGTCCTTTCGGATAAAGGCTGAGAGTATTGATCTCAGCCGCTGAATGTTAGCACTAGCTGCGGCTTGCTGGGCTGCAGCTCCCGTGTTGCCTGCACAAGCAAAGCGCTATCTGCAGGCGGAAACAAACCTACTGGCGCCAGGCGCTCAGCAAGTGGTTGAACCAACTTCGCGCTTTGGAAGGCGCGGCAGACTCTCGATGTAGCGCATCGCCAAAGCGATGGCAACAATCGAGTGACTGTCTTGGATTTTGACGCCGAGCTGACGATTGATCTCGTCGGCATCCCAGAGGTACACCTTCATGTCCTCGGTGCCTTTCAGCTTCGTGTCGAGCTTGTCGGCATCGACCGTCAGCTGTACGAGAAAGTAGCTCGGTGCCACGGCATGCGTTCCGGAGTTTTCCGCAATGTTGCCGAGGTGGGTAACGGAGGTGACTTCGGCTTGCGCCATCACTTCCTCACCCAGTTCTCGCGTAAGCGTAGCGAGCGGCAGGTCGCCGATTTTGATGGTGCCTAAAGCACCGGCAATCTGCGCTTTGTCGAGCTTCTCACCGAAGCCGCGCGGAATTTCGTAGGTCCACTGACCGACGGTCAACCGCCACTGCTTCACGATGGCGAAACGCCCGTTGACGAGCACCACGATGACGGCACCGTCGGAGACCTCGCCTGCGGCATTGAAGCGAATGGTGTACTCGCCTTCTTTACCACCGGGGAATGCCACCGCCAGCTTCACATCAGTGAAGAAGCGCTTGGAGTGCTCGAAGATCTCGACGACGCGAAGCGCCTCGATCTCGCCTTTGGTGTGGTCGCCCAGCTTGCGCAACGATTTGAGTCCGCGCGCTGTCAGCTGTGCGTTGATTTCTGTGAGCCGTGTTTCACGTTCGTTCATTTGTCAGTCCTTCTCTGCCTCTGCAGATGGGATTTCGTCCATTCGCGCTCAGCCTCTGCTTTGCACGAATGTGTTGCCCAGCGAAAGAACACTGGGACGAAGCGGCCGGACAGATCACATCAAGCAACTCAATCAGTGAGCTGAAGTTGAGATATTCAAGATGTGAAAAGGGTTTGCTAGCCCAAATTCATGTCCAAGCCGAAGAAACAGAATGACGCCTTTATCAGTACTAAATGAAATCTCTTGAAAACAATCAAAAGCGCTCTATTGTTGCGCGATTCAAAGATAATTCGTTCTTATGTTTCCAAGAGGCCCGATCATTACTGGGTTAAAGCTCTCTGGCGTAGCTAGCGCTATAGGTTACGCTGTGTAACTGGACTTGATTGAGCAAAGCTCGCGCAGGGCTGCAATTCCAGCCAACGAAAAGATAAGACGGCGCACACAAATGACACCATCACGCACAAAGAAGAGTGC
>CAZCZI010000046.1:28752-48435 GCA_964503045.1 uncultured Candidatus Obscuribacterales bacterium
GTAGAAGGGAGAGTAGGGTATGCCCGCATTGGGGTTGGGTGGGACTGGCCAATGCGGGCATACCCTACTCGACCGCCGTGTACGCAGGCGAAGTTTATTACTGCTCCTGCTTAATCCGCTCCACAAGCCCTGTAGTGCTTTTGGCTGGAACAAGACTGAGAATCCTCACCTCACCACCAAAAGATTCGACCACGGGGGTTTCAGCCAGGTCAGAAGGTTTATAGTCAGCTCCTTTGACATGAATGTTCGGCTTGATCTGACGCAGAAACTCAACAGGCGTGTCCTCACCGAAGATGGTGACATAATCCACGCAAGCAAGACTGCTCAAGACTTCCGCTCTGTCGTTCTCTGAGACTATTGGCCTCTCCGGACCTTTTAGTTTCGAGACGGACGCATCACTGTTGATGCCCACGACAAGCACGTCTCCTAACTCCCGAGACTGCTTCAGAATGCGAACGTGTCCGACATGCAGCAAGTCAAAACAGCCATTGGTGGTGACTATTTTCTTGCCTGCCGTTTTCAGTTTCGTGATTTCGTCAGACAGCTCAGAAAGCGGAAGTACTTTCCCCATCGTTTTTGACAGCAATTTCTAGATTTGCCTTTTGTCGAGAATCGCTTACTTGACCACTTTCTTTTGAGTCAATGAAGCGAGGCGCTGACGCGCATCTTCACTATACTCCGACTTGCTCGAAATCTTCAGAGCCTGCGTGAATTTCTCGGCGGCTTCTTCAGGACGATTCTTGCGAGTCATGATCAAGCCCATTCTGTAATAGGCTTCACCCAGCCTGTAGTCGTTCTTAACGGCTTGCTGATAAGAATCCAACGCCTTGTCGAGCTCTTTTTGAATCTCGTAAGCGGTTCCCAAGTTATAGTGAGCGGTAGCGAGGCTGGGATCGAGAGAAACGGCTGTCTGCCAGTTTTTCACGGCACCCATCAGATCTCGCTCGGCACGCAACGCAGCGCCGATGCCATTATATGTGATGGCATCCTTAGGGTTGATGGCGAGGGCCTTGCGAAACTCGGTCAAAGCGCCTGCGTAGTTGTGCTGCTGGTTATAGATCAAGCCCAAGTTGCTGTGAGCCTGCGCCAGATCGGGATTGGCAGCGATTGCGCCTTTATAAGCCTCGATTGCATCGCCGAGCTTACCGGTGAGGTGGAAGTTGACGGCTTGATTGAAGAGCTTGACGGCGTCTTTCTGACTAGGAGCCACCTTCGTCTCTGCAGGTGCTGTTGCTTCTGCAGCTTGGGTTGCAGACGGAACATCCTCAGAAATTGCCGGCTTCAAATCTGCACCAGCCGCAGCTGGAGCCGTTTGCGCAGCTGGAGTCACTTGCACCGGCTGAGTATCTGCTGTTACCGGAATTGGTTTGGCATTGGCTAACGGAGCTAGAGGATTAAGCGGCGCATTCGGATCGACCGGAATGATTTTCGGTTCTGTAAGAGTGTTTGCACCTTTGAAGTTTCCAGCTGCAGCAGCGCCACCGGCGGTCCAGTCCCAACCGCCGGATTTGTCGGCTCCGGCCGGCGGTGCGATTACAGGAGCCGTAGCACCAACTGCCTTGTCCCACACGGCATTGGCCGGGCTTTGGCTCTCAATTTCTTTTTGTTTGATCATCTGCTCGTAAGCTTGATCGTAGTTGGACGGTGCTTGCTTGGTTGCATCCAAATCAGAAGATATGACTTTCGCATGGTTGAGTCCCACACCCTGAGGCGGCGGAGCACCAGGTACGGTAGCAGAAGGAATGGCTTCGGTCGCTTCCTCTTGCACTACTTGTGGTGCGCCCGGTTGAGTTTGGGCAATCAAAACAGCGTTTGCAGCGGTGTTCGTTTGGAGAGCTTGGGTCGGAGCATTAATGACGTCATCGCCCAAGTTGATGACCACTTGTCCCTCTTCGACCTTTACTACACGCGGTGTGACGCCGACCGCTTGCGGCATATGAAGAACGACTCGAGCCGTCGGTTTTTCAGCATTCAGCACTTCGGAGAAACGTACATTCGTGATGCCGGGGAGCTGAGCGGAGACGGAAGAGGTAACAGCCTGCGACGACGGCATGGTGCCTTTGTCGATAGTGGCATTGGCAAAATCGAAGACTACGCGGTGATCCAAGCCCGGGCTCTCTGTAACGCTTGGAACCGTCGGAAATCCGCCGCCCTGAAACTTCACTACAAGCCGGTGGTCAGTGTCGACAGAGATGCTTTGTATCGGAAGGGCCGCGCCCTCTGCTTGTGCAGGCATACATTGAACCAATGCACCGATTGCCAGAGCTCCAGTAGCGCTCAAGCACTTTTGTGCTGCACGATTTTTCTCAAGATCTTCTTTCTGCCGCGTCATGAACGGTTTCTCCAAATGTCTTTCCACGAATCCAAATACGTTTTTGGGACGTCTAGGGTTGCCAGGTTGGGCCGGTAAAAGGTCAGTACGTAGACTGCAAGCTTTTCCAAGGGGCTCAGTGTACTTCAGTGGATTGTTCCTTTGACAGCCGAACCATTTAAGTTAAGTGGAGAATTTGTCAGTGACGGCTGCAAATTTCGGCGTTATGATGATTGAAAAGCGGCTGGGTTACCGGCCAATGACAGAAAAGGAAGTAAAGCGGTTAGTGAATATTTATCGGAAGATCTCGGGTATTCAAGAAGTCAACAGAACCGGCAGCATTCCTGGCGCCCTTTGCCCCGGGCAAACGATCCACACCATATGTGGTATCAATGCAGTACCACTGTTCCTCTCATTTCTTATCGGCTTCGCAGTGACAATGCCTGCATTGGCCAGAGACGCGGATCAAGCTTCATTTCAAAATTCCTACCAACGCATTCAAGAGCCGCTTAAGCCTGCGGTTCGCGACCCGATTCCGGCACGGCTTCTGCCCAACAAAAATGGAAGAGCCTCAGACTCGATCACTCCACCTCTTAAGGATTCTATTCCGGAGCGGCTTCTAATAGGAAAGAAGATACCGCCGCTTCTGGCTCCGCCGGCGCAGAATGCCGACAAAGACAAGTTGGTGCCGCCTCCGGGAGAAGAGGTGTATTACCCGGTTCGCATGGATGGGCAACCATTCGTGCTTAACGTAGACCGCACTGTAAACCTCACCGATGCGCTTAACCGCTTTTATTACGACCCAAGATGGCGAGGCGAGGTTTGGGTGCCCTTCGATCAAGTAGGCACAATCGAGCGCGCCACAAGGCTGATGGCCACGTGGCGAGAATACAACGAGTTCAGCACATTCCGCATCTTCAACAGGGTCAATCAATTCTTCGAGAGATGGTCGGGATACGGTCCATAACAATGAAATCGCATAACGCCACCTCCCATAACGCCACTTCCTTATCCGCCGATATTCGCGTCGATCACATAGCGATCGCCGTAAAAAACCTCGAAGAAGCCCTCAATTTCTGGCAAGAAAGCCTCGGTTTGGACTGCATCGATATTGAAGTAGTGAGTGAACAAGGTGTGCGCGTCGCCAAGCTCGACATTGGCAACACCCACATCGAACTCCTAGAGCCTCTGGGCGATGACACTCCAGTCGGTAAATTTTTGGCTGCTCGCGGACCTGGACTCCATCATGTATGCGTGGGTGTCGAAAACATTGAAGAGCGCCTTGCATGCCTCAAAGACAAAAACACCAAACTGATTGACGAAAAGCCGAAAATCGGTGCCGGCGGTGCCAAGATTGCCTTTGTTCATCCCAAAAGCACAGGCGGCGTCCTGCTTGAGTTGTCGCAGCCCCAAGACTGAAGTTGTTCGCGGGTTCGATTTTTCACCACCATCAAACCTCAGCCGCAACCTATCGTTAAGCCAAATATTTAGCTTTTCTATCTTTTCTCTATATATTCGACTCCGACTGCTACGCTTAGCCAATCGGCAGACACGCAAGTAGCGGGTCTTGCAAAGCGCTCATAGCTGGAAATGGGAGGCGTAGAACCGCACATGGCAACTGTCAAAGAAATGACGACAATTGAAAAGGCACTCGGCGACAAGGCATCGTACTACCTCGAGCACAAGTGCAAAGGCGTATCAAAAGATCTTCTGCACCTTCCGGGACCAGACTTCGTCGATCGCGTGACCGCACTCAGCGACCGCAGCCCTCGTGTTCTGCGCAGTCTCAACACATTGTTCAACACCGGACGCCTTGCAGGCACAGGCTACCTCTCGATTCTTCCTGTCGACCAGGGCATCGAGCACTCCGCCGGCGCCTCGTTTGCCAAAAACCCCATTTACTTCGACGGCGAAAACATCGTAAAACTGGCTATCGAAGGCGGTTGCAACGCTGTGGCATCGACATACGGCGTGCTTGGCTCAGTGGCCAGAAAGTACGCTCACAAGATTCCATTCATTGTCAAAATCAACCACAACGAGTTTTTGACCTACCCTAACAAGTTCGATCAAATTGAATTCGGAACAGTTGAGCAAGCATGGGAAATGGGCGCAGTTGCAGTCGGAGCCACCATCTACTTCGGCTCACCGGAGTCTACCCGTCAGATTCAAGAAATCGCCGTGGCATTCCATGAAGCTCATCAACTCGGCATGGCCACTATCTTGTGGTGCTATTTGCGCAACTCCGCGTTCAAGCAAGGAGACACCGACTACCATGTCGCCGCCGACTTGACCGGTCAAGCAAACCACCTCGGCGTAACCATCGAAGCCGACATCATCAAGCAAAAATTGCCTGAAAACAACGGTGGCTACAACGCCCTCAAGTTTGGAAAGACCGATGCCCGCGTCTATTCCGAGCTGACCACCGATCACCCGATCGACCTCACCCGCTACCAAGTAGTCAACTGCTACATGGGTCGCCAGGGCTTAATCAACTCCGGCGGCGCTTCCGGTCAACACGACCTGACCGACGCCATCACCACCGCCGTCATCAACAAGAGAGCAGGCGGCACCGGACTGATCTCGGGTCGCAAGGCGTTCCAGAAACCGATGAAAGACGGCATCGAATTGCTCAATGCAATTCAAGACGTTTACCTCTGCAAGGACGTCACCGTCGCATAAGCGAGAAATCGAAATCAACAAAAAGCCCCGGCATTTGCTGGGGCTTTTGATTATTGATTTTGGAGAAACAGTAATGTTCCTTTTAAGTTACTTGGTTGAAGCGGCAGCTTTCTTCACCTTTGCATCGTCTTTGACTTCGACTTTGGCGTTGCCGCTCTTGGTCACAATTGCACTCTCGCTTGCTTCCACCGAAGAATCATCCATCGCAGTAACTTCAGCGTTTCCGTAAGCCATAATCTGCGCATTGTCATGAGCAATTACTTTAACGTTGTTGAGGGCGCGAACCAAAACATGTCCATACGCTTCTACGGTTGCATTGTTTTGTGCCAACACAGTGCAGTGATCGTAGGCTTTGACGGAAACCTTATCGTTGGCAAAAATCGAACAGTTTCCGCGCGCGACGATTGTCGACGGTCCAGAGGCTTGAATGGTTACGGCACCGTTGGCTTCGATAGCGGCGTTGTCCTGACAAATCACACGAGTGTTGTCGTGAGCTTGAATCTTGGATTTGGCAAAAGCGTAAACGGTGGTTCGAATGTAGGCTTCGACGGGACAGTTGTCGTAGGCATGGATGACTGCTTGATCGTATGCCTGAACGCGAGCGCCGTTGTAGCAGCTTACATGTGCGCTGCCGCGAGCAATCGCTTGTCCCTCACGCACTTCGTGGCTGCCGTAATCGAGCAAAGACACTCTATCTTGCGCGAAAGCAGCACCGGTTGCGCTAATGGCGATTGCCGCTAAGACCATCAGTTCCCTTCGGAAATTCATAGAGACTCATCCTTTCCGGGTGCTCCCGGTGTCGCAGATCCTCAAAGAAATGGGTTGGCTTTGTTTTTCTGAGGATCGCAATTTCGTGCATCGTGGGGTTACGGTTATGTCCGCACCGCGTACCAAAAGTGCCGCATCGGTGCAGGTATTTTGGTTAAGCTTAGCATTCCCATTATTTTTTGCGCTCAAGCATGTTCAAAATTGCCAACACAACCGCGAAGGTTCAAACCCATAAAAACTTATGATATTTCACTATTTATCCGACAGAAAGTGATAATTTCTATGCGCTTCTCCTGGTAAGCACGAATTGGACTCCGCGCAAAAGCACGAATTGGTCTAGGCGCGAAAACGCAGTCGGCTGTCATGAGTTTGTAACGCTTCGCGTGCCAGACTACCGGAAAAGTGGAATCCCAATTTCTAAATTACCCTCCCGCTTTTACCCCGAGAGCACCGTTTCCAAATGTCTAAATACGTCACCGATTTGCGAATTGGCTATCTTTTCGTTAAGGCTGGTCTGATTTCAGCCGACCAACTGGGTGAAGCGGCAAAACTTGCAGACGTGCAGAAGACTCACATCGGGCAATCGTTGCTGGCACTTGGTTTCGTTCAGCCGCAAGCGCTTCGTGCCGCGATTACAGCTCAGTCACTCATGCGCGACAGCATTATCGACTCGCTGATTGCAGGAAAAGCACTAACGATTGCCTGCAAGGCCGGGGTTACCCTCGAAGAAGCATTACGGAGACTGGGTGTCGTGCAACGTGCAGACATTCCGACAAGCAAATTGGGCGAACTTCTTGTAGAAGGCAAGCTCATCAACCAAGATACTCTCGATGCTGCAATCAAAAAGAGTTTTGAAACCGGATTACCGTTGGGCCGCGTGCTCGTGCTCGACGGAGCCATTCAAGAATCCACTCTCCAGGCAGTTCTCGAGGTGCAGTTGCGATTGCGCGACGGCATGCTGACGAGAGAGCAAGCAGTGGAAGCCGTGAGTCTTGGCGCCGACGAATTCATCGGGCTGCTCGATGAATCGATGGTGGAAGAACCCATTACCGAGCCGACTTCACACAAGATTCGCGTGGGAGAACTGTTTGTTCTTGCCGGACTGCTCACCAAGGCAGATGTGTTGGCTGCATTGGAAATGGGAATCTCATGCAAACGTCCAATCGGCGAAATGTTAGTGGGACTAGGTTTCGTGTCAAGATTCATGCTCGATGCCGGCTTGAATTTGCAACAGATGGTCGACAACGGTTTCGTCAATCCATCGCAAGCCGCGAAATGCCTCTCATACGTCTATCCGGGCGACAAGCCAATCTCCCAGGCTCTAGTCGATTTGGGTTTAGTCAAAGATCCACACTACAAAGGAACCGGTGGCCCCACCCGCAGTATCACATCCAAAACCAGTTTCCCTCCGAAAGAAGTTGCAGAATCACCCGATGATGAGCTCAAGGTCGAGACGCCGACGACTGCCGAGATCAGGGTTCCCAAAGATGCGATGAAGTACAACTATGCCTGCGCTCTGCGCCAGACTTATCTGAGACTGGCACACTCATATCTCGAGCACGGTCGCTTGCCCGAAGCCGAGGGTCTTTACTGGCAAATTCTTCTTCTTGCCGAAAAGTTTTTCCAACCAGACGACAGAAGACTGGCATCGGATTTATGCAATCTGGCAGGAGTACTCTACGCCACAAATCGACACGACCAGTGCGAACCGTTCCTCAGTAGAGCTATCTTTATCATCGAAAAAGCCGCACCTGTAGATTGGGCAAGGCTGGCGACATACTACAGCCGGCTTGGTTCGATTTACACCAAACTCAAAAAATTCGAAGAGGCAGAAGCCATTTTGAAAAAGGCGATGGGTCTGCGCGAACGACACATAGAGCGCAATCACCCAGTCATTGCAGATGTTTTGAGAGATTATGCAAAGCTTCTTCTTGTGACCGAACGCCACACCGAAGCCGAAGAAGCTTATGGGCAGGCACGAAAGATCATCCTAGCTCAATCGCAAGAATACAGAGGCTTTACGCAAAACCGCCTACCTGTCCTCAACGGCAACAGCTGACGGCGCCATGCGCGCACGTTTGTAATCGTCCCAGGCGTTGTCTCCGCCCGAAGGAATCAACACGCCGAAGAGTTGTTTGATAAATCCGAAAAATCCGCCATTTGCCCTAAACATCGTCGTCGCCTCTTTCTGTGTTACCAATAAAATGCGGCTGCCAGCCTGGGTTTTCATTGTTCCCAGCCAACTAAATCACAGCCCTTACTCTACCTCTATACCCGCATGAATTGCCCCAAACACGCTTGACATGGCGATCTCGCCAACGGATCGGCACTCTTGACATGACATCCAGTACTTGCGCTAACCGTGTCATAGCTCAAAAGGGTGAAGACGCCTTTTTTAAGTGGATTTTTAGATCAAATTGAAAACCAGAAAAACGGTGCAACCACTCACTACTGCGCACTTTTGATATTTGAAAGCAGCTAAAGTTCTGTAACGATGAAACTAGAGCCAATCCACCTAAATCTTCAAGAGTAGTTCTGTCCTTTGTCCATTTCGTCAGAGTCCTAACACCAAGCCCCAGTAAGTTTTCCGTGATTCGAACAGCCAGAGCTATCGTAGCTAAATCGCTGCGAGAGGCTTTGGGATCTGACTTTGCGCAAAGGCGAAATACCAACCCAACACAATGGAGAGAACATGAAACGAGCAATCAGAATGCTCGGAGCCCTGGCCGTTTTGGCGGGCTTCTTCCTAGCTGCTCCGGCAGCAAATGCGGCCTGCACAACGTATCCCATTCCGCCCATCTCAAACACACCGTCGTCAAACATCAATAACTGGCCTAGAAATACTGATCCAGGTTCAAGCCCTGCGGTTTCGATGGCCTACTACTGCGGGAATGGCAGTGCGTCGACGGATACAGCCTTCGGCTGGACTTGGCAGGCCGCGCAGCAGATCGGCAATGCCGTTTCGACAACCACGCCGAAGTACAACTCAAACCTTTTCACAACCAATCACCAGCGGGTTTACTTCTTCGAAAACCTGGCTGCTCTAAACTCGGAGTGGGGCACATCGTATAGCAATCCCGGTGGTGGTGTGTACGTCCTGGGCGTCACACTTGGCTCCGGAGATCCTCACAACGCCAGTATTCCTGTCGGATCTGTGGGCATCCTGAAAAAGCGATCTGACGGCACCGCAATTCCGCAGGCTACCCTCAAGCGTACTGTTTATCACGAGCTTGGACATGCTTTTGACAGAATCAAAGGTTTCCCGTCGTTTAACGGTGGTTCGAACTACAACACTGCAAAAGCGAACGACATCTACGACCTGGACCACGAAACCCGTGCGAATGCTTTCACTGGGGTCACTATTCCAGCTAACTGTCAGACTTTGTATAACCAGCCGTGGAACCCTGGTACCCAGACGGGAACTTCTAACTGGACGGTCGCGCAGTGTGTCTTTACTGCCGCCGACACCAGTGAGTCACATTTTTTCGCAAACGTGTTCGGCTACCGGCTTGGGGGTTCAATCGTGAATGTGCCGTTGGGCAACTTCATCGCAAACAAGTTCCACGACACTAAGTTGTACATGGACTCTGTTGCAACTGGTGGCACTCCATAAAGTGCCTAGATGCGAGTTCTCTAGCCGCATAGCCAAGGGAGGAAGGTGGTATCATTTACCGGCTTCCTCCCTTTTCGACATGTTCGGCAAATAAATGAATAGACAAAAACAGATCTTTTCGTTCCTCTTATTATTGTGTCTGTTGCTTATAGGCAGTGAAATTGCGACTGCCACGGAATCGAATTGGCAGCAACTACTTAGAGATGGCAGAGCGGCGCTTGAAGCCAATGACACGAGGTATGCAATTTACAAATTGCACAGTGCTTGGCTGGCACTTTCTGATGAAAAGCTTGGCTCAGAGGCGCATCAGAAGGTTGCAGATGCTATTGCAGACACCTATAGAAAAGCTGGTAACAACCGTAAAGAATCGCTGTACGAACTCGATCGTTTAGTTCGCCAACGTTTTGCCAACAGAGTCATTGGTCAATTTGATTGTGATCTGCAATCCGATGGTACCCTAGCTTTCTATGCTCATAAGGACCTGTATTCACCGACTGCTGGATTTTGCGCTACTGGATCGTTGCAACAAAGCAACAGTGAACGCGAGTCCATCAAACGGTCAGCCACCGAGCAAGCTCAGCATCAAAAGGAGTTGATGGCAAAAATGCCAATTACCTTCGCGCCGGGCTCCAAGAAGTACGAAGAACTCCTTTCCTTGTGCCAGCCTATGTCTCCCGGGCAAAGAAAAGAAATCAACTTTGATTTAAATCCATTTTTGCCAAAGGAATTTGAAATCGCTGAACTTTTTTAGACTCGCAATCAGGGTTCCTCAAATTTTTATTTCCTCTTTCGTAGTAGACCGTTCTATTAATACTAGCTTGACGGAGTGAGCCACCCCTCAATCTAGTCACCACCTGGCAACAGTTTGAAGACGATCATTTGAAGGGAACAAATTATTCGACGGTGAAGCACAAAGGACACAGGTCTACTTTGGAATACTTCCTGCGAGATCCCAAACAAGAAGGCGAGACCCCGACACAAGCCGAGGTCCAAAAGCCAGAACATCAAGAAGTCGGCGAAAAGCCAAAGACCCAACCAGCCGCCGACAAGAACGATGGTCCGTCAATTTTGAGCATCTACAAAACGCACGGCATTACTTTGACGCGCGACGGTGACAAATTTGTCGCCAAGCTCAAAGTAAACGGGCAAGAGGTAGCGCTCACTCAGCCCGTCGAAAACACGAAAGAAGGTATCGCTTCTGTTGACGCTCAGCTGAAAAAACTGGAAGACGAAAAGAAAGCCGACCTCACCAAACAGTATGGAGTACAGTTCGCTGCCGAAGGCGAAGACGTCGAAAAACAAGTGCTGAAGGTCAATCCCGATCAGTCGTTCGCCCGAGGAGAAATGGTAAAAGCACGTGCGCCAAAGCTCACCGAGCTTTACGGCATCGAAGCAACATTGGGCAATGCCCAGCCCAGCACAAAAGCTTTGGATGGAACAGCCGTGAAGTTCTACTTCCTCAAAGACAAATATGTAAAACGCGACGACGAAAGCACCAAGGCAAATTTTGTGAAGACCGACAAAGACGGGCGCCCGGCTGTTTACGTGTGGCTCGGAGCAACTGATGGAATGTTGTTGACCGAAAAAGATTCAAAGATTTCGGCGGGCTCTACATCTGAGGAATACACAATACAATCTCTTCTTACGCATGAATTGGGGCACAACACAATCTATAGACTTGGTTGGGAAACCGAGAAAACCTTGGTAGAAGCGTGCAAACGGCTTGGTTGGGCACCGTACGACGACCAAGACTCAAAAGAAACGATTTGGTTGATCCAAGGCAAGAAGAACGACTACTACAAGTATTCCGAAGGTGAGACTTGGATCGCTACAAATGCGCAAGGCAAGCCAGTCGACAAAGACGGCAAGGTAGTGAAAACGGACGACGAAGCACTTCAACTATCGGCGGAAGACGTAAGGAAAAGAGCACTCTATCCCCCTCCGACAGACTACTTCGATAACGCTGTTGAAGTCGCAGCAGAAGCATTGATGATGCTTCGAGTGTCGAAAGAACGCCGAGAATTGCTCCTTTCACGCAGCCCTGTAATCTATGAATACATCAAAGGAAAGGACCAGGAAGATCTCGATCTGACATACGGCAAGTCTGCAGTTGGTGAGTCGAAAATGATCCGAATCCCTGATGGGACCATCGTTGCCAACACACCAGAAAACCAAAAGATGATCAAAGATTTTGAAGTTACAGTGTCGAAGAAAAAATAATGCCGGACCTTCCACAAGTCACTATTTCCGATTCTGATTTTGAAAAGTCAGGCTGGCAGCCGTCTCAAGGCTGGAGCAACATGATTCCCAATCTCTCGACGTTTCAAGAAGCGGTAGAGCTATTAGGTTCACCATCTGATAGTTATGAACTGCTAAACGCCAAGTGCTATGAGTTCTTTGGCGGCAGCCTCATTCTCACTTTCATGGACGACGCACCGCACGTCATCGCCAAGATTCGCGTTCTTCCGGCGCTTTCAACTCAGACAAATGCTTTGAAGTCGAACCACTCCTTCGAACAAGTCCCCTCGAATCTCGCTCAAGCAAAAGTGGCATTCGGTTTGTTGAAACTCACAAAGCAAGACAACATGCACGGTCTCATCTTCGAACGCCCCGGACTGCGCATCGCCTGCGATACCAATCCCGAACCCGAACCAATAAAGTGGATTGAATTCTTTCGACCTGGAACCTAGGGCCATCGGTTGATTCGGCTTGCAGGTTCCGCATTCGCTAAGTTACCAGCTTCGTCAGCCTTCCACTCTTGCGAGCCTCGTTGAACATGGATTTGAAGACAACTCCTGCCACCGAGAGATACAACACGTTCAACCCGAAGCTTATCATCAAGCCATTAGTGTCCATCGGATTGCCTGCAAGAATGTGGCGCATCCCCTCAAACACATGCGTGGAGGGCAAGCAGTAGGCGACTGGTTGTATCCATTTCGGCAAAACAGCGACGGGATAAAACACCGCCGATAGTGGCTGTATTATAAATGGAACGGCCCAGGCCAGCGCTTCGGCATGATGACCATACCGGAGAATCATCGAGGTGGTCATCATTCCTAGAGCCCACCCCATAAGAAGCAGGTTGAGAAACAATGGAATTAGACTCAAGCCCATCTGCGCCAATTCGAAGGAGTAAAGGAAGTGCGCCGAGATAGTCATTACCAACCCGACAATGAAAGCTTGAGCCAATCCCAAGATGTAGGTGGCGGCCACAAACTCGCTCAAAGTAATCGGCGCAGAAAAGATGTTCAACAAATTACGCGACCAGATATCTTCCAAGAAAGAGACAGTGAGCGCCTGTTGAACCCGGTACAAAATATTGAAGAAGATGATGGCGCCTATGAAAAATGTGACCGCAGTAGGTACGGATTTTTGAGTCAGATATACGGAAACGTAACCCCAGACAAGAAGATCCATAAACGGCCAAAAGACGATATCGCATGCACGAAATGTGTTGCGCGAATACACATAGCCATAACGCAGAAGCAGCGCTTTTATCCTATGCCAGTTCATAGCTTTCGCCTCTCAAAAAAGCTTGTTCGAGCTGAACCAGTTTCATCATAGAGAGAGCTCCGTTTCATCAGCCGGTTCGACCTCGCCGCTTCGGGCAATTCTGATGAATACATCTTCAAGAGACTCTCGCTCGAATTGAGCCATGATCTCATCAGCTGTTCCTTCAGCAATAATTTTTCCTTTGTGCAAAAACAAAATGCGGTCGCAAAGCTCCTGGATATCGCGCATGTTATGAGAAGTGCTTAGAATCGTAATGCCATTTTTCTTTTGAACAGACTTGAGCAACTTCCGCACCTTGTCTGCAATATCGGGGTCTAGACTGGCTGTCGGCTCATCCAAAAGCAACAACTCAGGATCATTCAAAAGAGCTTTGCACAGGTTCAGCCTGGTCGACTCCCCGGACGAAAGGGCGCCAGTGAGCCGATCTTTGAGATGGCTGATTCCAAACATCTCCATCAACTCTTGAATTTTCCCTTTGGGATCTTTGATGCAGTACAGCTCGGCAAATATCTTCAAGTTCTCCCAAACCCGCAGATTGTAAGGCAAAGCAACATAAGCGGACGAGAAATTGCAACGCCCAAGAATGTCTGTGCGATGGGTTTCGGGATCAAGTCCAAACATCTTAACGACACCGCTGGTGCGCGAGATGAGGCCGAGCAATATCTGCAGAGCAGTAGTTTTACCGGCGCCATTGGCTCCCAGCAATCCAACGATCTCACCGCGGGCGATCCGCATGGAGACGTCTTCGACAGCGACTTGACCTTTAAACTCTTTGCGCAGATTCTCGACTATGACGACATCTTCTTGCTTGCTCGGGGGCGCCCCGCTCGGAGAGCCTGATTCACTCACTGCAACCCGCGCTCCTGACCCGGTTTGTGGTTAGGCAGCGAAGGTCCTCCCCAGTTCGATGGATCTTTCATGTTAAGCTCCACCTCCCGATCTCCATCAAAACGATGAATGAGAAAGCCATAGTGAAACATTTCAGACAACGCTTTTGACCAACGCCAGCCCTCGTGCTTCATGCGCCATAAAGCTACCAGATAACCGGTGCGGTCGGAGCCATGTGCGCAATGCAAAAAGATCGGTGCTTTGGCGCTGTCTCTGGAGGCTTCTTCGACACAGGCAAGGAAGTCATTGGTCTGTTTCTCGGACGGCATTGTCGTGATTGGCATGTGAATGTAGTTGAAACCCATTAACCTGGCAGTGATGCCCTCGCCCAAGATTGGATTTAGCGGTTTGTCGCGAACATCAATGATGGTCTTGACGCCGTGCTCTTTCAACCATTTCACTCCGCGCACCGTAGGCATTGCACCGCGATAGAAATATGTCTCGACTCGATGAAAGTTTGGAATTTCGCGGACACTAGGGCGATCTGGCTCACTTGGATCAACCGCCACCTCAGGTGGCAACCCAAAACTTTCACCCACCATCAAGGCGATGAAGCCCACAACAAGAGTTACTGCAACCAAAGCGATGCGCCTGCCAAGTCGTGAACGCTTTCGAGTCGTTGTCTTAGGCTCGTCTGCTGCCGAGTTAGCATTGTTGGCACTGGAAGTTGGTTGACACTGCGTCATGGTATTTTCAACGAAGTCGCCGCCGCGTCGAATCATCATAACACAGGCCCACTGGTGCGACCTTTTAGTCGATACTAGCTAGCCAAAAGATGTCGTCCAATCTCTTCGAATCGGGCCGCCACTGCCACCGGTTTCGGTGACTCTTCCTTAACTTCATCGACCAGAGTAAATGCTTCTTCTGGCTTAAGAAGACCATTTACAAGCATGTCGTACTCAGCCGGTAGATGCACCCCATAGTGCGCCCAGATGAATCGAATCGATCGCGCTGCCGCGACCATACCGTCTTTTGCCAGACTGTCTCCGATCATGAGGACTTCATCCGGGCATACGTCGAAGTCATTGAGAATACGATCAATCCCTGAAGGATTAGGCTTCTCAAACACTTTCGGTATAGCAATCAGCTTGGTGGCGGCATCGGCCGCTTCATTGCGAAGGTGCTGAATACGCTCATGGCCAAAGGGGAGCGCATCCGCGTGAAAGAGTTCTTCATCTGAGGGGACGACGTTCTCGAGCGCATACACCGCGTCAAGCAAACCATTGAACAACTGCTTGTTTCTTGCAATTGCCAT
This sequence comes from uncultured Candidatus Obscuribacterales bacterium, assembly GCA_964503045.1. Taxonomy (GTDB): domain Bacteria; phylum Cyanobacteriota; class Vampirovibrionia; order Obscuribacterales; family Obscuribacteraceae; genus CAYZJR01. The sequence goes on from CAZCZI010000046.1 coordinate 43,780, forward strand.
GTGCTCGGGTGCGTCACTCAGGGCCACTATGTTCAAACCGAGTTGTTTCAAGCCTTTTAGAGTTTCAATTACGCCGGGAAATGCTCTGAGATAGTTATATCGATTCTGATCCAAAAGCTTCCAAAACGGATCGACAAACTCATTTCTGAATTGCTGCGGATCATTGGCATATCTTCGCGCGAATTGTGTCTCTTCCAGCGCCCACGGATGCTCGTGAGTGCCGCGCTTATGCATCACGTGACCGATTTCTTTTGCAAAAGAGACACCATCATCTCCGACTTTCTCGCGCAAATATACTATGTACTCGCGCATAGCCGGCGCAAAGTAATCCCAGAAGGATGCCAGCGTGCCATCAACGTCGGTGATAATTAGCTTTACGGCTCTTGGCAGATGATCGAGACCACGTGAGCCAAGTTGTTGTTGTGTAGATTGTGATTGGGAACCATCCGGAGATGTTCTGCTCATTTGTCAGTTCACTCCTTTCCTTGCACAGTCTAGTATTTACACGATTCAGGTTAAGAGACGGTAAAGCTTGACTGGTAAGGTGAACCTATGTGAAGTGCGCGTGCAGTGCGCACCTCACCCGAGGATAGCGACATCGCATCGGAAGCGCAAGGCAGAGCAGTCATATTTCGAACGCGCCAAAAGCCACGCCAATTAAGGCATTCCAGCCACAGGCACAGTGCATTTATGGAATCTTCACATCACCCGTATCGCAACACTCGTGGTACATACAGAGGACAAGAACCGCATTGTTTCCGCCTCCGCAAAGAAACGTAATGATTTGCCGGTGACACCACGCGTAGTTTGACACCAGCGACAGTGACACCTCCATCAAACTGCGCACTCTCAACCCACCGCAGAATCTGCAAGCGATACCGTCACCAATCGCGAATGATCCTGCCGAGCTCAGGGCATACTGTTATAAGAGCATATTGTTTATACCGATTGAGCAACAGGCCGAATGTCACACGCTTTTCGCGATCCAAATAAGGTTGAGCTGGCTGAAGACACGCCGGAAAAAATGAAAGCGGTTGTGTCTAGCCAAGAAGTTGGTGAGACCCAAGATGAACAGCAATCTCCGGCCCTAGCCACCGCCACCGCAACGGAAGGTCCGGGGCAAGATATATCCGAGCTGGAAGAATCGGGTGAACACCAGCCAATCGAAGCCGATGATAAGCGCATACAAAACGTGCTTGGCACAATCATTGACGGCAAATACAAAATCATTGAGGTCATAGGCTCCGGCGGTATGTCCGAAGTGTTCAAGGCAGTTCATGTCGCCACCAAACGTCACGTGGCGCTGAAACTGCTGCGCCCGAAATACATGACTAACCCCGAATCGGTCAGTCGATTTCAACTCGAAGCCAAGGCAGCCAGTCGCCTCGACCATAAAAACATCGTGCACGTTTACGAGTTTGGAATAACCGAACAAGGACAGCACTACTTGGCGATGGAATACGTGTCAGGCAAGTCTTTGTCGACCCTCGTCAAAGAGTCAGGACGGCTGGCAATCGCGCGAACCTGGCAAATTCTTCTGCAAACCTGCGATGCGCTCACTCAAGCGCACGACAACGGTGTCATTCACAGGGATTTGAAACCCAGCAACATCATGATTCTTGCCGATGACACAATCAAAATTGTGGATTTCGGAATAGCCAAGGTGCTTTCCAAAGACGACACCGCACCAATCGCCCTGACGCAGACCGGAGATATCTTTGGAAGTCCTCCATACATGAGCCCCGAGCAAGGTCTGGGTCGTGAAATCGATCCGCGCTCAGATCTCTACTCTCTTGGTTGTGTCATGTATGAATGCCTCACCGGGCTGCCGCCGTTTACCGGAGAAACGGCTCTCGAGACCTTGATCAAGCACCAGACGGAAGCGCCGATATCGTTGGAAGCAGCATGTTTTGGCGCAGACTTTCCGCCTGAAATCGAAAAAATCGTGGCCAAGCTTTTAGAGAAACTTCCGAAGAAGCGCTACCAAACAGCCGGTGAGTTGAAAGTCGACCTTTTGGATTATGAGCAAGGAAACTTAGACATCGGTAGGTTTCTCAAAGAACCTGTTGAGCAGCAGTTTCAGCCCAACAGGCAAGATCTTTCCGACTTCTTCGATCGCGTTCATCGACAATCGCGGCATGCTCTAGATCATTTGGAGGAAGCACCGCCGCCGCCACCAAAGCCAACGATCATGGATAAGCTCACCTACGCTTCCTTCATCGCTCTTTGTCTCTGCGGTTTGATTGTGATGTTTTGCTTGCTTTCAGAGCTGACTCATATGAGCTTTCCGGGAAAAGCCCTCATGGAATCTCTGACTACGCCCAATACTGCAACCGTTCCCACCCAAGGAAACATCAATGCCACAGACGATTTGACCGATGAAAAACAGTCTCATGTGAATCAATTGGCAAACTCGGATAGTTTCGAACTAGTGCTGGGCGGCTGGGTTTACACTGAAGATCAATGGAAGCAACTTGCCGGCATCAAGGACGTGCGATATCTAGACGCGCGCGATTCCAGCGTAACGAACCAGTGGATTGAAAAAGTTATCCAAAAGTGGAAACTAATCTCCTTGGACTTGTCCGATTGCAAAAACATCAATGAGTTTTCGCTGACAAAACTGCGCAATGATCCGCATCTCCAGCGATTGAGCCTCTCTGGCACCGATGTTCACAACTACACTCACGAAATTCTGCCTGCCAATCTCGAGGTCCTAGATTTAAGTCGAACCACGATTGACGACAAAGAGCTAAAAGCGATGGTTGGCACAGGCAGGCTGAAACACCTGAAATCACTCAGTCTGATTGGCTCGAAAGTCACCGACAAAGGTTTACGCTGCCTCGCCGATTTGCCCTCTCTCAGGCAGTTGGCGCTTTCTTCAAACTTCATTACACCAGCTGGTGCATCAAGTCTTTCCAAGATCAAATCGCTGGAACTGCTTGCTGTCGTGGGTCACGCAGAGAAAGTCACCTCGCTCGAGTCCGTGAAACAACTGCGGCAGTTGTGCATGTACACAGATTATCCAGGCAGTTACATGAAAGAGCTGCAGAAGCGCTTGCCCAACTTGCTCATAACCGTGGCGACCCAACGGAAGGATGAAGCGATTCCATGGTTTTGGGTTTGGGATTGATCGTGCGACACAAACCGCAGAAACGCAATCAGCCACCATCGCTGGTGACTGACTGACCCTCCGCTAAACTTTCAATTACGGCAGTTGCACGCAGATCGCCTTTGAGCCATTGGCGCGTACAAGAAGCCGTGGGTTCCACCCGCCTGCAATCAGACTTTCAACAAACTGTTTCTCGGAATCTCTGAGTTTTGATCCAACGATGTCCAGCTCAACAATTTGGTCCGGCGGCAAGCGACGTGGTTGGTTTTCCGGCGAACCGCCGTAAGAGTAACCATGTTTCGCGTCATTATATTCACTACGCTGCCGTGGACCCCATTGGTCTCCCCTCAACACAGGTCGCTCGGGAATGTCATAGACAGCAGCACAATCAAGACCCTTATTAGCAGCAGCTTTCACAGTTCTCTCAAAAGTGGACACAGCCAACTCTATCCGAGTCTCGACCACCGCATCGAAGTCTTTCATGGTCTCCACGTCTTGGTGCCGCACGGCATCCTGGGCTTGTCGACGCTTCTCATGTTGAAACCTTGCCTGCTCGTCTTGTGCAGATTTTCGCGCAGCACCGATCTCATCAAAGTCAATCTTTGGTAACGCAAAAGGCTGCCCCGTGAGCGCGTCATTTGCAGTTGAAGTGTCATCACTGATCTCGATTGTCGGCAGATATGCACGCGCTTGCGTGCCATAGTCTAATTTCGTTCCCTCCAAATTGTCAGCTCCTTTGCGATCGGGAGTCGCTGCATAGTAAAGCTTGGCTTGAAGAGCCGCATCACTTTGAGAACCAAAGGCTTCTGATGTATTTAGAGAATCCATCTGTTCGCTCCTAGAGTTTGTGGGAGGGTTTCGTTCGGGGACTCTTAGACAATAGACTTGCGGTTGGACATTGATTGGACACTCATCACAAACTAAAGAATCTGAGCTACAGGGTCGAACTTATAGATGTCGAAAGAGCTAATCGATGGATTCAGGTATTCATCCGTGGTGAAATCAGGATCGGCAATCGAACGCCAATTGTCCAACAGCGTTTGAAGACTCTCCATTTCAGCCATCGAGAGCGGCTTACCATCGATTCGTCCTTCGCTCATGATCGCCTGCACGTTTTCTTTAGTGACCACGTCATCGTGATTGTCTTGAGTGAGCGTGTTCCAATGCTCCTTAAAGAACGCCTGTGATTTATCCCATTGCTTGTTCACCTCGAAGAGATGGACGAACTGCTTCAAATCATTGAGATAGAGATTACGCTCAAACAAGATCTCGTCATCGGAAAGTCCGGCGAACGACGAAAAGTCATCTCGCAAGCGCTTCAAAACCCGCACGTCGTAACCACAAAGCGTCTGATCTTTCAGCGCGTTGACTATATCCGCATGGCTCAGATATCCCTTTTCGCCAACATCGAAACGCTTGAAGAGGTCATCGAAATACGCTTGGGTAGCGACAGTATCGACACCCCCTTCAACAAATGATCCAATGCCACGAGTCAAATGCTGCATTTCGGCAAACTCAAAAGAAGGGAGATCATCGGTGGCTTTGCA
>CAZCZI010000046.1:48535-54600 GCA_964503045.1 uncultured Candidatus Obscuribacterales bacterium
AAACCTCTATGCGTGCACAATAGCCGCCCGGTTGGACATTGATTGGACATCGAGTTCACATTGATTTTGGATGCTGCTATAGTGCTTGCGTAACACGAAATGCAACGAGTGCGGGCGTTCGATGACAAAAATTCTGATTGTGGAAGACGATGAGGTTATCTCCGGCGGCGTCGTCGACATGCTGGAGAAAGAGCACTTTACTGTCGAAGCAGTCACAGATGGTGCTGATGGGTGGGAACGGCTTGAGAGCCTCGACTATGACCTCGTCATTTTGGATTGGAACCTCCCCTCACTCCAGGGAATCGACATACTGAGCCGCTTCAGAGCCAAAGGAAAGAAGACACCGGTTTTGATGTTTACTGCAAACAGCAGCACCAACAACAAAGTGACGGGGCTGGAAACAGGTGCCGATGATTATTTGGCGAAACCATTTGAGATGGTGGAGCTGCGGGCACGCGTGCGAGCGCTCCTGCGGCGTCCATCTGAATATACCGGTGAAGTAATCAAAGGCGGCAGCATCATCTTGCAGATAGCCGATTTCAAATGCTTTAGAGAAGCCGAAGAGATCAAGTTGCATCCAAAAGAGTTTGAACTATTGGAGTTCTTAATGCGCAATAAAGGAAGAGTTTTTAGCGTAGAGGAACTTTTGGATCGCCTGTGGTCTTGCGATTCAGACTCGAGTATTGAAGCCGTGCGAAAATGCATAACAAGGTTGAGGAACAAAATTGATATTGCCGGCAAACCATCAATCGTCACCACGGTTATAGGCAGAGGATACAAGTTTGACGGCTGACCAGACTAACTTCTCATGACAGCAAGATCATTTCTATCTCTGCGCGCCAAAGGAATTCTGATCGTCACGACGCCTGTGATTGCAAGCCTTGCATTCATCGGTGGTTTGATTTTCACATTGGATCAAGCAGAGCGCGATCTCAAACGTGAGATGTTTGGGCTCCGGCTTACAGCTCTGTCTTCCAGCATGTTGTCCGGCTACAACAAAGCGGTTTTGGCTGCCAGACTTTGGCATTCTACGCGCAGCCCCAGCGCAGGAGAAACAGTCGATAAGCAACTAATCAGGCTGCGCGCACAAGAAGAAGAACTCAGCAAACTAGTTCGCGGCTATCCTGAGATCGAGAAGTTGGTGCAGACAACGCTTCAAGACTCAGTTCCTGCAAGAGAGTTTTTGGTAAAGCTTCGAAACGGTTCGAGTCGTCACTTTGGCGGCGACTTGGACCCGCGCATATTCCACAAAAACAAATTGATGTTTATGGAGTCGCTCGTCAACGATTTCGACGCGCTGACCGAGCGCGGCGAAGACATCTTGCGCTCTACAACAGGCAGTGGCGATTTGCGATCGATGACCATGGTACTGATGGCTGTTGGGGCGTTGGGGAACATCTTCGTCGCGGCTATACTTGCTGCATATTTCTCGCGCAACATCACCGGGCGCCTGGCAGTAGTTCAAAACAACGCAAGCCGGCTTGCCATGGGACAGCCGCTCACCAAGCCACTTGGTGAAGGAGACGAGATTTCGGAGTTAGATTTGAAGTTCCATCAAATGGCTACGGCACTGCAAGAAGCTGTCAGCAAAGAAAAGGCTTTGTTAGACAATGCAACTGATGTGCTCTGCTCAATAGATTCAGATCTCCGCTTTGTGCGCGTCTCAGCCGCATCTGAAAAAGTATGGGGATATCGATCCGATGACTTGCTTGGGCTGCGAGTAGCTCAGATTCTTGCAGGCGACAGCGAGGCGACCATAAAGACATTGGAGAAACATTCGCAACCATCGGCTCAGGGAGCATCTTTTGATGCGCAACTTACAAGAAAAGACGGCCGGGTAATCGACACTCAGTTCTCCTGTTTTTGGTCTCAAGGCGAAGGCGCTCTCTTTTGCGTAGTACGAGACGTCACACGAGAACGTGAGTTTGAGCGAATCAAACAGCAACTCATGGACACAATCGCGCACGATTTACGTTCGCCTATTGCCTCGATAAAAGTCGTGCTCGACTCTTTGCTTTTGGGAACAGCCGGACAACTAACCGACGCAGGAACACAGCGCGTAGAGCGCGCAGAACAATCTGCCGATCGCCTTCTTCGGCTCGTCAACGACCTTCTCGATTACGAGAAGTTCGAGTCAGGCAAGTTCACCCTTAGCCTTTCGGAACGCTCAGTCCAAGACATCATGCACGAGTCTGCTCTCGCTGTTGAAGGCTTGGTTGAGAAACAGGAGTTGAACCTCAAAGTCGAGGGAGACGATTTCGGCATAAACGTTGATTCCGACAGGATTACGCAAGCAATTGTGAATCTGCTGGCGAATGCAATAAAGTTCTCACCAAAAGGTGAAGCAATAACCATGACTTGCTTGAAAAACGGTAACCATGCACAAATCGAAATTCAAGACCGCGGTCCTGGCATTCCCGACTCTATGAAAGACCAGATTTTTGAACGCTTCAAACAGGTGGAAGAGACTGCACACACGCATAAGGGAACAGGTCTTGGATTGCCGATCGCGCGCCAGATCATCGAATCTCACAATGGAACAATCGGAGTAAAAGACAATCCCGGTGGTGGGACCATTTTTTGGTTTACCGTTCCACTTTCCGAAACTGCAGGCGCAGAACAATGAAGGTGCAGTCATGGGCAACCACCGCACTGGCACTCGGTGGAACATGTCTCGTCCTGTCTTTCGGCAATCTCCGTGCATTTGCCTCACCTTCAAAAGCAACAGAAACCACTTCTGCAGCGACTGCAACTGTTGCGAAATCCTTTGCCGCGCTCATCGCAAAGCAGCGCACAGTGCAATTTCCCAAAGATGCTTCAGACAGCCCTGGAACAGCACTGCTCCTGCCCGCCACTGCATCCGGTGCCGCCTCAAGCAAGACGGCTAAGCTTAAAGGTCCGGCGGTAGGAGCTATTACTGTTCCGAAGGATCATGTTCTCTATTTGATAGTCACGCCTGAAGGCGCTTCGAAACTGGGTTGCCTGACCAATCTCAATGAAGGAGACCTTCACCGAATTAGATTGCATGATGTTCGTTTACCGAAGACCGGTCCAAAGGATTTGGCACGCGTAAAAGGATTGCGAGATTTGGATTTGAGCAATACCGACATCAACGATGAGGGATTGAAAGAAATCGCCAACTCAAAAGCAATCGTGAAGCTAGATGTTTCAAAAACTCTTGTTCATGGCCCTGGAATTGAGAAGCTCGGCAATTTGAAGGAACTGCGAGATCTTGATGTGGGCAACAATAACATCAACGATTTCTATGTCGCTATGCTGGTGCGGTCACTGCCTCAACTTGAAGCGCTCAATCTGTCCGAGACGAAGATCACAGACAAGGCACTGCAGTCGGTCTGTCAGTTGAAGAACCTTCGAAAGCTCGATCTCGAGGGCAACAAGATTACAGACAAAGGACTGACTAGTCTTGAGAATTGTTCAAACCTCAAGTCGCTAAACTTGCGAAATACATTTGTTAGTAGCGCGGGTATGCGCAAATACTTCAACTCGAACCCACAATGCAAGATTCGGCACTGACAATTTCGATTTTGAGATCCTTGACCGCAAGATTTCAATATCACATCAATCCCACCACAGATAAAAGCGGTTTGACTTTTTGATCTCATCGGCAACATCTTCTGCCGAGGTTGTCATCTCGCCGTCGACCAGACTGTTGCAGAAATCGCAGAGTGTCTTGGCGAGTTCCAGCGGATGTTTAATTGGTGCGGTGAACGTTCCACCTAGCGCGTCGTGCATGCAGTCTGTGATCTCAAACGGATATTGATTCTCGATGTCTTGCAACGTTTCTATGATCATGTCCGTGCTCAGCCCATAGTTCGCTCCGTCAGTGCCGCAAGCCGCGATAATCGCGTACTTGTCCTTTGTCGGGAACAGCAATTGCATGTCGGAGCCCTGCTCGTCTTTGTGCGAAAGGAGAGTGTATCCGGTTTTACGAATCTCGTCTTGTAGATGACGCGTGATCTCCACTTTTCTGTCGTGCTTTTGATCTCTCTTGGCACTGCTGTGATAATCTGCCGGCTTGCCATAACGTGCAGCAAGACCATCCCAATCCTTGGGATAGAACCGATATACTCCCTTTCTCTTTTTCCACGGATAGGGCTTGCTCTGGCACAGCGTGGTCAACTGCTCGATGACCTTCTTGTATGGTTCGCTAGCGTCGACTTCTTTGAATTCTTTCCAAGCCTTTTTGAAATCGAGCTGCTTCTCTTCGAGTCCCAGTTTCGCTTTTAGCAACTTGATTATGTCAAACAGCTCCGACATTGGTGAAGCCATTGTCTTTTCTAAGTCAGACCATTCGAGGCAAGTTCCGCCTGCCTTGTCACGAAGCCTTATATCCGCTCCGGCATCAAGCAACATCTGAAACATGGCTGCATCTTGTGCCTTTATGGTCATCATGACTGGTGTCACACCGCCAATTTTGCTCTGTGCATTTACATCAGCTCCAGCGGCGATCAATTTACGCGCGAGTTCCATACGCTTGCAACCGCACACAGCAATTAGCGGCGGCTCGCCATAAAGGAAACTGCGTATCGGATTGTGTCCGACTATGCGAGCGTATGTAAGCTTGCTCGACGGTGGTTCAACCAGCTCCATCAAGCCAGCGATCCGCGCTTTCACTGATTTATTGTGCGCCTTATCGAAGTCTGCACCAAGATTAGGATTGGCACCGGCTGCCAGGATAGCGTCGACGATGTCGATGAAGTAATAGTTGCACGCATAAGTCAGCGATGATAGACCGTACGTGTCTATAGCATCTGGCGACTCTCCATTCTTCAGGAGCACCTTAACTTCGGTCGTGAGACCGTTGACGGCAGCTTCCGGCAGCGACCACTTGCGGTCGAGTTTGCTGAGATGAGATTGTAAGAATTGAACAATCTCTTTGTTCCCCAGTTCGGCAGCGAGTGCTGTAGCTGTTCGCGCCCATGAATCTCGCGCGAGCACATCGCATCCGCGTTCAACCAGCAGTTTTACAACTTCAAGATGACCGTGCGCGGCTGCCACCAAAAGCGGTGTCATCGATTTTAGAGCGTCGCTTTTGTCGACTACATCCAAATCAGCACCAGCATCGATCAGAAGTGTGCAAATTGCAGCGTTGCCTAACTGTGCCGCAGCATTGAGCGCGTAAGTAGACTGACCGAGTGATTCCGGTGTATCAGTTTCGAGCGAGTCTTTGAGTTCTTCGTTCTGTTGCGCGGCCGCTTGGGCGTTGACGCCCCAGCCTGTAGAATTGGGATCGCCCCCGGACTTTAGCACTTCGCTGACTCTATCCGGCTTGCCGGAGAATATCGCAGCGAGAAGGGTTGGTTTAGCCGTCTTCTTGCTCATAACTCCTGCTATTTTTCGCCATAAGCGTTTGTCGAGCATAGCTGAAGCCGGAGATTAGTACTTCCATTATCAAGTTCCATGATGTTCTCGCCGGCTTTCCAGTTCATGGCATAGTTTTGAGTCAACCCATCGAGATTATTGGTCATGATCAACCTGTTTCCCTGGACTTTGTAAGTGCCTATTTGACCAGCGGCCAGACTGTAATGAGTAATTGACCATCGACCATCTTTACTGAATGAGAAAGTTTGATAAGCGGATTTTGCAACCGTGGTCTTACCATTACTGCGAATAGAAATTACATTCCAGCCGCTACCTGGAATGACCGGAACTCCATTATTGAGTTGGGGAGTCATGCCCCCTCCTTCTGGATTCCGTGCTGCTTTTCTCAAAGCACCAGGACCGCCACGGGCACCAACTGCTTGACCGGCCGGTTTTATTCCGGCTGGATCCACCCATTCTTCATTTACGTTGCCACCGCCTTCGTAACGCACCTTATATTGATCGATCCCTTTCTTTTCAATGATTGTCGCGTCATGCCACAGACCATTGCTTAGAGCGTCGACCTTGTCTCCGATGTTGTAACTGGCCACCTGAGCACCACCTGCGGCGGCACGCAATCGGTCAACAGGAACTAACAAGCCGTGCGGCGTTATCGTATAACCGTCAATACGTATGCGAACCATACTGCCATCTCTCGGATCTCTGTCCATGAAAGGAATAAC
>CAZCZI010000047.1:0-1284 GCA_964503045.1 uncultured Candidatus Obscuribacterales bacterium
ATAGAAGATGGATCTTCTCACATTTCACCCTGGGGCGAGATTATCATTGGTCTTACCAACTCAAAACATGTTTTAAGCCGTGGTGATATAATCCGCTCCTACGTCGTGTCAAACGAGGCAGAATATGGAAATCAGCAAGATTTTTGACAACAAGAAGGTCAAGGTGCTGGGTGGCGATATTACACCTGGCGACTGGGAATTCAACATGGGTGTCCTCTGGGGAGCCTTTGATCAGCTCAACCTCAACGGCGATTTGAAAAGCGTGCAGTTGCAAACGGAAGAATCAGTCAAGAAGCTTCCCGAAATGGCCGCCTGGGGTCTTGCCGGAAGTCTTTTAGGTCCTGTCGGACTTTTTGCGGGTTTGATCATCGGCGGCAACAGAAAATCTGTTTGCGCGCTGTGTGAGATGAAAGATGGTCGCAAGTTTCTTGCCGTGATGGATTCAAAAATCTATCAACAGCTGCTTGCAATGACGCTTTCTGCAAATCGCTGATTGCTTGCCGTCCTCACTCGGAAACGTTCGTCTTTTCCGGCGATTGCGTTTTGCCTTCGTTGGGAAATTCTTCCTTCATCAACGTGGCAATCTGTTCGTCCTTTGCATTGATTTTCAATCCCATCTTCAACGAAGCCAGCGCCTCATCGCGCTTGCCGGCTTTCAACTGAGCGAAAGCCAAATAGTAGTAATTCGAGCTTGAGGGCTCCGATTTAATCGCTGCTTTCTTCAAAGGTTCAAGCGCTTCTTGATACTTTCCCGTCGCCGATCGGCATCGCCCGAGCAATGCCCATGCAGTTGGATCCGGACTTCGTCCAAGATGTTTGTAGACTGCGAAATGCTTTTCGATTGCTTCAAGCGCCTCAGGGAAGCGACCCATCTCGTAATAGCAAAAACCGAGGAAATAGAACGCAGCACCCTGATCTCTCGAGTTAGGCGCAGACAGCAAGAAGTATCGATTAAACGAATCAATAGCATCTTCGTAGCGCCTCAGACGATACTCGCTGGCCCCGACGTAATACCATGCCTGCCAATCGTTTGAATTGTGCATCAAACAAGCCCTGAATGTCACCAACGCATCTGCATATTGTCCTTGTTCATACAACTTTCTGCCGGCATCCAAGGCGCCGCTCGATTGCGCAAATGCCGGTTCTGAACCCAGCTGATCTCGATTCGGTGCCACAATTCCAACAAAGAACATCGACAATGCGAGACTGCTCAATGCAATTGGAGGAACCGTCAAAAGTTTCGAAACCTTGTTCATAGTTCACTGACACCTAATCAAATCGCAA
>CAZCZI010000047.1:1384-9402 GCA_964503045.1 uncultured Candidatus Obscuribacterales bacterium
AGTAAATCGCTCTATTCCTGCACCAAGTAACGTGTCGAATCTCCGGAGAAAACCACAAGCTTGTTTGGAGTTACGAAAAACATCTTCTTCACCTCCGGCAAAAACACCGGTTCACTTCCTCGTTGATCCCATGGGCCGGACAGATCAATGCGCTTTTCAATCTCCAATTTTCTCAAATCAAAACCACAAATACGAGTGTTCTCCAGTGAGCTTACATCCTTTTTTTGCTCGCCGCGCGGAGAGTTAAAGTAGAGAAGTGGTTTCGGTTCTAACGGCGGTTCGAGCAGTGCCACCGCATATGGTTTCTTATTGGTAAATTGCGGGACTTTTCCAATTACTTTCATCTGCCAAAGATCGTAAATGGTTGCATCACATAACACGAGCGGCGTGCCCGGCAACGGTGCGAAATCCGTGCTGTCCGGTTTCATGCCAAGATCGTTCGCGCTCAGCTCTTTTGTTTGCCCCGTCTCCGTGTTTAACACTTTCACTGTTCCACCCACTCTTCGAAACAGCACCCGATTCGCCTCAGGACAGAAATACACTTGAGTATCCAGAGCCTCTTCGAAGTCGTTGAGCAAGGTCAGCATTTGGAGCGCGTTTGGGGCCTGAGGATTAAACAAGCTGAAGTAATAGTCCTTGCCGAAATTCTCGTTGCGTTTGCACATAAGAATTGTGCAAACGCCGGGTTTTGGTTCGAAGACCCGCAAAACATTTCCTAGACCAGGCAAGTGAAACGGTTTTGGATCGCCAACGTCTTCAACATAGAAAAGCCCCGAGTTATAAGTGTTTGGACGATAGATCACCATTGAGTGATCGTTATTGGTAAAGATGTATTGAAGCCCAGGCGCTTTAGATTGGATGGGTGCTTTTTCCGGAAGTTTGAAGTGTGATACCACTTTTCCTTGAAAGTGAACGAATGTTTGATCGAGGAAAAACTGAGCCGACATGCCTGGCACCGCCACAGGCAGCCGGGCGATTTCGCCGGGTTCGCACTCGGCAATGCGATTGGCATCGGTCAGTCTCAAGTAGGAGAATGTTGCCTCGTCTGATACCGCCATGAAGTACGGAGCACTATTTGCCGGAATTGCATAAGCACATTGCGGACCTTGAAAAATTTGCCGAATGTCTTGATTGACCCTAACACCCAAGTCACCCTCCCACAGGAGCTTCAGGGACGGCACTTCAAAGACATGCGCTTTGATTTTTGGAATGTAGCCGCTTCGATCTTGGTGAAAAGAGTCGCTGCAACCAGCAAGAAAACTCAGTACAGGCACGATCGAAAAGATTACCGCTGCCGTTAGCAGACCGCTTGATCGCACGCGCTGGCTGCATCTCAGTGCCATGCCGACTATCGGGAGTACAATCCGGTAAGTTCTCCAGAGCCGAGAATATGACCGCGCAAGGCACCGGCAAACTCGGTTTTCGTGCAACCTGGCTTGAGCAGCAATTTAGTGTCAAGGGCTACGACTTTGAAGTGATAGTGGTGAACCGCTCCAGCAGGTGGTGCCGGACCGTTGTAGCCGAGCTTTTTAAAATCGTTGGTGCCCTGCGCCTGCCCGTTTGAAAGCGTAGCGGTTTTCTCGATGTCTTCTTTCAAAGACTTCACATCAGGTGGAATGTTATAGATGATCCAGTGCCACCAAATCCCTACCGGCGCATCAGGATCTTCACAAGAGACTGCTATAGATTTGGTTCCGGCCGGGGGGGCAGACCATTGAAGAGGTGGCGAAACATCCTTGTCGTCACCAGTATATTTTTTTGGAATCGTTTTTCCGTCACCAAATGCGGTGCTAGTTACTTTCAGATTGGGAGAGCTGGCACTCTGCGCCGGCACGTTGAAAACAATTGTGGCTGCTAGTGAGGTTAGTCCAACGAACGCAGCCGTCATTATGGTTCGCGCAATTTGACATTTAGTGGGAGCCGCCGCCATAAGAAACCTCCATCTGAGACATCGCATCTCTAGCCGAGATTCTACCAAAAAACGGCTTTTCGCTTCAGGTAGTTGAGGATTTCAACAATTAGCAACTAGCTCTTTTGTCCGGCAAGTCTGTGCAGAGTGTCAATATTGGCTCGGTCAGGTCCTTTGTTTTCCATGCCCGGCACCTCAAGTATCCATGGCAAGGGACGCAGCTTCGGGTGATTCAACATGCGGCGAAAGGCATCTTCTCCGATATAGCCTTTTCCTATATTCTCGTGCCGGTCTCGGCGGGCACCCAAGGCGGTTTTACTGTCATTAGCGTGCACCGCGTACAGCCACTCGAACCCGACAATCTTTTCAAACTCGTCGATAGTTTTCTGCAATCCCTTTTCTGAAGATATGTCGTATCCGGCGCTAAACAGATGGCAAGTATCCCAGCAAACACCAAGACGCTCATCGTTACCGAGCACCTCGATTATCTCCTTGATGTCTGCAAAGTTACTTCCAATCGTTCCACCTTGACCCGCACAGACTTCCAACAACAGCCGGCAGCTGCCCTCATATCCTTTAAGAACGGTTTGAATAGCTGCAAAAAGCCGAACCATTGCTTCTTCGCGAGAATCGGTTCGTGCAGAGCCGGGATGAAAAATGAGTCCATCGGCACCGACCATGTTTGCCATGCGCAGCGCTTCGTGCGTGTTATAGAGAGACTTTTTGAGGTTCTCAGTATTTGGCGTTGCCAGGTTGACGAGATAATTGCCGTGCACAAAAACGGGGCCGAGGTTATGTTTTTGAACGCCTTGAATAAAGGCTTTCACGTCTAAAGGATCAGGGGCGGGCGCATGCCATGTTTGAGGAGAGCCAATGAATATCTGCATTGACTGCGCGCCTATTTCGAGAGCCTTTTTGATTGCACCCTTGACTCCACCATTTACGTGCGCGCCTATAAGAGGATAAGCAGAAGGCTCTTTCGACTTCTTCTCCTGAGGTTTTGTGGATGGGCGTTTCATTCGCCTAGTCGGAGTTCTTCGAGTCGGATTTCTTGGAAGCATCAGATTTCTTCGGTTCTGATTTCTTCTTCTCAGCCAAAGAGTCAGTTTCAACCGGCTCTGCCGACTTCGCTTCCGCCGGCTCACCAGCAAATGAATCGACAACGAGAGCGTTGTCTTTCACGTCGACAACAGCGCGTCCGCCGTGTTCCAACTTGCCGAAGAGAATCTCCTCTGCCAGCGGCTCCTTTATGTTCTTCTGGATAAGCCGAGCCATCGGACGTGCGCCAAAGAGTTTGTCGAAACCTTTATCGGCAAACCATTCGCGAGCGGCTTCAGTGAGTTCAAGAGCAACGTTCTTTTCGGTGAGTTGTTCTTTTACTTCTTTGACAAACTTGTCGACGACACGCTTTATGTTGTCTCTTGTGAGTTGATTGAAGACAACCCATGAATCAAGCCGGTTTCTGAACTCCGGGCTGAATGTGCGTTCTACTGCACTCTTGCCCTTGCCCAAACCGATGTTTGCCTTCTGCGCATCTGCACTCGCCTTTTGGGAATCAGAGTCGGAAGACGATGTACTGGGTGTTGCAAAAGACTTAAATCCAATATCTTCAGCAGACATTTCACGAGCACCGGCGTTGGTGGTCATGATAAGAATGACATTTCTGAAGTCTGCTTTTTTGCCGTTATTGTCAGTCAAAGTGGCGTGGTCCATAACTTGCAACAGAATGTTGAACAAGTCAGGGTGCGCCTTTTCAATTTCGTCCAATACCAATACCGAATGCGGCGTTTTGTTGATGGCGTCAGTCAGCAATCCGCCTTGGTCAAAACCGACATATCCCGGAGGAGCGCCGATAAGTCTTGAGACCGTGTGTTTCTCCATGTATTCGCTCATGTCGAAGCGAAGGAAATTGACACCGAGCACTTTTGCAAGCTGTTTTGCCAACTCGGTTTTTCCTACACCGGTAGGTCCGGAGAAGAGAAACGATCCTATCGGTTTGCCTACGTTTGCCAGTCCGGATCGCGACAGCTTGATCGCTTTGACGACTTGGTCGATTGCATGGTCTTGTCCATAAAGAACAGCTTTTAGCTCTTTCTCCAAGCTCATCAATCGTTCTTTATCGGATGACGAAACTGACTTCGGTGGAATCTTAGCCATGCGCGCGACGCACTGCTCAATGTCTTCCGGGACGATATCACGGGATTCTCGCTCTTCCGGCGGCATCAATTTGACCAGCGCTCCCACTTCGTCAATGACGTCAATTGCTTTGTCCGGCAAAAATTTGTCATTGATGAACTTGGATGAGAGTTCAGCTGCTACTTTAATGGCTTCATCGGTGTATCGAACACCATGATGTTCCTCATAATATGACTTCAGTCCATGCAAAATTTTGATTGTGTCTTCAATGCTTGGCTCACCAATTTCAATTTTCTGGAAGCGACGTGCAAGCGCTTTGTCTCTCTCGAAAGACTGCTTGTATTCAGGGTATGTCGTAGAACCGATGCACCGAAGCTCGCCTGATTGAAGCGCAGGTTTTAGAACGTTGGAAGCATCCATCGAGCCACCGCTGACGGCACCAGCACCGACAATGGTGTGAATCTCGTCTATGACGAGAATGGCGCCTGGTTTCTTCTGCATCGCTTTGATTACCGCTTTCAGGCGTTGTTCGAATTCACCGCGATACTTCGTGCCTGCAATGAGAGATCCCAAATCTAATTGATAGACTTCCACGCCTTTTAGAGCATTGGGCACCTCGCCTTTATGAATTTTGAGTGCCAAACCTTCGGCAATGGCGGTTTTACCAACACCAGGGTCTCCAACATATACAGGATTGTTCTTTTTGCGACGGCAAAGAATTTGAATGGTTCTTTTGACTTCAGATTCTCTTCCAATCAATGGATCGATCTTGTTGTTTTTAGCTCTGTCAATGAGATCGACTGTGAAGTTTGCCAGCGGATCTCTGGATGATTGCCCTTCTTCCTCTTCTTCTTGGTGATAGGTGGTTTCACCATCCTCCTCACCTGCTCCATGGACTTTTGAGATGCCATGGGAGATGTAGCTAAGAACATCGAGCCTCGTGATTCCTTGTTTTTCAAGCAGGTAAACAGCATGAGAGCGGCGCTCTTGAAACATAGCGGCCAGGATATTGCCACCATCAATGGTGTTCTGCGCCGAGGACTGTGCTTGCATGACCGCTCTTTGTATGACGCGTTCGACAGCAGCCGTGTGCTCGGGCCATTCCTGAGAACCCGAAGGCATCTCCTCTTGTTCGACCAAGTACTCTTCAAGTTGCTTCTTCAACTTCGGAATGTCACCACCGCAGCTGCGCACAACGTCGGCGCCTGTCTTCTCGTCCAAAAGCGCCAACAGCAAATGCTCCAGCGTCAGATACTCGTGACGGCGGCGCATTGCATCTTGCACGGCGGTTGTAAATGTCTGTTGTAGTTCGTTAGTGATCATTACTCTTCTTCCATCGTGCACAAGAGTGGGAATTCATTCGCTCTGGCTAAGTCCGTTACACGACTGACTTTCGCCTCGGCAATTTCAAAGCTGAAAACACCGGCCACGCCGATTCCCTGCTGGTGGACATTCATCATTATCGCAAAAGCAACTTCATCCGGCTTGTGAAACACCGTTTTTAGAACCGATACGACAAATTCCATAGTAGTGAAGTCGTCGTTATGCAACAGAACTTTGTACCTGGGAGGTTTGTCGACTTTCTTTTTGGTTTCTTCTAATAGCCCCTGATCGAACTCTGGGTCATCGGCCCAATTCGGCATGCCGACCTCACCTCCTTTCTATCGGTCAGTGTGGCTGCATTACTAGGAAGTAGTAGGCAGCGCCCCCACCCGCAAGCAAGACAACAACTATCAAAATAATAATCGGAATCAGCATCGGATTGCCTTTCTTTACTACAGGCTCCGGCTCGAGAGTTGCCACTTGGCGCATTTTTTTAATGCGCGAACTCGTGATTGCCGGTTCGGCGGTTTTGTCCGTATGGCTCCTCAGAAATTCCTGAGGGCTGCCGTCTCCAAACTGCCCTTCTTCCGGGGGCGAGTCGCTATCCAAACTGGAAAGCCATTGTGCGTCAATCTTATGCTGTACTGATGTGATAACCGGTTTCTTCGCGTGGGTGTCGGTAGCAGGTTCTTTGACCCCCATCGCTTCATTCAGCGCGGTGGTTTGCTGCGAGCTCAAGGAGAGCGCCGGTGACCATCCGCCATCACCAGTTTTGGCGACCAACTCCGGTGTTTCGGCTGGAGAGGCAAACGGTAGGGGAGTTTGAGTGGTTCCCGCGAATGCGCCCAAATCGGCGTTCTCGGCTGGGTTTTGAATAAAAAATGTCGGCAACTTGATTCCCATTGGTTTGTCGGGATCATTTTCACTTTCTTCGCTGGCTTCTTGCTCTGCCTTAACCGAATCGGGCATCTTGAAATTGCCGAAACTGAGTGAACCCTGACTCCAATCTGTGAAGGCCGCAGGTGCAGGATCTTTCGCGGATGGGTCCGTTGCAGCAGAGTCCTCTTGGGCGGCAGAGTCCTCTTGGACGGCAGAGTCCTCTTGGGCGGCAGCGTCGCTGGCGGCGCCGGCAGGCGGCTCTGAAGCGGCGGCAGCGGCAGGTTCAGGAGGTTCAGGAGCTTCAGCTTCGGCTGGTTCGGCAGCAGGAGCGGAAAAGGAAGTGGGGAAGTTTGTTTCCCCAGGCTTTAAGCCAAAACCTGGTGGCAGCTGAAACTGGCTCTCGAAGGTAATCTTTGGCGCTGATTCCGCCGCTTCAGAATCGGCTTCAGGCCCGGCTTCGGATTTCGTCTCGACAGCAGGAAGGTCAGCGGGTTTTGGCGGTTCGGGTTCTACGAGAGCCGGAGTTGGTGGGCGCAAATGAGGAATTGCCGGCCAATTGGTTGCCGAACCCCAATCACCAGGTGATGCTGGTGTATAGGCGGATGCATCGGCTCCGTTGCCTTTGGATTCCGCGATCTCCGGTTTTGCAGGGGTGGAAGGCTCCACAGGATTAGGAGCCGGGGTTTCTGAAGGTGCTGCGGCTTCAATTGGTGTTTGAACGGGAGCTGCAGTTGGAATCACAACAGCTCCGGAGGCAGCTGCTTCAAACGATTGGCTAAACCCGCCATCCTCTTCGTCTTCATCAAAGCCGAAGCCTTTCTTCAGCATAGCTCCAGGCCCGCCTTTGACTGAAGGCAATGCATCTGCAGGTTTGTCTGGCACCGCATCCGGTGCTATGGCAGGAGCAATTGGTTCTTGAACTTCTGGCTTTGCCGCTTCTGGTTCTGGCGCTTTTGATGCAAATGGCGCCATCAAGTCTTGCACGGAAATTGATGAACGTTGTGATGCTGAATCACCAGGTCCATTGTCCGAGTGTCCCGAGTTGTTCGATTTCGGTGGTTCATCAACCTGACTTGGTGCTTGTGGCTCTGCCGTCACAGACGGTGCCGCCGGCTCAGCCTTCGCTAGTCCAACCGGCTCAGCCGGTTTCGGTTTTAGAGCTGTTGCACGCATGTCTTCTGTGACCGCAGCCACGATCGAATTCAGTCCGGGTTCTGAAAAGCTTTGAATTGCAGAAACCTTCGGCGGCTCACTCAAATCTGGTGGACCCCAACCGTCGGAGAAATTTTCGGCGGTGGTCTGTACGGGCTGGTCTTCTTCATCGGATGCCCCCCAACCTTGTGAGAACTGCTCATGCGTTTCCGGCTCAGGCAGCGGCGGAGGCTCCGGTTCTCCTTTGGGTGGCGCCCCCCAGCCAGACAGAAACTCTTCTTGCGTTTGAACCTTGACGGGCACATCCTCAGGCGCCACTTCCGCAGCAGGCGAATCTGGTTCTGCAGCAGATTTCGCCGGACTGACCGGGTCAGATTTTGGCGTTTCCGGGGACGTAGAAGCAGCTGGAGTCGCTGGTTCCGCTCCCGCTGAGACGGGCATCGGAGTTGCTGCGACCGGCATCGAGCTGGCCGCGGGCATTGGAGTTGCTGAAGGCATCGGGCTTGCGGGCATCGGACCTGCAGGCATCGGGCTTGCTGGCATCGGGCTTGCTACCGCCGGTGCGGGAGCTGGTGCTGGTGCGGGCGCAGAAGCTGACGCGGGTGCTGCCGGAGCTGGT
>CAZCZI010000047.1:9502-33256 GCA_964503045.1 uncultured Candidatus Obscuribacterales bacterium
GGCGCCGGCGCTGGTGCTGCTGGAGTTGGCGCTGGTGCTGGAGCTGGTGCTGGAGCTGGTGCGGGCGCTGGTGCTGGAGCGGGTGCGGGTGCCGGAGGCGGCGCTGATCCTGAAGTGGCTAAACTCGCCAGATAGCTCGACAAGCTGCCTATGTTTTCGACGACACCATCAACTTCAATCAAAAGTCCCTGATCGACTTCGTTGGAAGGCTCTGCGGAAATGTCCATCACAGAGAACGTTCCTTCGGTGATGGCCAGTAGCTTGGCTGCAGCGTCGGCTCCGAGGAGTTGGCCTCCTTCAACCACCTGCGCTCCTATCATCTGGCACTGTCCGATAAATGCAAGCCAGCCAATCAAATTAGTCGAGCCGCACTTTAACCACAGAAGTCGCTTTTGGACGCGCTTCATGCCCGCGATGGTCTCTAAGACGTCGACCATCCCCCCAAACTCAACTATGTCGCCTTCAAGCAGTGCTTCCATCTAATCTATTTGTCGCCCACGCCAGGCACTTACTCCTATTCGATTTATCCCTTGAAAGAACAATTTAGTAACAGTGCACTCACTTCCGCTCAAGCTTATTAGGCCCGCGCGGTCTATGTACCCACATCTAACGTTATCACCTTCTAGTTGCATATAAGTCTTCAAGAATTTCAGTAGAAACTAGGGGCACAGTCCAATAATCAAAGATGTAAAGAGAAAATAGATCACGCGGTATGATTTGCATTTTGGTCAATCAAATGAAATGCATCGTCAAACTAGTTCACAACGCTTAAAACTAGCTAACGCCCAAAACATGGGATTCTGAACGATCTCGAATTTACTGTTTACATCTCTAGATCTATAATCCCCGATGAAAGGCGCATAACTCCAAAACACAGGAGCTATGCCACATTGCATGCGCCCACCTGGAGGAGTGCATATGACAGCAGTCAACTTCCTTACTGACAAAAACGCCGAATTGATGCAGAAAAGCGCACAATTCGTCAGTCCTACAAATGCACGCGCTTTTGATATTGTCGCCGCGAAGGCGCAAGGCACCTACCTCTGGGATGTGAATGGAACGAAGTATCTCGACTTCACAACTGGAATTGCAGTCAACAACATCGGTCACTGCCACCCCAAAGTCGTTGAAGCAACGAAGAATCAAATCGATAAGCTCATTCACTGTTCTGCAGTCACAAGCCACAAAGGCATCATCGCACTATCGGAAAAGCTGGCAGAGATTGCACCTGGTGATCTCAACTGCGTTTTTCTCAACAACTCGGGTGGTGAGGCTATCGACGCAGCAATCAAATTTGCACGATTCGTCACCGGCAGGCCAAACATTATTCACTTCACCGGCTCGTTTCACGGACGCACACTCCTTGCGACCGCGTTGACTTCATCGAAGACTCACTACCGTGAAGGCTACGAGCCGCTTCCCAGTGGAATCTTCGCCACTCCCTATCCGTTTTGTTTCAGATGCCCTGCAAACCAAACGCCTGGTTCATGCCAGCTCGAATGCTTCGACTTCATCGAAAAGTCATTGAAGCATTTTGTAAAACCGCACAGTGTCGCTGCAATTATTATGGAACCGATCTTGGGAGAAGGCGGTTATGTGGTGCCCGCCAGCAGCTTTAACAAGCCGGGCAGTTATATGCAACGCCTGCGAGAACTTTGCGATAAGCATGGAATCATGCTCATTTTTGATGAGGTACAAACCGGTTTCGGAAGAACCGGAAAATGGTTCGCTGCAAACCATTGGAACATCGTTCCTGACGCAATGGTACTGGCAAAAGGCATAGCATCAGGCTTCCCGATGGCGGCCGTGGTGTCTCGGCGCGAATTGATGTCCAAGTGGACCCCGGGACGACACGGAAGCACATATGGTGGCAACCCGGTGGCATGCGCCGCGGCACTAGCCAGCATCGAAGTAATAGAAAGCGAAGACTTGATCAGCAATGCGCAAATCATGGGCGTAAAAATGGTCGCAAAACTCAAAGAACTCGCTCGCAAGTTCGCATGCATCGGCGACATCAGGGGTTTGGGACTGATGATTGGGGTAGAACTGGTGGATGAGAACGGCGCACCAGATGGGGCGAAGTTAGCCAAGTTGGTCGATGAGTGCTTCAAGCGGAAACTGCTACTGCTCGACTGTGGCACCGACGATCACGTCATTCGATTCCTTCCGCCTCTTAACGTCACATCAAGCGAAGTCGACGAAGCTTTGCGCATTCTCGAGGAAGCATTGGTCGCAATAAACTGACCAGTTAATCCAAAATGCCGACTGAAATTAGAGTGTAAGAGGCGCAGGCGAATCACCTATGTTCGGCTTGATGCAGTTTCACTCGTGTCATAAGAGCGACGAAGAGCGCGCACAACAGCGACTTCTGTACTGCGGAACATGCAAGTCTATTGGCGCGATGTATGGACAGTCGGCTCGATTTTTCTTGAACAACGATGTTGTCTTTCTCGCGCAATTGCTCGAGGCGATCGCATCTCCGGAAAGGAAGATGCACATCCCAGAACAAAGCGCTCTAAAAGACTTCAACTGCCTCACATTGCCGCACGAATCGGAGATTGCAGACTCACTGCGTGTAGCGTCGACAGTCTGCGTCGCTCTCGCTCGACTGAAAGTTGAAGACCACCGCCAAGATTCCAAATCCGGTGCTTGGAACCTCGCAACAAACGTGTTTTCAAAGCAGTTTCAATCCTGCTTCGATCAACTCAGCGCGCTCGGATTTCCCACTCAAGAGTTGCAATCGCTGACGGCGCGCCAGGCATGGGTGGAGAACAGTCCAATGGGCGATGGAACTGCACCAGAACGGCTACATCACCTTGCAAACGAGACAGCACTGATTACGGCTATGGTTTTCAAACATGCTGCATTGGCGGTGAAGTCCTGCGACAAGTCCGCCCAATCGATGTACGCCATAGGACAGGGTTTCGGAAAGCTTATTTACTTGCTCGACGCCTTGGAAGACTTCGAACGTGATGGAAAGCGAAAGCAATTCAATGCGGTTGCAGCTGCATTTGAACTGCAATCGTCATTGCGCAAAATCACACATTTGCCCGAGTACGTAATCGATGCAACAACATCGCTCCTGGCGCAGGAAGCGGCATCTGTAGTGATGGCACTTCGGTCTCTCACACTAGACTCGGAAGAGTTTCGCTCCCACAAAACCACTCTCATGCGAAATCTTCTGAGACGCGTAAACATGGTCTACGAGGCTTGGGGGTATCAACCAAGACATCATCTAGGCAGTACAAGAAACGGTTTCCAATCCAGACATCATCAGTCCACCTGCATTGGTTCACATGCTGGTGCACATACGAATGCAAACAAATTGGAAAACGCCTGCACCAACATGGCTGAAACTCTAGACTTTAAATACGCTTTGTCGCGCGCGAAGGAGTTGAGTTTCACAAGCGATTGCGCACTTTGGATACGTGCGTCGTCACCGTTTGTCTTTCTATGGGTATTCTTCGTAGCCTTGCTCGCTCCAACGCATAGTCGATTGGCACCTTCATACCAACAGCATTTACAACTTTCACTCAACTTGATTTTCTGGGGAGCTGTTTTCGCATCATTTATACGGGTCATGCAGATTGGCAACCAGAAGTTGCAATACGCTTTCGCAATGGTCGGCGACAAAGGTGACGGCAACACAAAAGACGAGCAGCCACGTCGAGAATCCGAACCTGCGCGTCCATTCAAGGAAAGAGACGACGAAGAGCAAATCAACTTAGTACAGTCAGAAAACCTCGAGCCAGCGCAAGGAGACGAACAAGTTCCTTCACAAAATCAACCACCGCCGCAGTCACAGCCAGGGCAAGATCTCTTCAGACAAGCGCACCAACAACTATTTATGCAAGCGCAGCAAGAGCTACTTCAACAGGCACAGACAGAACATCTCGCGAAACAACAACAACAACAACAACAACAACAACAATATCAGCAACAGCAATATCAGCAACAGCAGCGCCAAGCATCAAGCTCGCCAAACGATGACGATGACGCACTCGACCAACATCATCGTCACGGACAACCAAGAAGAGGTAAGTTTCACAGAAGCCGAGGGTACCAGTCCCCCTACTATGGCGCCGGCGCCTGCTTGTGCTGTGACGGTTGCGGCACGTGCGGGGAAGACGTTTGTTTCACAACCACACCAAGACGTTCACGATGGGAGTGCTGCTGCCTAGATTGCGATGACTGCTTCGCGTGTGGTTGCGAAGGCGGCTGTGACATATGCTCTTCCACCGGTGGTGAATGCTGCACCGGTTGCGAGTGCTGTTCCGGTGGAAGCTGTTGCGCGGCAGAGCATTGCTGCGCAGGCGCCGATTGCTGCAACTGTTGTGCGGGCGCCGATTGCGCGTCCGGGCTCGATTGCTGCACTGCCATCGACTGTGGTGCCGCCAGTTGTTAGTCATCGCTGTCCGATAATGCGGCATGCGATCGCGAGCCGCGCAACATGGGTGCAACTATAC
Organism: uncultured Candidatus Obscuribacterales bacterium; assembly: GCA_964503045.1. Lineage (GTDB taxonomy): Bacteria > Cyanobacteriota > Vampirovibrionia > Obscuribacterales > Obscuribacteraceae > CAYZJR01. The sequence goes on from CAZCZI010000047.1 coordinate 13,969, forward strand.
TTTGCATTTCGATTCAAAATGTAAACTGTAGTTTGCACGCGGCGTTCGACAAGGCAAATTTGTAACGCAAATCCGCCAATCATGCCCATCGATGTTAACTATAGTTTGCATTTCGACGCGAAATGTACACTGTAGTTGCATCAACTTCCTATCGGCGCGTGATTGCGCGTCGGGTGCCCATGCGTTGCGTGATCACGCGTCGCGTGGCCATCGCATGTGGTGACTCCGCATCGTATGTGGTGGCCATGCGTCGCGTGATCACGTGCCGCGTGATCACGTGCTGCGTGATCACGTGCTGCGTGATCACGTGCTGCGCGATCACGTGCTGCGTGATCACGTGCCGCGTGATCGCGAGCTAAGCAGTTATGCCCTTTCGAACCATGATCATCTTTGCATAGTTGTTGTATGCTTCGGCTTCTTTTGCGCGATTCGTTTTTTCCAGAAGTCGAGCTAACGTTTGATAAATCTGCACCAACTCTACGTGATCGGGTCCGAGCGCTTCTTGCTTGAGTTTCATCGATCTGATCAAAACCGGTTCGCAGGCCGCAAGTTTTTCCTGATAGAAAAACACTTGCGCAAGAGTGCCTAACGCGGCTGCCAAATCTTCCTTATCGGGTTCGCCCTGCTCGAGATTTCGAATCATCTCTTCGAGCACTTTTTCTGCTTCGGCAAATCGTCGTTGCACACACATCACACGGGCCACGTTTGCCAGATCTTGAACAAGGTTGGGATCACCATCTCCGACTGTCGTCTTGCGAATGCGAACGATCTGCTCGTACATCTCCTGAGCTTTGGCAAACTCACCCTTTTCGAAATACTGTTCTGCCATGTGCGCCAAAACAGCTATGGCTCCTTCAGGGTTCTGCGCCTCGTCCTTGGTCAGAAGCGATTCATCATCAGCCTTCGAACGCGCTTCCGACCCTGACATGAGAAGCACGTCTTTAGCCGGCATTGCAGGCAACCTAAAGGCGGTTGCCGCCGCAGCCTTCGGATTAGCATCAGCAACAGCCGTCGATGCGGTCTGGGCTCCTCCACCACCTTTGTTGTTCCATACGGCAGGTGCGCCGTCGACCTTTGGTTGTCCATCCGGTCCAAAAAACTGACCGTTCTGCTTATTGGAAGGCGTACCAGTCACTGGATTAGCAGTGGCAGCGGCAGTCGCAGCGGCAGTCGCAGCCGCCGTCGCAGCGGTTTGCAGGGCCGGATTCGATTGCGGAGTTGCCGCCTTGCCCGGGCGAGAACCCAACCAGTTAAGCTCTTCCATCGCCTCTTCAAATGTCGCCGGCTGCAACTTGTTTTTCTGTACCCAGTATTTGAGTGCCTTTGCAGCAACGTCGAGGCTCCACCCTCCCGCGGTCACGCGAGCAAATGCCTTCACTGCCGCCGAAGCGGTCTCCTCATCGAGCTTGCCGCACCACGACAAAAGCTTGCCCAGCACTTCGGCATCTTCCAGCGCCTGCTCGAGAGCACCCGCGATGTCTTCTCTACTGACCAATTGTGTCTTTACAAGAAGTTCTTCAAAACTCATTGCTGCCCCGGGTCACGAAGCGAAATTATTCCCCTCCATTTCTACTACCCAGAAGTGGCACGACTTATGTTCTCTTTTTCTCTTATTTATTCTCTTGTTTGAGTTTGGGTGTGCTGATAAATCTTAGCCAACAGATAGGTCCGCTTGCAGAAGGAGCTGGAAAGCCAAATCACACTGGTAATTTGGATGGAACGGCCGGGTGCTTCCGATAAATCAATTTTGCTTATTGGAACTGAGCAGCCCAATTGCTGTAATGCATGGAGATGTTGCGAGGCGGCTCGGCGTAGACAGCGGCACAAAGTCTGTCGTAGAAGGAAACAGGCGCCGCCGGCTCTTCAACCCCTTTTACAGCGAGATTCCCGATACCAGGGCTCTTCAAATACTCTTTGACCGAGGGTGAATCCTTCAGAGCCGCATTCATCCAAACCAACGAACGAGCAGAAAGAACTGTTTGCATTTTGAAAGTTCCTCAACGCCGCTAACGCAAACTGGTATAGCAGCGAAGTGTGACCTTCTGGTTCCTTTTTTGCCTCAAAATTGTTGTTCAGACAACAAACCAGTCAAAACAATTTGCGCTACATCTTGAGCTGGCCACCAAAGACGTTGTAGTCGAAGGTGAACTTGATTTCGACAACATCCGGTGAACCCTTCGGAAGATCTCCAAACGGAGAGGCATTTTGAATGGCTGCCGTCGCTGCGTCGTCGACTATCGCCAGTCCCGATGATGTAACCATTCTTACGCTTTGCACAGCACCTTGTTTGTTCAATTTGAATTTGACTTTGACTCGCTTGCTTTCATTTCCTTTGGGCGGAAACCACGCTTTGCGAATCTTCTGTTCCATCTCAGCCATGTAGTTGCTGAAGTCGACATCTTCACCGGAGCTGTCACCACCGCCGGTGCTCGGTGTGCCTGTGCCGGTGCCAGGCGCTCCATCACCAGCACTAGCGGTGGAAGCCGGCGGCTCCGGAGGCGGCGCTGAGATTGGCGAGTTTTCCACTATAGGAAGATCGGGCGTCGGTGAAACAACTTGCTTCACGACCGGTCTTGGAACCGGTTTTGGCTTTGGTGTCTCTTCGACTTTCGGTGTCGGTGTCTTAGGCTCCGGCTTCGGAGGCTCTGGCACCGGGGGTGGTGGCTCCGGTTGAATCAGATCCATTTCGATGACATGTTCGGCCGGCGGTTTCGGAACCACAACCAAAACTATCGTAATCAGCATGGCCAGCATGGCCGCATAGTGCACCAAGTATGATCCGCTTGTGACTTCAGGAAGCCCCATGTAGAACTTTGCAAATTTCACACCGAGCAACTTGCGCAGCGCTGTGTCGTATGCATCTTTCATCGCATACGTAACAAAAGTGATAATCAACGACGCATAGACACCAGCGGCAACTTTCGCGCTGTAGGTGTTGAAAATGGTGTTCATGCCTTCAAGATGCAGCTGAAGACCTTGGGCTCCAGCGATTTGACCAATCACCGAAAGAATCGGTTGCGCATTCAATGCACACAAAAGAATAGAAAAGTTTGCTGCTGTGACGACCAGAAACAGCGTTCCTTTGCTGACTTCGCCGTTATACAGCTGTCCGACGCCAGGAATTAACGATAGTAATGCGGCCCGCTTTGGAGACTTCGAAGACCCAATGGGCTTCAAAATTTCTTCTTCTTGTTGCGGAGGCGGTTGCACTTCCACCTCTCGCTCAAGTAACGATCCAAAGTTTCTCATGACATCTACTACTTATATAGCCTTGAAACTCTATCAGGAGAGGCCCTTGGCTGCAAGGACATTGACTACATACTGAAGCATGCAAAGAACCATCAACCTCATATCGCCGTATGGCTGGCGGCTCTTGTGATCCTAATAAGTTGGTTAGCAAATGGTTAGTAATTCGGCGCTTGTCAAATGGTCGCGATTCGGTTACGCTTTGCAATAGGTGTCGAATTTAGAGAAATTGTCCCTATCCTCAGGTAAGAAACATGACCGGAATTAAATTACCTAAGCCTGTGCCCTTCAGACATTGACGGGCGTTCTCCGTACACCGAAAGTTTGATATTCGCGGTAGCCCGTACATGGGCGAGAAGCGAAGCCTAATCGATTTTTGAGTTGCGCTCATAAGAGAAACGTCTGTCTGCCAGATGACAGGTCGTGCGTGTCTTGGCGCATCCCAAATACTCGAACTTCGAGATCGATTTTTAGGCTCTGCTGCTTATTCGCGCACATTCCAACATACAAAAAATACACAACACGAGTTGCTCGTCCGAGCTTCTTTTTGGGGGTTTTTGCCATGTCCCGTAATTTAGTTGAAGTTCGCAATCTAAGAAAAGAGTTTAAGAATGCTGTTGCAGTCAGAGATCTCTCATTCGAAGTGAAAGAAGGTGAAATTCTTGGTCTTCTCGGCGCCAACGGTGCCGGCAAAACGACCACGATTTACATGCTTCTCGATTTGATCACGCCGACAAATGGCTCGATCAAGATTTTCGGTATGGACTTGAAGCGAGATCGAGTTCGCATTTTGCGAAAGATGAATTTCGCCTCTGCATATCAGTTTCTTCCATACAACCTAAAAGTCTGGGAGAACCTGTTTGTGTTTGCCGAAATCTATGGAGTGAGAAACAGCAAGAAACGAATCGACGAGCTACTCGAACTTTTCGAGCTTACTGAGTTTCGCCACAGAAGCACAGGACTTCTTTCGGCTGGTGAACAAACCAGACTTAACCTGTGCAAGGCGCTGCTCAATGTTCCCGACCTTCTCTTGCTGGACGAGCCAACTGCCAGCCTCGACCCAGATCAGGCTGACAAAGTTCGCAAAGTCATTCTCCAATTGCAGAAAGAGACCGGCATGACCGTGATCAACACGTCACACAACATGATCGACGTGCACGAGTTGTGCGATCGAATTCTCTTTATGCGCAGAGGAGAAGTCGTTGCTGAAGGCAAGGCTCGCGACATTCTCGAGACGTACGGCACAGATACATTGGAGCAAGTCTTCATCAAGATTGCTCGAGAACCAATTTTGGAAGGTGTAACATGAACCTAAGAATAGTGAGAGCTTTAGTTCTCAAATACGGATTTATTTGTTCGCGCAACACGTTTAGAGCACTGGACCTTTTCTTTTGGCCAGTGATGGATCTGATTGTGTGGGGCTTCGTCACGGTGTACATGTTGAAAGTGTCCAACGCGGTACCGACCGCGGTGACATTTCTTATCGCCGCAGTAATTCTGTGGAACGTGCTTTATCGTGCACAGCAAGTAGTCAGCGTTTCGTTTCTCGATGATGTTTGGTCGAGAAACCTCCTCAACATATTCGCGGCTCCAATCAAGCCTTTGGAATACGTTGGCGCTGCCTATTTCATGGGCATGTTGCAAGCCATCATCGTAATTGTGATTTTAGGAACACTCTCATGCTTTCTCTACTCATTCAACATCTTTTCGTTGGGATTTGGCGCCGCCATTCTCTTCGCCAACTTGTTGTTCATGGGCTGGTGGCTGGGTTTGATCGTTGTCGGCTTCACGCTGAGGTGGGGACCGCCGGCAGAAGCGTTGGCATGGGCTGTGCCATTTTTGATTCAGCCCGTGTCTGCAGTCTTCTATCCGGTGAGCGTTCTGCCTTCGTGGCTGCAGCCGGTCGCGTTCTGCGTTCCTTCATCACACGTGTTTGAGGGAATGCGACAGGTAATTTCAACCGGTCAACTCGACCCGAAATATCTGATGTATGCAACTGCATTCAACGTCTTGTACATGACGATTTCAACCTGCACCTTCAAGTTCTTCCTCGATGAAGCAAGAAGACGCGGTTTTCTCGCCAAGTACGCAGCGTAAAGAATTCGAGTTTTATTGCGGCACCACTACTTGTTCGACACCTAAGAGGTGGTGCTCGCAATACGACTTTGCAAAGCCAAGCGCTTCGTTCTCTATCGACACCTATAGGACGAAGCGCGCAAAGTTTCTCAATTCGTGAGATCATGTCTATGCGCGATCTCGAGGGCTGGGGAATCTGAGCGTTGGCCTTGTCGAAGATAATCAAAAACTGCTGCTATGCGTCTTTGCTTGTGCTTTCGCTCGTTGGCTCGAGCGAATCGGCGCTTGCGAAGGACAACGCTTGGACACTTTTGCAAACAGGAAAGGTCTCGGGCGAGGCGACGGTGCAAGTAACCGGCAACGCTGTAAAAGCTCACAAGAAGACGGCGGCAGACACCGTCTTGTGTACACCGCCGGAATTTCTTGTAACTCTCTATAACGATAAAACCAAAGCCTACTTCGTTACACCGATTGAAAAATGGCGCGCCAGGCTGCTCGGCAGTCTTGGCGGTGCTTTGTCGGGCCCGGAAGCTACTCCGAAGCGAACCTCGAAAAGTGAAGTTATTGCCGGCATCAAAACTGTTTGTTGGACGGCAATAAACACGGATCCGCTAACGGTTCGAACGGAGAAAAATAGCAAAGGAGTACCAAGAGAAGTCGCCGCAATTGACTACTGGTTGGCTGACGACATCAAAGTCGCACCTAATATTGCCACGGTCTTATCGTTTTTCCACGGGCTGCCCAAGCTCCCTGGCGTTCCTATCAGAGTCAAATATCGCTACACTTCAGGCGACACCTACACTTACGTCGACACATATTCAGCCAAGAGAATCAATCTGGATATTTCTAGTCTCAAACCACCTGCCAACTACCGCAAGGTAAACACGGACATGGAAGTTTTCATCGACAAAAAGACTGAAGTGCTGATGGAGATGTTCGGCGATGCTTTAAAGCCCGAAAAGAAGTGACAATTCGTTTCTTCACAAATGGAGTTATCCGTTTAATGAACGTCTAGCCCTATTGTTTAAAGGGCACAAAGTTATCAGCACTTCTCTGAATCATGTTAACAGGCCCCGGAGGCAATACTCATGTCACGTAGCAAAATCAGACACTACGCAGCAATCGGTGCGGTCTCGGTAGTATGCACAGGCGTTATGGTAGGAACGCTCTTCAACCAAGACGCCAAAACAAAAGCGACGGCGGAGTTGGCTGAAGGCATCAAACTGATTACCGAAAGCGGCGACTTCAATTCCGGCATGGCGCATATTCAGAAGGCCAAGACACTGCATGAGGGCGCCATTTCTAAGGTGATGAATGACCAATGGCAGGGCGATTCACATTTAGTAGAAAGAAGCATCTTTTTCCCGCGAGACTTGGAAGGAAAAGAGCGACTCGTCAAACACTACCTCGACGACAAGAAGTTCGAGAAGGCTCATAAACTCGCACAAGACATCATCAGTTGGCAGTGCGGCGAGTACTCATCGAAAGAACCAGCATATGCACCCACCCAGCGAGATAGCTCGTCGAGACCACCGCTTTCAAGAACGTTTGCAGAAATACTGATCGAACAAGGAAAGAATGACGAAGCTATTACGCAACTAGAAAGAACGGTTGCGCTGTTTCCCTACGACTATTCCCGCGACAAAAACTCGTACGAGAAAGTAAAGGAAAATGGAAAGGGTCAAAAGGCGCACCTGATCAAGATTGCCAAAGCCGGCGAAGAATATGATCTGCACACCGTCAGTGACCTGCTCGCTCAATCCAGCGATGTGTGTTATCCGACTGACCATGTCCCACCTCCGGTAGAGGTAAGACGGTTAAACGACTTCTTGAAAGTGCATCCTGATTGCACACCCGTACTTCTTACAAGAGCAAAAATTCTTGTAAAAGGCGGTCACTACGAGAGTGGAGTTGCAGACGCAAACAAGGTCTTGAAGATGTTTCCCGGCTTAGCCGAAGCTCTTGCAATTAGAGCCGATGCCTTGATGCAACAGCGTAAGTACGAGCTTGCAATGAAAGATCTCGATGAAGCGCTGAAGCAAATTCCGAGCAGCGCTGCCATCTTGAGGCAGAAGGCAACACTCCTTAAATTCATGGGAAGGTATGATGACGCTGCATCGATGTACAAACAAGTACTTTCGGTTTGCCCCTGGGATTGCGAAACTCGCAAAGATTTAACGCTTCTGCTGAATGCACTCGGACGCACCGACGATGCCGGTAAAGTCGTTGAATCAACTTTGATGCATCGCAGCCTTGACGAGCTATCCGCACATCATTATTCAACATACCTCTCATACGACTATCGCAGCTTCATTTCAACAGGGTCAGAGTTTTTCGACATACAAACACTTTATTATGGCGGCAAGTTGACGGAAGCCAAAAAAGCAATCGAAGACTACTTGAAACAACATGGCTCAAATAATGAGGTAGACGAGCTGAAGATTCGCATCGCGCTGGCAGAAGGCAACCCCACAGAAGCGCTGGATCTGCTGAACAAAGGATCATTGAACAACGAAACGAGCGAAGACGAATTATTCTGTCTCGCGTATAAAGCCAAAAACGATCCGAAATTTGATGAAGCTCTTAAGACAGGATTCGAACACGCAAGAATGCAAGAGGACACTCATGCAACTTATGAAATCGGTTGTGTTCGTGAAGCCGCTCTTCATGCAAAATTCGATCCGGACACAAAAGATGATATTCCCTCCAAAACTCTAGCGCCCTTACACAACCATTTCAAACATGCAAACAAAGGCATGAATGAGTTTTTGATGCTCGCGGCTGACCTTAGAAGAATGGGCAAAGGGCAACTAGCCGACGAGATTTTGCAAGCCCCTCTCGCCCACCACAATGATTCTAAGAAGGAATCGGAAAAGCCTTAGAACTCCGCCCGGAATTGACAGAAGTTCGACGCCATTCTAGGCTTATGCCTTGTCGGTAATTCAGACTATGCAAGCAGCCGCTGCGGTTCGCGGTGCATGGCGCGGAGAATCTCATCATGGCGAATACTTCCAGTGCAGTTGAAAAGTTCGAACGTTCTCTTCCTGAAATTGATAGATCAAAGCATGTCTCCAGCCTCGCCAAGTACTACAGACTTGGCAAGAGCGGATTGAAGGTTTCTCCTCTATGCTTCGGCACCGCAACCTTCGGGCAAGCGTGGGGTCCAAATTGGTGCACCGACAAATCAGTTGCCCGTCAACTGCTCAAGCGATTTTTGGAAGCAGGCGGCAACTTCGTCGACACCGCAGATACCTATCATGAGGGCGAAAGCGAAACCATTACTGGTGAGCTCATAAGAGAGCTGACCAACCGCGATCAAGTTGTCATCGCAACCAAATTCACGTTCGGCACACGCATGGGTGACCCCAATGGTGGTGGCAACGGCCGCAAGCACATGTATGAAGCCGTCGAGAATTCATTGCGCCGCTTGGGCACCGACTACATCGACATGTACTGGGTTCACAACTGGGACACGGTAACACCGGCTGAAGAAGTAATGAGTTCTTTGAACTCACTTGTTCAATCAGGAAAAGTCAGATACATCGGCTTGAGCAATCCTCCTGCATGGTATCTCGGACGTGCGCAAACACTGGCAGAGCTGCGAGGCTGGGAAAAGGTCTCTGCAATTCAGATGGAGTATTCGCTTGCAGTACGCAACATCGAATTCGAATACACCGACGCGTGCCTGGAGATGGACATTGCCATTTGTCCTTGGAGCCCACTAGCAAACGGGCTTCTCTCCGGCAAATACAAATTCGACGGCAAAGAGTTTAAAGGTGATGGAAGAGTTGCCAACTCTTGGGTGACAGATCCTGAAGTAAATGCAAACGCACAGAGATTGTCCCCATTGGTTGACGGTCTGGTTTCTATTTCGAAGGAGCTTGGAAGAAGCCCAGCACAAGTCGCACTCAACTGGGTCACGACAAGACCGGGTGTAGTTTCTTCAGTTATCGGTGCAAGCAAACTAGAACAACTCGAAGACAACATCAAAGCACTAGAGTTTCAAATTCCAAAAGAACTGATGGAACGGTTAGATCAGCTCAGCAAGCCGGCAGTGCAGTACCCATACTTCTTCCATACGGGCGATCTCAATTCAATCGTTAATGGCGTCATGCCTGTCAAAAAGCACCCTGACTGGTACCACAAGCGCTAAGCATCTAGAACTAATTCTTCAGTTGAGAGTGGATTGGGTAATCTGACTACACTCAGCTGAGCCTGGTCAGCATTCGCAACATTGTGAACTAATCGGGCACTTTGCGCAGGGTCAAGTAAAATGTGGTTCCCACGCCCTCAGAAGACTCGAAAGTCAATTCTCCGCCCTGAGCCTCAGCCAGTTTTTTGCTAATGAATAGACCTAATCCACTGCCTTTGCTGCTGTCATCTTTCGAGACTTGATCGAATCGCGAGAAAATTTTGAACTTCTCATCATCGGGAATACCGCGACCATTATCGATTACGAAGACGCGAACAAACTCCCCTCGGTCAGCGTTTACACCAACTGTCACTGTAGTGTTTTCGCGAGAGAATTTCACCGCATTGGACAACAAATTTACCACAATTCGAATCGAAGCACGCACATCAGCTACAACGCAAACCGGAGCGAAGTCGTCTCGATCAATTTTGATACCCTTCAACTCGGCCTGCGCCGCAACAGCATCGATTGACGGTTCGACAACGTCCTTTAACGAGACCTTAGACAGCGAGACACTTGGCGCCAAATCGCCACCGGCTTCCAGGCTGTCCAAAATCAACAAGTCGTCCACGAGATCGCTGAGCCGATCTATTTCCGCCAGTACTCGCTGAATTCGATTAGTTGCCTTCTCATTCGATTCGACCGTGTCCTTGAACAACGCCTTAAACCCATCACGCAGATTCAGAAGTGGCATCTTCATCTGTTCTCGAAGCAAACCCGCCAGGTGTTTTCGCTCATTTTCCAACTGGTCGATCTGAGTTGCGACCTTGTAAAAGAACGAGTCGAGGTCAGCAATTTCATCGTCTCCTTTGTCAGGCTCGCGAAGAGGCTCTCTGCGGGCTAGGCGTCGTGCGTTCCATCCGACATTATTCAACCGCGAAACAAACTCGAGCACGATTCGCCTGGCACTATATATGGTGACCAACACAGTTGCAATAGAGGCGAAAATCAAAAGATTGAGAACATTCGTTCGCAAGTCAGTCAACGCCTTGGTTGTCGTGTCTTGCGCCTCGCGCTCCGACAACAAGCTGCCTGCCTTCTTAAACGCAATCGAAAACAGTTGTCCATCCTTGCCTGAGAGTTGCTTCAATCGCTCCGGGAGATCGCCAATGGGTCCAGCTACGAGTTCATCAGACAAATGCTTCACGTCATCCACTTTCTTCTGAACAAGCGCAAGTTCTGTCGGCATTGAAAGACGCGCCTGCGCTTCGAGATTTCTCAACGCCAGCATGTCGGCATCGAGCTTTGCTTTTATTTTCTGTCGACTCTTGTCTTGCCCGACAGGCTCCTCAGGCGTGCGTCGTATCGAAAGCAACAACAGCTGCGTATTGCCCGATGAGATATTGGTTGCGCGGTGCACAATTTCTCGTGATACAAGTTCTCTGCCTATGTCTTGCGCAAACTGATTGAGAAATACACCATACAGAATTACTGCAGTAAGCGAAACCGCCATAGGCAAGCTTATGAGTCCCTGCAAGCGTCCACCCACTTTCGACAAGACCTTGATTTTGTTCGAGGTATTTGGAGCTAGCGTGTTTGGAACCGGCGTCTCTGCAATTGCAATGGCGCCTGCACGCCGTGGCGAAAATTTGAAGTTTATTGTCGTGTCGGATCTCTCAGTGGAAAGTTCAAGATTTTGAACCTCGCAAAACAGCTGGGCAAGCCCAAGTGCAATCTGCAGTTTGTGACCGTGTTCACCACGCAATAGAGGCGAGTCGGGTTTTAGTCCGTGTACGGTAAAATCCACATTTGAGCTTGTGCACTTCACGCTCATTTCTGCTGTGTCGGACTCACACGCACCTGCAAGAGCCACGATTGCTCTTGCGAGTGCATCCACATCGCAAGCGAACGAATCAACTTCGACTCCTGTGATTTCTGCAAGCACATTGCGTTCGGCACATGCAGAAAAAACTTCGGCACGAATCCTATTACTGATTTCATTGCACGAGGTTTGTGTGATTGAGATGCTCCACTTTCCCGAGCGCAATTTGTCCAGATCCAAAATATTGTTGAGAACATCGAGCAGGTCATGGCTGATAGATTTTTGCTGTGCAACCAGCTCTTGCTGTGCCTTCTTCAACTCTCCAAAGGCGCCAGCCTCAAGCAAAGTCACGACACCTTCGATCGAGGTCATCGGTGCACGAACGTCGTGAGCAACAATAGAACTCAACTCCCTTCTCAATCTTTCCAAGTTCGAAATTCGACTTGCCGCGTCGCAGATAACGACCTCCAGCTCTGCCATTTCCGTGCCAGGTGCAAGCCTTGGTTTGATCGATTCGCCGTTTTTGAACCGTCCAATTTGTATCAAGAGTGAATTGAGCAACTCGAGAATGTTCTTTTGAGACCAAACCAGGAGCATGCCGGTAAGTCCGACAATTGCGAGCAACACGACGGCTAATCTCAGAAACTGCTCTGTTGCTGCGGTTTGAAATGCATGGAAGTCATCGCTTGGCGGAAGTAATCTCTCTTGAAAATCTTCAATTTGATGAATCGAATCTTTGATTGCCGCGCGGGCATTGTCGGACGTTCCCGTCTGAGGAGCATCGGTCATCAGTGAGAGCTTGCGCATGAGCAGCTCATACTTAACGACTGTGGCTATCGACTGGCGAAGCTTCTTGGTGAGCTCGGCAAACTCAGCATTGCTACTTGTTTGTTGCGCCAACACTTTAACTTCAGCGGTCAGTTCTTTCAAAAGTGCAAAGTGGCGCTTGCCGATTTCCGCATCCCGGTTAATGCTGTAAAAGGCGGCGGCTCCGAGACTGCGCACATGCAGATGATGCACCTTATCGAGAGTGGCGACGATGCGTTTGCGCTCTAGTTCTTGCTCGATTCTCTTTTGAGAGGTCTGAACTTCATTGAACAGAAAAACGGACATGCCCAACTGGAATGCAATGGGAATGGAAACAAGAAAAAGAATTTTGCGCGATATTCGCATTCGATGGCGGCAGCAATAACGAAAGTTCTACATTACCATCAAATGGTGATCGATTTTCTGCTGACGAGAAGTCAGAACTTTATACCACTATGGTATGAAAACTCTATAGGCGAAAAAAGACAACATGCTCAGGTTTGCGACTCCGGTTTGTAATCATTTTCTTGCATATCGAATGTCCAAGCCACTGCTTCGCGAGCAGTCTTCGTATCCGGTGGCACTCGCAGGAAGTAATATTTGTATGAACCATCGGGTTCTTTCGAACTGTTCTTCACTTTTACCATGACAAGCGGCTCATCATTGTCGAATTCCTTCTTGTACAAAACGCCGCATTCGTCTCTTTGTATCTGTTGGGCGCCAGAGCCTTTGATAAACTTCTCGATGCCGTAGCGATCGATCATGACGCGCCTTATCTCGGCATTGAACTCCTTCATGATGGCAGGGATGGTGATTTTCTCCGGTTGCTCGATGATCCATCGAGGTACTGTTGAACCGTGCCATGCGTACAATGCATAACCATCCAAGCTGCTCAGCGCCGGACCGAACTCCGAATGCAAACGCGCGTTTTCGTCAAGTGAAAGTCGTGTGGGCGATTCGCAGGCGAAGACATATCCCTCGTAGAAGATGTAGCAAAGCCCTTCTGACGCCAGATCAATTAGAGTGCGAATGCGCCTCTTGTTTGTTGGACCCACCGGAAGTGACGGTATTTGCTCAAAAAGGAAGCGGTAGAACGGCAAAAGATCGAGTCCCCAGCGTGTGTGCCACATCAAGCTGTTTGCCGTGAACACAGAGAAAAACAGACGAAACTTCTCTCGATCTTCCTTCGGACAAAACTGCTCAAATGCCGCCTGGGAATTGCCCGTTACCGATTCAAGAGCGAATCGCAGCAAATCATCTCGCGAGAAATTCATCCGCTCGAATGGCAGTGCGATTCCCTGGATGACCAATTGGGTCAAGTGCGCGCTGATTTGCCTGGAGGAATCACCCCCAAAGTTTTGCCGTGTGGACTGGTACTGCGCTTTTAACTCTTTATAGTTTGGTTGTCGCGCGAAGTATTCATCCAATAAACCTTGAAGCTCTTTGTTTGCCTGCGATGCCAACGCTCTTACCGAGAACACCAATGGAGTCCAGGCGCTCGGCTTGGCGGTAAATTGTTTTGCCATCGGAATTGGCAGACGACTAATCCACGAAGCATCGACCCTGATCTTGCTGGCCTGGTGCATTTCAGCGCGATCGGAGTCATCGACCTGGGCATCGATGCGTTTCCAGAGGCGTGGAAATACTTTATCCGAACAGAGCTCAGCCGTATTGAAAAACTTCAAGTCTCGGCCAGCGCCTTCGCGAAGCACCGCAGACATGAGTACCATCTGGAAGGGACTCTCGCACCAAAAGATGCGTGGCTTCTCCTTCCCCAAAAGTTGATAAAGTTGTGCGATCGACTCTTCTGCGGCTGCATGATCGCTTCGGCTGCTGCTGCTGAATTTACTGCTCAGCTCATCAAAATACTTCGATAACTTCCGGGCAAATTCGTCATCAAGAACGCTAGTCGCAGACACGAACGATTCTCTCCGGTGTGTATTCACGTTGGCGCACTACTTTGTAGGTGCCGGGCGAGAGCGCAATTGGATCGTGTTCTTCGTGAGTGACTCGTCCAGGTTGGGTGAATTGAACGTAGGTGTCACCATTGAAAGAATAGGCGGCAATTCCCTCCGGAGCGCTCAACCTGTGAGCATGCCCGGTGACTTCACCGTATGCAAGAACAATGCTTGGTTCGTGCGAATCCTTTTTGGCTTGGGAATTGAGACTCTCGACTCTAACTAAGAGGACATCGCCCTGACGATAATGGTCTGTCATTTTTCATCTCCAGAATTATGGTCTTTTACACCATACAGATACAGTTCCCATTCTATCTATAAAACGGCAACCGCTTGACATCCTTTGCAAATGATTAATGGACGGCAACAAACCAAACAATTATTTTATGGGTGGAACCATTTATGTCTACTGGCAGGAGTCTAGAAGTGACTCCACGATGTCCTCAACCTTATTGCGAGCTATGAAGACATCGCGAATAACATCTCTGTAGACAATCTGGCGCGCCGAAACTTCGAACAGCTGGCGGTGTTCGGTGACGTTGTTGGCGTCGAATGAAAACAGCAAAACCGCGTCCGGTCCAGTGGCGAAGGCTTGATAGAAGATTCGAACGTCATCTTTAGAACGGCACTTAGACACGTAAATGGGAAAGCGTGACTGATCGAGCTCTTTCGCTAGTGACAATGAGCGATCCACCTGCAAATCCGGGTGTTCTTCGCTCTGCCTGATGCTTTCTATACAAACCTGAACGAGCGACTTGAAGCTGGTTTCGAACGCCTGCTCGGGACCCTGCCTGACCGAATAAGTTGAAATATTCATGGTCTGCTCTTCCGGACCGAACAAAGTGAGTGTCGGCAACTCACATTCATCCTTCCAATTGTCGGGCCAGAAAAACTGGAACTTGTCGTTAATGCCGATAGCCATTTGCCGTTCCTAACCTAAAGCAATCGAGACGCTGCCAGAACACAGACGCAGAGCACAATAAGTACCACATCATCAAGCGTATTCGCAAGGAGACCTCAAGAGGCCATGTTTACGCGCTCTTTGCTATGCTGGAGCACCGTCACAAAATTATGTCCCCCTTACGGAAAAGTACTCGCCGATCGGCATAGCACTCTCACTGATCGGCGCAGCACTCTTACCTGATCGATAAAGCGGCAACGAGCAAAATCTGACATGAAGAGACTAAGGCGCACAAAGATTTTGAGCTGGCTTTATGAGGGTCACGACCGCAAGCAGAAAGACCCGTCTGTCAAGCCGGTCGCACACAAGCGAGATGCGTGGTGGCGCGTAATGTGCCTCACCGGTGTCGATTACTTTTCATCGATGGGATTTCAACCCTCAGTCGCATTCGTGGCAGCCGGGTTATTGTCGCCGCTTGCGACTTTCAATCTTGTTCTTCTCACCTTGTTTGGCGCCCTGCCAAGCTATTTCGTCGTGGCCAGGGAAAGCCCGCACGGGCAGGGAAGCTTTTCAATCTTCGAGAGATTTTTGCCCGGTTGGAAAGGCAAAACGCTGATTCTGATTCTTTTGGGATTTGCAATCACGGATTTCATTTTCACAATCACCATGTGCGCAGCCGATGCGACTGCACACATCGTAGAAAACCCGATTGTGCCTCACTTTCTATTCGATCGAATCATTGTGACCTCGACGCTCATCATTGTTTTGGGTCTCGTATTTCTCAAAGGATTTGAAGAAGCGGTAAAAATTTCGTTTTGGTTGGTGCTCCTGTACTTGGCTGTAAATGCCGTTACCCTGTACGTTTGTTGCACTCATGTACAACCACAGCTGGTGACTAATTGGTGGAACACCGTGCTCAGAGAAAACGGCTCGGTCGGCAACATGATATTGCAGTCGATTATCGTGTTTCCGCAATTAGCTCTTGGATTGTCAGGTTTCGAGACCGGTGTGGCGGTAATGCCGCTTATCCAAACAAAAGTTCACGACTCTATCGACGAGCGAATTACAAAAACACGCTACCTTCTTTTCACCGTCGCTGTGATTATGGCTGGATTTCTTTTATTAGGAACCTCCTTGAGCACTCTGCTGATTCAACCGGACTTGTTCAAAGAGAATGGACCCGCCAACGGACGCGCTCTTGCATACTTAACTCACCTGTATCTAGGTGAAGGCTGGGGAACCCTATACGACATCTCGACGGTATCCATTTTGTGGTTTGCCGGAGCATCGGGAATGGCGGCGCTTTTGAGCCTCGTGCCACAATACTTGCCGCGCTATGGAATGGCACCTGATTGGACAAGAGCGCGACGACCATTGGTTTTGATCGTCACGGGAGTCTCACTTGTCGTGACGCTCGCGTTTCAAGCAAACGTCGACTCGCAAGCCGGTGCCTTTGCCACGGGGCTATTGGTTTTGATTAGCTCAGCCACAACTGCTGTGACACTGGCAACGTGGCACAAAGGACTCCTTACTCGCATTCTGTTTTCGACGATCACACTTGCATTTTTCTACTCGTCAATCGCCATCATCTCGAAACGACCAGATGGGCTGCAGATTTCCATCGTGTTCACGATTGCGATTCTTGCCAGTTCACTTATCTCGCGGGCACTGAGATCGACCGAATTGCGGATTAACGAAGTAAAATTCGACGAGAAAGCAGAGAGGTTAATCGAGAGAGCTTGCCGCAAACATTGGGGCGAAGTCAGGCTTCTAGCACACAAACCAGACGATCGAGACTATGCCGACAAGGCAAAAACAGCAAGACGCGACCACAGCATTCAACACCGCGAAGGCGATTTCATCTTCCTGGAAGTGACACTGCAAGACGCTTCCGACTTCATCGACACATCGCTGGAAGTAACAGGGCATCGCGAGAACGACTTCGAGATTTTGCGCTGCAGCAGTCCGACTGTTCCCAACGCAATTGCAGCTGTATTACTGCATGTGAGGGACAAAACCGAGAAGATCCCGCACGTTTATTTCGGCTGGACTGAGGGGCATCCTCTGGGCTATATCTTCAAGTACATTCTCTTTGGCGAAGGAGAAACCGCACCACTGACCCGTGAAATTCTTCGCAGCGCAGAACCGGATCCCGAGAAGCGTCCGCAGGTGCATGTGAGTTAGTAGATGAGTCAGACAAGTTGGTGCATGTGAGTTAGACTGCACATGCTTTTGGAGGAACGGCTAATGCATCGTCAAACCAGAAATAAATTCGGAGCCACGGCAGTTGCTGCATTTTTGATCATGCAGTTTTCCTGCATGCAGATTACGTGTACAAGCGCCCTCGCAGCCGGTGACATAAAAGACGAAGCAGTCCGGGCAAACATGCGAACGGTGCAACTTGCGGCAGAATCATATGCAATTGAGCATGACGGGCTCTTCCCGAAAGCAATCGACAACGACTTCAAATCTTTCATGCCGGGAGGCGAGTACTCAAAAGCCGCTGCCGATGGTCCTGCCAATCCGTTTACGACCAAGAAAGAATGGCCGGCCGTCGGCACGATAACTGATGTGAAAGCTGCTCGCTCAGCAGCACCGCCTGCGTTGGAAATGGGAAAAATCGAGTACAGCTGCATAGACAACGGAAAAGGCTATGCAATCATCGGCGGCGGTCACGACGGCAAAGCCCTTCCCGGCAAAGGCGAAGACAAGACATTGGTGCTGTCGAATTTGTAGGTTGCGTTGGGTGGAACTCGCACTCAAGAGTGCAGCGCGCCAACCAGTTAACCGCTCTTCAGAGTGCAGCGCGGCCGATAAAAGATTAAATCGTCTCTAAATTTTGCATGCTTTCAGGACCTAAGGGCATAAGAAGTCTAGAGAGGCGATGACTTGCGGGAGTTTGTACCCCCGCCGGTTGAGCACGGGCGTGGTCATAACCACGGGCGTGTTTTCGGCTCGGACTGAATGGATCCCGGCATCAGCGGTCGAAAACCATGATCAGCAAAAAACAAGACACAGTACACGAAAGAAAACGCGACCCACGCGAAAAGCGCGGACGAGCGCACAAAACGCGCGAACGCGAAACACTGGACGCACCAACAATCGACTCTTCAAGCGAAACAACGAAACAGGCGCCAAAAGCATTGATATGCCTTGCTTACGCTGTCTGCGCCATTGTTTGGGGTACCGGCTGGTATGCGATTCGTCTGTGTGTGGGCGACGGCGGATATCCAGTCTTTGGCGGTGCCGCAATTCGCTATACGCTGGCTGCTGCTGTGCTTCTTCTTCTCATTCCAATTGTTCCAAAAGCCTTCTCGAAACTCACACGCAAACAAGTTGCTTGGCTTATCACCGCGGGTATTCTCAATGGTGCTGCCGTTGGTCTCGTATATTGGGGCGAAAAGACTATCTCCGGCGGGCTAGCAGCGGTGCTCACAGCGACCGCGCCGATCATGGCGGCAGTTTTGGCAATCTTCACGCGCACTGAGAAAATCAGTGTTCGCACAATTGGTGGGTTCTGTCTTGCATTGGCGGGCATTGCGGTGATTTTCGGCGAGCGGCTCTCAGTCTCGCCCGATCATCTGGTTTCGATGGCTGCAATCTTGGGTTCTGCATTGTTGTTTACTTGCGTCAACATCACCATGAAGGTAAAAGCGCATGGCATCAACCCGATTCAAAGCTCGCTTGTATTCTTCATCGCCATGGCGATTGCGTATTGGATGTTCACACCGTGTGAAGCAGCAGATATTCCATGGCCCCCACCGGCGGTTCCATCCATCGCTCTGGGATACCTTGCTTTCGGCTGTTCTGTTGTGGCATTTCCAGCATTTTGCTTCCTGCTCAGACACTCTTCATTGATGCTCGCATCGACACTTGCATTTGTTCATCCAGTGATTGCCCTGGTGACTGATGCAGCGCTGGAAACCACATGCGTTCTAACTTCGAGCGCTTACATCGGCATTTTCATCGTGCTAGCAGGTGTTCTGATTAGCATGGCGACCGGCCGGGCCTCGGCGGGCAAAACGGCGAAAGCACAACTCAGCGAACAGACGGCCTAGGTAGCGCATGCGCGCACATCCTGTGATCACGTGCTCGTGGCCACGCGTCGCATGGACAATTACAACCTCGCATAAATTGCGTGTCACGAAGTTCGTGATCACGTCCACGAACCAAGAGTGCAACTATACTTTGCATTTCGATCCAAAAAGTACATTGTACTTTACACGCGCCCTTCGAAAAGGCAAATTTGCAACGCAAATCCGCCAGTGATGCCCGTCGATGTTAAGTATACTTTGCTTTTTTTCACGAAATGTACACTTTAGTTGCATCAACTTTTTATTGGAGCG
>CAZCZI010000047.1:33356-54483 GCA_964503045.1 uncultured Candidatus Obscuribacterales bacterium
GCCACCACATACGATGCCGAGCCACCACATACGATGGCCACGTGACGCGTGATCACGTGACGCGTGATCACGCTCGACAGCAGTGCCTACCGAATACTCTCAACGATCGCAAACATTTTGTTTGCTTTGTCGATTGCTGTTCCGGTTGTGTCTTTGAGGTGCGCTTCTTTCTCGCAGTTTTGCGCTTCGACATGACGTGCCAAGCGCCTCAGGAGGCAGGCTTTGAGAGCCATTACCATTGGTTGTGGATCGTATAGAAGCGATTGATCGATCTCGCCCAGTGCTTCTTCCTTTCGATTGAGTTTCCACAAACAAAGAGCGCGCTGCGCAATGCATTCGGCTGCAGGCCATAGTTTCACCGCTTCATCAAAGCTCTTGAGCGCTTCAGCAGGCGTCTTCATTCCTAGAAGCAAGTGATTGCCTCGCATGTACCAAATCTCGCCATTTTCAGGCTCTCGCATGAGGGCTTGTTCGTACTCGATTAGCGCTTGGTTGCGGTCGCCACCGGTGGCAAGACGTGTGGCTAACTCGATGTGATCGTAGTCGGTCTGCTCGGGCACGGGATCATCAACCATGGCGATGTGACGAATTCCCTCATGCCCGCATATCGCCATAAAGCCCGGAGGAAGCCAAAGAAGACTCAAAAGCGCCGGGCGCTTAGACACCAGCTCGTAACTATAAATCCATTGGAAAGCTCTGCCCTTGCCCCATTCCTGCTTGTGTAGCCATTTCAAATCTCTGGAGTTGATTGCAGACTCTGCCTCATAAGGACGCAGCTCGCCGATGTACCAGCCTGACATTTGCCCGGAAGGATAGCGAAATCTATGCGCATACAGCATGGCGCTGGTGAAGCAGTCTTTGCTTATCTGAATAGTGTCGCGGAAAGAGCAAGGAACCGGTGCGATCTCCAAGTCTTCAACAAATGCAAACATCCGGTTGTAGGAGTCGATGGTGACGGAGACATCGTCACGTATCTCTCGGAATGGATCGCGTGCAAAATCAGGCTCACACAAATGCAGCTCGTTGCCTACCTTGGTGATGCTGACTGTCGACCAGCCGAACGGCACAGGAGCGCCGTCGATCTTGAGCATGCCGCTTTCAATCGCTTGCGCCGCGGCATCCAGCAAAATATCGGCCTGCTCGTGTTGGTCATTGCGGTATCTAAGAACCAACAAAGTTCCGCCAAGAGGTCTTGTTTTTCGGTGCCAAAGTTGTGAGTCTTTAGGTCCAGGTCCGCGATAACTTTGCATCTGAAGACAGAGTCTCCCTTCTTAGAAAGCGCCACTACTGCAACGGCTTGGTACTCAAGGGTTTCCTTTTTGGATACTCTAAATATCCCACATCCGAACAGCTTATACTTTAGGCGAATTCGCCGCAACTTTGAATCTGGGCGCCACGCCCAAAAAGGGTGAACACCATGAGCGACAGTAAGACCGATGCCGACTTGGATGCCGACTTGGAATCTATGTCCGCCGACCAACTCAAAGGGGAGGTAGTCAGGTTGCGAAGTGCAATCAGACTGCAAAGAGACCAAAAGGGGCACGATCTTTGCTGGTACTTGCCTGAACTGTGGGAAGTGCTGCCTGAGAAGATTCAGCCGCAGCCCGAGATTCCGCCGTGGGACGAGTTTATTCAAAGGTGTGCAGCATTTCGAAAGAGTCTAGATTGATCTATAAGCGAGATCTGAGCAGACTTTCAACAGAGCAAAAAGCTACGGCTTTTTCGACTGAGCATCCGGAAGCACGTTGACACGCCGTGATACGTACGCAAGTCCCGCGATCTTTCTACGATTCTCGCGCAATGCAATCCCTACAGTGCCGCATACCAGCTCATTCTTGCTTTCCAAGTTGGTTTGAAACTCTCGTTCGAGCACTCCACAGTCGGGCATCGCTCTCCACTTATCAATTGCCGGCGGACCACCGATTAACTTCTTTCGAATCGATGCTACACACCGTGTATCGGCAGGCGAGTCAAACTTCAACTTGGCAAAGTAGCTGGTTCCCGGCTTGAGCTGAAGCGCCGCCTCTAGCGAAACCGGAATCTCCATGGCTCTGCCGTAGCGCAAAGTCTGTTCCTCCCAATCAATTCGAGCACGCGCGAGGCGCCATGCCCCTTCGACATTGCGCAAGAACAAAGTGCCGCCGGATTTCGCTGCCAAGGTTCCCTTTCCCAGATTCTCATTCCGCGGGCTCGGAGTAGGACCGATTAGCTCATCTTCGTACTCAACGCTTGCAAAGTCGCCAGACCCAGACAAGGAAATTTGCTTGATTGTGGTTTTGACTTTGCAATCCGGAAACTCTTTCCACAGCTCGCGCGCATTGCTTTTGGCTTTGTCCAGGTCAGCCCCATCGTTGTCTTTGTAATCAGAAAGGTGATACTTCAAGAAGGAGTCCAGCTCTTGCCGATTCCAGTAGTCGTCCCAACTCTCGATCGTGTGCTTAATCAAGTCTGATTGCTCGGAAACGTCGATTGCAATTGCTGGACAAGAAGCAAGCCCGGCCAGAAATGTCGCAGCGAGCGCATATTTCAACACCGCCACACGAAAAACTTTACGTTTAAATATGGACTTAATCAACCTGAGATACCCTAGTACAGATGAATAAAAATATACAGGCCGATTGTATCGCAACTAAATGCGATGATTCAGCAAACAGGGAAAACAGTTGAAAAAGTACTCGACAATTCTTTTTGATTTTGATGGAACCCTAACACCGTCGCTCCCTTTATGGCTCAAGGCGTACCAATATGCTCTTCAAAAGGCAAACATTTTTTTGTCAGACGCAGAGGTTGTAACCACCTGCTTTTATCGCGATTGGCACGAGATTGTCGCCCGGTTTAATCTGCCCTCTCTGGAGGAGTTTGAGTCAAACGTTCACACCGGCTTGGAGATCGCATTTGTAGATGCGACCCTGTTTGACGGGGTCTTGCCGCTATTGCAGAGGTGCAAACAAAGCGGAACAAACATGGCGATCGTCACATCATCAACCAGAAAAGTGGTGTCAAAATTTCTTGACGCAAACAACCTCACACAGTTCTTCGGTTCGATAATTACAGCCGATGATACTACCAACTACAAGCCACATCCAGAGCCGGTTCTCACTGCGCTGCAAAATGTCGGCGGCGTCGTAAACGAATGCCTTTTCATCGGTGATTCAGCTGTCGATATGATGGCCGCCCATAATGCCGGAGTGCACAAGGGGCTCTTCTATCCGCACGAACACGAGCCGTTCGTCAACCTCGAAGAGTTGAAGCGACATGATCCGCACTTTGTTTTTCACACTTACGGCGAGATTGCCAAACATCTAGGTGAATGAAAGTGACCAATAACATTGTCAACGTGGCTCTCATCGGCTACGGCTACGCCGGAAAGACATTTCATGCTCCACTGATCGTGACGACTGAAGCGATGAAACTGTCGATGTTGATATCCAGCGACGAAAAGAAAGTTGCGCATGACTTTCCATCTATGAAAGGGCTGGTTTCAAACAAGGCCGACGACGCTTTCTTCGACGACAAAATCGATCTTGTAGTTATCGCTACACCAAATGACACACACTTCGACCTTGCAAGTCGAGCGCTCAATGCGGGCAAACATGTTGTTGTCGACAAACCATTTACGACAACGACAGACGAGGCGCGCGAATTAATCGCAATCGCTCGCCGCAACGAAAAGGTTCTGTCAGTGTTTCACAACCGGCGCTGGGACAGCGATTTCTTGACGATTAAGCAACTTTTGAGCGACAACACACTCGGCGAAATTTCACACTTCGAGTCTCACTTCGATCGTTTCCGTCCAGTCGTTCAACAAAGATGGAGAGAGAGTCCCGTAGCAGGTGGTGGGCTGTGGTTCGACCTCGGACCGCACCTTGTCGATCAAGCCCTGCAATTGTTCGGCGACCCCGATGCAGTGTTCGGAGATCTTGCCATTCAGCGCGACGGCGCCACTGCCGTGGATTTCTTCCACGTCATCATGCGCTACGGAAACATGCGCGCCATTCTCCATGCAAGTGCACTAGTTGCAGCCGAAAGTCCTCGCTTCAAAATCAACGGAAAAGCTGGAAGCTTCATCAAATTCGGCCTCGATGTCCAGGAAGACGCTCTCAAACGCGGCGAGCTGCCAAACAGCCAAAACTGGGGTTGCGACAATCAAGACTGTTCCATCACAACCTGGCATGATGGCGCTCCTGAAACAAAACCACATTCATTGCAAGCAGGACGCTATAACACCTATTACGAAGGCGTGCGAGACGCAATTCAACTAGGCAAGCCGAACCCAGTGACTCCAGAGCAAGCGATTAAGGTAATGGAGATCCTCGAACTAGTGGAGGCAAGCTCAGCGGCCCGGCAAGAGCTCACTTACCCGCGACTCCAAAATAAAGTGGTTGAACAGGTCTAGTTTATGGTATCGTCGAATACTTCAAGTAATCGGCAGTTGTAAATGAAATCTTCCTTGGGTATCAACCTCTCACCAAAACGGCTTTTGTTGTCGCTCACAGTTGCGATCGTCAGCGCGTCTACATGGCATGCAGCGCCTTCTTACTCGCAATCTTCCGACCTCGATGACCCTAGCGGGCAAAGCACAAGCACTAGCGAAACCAACATTACGAGCACCAATCAAGAATCCGCCCAAAATTTACCCGACGCATCCAACTCATCAAATCCGGCCAAGTCGTCAACGTCGGCAACAATAACGAAGCAGCAATATCGGCCAACTGAAAAGCAAATTCAGGAGTGGAACAAGCCCATCAAAGGTTGGCATCCAATTAAAAGAATTCTGCGGCCACTCTACAGACTGAGAAAAGAAACCGATGACCTAGACCAGGATCTCAGTGCATTGAAGGGCCCAATGAGAGCCCTGACGCCTGAGATGGCAGCAATAAGAGACTCAATGTCAAAAATTGAACGTTCGATGGACAAGATGATGGTCCATCTTGATTCTGTCGGCGGGTCGGTACCTTCACTCAATTCAAAACTTGGTGACGTAAATGGTCAACTGAAAGGCGTACGTGAAGACCTTCGCGAGGTGGCTCTAGTCAGAAAAGAACTCCGCGAGACTTTAAAATTGCGCGATGACCTTCGCGAAATTGTTAAAGTGCGACATGAGATTCGCACCCTGCAGAATCAAATGACACAAATTCAGGCGCCGCTGCAGCAGCTGCACGCGCCGATTACAGCCATGTCTAAGCCTCTGGCGAGCGTTCAATCAAACGTTGCAGGTGTGAACGGACAAATGTCGTCGATGGGCTCACAGATCACTCTAATGCATACACAGACCATGGCCATGAACAAGCAGATAGAAAGTCTCGACGGCGTTTTGAAGCGACTGCACGAGCCGGTGCTTGCCGTATCTTCACCCCTGGCTGAAATCAAAGGACAGCTGGAAGATCTCAACAACATGCTCGAGACAATTCTAAAAACAGCAATGATGTTAGTCGGTGTGACTGTTGTAGGACTTCCATTGAGTTTCTTCCTTCTCGATATGTTTCGATCAAGAAGAGCGAACCGCAGTTAGCGATTTCAAAAAGGGATGCGGAAGATAAACCGATTCGATCCTTGCCCGTGCAGCAGCCAGAAGCCTTATCACAAGTGCTGCCAATCGTTTCATAATGGCGATGCGCCGCCGAGCGCGTTGCTCCTTATGAGGTCTCGATTTTGCGCATACGCCCTAGGGCTGGCTGACTACATTATTGACACCACGCACGCTACCCACGCCGGCTACAACCAAGATCGCGCAGCCTGGAAACGAGATATAGAGCAGTTTTCCAATATGACGAAGTTCGACAGCTTGAAGATCGTCGAGTTTATCGACGGAGAGGCTGATGCCTCGGTCACCTTTACTGCGTATCTAAGACAGGGAACCGGAGATGCTTCGTTCACCGAGAAGAGTGCCTTTGTAAAAGAGAGCGGAAAATGGCTGTACAAGTCGGGTGAAGTAGAAAGCTAAGCTCACAACCCCACCGCTATCGCCAGAAATGCAAGTGGAAGAAAAACCGCGCAAGCAAGTGTGATCGCAACAGAGAACACAAGTCCGAGCGTTAACAGCATTGGTCCCATGTGACGAGACTTCTCTTTGAACATAGCGCGCGTAACCAGCTCCGCCATCCAACCCAAGGTGTAGCAAAGGTTGGCTACTATTGCGTACTCGATCGTTCCCGTAAGAAGAAACCATGCAGAGGAAACGTGAAAGAAAAGAAGTACAAGCAGCGTAGGCAGCCCACACGCACCGACGATAAGATTGAACACCATCCTTCGCGCTTCCCACCATGCCACCACATTCAATGCGCTGCGATCTCCGTCAGGAACGGCCATGAGTGGCTTGATAAAGTCTTTGACCAACTTCGCCGGCAACTTCGCCTTGCGCTCGTTGGCAAGCCCAAGCAACGATTCAATTTCTTCAGGAGACGAAGAGTCAAGCGTCGAGAGAAACTCCTCCAACGGCATTTTCAAAAAAGACTTCTCCTCAGTCGCTGGTCCAGCTGAAGCAACCTTCGGTTCGTCCGCACGAGGCTGCGGTTCAGCCGCGTCAGCCTTCGGTTCACCAGCAGCAGATTCTTGCTCTTCAGATTCGACAACTGAGTCGGTCACTTTGAGCCTGAACTTCTGGTTTTCTTTTAGCGGTTCTGTCATAAGTAGAAAAATTTATTTAATGCAATTGTACCCTTTTGGTACTAGGTATAACATCGCTTGATCACGCAGCGCGTGGCCACCACATACGATGCGAAGTCACCACATGCGATGCGGAGTCACCACATACGATGGCCACGCGCCGCGAGATCACGCGCCGCGAGATCATGCGCTGCGAGATCATGCGCTGCGAGATCACGCATCGAGCGATCACTTCGGCTTAACCGTCAACGACACATCCGAGCCGACCCACTCCTTGTTCACGAGCAACGGCGTTTGCAAATTACCCCTGTCCCTTAAAACTTCCGACTCGACAGACACCTTCAATCGCTTGTAGACGTCGAGCATCGTGGGTGCTTTGTTGGTCGAGCCGTCTTGCATTGCTTCAATCAGTCGTCGAGTGAATACACTGTTTTCATAGTTCTTCGACTCCCATGCAACTTGGTCGGCCATGCAAGAACACATCAACATCTGCCCTCTTCCGACTTTCACAGCGCCTGGATTAATGCCCGTTCGTTCCAATCCTTTTTGACCTTCAGCAGAGCCGCTGTGGCACACGTCCAGTATTAAGACGACGCGATCTGAGTTGACTTGCTCTCCAATGATCTTCGTCAACCACTGCATCGGAATGCCCGTCGCCAGAAGACTATTTTTGTTGGTGTCGTGAACTACCAAAAAGTTGGTTCCACCCGCATCATCGCGGGCAGAACTCCCGTGACTCGACACATAAACCAACACCAAATCGTCGGCCTTCGCGCGACTGCCCAGCCACTTTTCGCCAAGCATGCCGATTACGTTTTCGCGCGTTGCTTGCTCGTCAGTGAGCAGCTTTACATGATCGCTTCTGAAATTTGCGCTATTTACCAAGAAGTTTCTAAGATCAGTCGCATCTTTGGCAGCATATCGCAAATTGATCGATGAGTCCTTGAAGTTACTGATGCCTATTACAAGAGCATACTTGTCTGAGACCGGGCGATCTGACTCTCTATCTTTTTTTGTCGGCGCAACCAAAGTGTCGGCGCTGCTGGCTTGCCCGCCCGGCAGAACATTT
Organism: uncultured Candidatus Obscuribacterales bacterium; assembly: GCA_964503045.1. Taxonomy (GTDB): domain Bacteria; phylum Cyanobacteriota; class Vampirovibrionia; order Obscuribacterales; family Obscuribacteraceae; genus CAYZJR01. The sequence goes on from CAZCZI010000047.1 coordinate 41,032, forward strand.
TTGATTTCAGCCGCACGCTTCAATGCGCCTTCGGCTTTTTCCGTGTTTCCTTGTGCACCGTAAGCGCTTGCAAGCGGTATCAAGTCAGCCGCCACCTGCGGGGACTTTGGACCATACAAGGCTTCGTCTACGGACAGAGCCTTCTCGAAATACTGTTGCGAATCGGCAAATTTTTTCTGTTTCAAATACAGATCACCGAGATCATGCGCACCATGCGCGGTGACAGTATGATTTAGTCCGAGACTTCTCTGCGATAGCTCCAATGCCGCCCTCAACAGCGGCTCTGCCTGGTCGAACTTCCCCTCGCGCAAGTACAAGTGCGCCAGCGCGGTAGCAGCCTCTGCGCGCGCTGGGTGATCGGGGCCGGTTTGCCCTTCGATGATTTTTTGAGAGTCCAACAACAATGATTCGGCTTGGCTGAAGTTGGCTTGATCTTCCTGCACATACGCCAGATGACGCATGGTAGCGGCTACTTCTACGTTGGAGGTTCCAAGCGCATGCTGAAAGTGTGCAAGAGATTTCTCCAACATCTTCTGCGCTTCATCGTATCTTCCGTCTTGTCTTAAGATTGTCCCCATACAATCTTCAGCTCGCGCCACATAGCAATTGTCCGACGCACCAAATACGCCTTCTTCCGTCTTTAGTGTGCTTTCTGCCAAACGGCGCGCTTCTGCATATTTCCCTTCTTCGCACCACACCTTGGCCAGACTGATTCGAGTCTCGAGCAGTTCAGGGTGCACATCTGCAAACTGCAAGACGAATATTTTCTCAGCTGCATTCAAACTGGCTTCTGCATCAACAAAACGACATTCTTTGCGATACAGTTCGGAAAGATCGTTTAATATCATCGCGTTGTAATAGTGCGTGGCACCGCGTTGTTCGGTGCAAACCGAGAGCGCTCTCTTGTATGCATCTTCTGCCTGCTTGTACTGCCCTTTTTGCTCGTACAGTTTCGCCGCATTGAGCAACCAATATGGCAGCGCCAAGGTCTTTGGATAGCGCTTGGCCAGCACCTCGGCTTTAGCGACATACTCAGACTGTTCCTTCAATTTCCCCCACAATCCATAGTGCCGAGCCAACCCGTTGACGGGAAAAAGCAGTTGAAAGCTTCCCTTTTTTGCTTGTTGTTCGGACTGTTTCCACAACGCTTCAGCCTCGCTAAATCGCCCCAGAGACTGGTATAAAAGCGCCATGTTGTTGAAAATGGTCGCGTAATCTCGCTGCTTAGGCGGCAACTTGTCTGTCATCTTCAAAACTTGCTTGAAAACCACCTCAGACTCTTTGTAGTGACCAAGCGATCGCAGAGATTCGGCAATGTTCAACGCGACTGCCGCCTGTTCTCGTTCGGTCATGCCGCCGGAATCGATGCATTCCTTGAAAATGCGAAGTGCCTCGCCGTACTTGCCCTTTTCATATGCATCGACACCACTTTTGAAAAGAGTCACAGTCAAGCTGCGCTGCGCCCACGAGCTGCTTCCAACAAACGCAAGCACGATCGCCAAAACCGCTGCTCTCTTTAAAAATGGTCGCCGCATCTATGACTCCTTCGCATCAGACTCACAACGAATTGTACAAGTCTTAGACAGGCAGCGGAGATTTCAAGGGTTCCACAGCCTCATTTCGTCGAATATGAGATGATTGTCTGCAGGCGACAGCAACCATAGACAGCAAGGATAAGACACACGACGGCTGCAAAAAATGCAAGATGTACCCGCGGAAAAGAAACCTGTGTAGCGCTAAATGAAGAAGTTAGGTTCTGCAATTTCACTCACTCTACTAGCGTCGCTGGCATTGCTGACGTCTTGCTCAGATCAACCGCCACAATCACCGGCAGACCCAGCGGCTGAGCTCAAAGCGAAGCAACGAGCCGATCGTGACCGTGAGCTTGAAGCATTGACTTTGGGCACCCGGCATACGACCCTGGAAGCTTCAATCAAACGCTACATGAGTGGTTCTACTTCCACCCAATGGCTGGATTATCAAAAGGGCGCAAGGAGAGCTATTAACGCGCGGGATTATGAAGCAGCCGAATATCTCTTGGACGAGGCCATTAAGCTGGCACCAAACCAAGGCGCTCTCTACAACCAGCGGGGAAAGGCCCGTTGCAACTCTGTTAGAACAAACGATGCCGGAGCATTGGCAGACTTCTTAAAAGCAAAAGAGTTGGGCGCACTTTCAGACGGCGGTTACGGCTATGTTGCGCGATTATATGACGCAAACAAACAGCCGGAAAAGGCAATGCAAATACTCAGCGAAGGACTGGCTCTGCATCCTGAAACTAAAGATTTATTCCAAGCCCGCGCTGCAATGTATGTAGCCAGAGGAGAGAAGAAAAAGGCCAAGGCTGACTATGATAAGTGCGTCGAGTTAGAACCATCAGATCCACTCTGCCGATTGCTGAGAGCACAACTTGCTGAATCAATGGGCGATTACGAACAAGCGTTGCAAGACTACGATGCTTCTGCCGGCAATGCAAAAGTTTCTATTAAAGCTTCTATGCACCAAAAACGTCAAAAAAATATTGCCACAAACTACGAAGAAGGCGCCATGTTCGAGAAGCGCAGCGTATCTCTGAAGGGCAAGGCCAAGCTGCTTGCGAAATTGAAGAGATACAAGGAAGCACTGGATGCCATCGACCAGCTTGAACCAAAAGAGCGCGACGACGAAGACATGAAGTTTCGCGGAGATATCTTGGTGGCGCTCAAGCAATATAACGACGCAATAGCTGCATACAGCGAATCAATCGAGATGGGACCGGAGGTTGCTAGCGCTTCATATGAAGCCCGAGCCAAGATCTACGAGAAAGTTGGAAAGCCGGACTTGGCACAACAAGATCGCGTCGCCGCAAAAAAGATAGTCGACGCCCCTGCCGAAAAACCACTGTATAAGCTCAACCAGTGATTCAACAGTTAATGAAGTGTTGTGCGATACTGGAAAGCGCTACGACACGCAATTTATACTGACTGTCCATCTTGGTTGGATATTAATATTATGCGGACTTTTCTCAATTTCATTCGCGAGCTATTCAGCACTTTTCTCGAAGATGTAACTTGCGCATTTTCAATGAAAAACTGGAAAGACAGTGCGAAAAATCTGTCCACACTCTCGAGGAAACAATGGATGAATAACATGCTGATTATTCTTCCGCAAATTGCCGTATTCTATCTCGTGCTATCGCCGGCGGTGGCAGCACCTTTATACAATAAACTGTTATTCTTTCCAGTCAAAACATTGGGTATAGATTTCGACAAACTTGCAGGAACAAAAAAGGAAGACGTTGAGATAGTTCAACCGTCAAACAAGTCGAAACTACATGCCTGGTACTTTCCTGTCGCCAACGCACGCGGCACAGTGATAATCAGTCATGGAAACGGGGGTAACATATCGCATCGAGTTCCACTAATTGAAATGTTGATCAAGAACAACCTTTCCGTTCTTGCATATGACTATGAAGGGTACGGACTAAGTGAAGGCGAACCATCCATAAAGAACATCTGTCAGGATGGGTTGGCAGCATATGACTATCTGGTAAACACCCGCAAAGTCGACCCGGCGAAGATTGTGGTTTATGGCGAATCACTCGGTGGCGCCGTCACGTCATATATCGCCAACCAACGCCAAGTCGGTGCCATAATTCTGCAATCGGCATTCTCTTCCTTGCCGCACATTGCCAGAAAACGAATGCCACTAATGAACCTTTATCCGTCTTCACTGTTCCCCGACAAATTAGATAACACGAAGATGCTTGCCAAAGATCATGCCCCGGTGTTGATACTGCACGGCAAGTCAGACCACATCATACCTTTTGAAGAAGCGGAGATTCTAAACTCCAAAGTGTCGGAGCCGAAAACGTTTGCGGCAATCGAGGGCGCAGACCACAACGACATGTATTGCGAGTTTCAATCCAAGCTTGACCAGGCTGTCTCGAAATTTCTCGACAAGATTTTAGCCGATTAGAGTCACAACCTGAATGGTTTCCTCGCATTTTTATGTGAAAGTTATGTCGGCTTGCTAACTTTGGGAAGAATCCCATAGTTGGAGCGTTGCTATATTTATGATTGATCAAGATCACGGGAATCAAACGGATGATCCAGGAAAAGGTGCGGCGGTTGCAGGAGCAGCAGCACAAGCGGCAGGGCGGCTGTTAGAAGATTCAGATCCATGGATTAAACAAACGGCAAAGACAGGCGGCAAGGAGTGGATAAAACACTACGATCAAAACAAAGATGGAGTAGTCAATCAAAACGAATACGATAAGGTCGAACTAGCAAAGCTTAGTAAGAGACGCGAAGACTTCGCTGGAGACAATGCGCGCTCGCTTATGGCTATCGATCAAAATAGCGATAACAAAATCACAATGGCAGAGCTCTCAAAAAGAATGGATATGAATTCTGCCAATCAAATTATGAAGGCCGGCGACACGAATAATGATGGTTTCATCGACTTTAACGAAGCGAAGGACTCGTCTCGCATTACATTCGACAGGAGCCAGAAAGATAGCCTGCGCGCACAGTTTTCGCAGTTCGACGGAAACCGCAACGGGACAACCACTCTCGAAGAGGCAACAGCCCGAATTGAACGCATGCTGCGCTCGGTTTCAAGGCCGCCCGAACACCCGCCGGTCCCGGTCCCGGGGCAAACGCCACGAGATTCAAATTCGCCGACCACTGTAACAAGCGGTCAGGTAATACAAGCGACTGGAGGGTCTAATAACAAGGGCCGGCCCAGATCGTAACGACAAATCGAAACCAAGTTTCCTTCTGCTTATGAGCTGATACCAGGGACCCTTCGGGAGGGTTCCTGGTTTTAGTATACTTGTGGCTGTGAACATTCTCTTTGTCTGTCTTGGAAATATTTGTCGATCACCTATGGCAGAAGGTGTGATGCGAAAGTATTTTGAGATGCACGGAATTGAAGGGCACCTTGATTCGGCAGGTACAGCCGATTGGAACGTGGGAAACATCCCGGACAGACGTGCAATGAAGGTTTCCAGCGAAAACGACATAGACATTTCGAACCATCGTGCAAGACAGTTTCACCAAAATGATTGTGACTCATTCGATTTGATTTTTGTGATGGACAGAGATGTGCTGAAGACACTCAAAAAGATTGTGGCGCCAAAGTACCAACACAAACTTCGCTTGCTGCTAGACAATGCCGATATTCCCGATCCCTATCATGGAGACGACGAAACGTTTCACCGAACATATGAAGTGATCGACAAGTGCTGTCGTTTGTTTGTAGAGAGTGAAATGAAAGGCACGAAAGGCACATGCGCCACGTAATCGTGCGTTGCGTGACTACGGGTTGCGTGGCATGCGCTACTGCTTGTTGAGCTGATTTTGTACATCTCCATCCATCAATGAAGACGATCCCGGCGTGTAGCCAAGCTCTTTGGCCTTCTGATTATCAGAGTCGGCTTCTTTGTTCTTGCCCGCTTTCGCATTAGCCAATCCACGATAGTGAAATGCTTCGCCAAAGTTGGGCACCATTTCAATTGCCTTGCTCAAATCAGCGATCGCTTGCTCGAAATTTCCCATCAAGTACTGAGCTTCACCGCGATTGCAATACAAACTAGACTCCGTTGGATCGAGGGCTAGTCCCTTGTTGCAATCTTCAAGCGCTTTTTTCCCTTCCCCAAGATGAACATAGCAGTCAGACCGCGCGATCAGATAAGTAATGTTCTCGGGATCAATGCTAAGAGCCTTGTTGCAATTTGCCAACTTCTTGTCGAACTGACCAAGGTGCCCATAACAGATTGCCTTGCTCAAACAAAGCCTTGCTTCGTCCGTGGAGTCTTTCGCCTTTAAGCTGCTATACATCTTTAGGGCTTCTTCCCACCTTCCCTGATCCAGAAGTTTATCCGCTGTATCTTCCAAATTTTCAGCCAGTACAACAGTGCCGAGTGTGAATAACATTGCAACGATGAAAGGGATGATAGAACTCAAACGAAGTTTCATGATGTTTCCTATTACTGTCTACACAATTCAGAGTTGCATCGACACATTTGTACCACATTTAATACAGGATAGAGAACACATGATTCCAGACGTTTGTCGCGGAGCCATTAAACACAGACACGCCACTGATACCGTATTCGATACCACATCCGTTCAAAGAAAGCTGCCCTCTTTCCAACAATCATGTTGGAAATTCCGAACGGTTGAGCTTGCTAAACCGTGCTGGTAAAGAACGAATTTGACGACTCAGGAAATCCGGTAACAAGAACATACGATATTGGCGGCGGCGGACAAGTTCGCGTCGATTTCGGACCCGATGGCAAACCCGGTCTACCCTCGATCGAACATGCAGACGGCACAACCACTCAATTTCGAATCGACGCCAACGGAGCTCTTATCGGTGAGCATAGAGCCACAGACGGTAATCGGAACTATCGAGCGATGCGAGGTGGTGCAGCTGCAAGACAGAAATCGAGCAATTGAAGTGATCGAGAACTACACCGAAGAAGGAAGCGATGAAATCAAGTACGGCTATCAATTGATCATGTCTTTCACATCAACGAAAGACTTCGAACCACTTTGGCGAAAACCATTGCGCCTGGCATACCCCTTGAAATCACCCCTGCGCAGAATTCATTTACCAGGCGATATCCAAAACGGCATAAAGTCGTAATATTAACTGTACTTTGTTGGCACAGGGGAGCCGCAGCTTCCGGAAACTGCCAACTCGAGACTTGTTCTTTCAATAGAAAGAACTCAAATGGAGATGCGTTATGGTATTGACATCGAAAACAAAGGATCCTGAAACCACTTCACTTAGCCCCTTTGGAAAAGCGAGGTCTACCGTCGCCGGCTCTCCGCTAAGCGCAGATGAGTTAGCAAAAGTGAATGAGTACTGGCAAGCCTGTTGTTACCTAGCAGCAGGCATGATTTACCTGCGCGACAATCCCCTTTTGAAGACCCCATTGCGTCTAGAGCACACCAAACAACGATTGCTTGGTCATTGGGGAGCCAGTCCCGGTCTGAGTTTTACATACATCCACTTAAACCGCCTGATCAAAAAGCACGACCTCGACATGATATTCATCGCTGGTCCCGGTCACGGTGCACCGGGAGTTTTGGCGCCGGTTTATTTGGAAGGAACATACACAGAAGTCTACACGGACAAGACGGAAGATGAAGCAGGAATGTGCTCGTTCTTCAAACAGTTTTCTTTCCCGGGCGGCATCGGCAGCCACTGCACGCCAGAGACTCCCGGCTCGATTCATGAAGGCGGCGAACTCGGATATTCCGTTTCTCATGCATACGGTGCTGTTCTCGACAATCCCGACATGATTGCCGCAGTCGTGGTCGGCGACGGCGAATCAGAAACCGGACCGATCGCAACTGCATGGCACTCCAACAAGTTTCTCAATCCTGTAAGAGATGGTGCCGTTCTTCCCATCTTGCATTTGAACGGATACAAGATCAACAATCCTACAATCTTGGCTCGCATCGATCATGATGAGTTGGAGAAACTATTTATTGGCTATGGATACACACCATACTTTGTTGAAGGCAGCGACCCCGAGACAATGCACCAAGCCATGGCCGCAACCCTCGATCAATGCTTGAAAGACATCAAAGAGATAAAGAAAGAAGCGCAAGATTCAGGAGAGCTAAAGCGCCCCAGATGGCCGATGATCATTTTGAGAACGCCCAAAGGTTGGACGGGTCCTAAAGAAGTTGACGGGCACATGGTTGAGGGAACATGGAGAGCGCACCAAGTTCCGTTAGCTGGTTTGAAAGACAATCCAAAACATCTGGAACAACTCGAAACATGGCTTAAGAGCTACAAACCCGAGAAGCTATTCGATCAAAACGGAACTTTGCGCAAAGACCTCAAAGAACTCGCTCCAAAAGGAACGAGACGTATGAGCGCAAACCCTCACGCAAACGGCGGCATTCTCCATAAAGCATTGCGCATGCCCGACTTCAGAGACTACAAAGTCTCGTTTGACAAACGAGGTGAGGCAGAAGTTGAAAACACTCGACCTCTGGGTAAGTTCTTGCGCGACATAATGAAAGCGAATCCAAAACAATTTCGCGTGTTTGGTCCCGATGAAACCGCCTCGAATAAACTCGACAACCTCTACGAAGTGACCAAAAAGGTTTGGCTAGGAGAATATCTGAATGAGGACGCTGATGGCGCAGAACTCTCCGTAGACGGTCGAGTTATGGAAATGCTGAGCGAACACACACTCGAAGGTTGGCTCGAAGGATATTTGCTTACGGGCAGACATGGTTTCTTCTCCACTTACGAAGCTTTCGTGCATGTAATCGATTCGATGTTCAATCAACACGCTAAGTGGCTCGAGTCCTGCAAGCATTTGGGTTGGAGAGCCGACATCGCATCGTTGAACTTGCTCATCACTTCTACTGTTTGGCGCCAAGATCACAATGGTTTCACCCACCAAGACCCTGGATTTCTCGATCTCGTCGTGAACAAGAGTCCAAACGTAGTTCGCATCTATCTGCCACCTGATGCGAATTCACTTTTGTCCTGCGCGGATCATTGCCTCCAGAGCGTCAACTATATCAACGTGATTGTTTCCGACAAACAGAAACACTTGCAGTACATGGATATGGATACTGCCATCAAACATTGCACAAAGGGACTCGATATTTGGCCGTGGGCAAGCAACGACGAGGGGCAAGAACCTGATGTCGTCATCGCTTGCGCAGGCGATATTCCGACGCAGGAAGCACTGGCTGCAACGGCGCTTCTTCGAGTCGAGTTTCCAAAACTCAAAATCAGATTTATCAATGTCGTCGATCTTCTGAGACTGCAAATAACCAGTGAGCATCCTCACGGCATGAGCGATCAAGATTTCGATAGTCTCTTCACGACAAACAAACCGATCATCTTTAACTTCCACGGGTATCCATGGCTGATTCACCGGCTCACGTACAATCGCACCAACCATGAGAATTTGCACGTACGCGGTTACAAGGAAAAGGGCAACATCAACACGCCTTTGGAACTTGCAATCAATAACGAAATCGATCGCTTCAGCATTGCAATTGATGTAATCGATCGTGTTGAACAAATAAAAGTCTCCGGCGCACATGCAAAATCCAAATTCCGTAGCATGCAGATCGACGCGAAAAACTACGCGCATGAGTTTGGAGTAGACAAGCCCGAATTCGCGAATTGGAAGTGGCCTTACTGATCATGCATCAGTTTTGTTTTCGACTCTGCTAAAGGGAAAGACGAGCCAGACAATTGAATCTCGGTGGTGTTCAAGCTGCGCTTGCTGGATGGAAGCAAGTAGTTTGATGCCAGTCAATACTTTGATAAAAGGAGTACAAGAGTGGAATTGAATTGGCGAGGCTATAACTACTGCAACAACTTCTTAGCAGCAGTCTTAATTTGTGTCTGTGTTGCAGGTTGTTCGCAGTCACAACCAGAGCCGCCACCTAAGCCTGTTCCTCTAGGCTCTAAAACCAATGCAGAACTTGCCGCAGAGAATGGTCCAAAATGGGAACAGTTTACGAAGCACCTAAAGGCGATTGCAAGTTCGCTGCCGGCGGCAGGCAAAGTCGGCAATAAGCCGGTGACGAAAGAACTGTCACCCATCCCCATCAACGTATGGTCGCAGAAACTGTCACTACCGAATCGGGGACCAGCAAAAGATGATTTTCCCAATACAGAGTTGATGATGTTTGATAACGCAAGCGATCTGCTGCGCTCGTTCGAACTCAGTTCAGATCCCGATGACTTAAGTGCTCGTTGGGCAGTTGCCACCAATTTCTACTTTGCTCTAAAGGATGTGAAGGAAGCAGCCGATCAGAATGCCAAAGCTTACAAGGAACAAGAAGACGTTTTGAAAGTCGGATTGCCCAAGTATGTTGTAATAATTCGAGCCAACAAAGTGGATGCCAAAACTTGGAGCGCAGAAGACTTCCAGCCAGGCGTAGTGTCATTTGAGTTGGCCTTTGCAGACGTTGATTCAGAGCAAATTCTGGGAACGCTCACTGATAAAGCGACAAACAGTGAAAAGGTATCTGCCTTTGGTAAAGAAGACCAGATGGGCGAGGAATCGCAGAAAGCGCTCAATGAGGACTTGATTGGCAACACCAGAACGAAAGTGATCGAGGACGTAAAAAAATTGACGGGTGGGAAGTTTGACGCTGATTCAGAGACTATAACTGTCGACAATTAAGTAGCAAATCTAAAAAACTTTGGATATTGATAAACGCCGCAACTGGACTGACTTTTGTCCAGAAACGCTCGAGGTCGTGTATACCCTCTCAAGCACCATCCCGATGCGGGTGCTTTAATTGAGGAGCTGCCAGTTGAGTGCACAGCTAGATGGCGCATTGCCGACCCCAAAAGGAATTGATGTTCCATTAGAACGTCCAGCACGTGGAGTTACCGCAGGTGACCTAAACTTGCTCACTCTTATTGGCGATAATAAACTCGCGAAATTAGGCGCGACCAACAAAGAGAAATCGGAAGCCGACGATGCAGACAGCGAGGCCGGCGACATGATATCGAGGCTTCAGACAGATCCGGTCGAACCTGGTGCGGCCGAGTTGGCGAAGAAACTTACCTCGGCAGCACTCCGCAGTGATGCTAAAACACTCGAGAAGCTTGTTACTGTTCACAAAAAAGATGATGCTTTTGAAGACGCAATCGCGCTCTCTTGGGATGCACTCAAGGAAACCGGTGTCGATCTGAGCTGGCACTCGGACCACGAGCGACTCCTGTTATCGAGATTTCCTTCCATCTGGGCAAATGGTCCAAAGGGAGCCGGATTTTCCGTATCAGCCAAGGGCGAAAAAATGGAGACTTATAAGATTGAAAGACGTCCTCTAGATCCGTTAGGTATCGATGAAGGTTATAAGTTTGAAGAAACTGCGCAAGATCCATCTGCTGTCGCAAGCGATTTAGCGAAATCCGCGTCAAAGGCGCTTGCGGATCGACGCAAGGAAATACAAGCCGCGATCGAGTCCGTAAAACTGCATGGTGCAATCGAACATGCAGGTGGGTTCGACAAGGTTCCAGAAGGAAAGGACGAGGTTACACCACTTGCGACTGCACTATTGGAAAAACGGTTTTCTCCGTTGCTGCGCGCAGTGCAATCGGCAGGTAACGACGGAGTACGGACCAAACTAGCAGAAGATCTCGACAAGAGACTTTCAGCTGTTGGAATGCACGCGACCTTCAACGAGAAAGATGGATTTTGCGTCTACACTTTTTCAGAAGGTCTCGTTGATGGATACTCGATTCAATTCCCGGCTGCCAAAGGTGGAAGAATCCAGGCGTTTGAATTGCGCGGTCCGAGCCATAGTGAGCCGAAGAGTGCTGTGCCGGCTGTGCATCGAATTTTCGAGCACGGAAAAGATGTCGAAGAAGCAACTTTGAGCGATGCAATGAGAGGGTTCTATCGCAAAGTGAGACTCACACAATCCGGTCGTACCTACTGAGCTTGAACCTAAGAGGTCCGTGTTGGATTTGGGTTCAGGCTGGATTCGGGCTGGGTTGGGGTTGGGGCGGGTTCGGGCTAGGCTCGGACGGGGTTCGGGCTAGGCTCGGACTGGGTTGCGGCTGGGTTCGGACGGGGTTGCGGCTGGGTTCGGGCTAGGCTCGGACTGGGTTCGTATCGAACTAAACAGTGAGACTCGCGGTTTGGCTTCACACTACCTGGGGAAAATGACAGTTGAGCTTCACTGAAGTTTCGTGAATTAACCACTTTAGGTATTCGAGATGGTAATGGTCGGCGGTATTTTCTTGCTTATCGGTCTGATCATCTCGAGCGTGGGCGGATATTTTTTCTTAAGAACGCAAGACTTTTTGAAAAATTGTGTGCGTTCTCCTGGTAAGGTCATAGAACTGCGCAAAACACCAACTAGCCGATACTACAAACCTGTCATTGAGTTTGAAACAACAGACCATAAGACCATCACTGCTACTTGCAAGTTTGGCTCGAACCCGCCAACCCATAATGTTGCCGACTCTGTGACGGTACTCTACCGCGCCACGTCACCTGAAACTATCACTCTAGATCACCCTTTTCAGCTCTGGTTTTTGACCGTCTTGTTCGGCGGAATTGGCTCCATCTTTGTCATCGTGGGTGGTATCATGCTAATTTTTTCAAGAAGCTGAGCTACACCTGCTGAACGATCAATAGTGAATACTCTACGCTGTGGAGCCGGCGTTGGATGCCATTTGAACAAATTTGTCGAACCGGATTCTAGTGCACCGTCCACACTCCCGAGGTTTCCGCTGTTAATCGCTTCAGTTGTTGCTATAGCAGAGGATCTGAAACTTGCTGGTGGCATCTCTCTGATTGCTCAAGGCGCATACGCTTTCAAAACATTTTTGCGCATTGCTTCAAAGACTGTGGATTTACACAGTGACTTTGGGATTAAACGGGTTTCTAATGTGAAGACCCCCACCCCACTCGCCGAGGAACTCGATATGCGACCACCACTCGGTTCGACAGCTACACCCAAAGTGTTGACAAAAGTGATGAGAAAATTCAGAAAGAAGTATGGCAACGACGCCAAATGCGTCGATGGTTTAGTCGACCAGGCGAATCTCGATACAAAGAACTGTCGAGAGTGCGGTAGCACCAACGTGAAGCGAAAGAAAGGAACGCCAAAAGTTCACTGCCAATCATGTAAGACTGTAGTAAATGTCTTTAAAAACACAATATTCGAAAGAATAAAAAAACCTGCTGCTTACTTAGCTGCCTTTTGGTTGAAGAAACACCAAATTGAAGTCAGTGAAAATAAGTTCGCATCGCTTGTAGGCATTGCTCAGTCTACCGCGCACGAGATTCACAAGAAGATAGACACTGTCATTCTTGAGACTTTGATGACAGACCCGGTGGTGGTCAACTCACGAGTGTTTGTCGAAGTTGTTTGCAAGCGCAGCATCGAAACTCCCGCAAGACAAGAAGCTCGTTGCGAACAAGACGCCCTCGATGAGAAGCTGCGCGAAGAAAAGGAAAAGTCAAAGGCAAAGGAAGAGGCAAAGGCAACGGAAAAAGACAAAACTCGCGAAGCAGAATCCACAAATGATGAAACGGTTGAGTTTGATGATTCTGTTATTCCAGCGGAATGGAAAAAGAAAGTCTTCGGTGCCTTCAGCGATCAGCAACCAGTTCACTGCGACGATTTACTCGGAAAGACCGATTTGCCGATAGGTAGTATTTTGGCAACTATCTCGTGGCTTGAGACAGAAGGAAAAGTTGAACGCGCTGACTTTGGTATGTACAAACGCGTGACAAAAATTGAAAGTCTCGACAAGTTTTTCCAAATCGATCAAGCGAAACTGCAGGAATTCTTCACCTATATACGCGAAGTCTTTCACGGAGTTAGCAGAAAGCACTTACAGAAATTTCTAGCCAGATATTTTGCTCATGTTGGGGCAATCTTCAAAGGCACAAGGATCTGTCAATAAGTTTGTGTCAAAGGTTGAGTCATAACGGTATTCTTCCTT
>CAZCZI010000048.1:0-47158 GCA_964503045.1 uncultured Candidatus Obscuribacterales bacterium
GCCATCACCTGCGAATTCAACTTCGCGAAATAAGTCGACTGCGAATAATCCAAGGGAATTTTGACTATGCTTCTATATAGTAAGATTTCGTACGATTGAACGGTGCGATTGTGCCGCACCGTTCCTCAAAACATAGAGCTGGCCGGCTTACTGAGAGATCGAGTTCAGTTTTTCTTCAATCCATTGCTTAGCAAGATCGCGTGCTGATGTGTTTTTTTTGTTTGCAATGTCATTCAGCTTTTTGCGCGCCGTCTGAGAAAGAGTTACCGAAACCACCGTAGACCCTTCCCCTTGGGCAGCCAGATCGTGCTGGCTGACTATCTGCCCTTGATAGATACCGTATTTTGCAATGCGATTCACGCACAAAGAACTGCTTGTAAGCGCATCTTGAGGAATTTTGCTTTGCTCGATCTCCTTTTCCTCTAGCGCCTCTTCTTTGATTGTTTCGCCCTCTGGAATGTCTTTAATGGCGTAGACAATCTTGCCTCTTGCGGTCATGCGGAGTTCCAATTCCGCCTTCTTTTTCTCCAACTCCTTTTCCCTGTCCATTACAGTAATCACGCCGCAAGACGACAAAAGTGTTGATGGAACAATAAGTGCCATAGCGAGGCTTTGAGCCCTTTGAACTTTTTGAGACGACATTGCTTCACCTGATTGCGTTTTGGAAGAAAACCAAGTCTTAGTCAGCATTATAGAGCGATAACCAATGGAAATCTTGAATGTGTGCGTGGTTGCGCTAGCTGTTGTGGCCACCACAAAATTTCTGCTGTTTACAAACCAAAATGCTTGACATCTCGGTTCCCAGCCCTGCTTTTGGCGTTTTTGCCTCTTGTGTTAAGCAACCTAACGCAGCTTCGGCGTCACTCTAATACGTGTGTGTGCGAATGAACATCACTAAGCTTTGTTGTCTAACTTTCAATGCTTCAATTGGCCCCCACCGCGCGTTTCAATCATTCGCTCTTCAATAAGCTTCTGCCTTGCTGCTTTTGAGCAGTTCGTAGAATTTGAGCAACTGAATTCAGAGTCAAATTCTGGAGGAACGGTTGTGATATTGATGATGCGCGAATGCGAAGAACCTGCTGGTTATGAGCCAGACGAAGAGTTAGCCTGAATAACAGGCACGTCAACCCAATAAACAATCCAGTTCAACCACTTGGTTGGACTGAGGGATACGACTTATGAAGTCATATTCACGAATTGCCCTGGCTTCAGGGCTACTCGGACTTCTTTTGCTGCAAGGCTGCGGCCGAGGAAACGAGGACACGATTCATCCGGCAACATTGCCGGTGCGAGTTGAACTCAAGAACGAACCACACGGCGAAGAAATTCGCTACGTAACTTATGCGGCCGACGGTATTACCCCCGTATCTGCCGTAGTCGAGTACAAAAACGGCAACCATGCCGAGCTGAAGCTTCACGCCAACGGTACCGAGGCAGAGCGACTCGAATACTTCCCCGAACACAACGGCAAACGTGTTTTGCGGTTGTTCGTGCGGTCAAACGACAAGAAGCAGTTTCTCGAAGACAAGCTCTATCGCGAAGACGGCAGTCTCTTCCGCACTGGAAAGCGGCTGCGCGACGGCACCTACGAAGCAAGCTGGTACTACACGGACGGCAAAAGCGTGCTGCGTCACAAGCTGATCAACGACAAAGGCAACGAAGATGTGAAGCGCATCGTGCTTCTCGACGAAAAGATTCGGCTTGACGGCTCCTTCGAGTCTGTCATGAAGCTTCTTCCCGACGGGCGGCGCCTGACCACGTTCTATTCGCCCCAAGGTGTTCGCGAGAAGATGTGGCTCAGAAGCGATGTGCCCGGAGAGATGAGCGAGTACAGCCAGTACTTCGCCGACGGAAACACGCTCTCCATGAAGGTCAACTATGGTCCTCAGTTTACGCAGACTGAGTACTATCGACCCGATGGAACCATGCGGCTTGCCCGCTTCAAGAGCATCTTCGGTGAACTGGATGTGTTCGTGTTCGATGCCAACGGTGATGCGATGTTTCGTCAGAGATGGCGATTCACAAGCCAGGACAACAGCCAGCTTCTCAGGCGGGTTTTGGTTTACTCTGGCGGCATTGTCGTGAAGAGCATCGTGCTCCAGAAAGACGGAAAGACGCCTGACACTATCGAATCCGCCGCCAAGGTTGGTGACAAGTTCGGCACCAAGAAAGAGTTTCGCCAAGACGGAACCCTGGAATCGGAAGAGATTCGTGATGCCACCGGCAATACCATCTCGACCAAGAAGTACACCTCTCAGCAAAACATTCGCGAGAAAATTGCCGATCAATACCTGCGCGACTATCCTTTCGAAGAGCCGCCTGCGCTGCCGCCGATTGAACGGTAACGGTTCGCTGCTCGGCTGATTTGGTGGGCGTTCACGAGTTGTTGGAGTCCGATGCGATGTCACCGATTATGGTGGCGTAGCCTCGGGCTCCTTTTTTTCTTCTTCTTTGATCTTACAACTAGGAGTTATAGTTGAAAGCGCTTTACGACTCCATAACCTCGGACGGTTATCGTAATCCCACAGTCCGGCTACACCCCAGCTGACTTACACAAGCAGTAAGCAAGTACGCGAAAACTCCGTTTTCGTCAGGGGGAAAGCACATGGGACAAGCACAGGCAGATCAAGTTCCGACCAGATTGGAGGCTTCTAGGAGTCAGTCCGGCCTAGAAAAAGATGCCTCTGCTGTTCAAAAAATGCTTGAAGAAGTAAGCCAGTGGAATCGGCTGCTGCTCTCTGGTCGTGTGAAGGCTGCGCCCTTGGACACTGTTGTGGGTGATGCCTATTGTGACAAAGATGGCAGCTGCTTAGAGGTTGTGACGCGCAGCGCGGTGAGTTCCTATCCGCAGATTTCGCCATTCAAAATCCTTTCCTCGAAAAAATATGAACCGCCGACTGCCATGAAACTTTTTCGAATGGGCTTTGAAAATAAATAGGACCTAACTCATGCTCTGTTCGATCTCTACTTGTAGCTGTGGACGCCCTTGATTGTAGGTGTGACTAGTCAGACGCACGATTGATCCGGTTATCTCCGTGTGAAAGTCTTGGCCTTCATCGAAGAATTTGAAAGCCATCGGTTGTTTGATGATTTCATTGAGGACTTGTGCATGCTCGGGTGAAACCTGCACAACAATCAGGTTTCCGCCTTGCAAAGTCTCTGCTACTAAATCGAGATAGAGAATGGCACCATCGCTTTCCCGTTGTATAGCCAGCTTTTCGCCCATTTTTGTGCTCCTTTGTTCCCAGTGTTCGTAACTCGGTGAGACTAGCCCTTGACGCAAACAATTTGTTTCAACGTATGCACGATCTCGACTAGATCTTTCTGTGCTTCCATAACGGCATCAATGGATTTGTAGGCGCCGGGAGTTTCGTCGATGACGTCGGCATCTTTGCGACATTCGACGCCTTGTGTCGCTTGTTCGTGATCTTTAAGTGAAAAGCGTTTCTTTGCGGCTTCGCGCGACATGGCTCTGCCGGCGCCGTGACTGCAGGAGTGGAAACTCTCATTGTTTCCTTTGCCGCGAACGATGTACGACTTGGCGCCCATGCTTCCGGGAATAATTCCGAGATCGCCTTCACGGGCTCTCACTGCACCTTTGCGCGTGACAAAGATGTTTTGTCCGAAGTGATGTTCTTTCGATACATAGTTATGGTGACAGTTAATCGCTTCGATGGTGGCGTCGAATTCGGGCAATCCACAAGTGCGAGCGGCCGCCAAAACGTGCTGCATCATAAGAGATCTATTGGTCATTGCAAAGTCTTGTGCCCAGCTGACTGCACGGACATAGTCATCAAAGTGTTCCGTTCCTTCCACCAAATATGCCAGATCTTGATCGGGCAAATTGATAAAGTAGCGTCGCATGTCATCTTTGGCCAATTCAATGAAGAAAGTGCCTATTCGATTGCCGACACCTCTCGAGCCGCTGTGCAACATAAACCACACAGACTCGTCTTCGTCGAGGCAGACTTCGATGAAGTGATTTCCTGTTCCCAGAGTAGCAAGATGGTTGATGTGTTGCCCGCGATCTAGTTTTGGATACTTCTGGATAATCTCGTCGTAGCCCGGCTTGAGCCGAGCCCAGGCTTCATTGACGGCATTCGGGCTTTCGTCCCAAGAGCCTTTGTCTCCGGGACCGCCGTTATTGGTGCGTCCGTGCGGAACTGCCTCTTCAATAGCCAGTCTCAGTCCCTTTAAATCGTCTGGAAGTTGTTTTGCATTGAGACTGGTTTTAAGAGCAACCATGCCGCACCCAATATCTACTCCGACAGCAGCCGGAATGATTGCTCCCAGTGTGGGGATGACACTGCCGACGGTGGCGCCCTTGCCGTAGTGAACATCCGGCATCGCTGCTATCCACTTGTAAATGAAGGGCATGCTGGCGACATTCTTCAACTGTTGGGCGGCCGCTTCTTCAACTTGCACCCCTTTTGTCCATGCTTTGATGTGAACCCCTTTGTCGGGGTTGAGAACATCGTAGTTTCTCTCTGTTGCTTGTTTATTTGACATGTGAATGCGGCCTCAAAACCAGGACATGCTGATGTCCGTTATGTACTGATATATGCCTCGGACGAGCAGCGAGATTTCACTGCTTGCTAACGGTTTTCCATTGCTTTTTTGGCAATGGCGGCGCTGCGCTAGCTTACATAATGGTCAGAAACGGGCGGGTGCGTATGACCACAAATTACGGGCGCGCCTTTCTATTTCTTGATTTCAGTCATCAAAGAATCAGTGGCGCGGGTAAGTTCACAAAGTTTACCAATAATTGATCTGTTCATACGTGATGGCTAAGGTCAGGCATAACTTACTGATAGATTCAGTTCAATTCGAAACATTCCTTCCCCAGCAAACAGTTCTATGCTACATCCACAGACATATTGCCTTTCTGCCAAAGCAGAGTGGTGCATTGTCGGCTTGAATCCCAAGCTCTTAGACGTGGTCTGTAAGCACGCAGGAGTCAACCGTGAGTCATCATGAGAACCACCCTCCGGGCGGTGATTGCTGTTCCGGTGCCGAGCCTGAGGCGCGGCAGTTCGAGATAGACCCGGTGCTGGGCTCCTAGCCGTGTCCGACCCGATCAAGGCGACATCAGTCGCCGCGATTCAGTCGCTCAAGGCTCAAGGAATCAGAGTCGTCATGCTCACCGGCGACAATCAGACGACAGCGAAAGCCGTGGCTGCGAAACTGGGAATCGACGATGTGGTGAGCGATGTCTTGCCGCATCAAAAGGGCGACGAGATCGACAAGCTGAAGGCGAGCGGTCGTGTGGTGGCGATGGCGGGCGACGGCGTCAACGACGCCATTCCGCTTGCCCGAGTCAACGTAAGCATTGCCATGGGCACAGGCAGTGACGTCGCTATTGAAGCCAGCCAAGTACGCTACTTGGCGGCGACCTTACGGGCATCGTCAGGGCCCTCAAACTCAGTCGCCTGACAGTCAGCAACATCAAGCAAAACTTGTTTTTCGCGTTCGTCTACAACGCGGTCGGCGTGCTGATTGCAAGCGGCATTCTGTTTCCCTACTGGGGCATTCTTCTGAGTCCGATGGTGGCCAGTCTGGCGATGAGTCTGAGTTCCGTCTCCGTCATCGTCAACTCACTTCGGCTTGGAAAGAGTTCCCTGTAGGAGTCGACGCCAAGTCTTTGGCGCGACAGGTTGATTCTTGCCGTCAACAGCAAGGTTCAGCGCACGGGCGCTGAGTTCGCCTTGCGCGAATCGAGTCCATGCAGGTCGCGCCGCTCGTTGCGCGCGACCTCAAGCTAGCTAGAAGGAAGCATCTCCTCATGAAAGCGATAGCAACATTCTTCGTCGTATCCTGGGGGCTCATCATCGGTCTCATCGCCGCTGGAGCCTCGGTTATGGCAGGGCACCCACACACGGTCCTCGAGCATCTCGGGTGGGCCTTTGCCGGTGTAGTCATGACCATGTTCACCTGCCTGGGGTTCGGACGCTTCGTCGAAGACAAGCGGACGGGCACCACTCTTGGTGTCATCGCCAGCCTGTTTCTACTCTTCATCTTCGCGCTGAGAGTACTCGGCGTTCTGCCGACCACGTAAGCGCAATTATCTGGCGGTTGACGGTGCGTGAATGCCGGACTTCGAAAGAGGTTCGGCTTCGTGTATCGCGGTAGCCGGAGCCAAAAACCAACGAATCGAGAGGTTTGTTATGAGCCAGGAAATCAGCACGATCGATGGCCTGCCGATTGACCACTCTCATCAAGCGCCTGGAGCGGACGTCGACCCCTCCGGGGCCGGCGGTCCTCGGGCACTCGCAAACGAGAGTCAAGCAGGACAAAGAATCGATGGTCCCAGTATCCTTCTGGGAATCGCAGGCGGAATCGCTTGCGGCAAAAGCACGGTAGGAGAGCTGCTCAAGGCTCAGGGAGTCGAGGTCATCGATGCCGATACCCTCGCCCATGAGCTGCAAGCGGCGCCGTGCCCCACTTACGACGCCGTCGTGGCGCTGTTCGGAAGCGACATTCTCGCAGCCCCGGGCGGCAAAATCGATGGTGCCAAGCTTGGACGCATCGTCTTCGCCGACAAGGCGAAGCTTGCTGCGCTCAACCAGATCATGCAGCCTGCCGTTGTCGAGCTGATGAAGACTCGGGTTGCCGCTCTTTCTTCCAAGGAAGTGGCGGTGTTGCATCCGATTCTCTTCGAGCTCGATCTCGGCCGCTACTTCGACGAAGTCTGGGTGATCGACACTGAGCTCGACAAGCAAACCGAGCGCCTGATGAAGCGAAACCACTTCACGGGCGACGAAGCCAATCAGCGCATCTCCGCTCAGATGAGTCGAGACGATCGCCGGGCGAAAGCCACGGTGGTAATCGACAACAACGATGCGCTGGTGACAACCGAAGCACAAGTTTTGACGGCGCTGGCAAAAGCGAGAGCGTCAAAGCGGTCGTCGAAGTAATTCCTCACATCGAGCATCCGCCAGTGAGTTCCGTGAAAAGAACTCACTGGTTGGATCTCCCGCTGCCGACCTGAGGGCACCGGCAGTGTGTATCGGCTTGCAGCAAGTTGCCGTGAGCCTGTGCCCACCACAAACCAACTCCCGTGAAACGGAGAAAGAACATCATGACACAAGAAATCGATTATCAGGGCTGCCTTCGCGCCCTGTCCCAAGCCGTCAGTCAATCAGTCGTTGCCGTGCAGCTCGCCTGCACTCCGGTCGACGGCAAGAAGTCGTCCGAGCAGACACCGTCTCTGATCGAGACCATGCGTGGCTTCTACGCCAGCACCGTCAAGCGTCTTTTCGATGCGAAGAAGGCTGACGAAGCCCTCGAGCACGAAATCGGCACTGCCTATGGTGCGCTGATCACCCACCTGCAGGCGCTCGTCGCCGGCTGGGAGGTCTTCAGCAAGAGCAACAACAAGCACGTTGACCTGGCGCAGCAGTCGCAGCTCATCGCCGAGCAGGCGGTTCGCGCCGGCGAAGCCTGCTACGAC
Source organism: uncultured Candidatus Obscuribacterales bacterium (assembly GCA_964503045.1). Taxonomy (GTDB): domain Bacteria; phylum Cyanobacteriota; class Vampirovibrionia; order Obscuribacterales; family Obscuribacteraceae; genus CAYZJR01. The sequence goes on from CAZCZI010000048.1 coordinate 7,451, forward strand.
CTCGGTGTCGAGGCGGCCGCGCGCCTGATGAAGTCCGAAGCGCAAGCTCGTCTCAAGGCGGAGACCTTCATCACGATGGTGGACCAGTACTGCAAGAAGCACAACCACCTGTATTTTTCCGATCCGCATTACCGGTCCGGATTTGGCGGTTACTCGCCGATGCAGGTCTACGCCACCGGTCAGACGCGCAAGTCCGTGAGCTTCGAGTTCGTGTACTGGGACGGTGCTGATGCAATTGGTGCTTCCCTCGGAGCCCTGTTCGCCCTGCCGGAAGAGCGCCAGATTCTCGAACGGTTCGCCAGAATGGTGTACGGCGCCTCCGTGCGCTTCAGCAACGACTACTCGAGCGTTGCCATCGACTAGGTTGCCTGAGTGACGTTGCGAAGATTCGAGTTGCTTACCTGAAAAGAAGCATCTTTGAATGAACGCCGCGTCCTTAGCCGGCACCGCGAAGAACGTGGTGGTGTATGTGGTGCTTCCTTTGAAGACCGCGCCGCCATCACGTTTTTCGTTTTTCCGCCCGAGATACTAGAAGGGGTAGTATGTAATGACCTTTTTCGAATTTTGCGATAAGGTAGTTGCGAGCAATCGGTGTTGTTTGCAGGCCCGTAATGTGGAAAGTTCTCCTTGTAGAAGATGATGAAAAGCTTGCCAAGCTCATTTTGGATTTCCTGCCCAAGGACCAGTACCAAATCGAGTGGGTAGGTAATGGCCGCGATGCTCAAGACAGGCTCGCTGTAAGCGTATTCGATCTCCTGATTCTCGATTGGGATTTGCCGTTTGTCGATGGTGTAACAGTGCTTAAGGAGTATCGATCGAAAGGTGGATTGGCAAAGGTTCTGATGCTCACGGGCAAAGAGCAGATTGGCGAAAAGGAAGTCGGATTCGATTCTGGCGCCGACGACTATTTGACAAAACCGTTTCACTTCAAAGAGCTGGCAATGAGGCTTCGAGCGCTGTTGCGGCGTCCGGCAGAAATTGTATCGGACGTGTTAAAGCTCAGAGGAATCGAGCTCGATGTAAACGAACACAAAGTTTTGAGAAATGGTGTTGCCGTTGAACTCTTGCCGAAAGAGTTCGCGTTGTTGGAGTTTTTTATGAAACATCCCAATCGCATTTACAATCTCGAAGCACTACAAACTCATATTTGGCCGTCGGACTCGGAGTCGTCGCCGGAGACGATTAGAGTTCATGTCGCTCGCATTCGTTCGAAAATCGAACATGAGGATGATCCGCCAATCATCAAGACCGTTCACCGCAGAGGCTACATGTTCGACGCCCTGGGTGATGGCGAGAAGTGATGCATGCAAACACCATTTGACGAACTTCTTGCCAGGCTGTGGATTATGGCGAGCAAGCCCGGAGAACGCAGCGCCAAAGACGTAAGCGAAGCGAAAAATGCTTTCGATCAACTGGCACAGGTTTTGAAAAACACTACCAATCGCCTTGAACGCAGCGAGCGGCGGTTGAGAACACTTGTCGAGTCGATTCCGATCGGGTTGCTGGTGACGTCGCAAGAAGGAAGAATAGAAGTCACCAATAAGGGCGGACTGACGCTGTTTAACTGCACGATAGACGATCTGGTTGGCAAACCGTTGAATGCGGTTTTCACCGCCAATAGTGGCGCCACTCTCGAGCCTGACGAAGGAAGTGTCCAACCGAAAGAAGCAACAGCAAATAGACCTAACGGCAGTCACTTCCCATCTGAACTGGTAGTGCGTTCATTCGATGACGAGTCAGGAGGGCATTGGCTGGTCTTATTTCAAGACGTAAGTGCCAGGCAGGAGTTGGAAAGAACGAAAGAAGAGTTCGTTTCCATGCTCACGCACGATTTGAGAACGCCCTTGACCTCGATTCAGGCTTATGTGTCTATGATCGAAGATGGCATCTATGACAGTGATCTGGTCGCAATGAAACAGCGTGCTGGCGACGTCGGCGAGGATGCAGATCGTTTAATCGAGATCATTTCAACGTTGCTCGATGTCTATAAACTCGAGGCTGGACGATTGGAAATGTTCTTTGATATCGTGCCGGTAGCAACAATTATCAAACGTTCCATCCAGTCTGTAATCAGTGCTGCGCAACAGCGCAAAATTGTAATCGAAGTGCCCGCAATCGATAAGTCGCTCTACGTGAACGCCGACGAAAACTACATTATTCAGGTCCTGGTAAACCTTTTGTCCAACGCCATAAAGTTTTCTGACGCGGAAACATCGGTGTTGATCGGTGTTGAGCCGAACGATGAACAAGTCAAAGTCACTGTTTCAGACAACGGCCCAGGCATTGATTCCGAGCTGATGCCGAGGTTGTTCAACCGCTTCGAGCAAGCAAAGTCCACTGGTGTCCGTTCAAATAGCGGCAGCGGGCTCGGTTTGGCTTTCGCACGCGCAATTGTAGAACAGCATGGCGGCGCCATCGGCGTCGACAGTGCCGGCAAGGGCAGCAGATTCTGGTTTACGCTTTCGCGACGGCAAATTTAAGGACTCTGAAAGGTCTCGGGCATAAATTGCAGGCATCCCTTTGCGAGGACGCCACATGCCAGGTCCAACGATACCAGCGGATTATGCAGATCGAACTGAATCAACTCTTACTAAACAACCAGACTTTCAAATGGCAAGAGAAGCAACACGGCTTCTTGCCGGCGGAGAGCTGCAGCCCAAACGCGCAGTTCGAGAAGATGTTGCGGAGCTTTCCTTCAATGACGACATTTATGATGGCAGAAAAGCTGCAGCTCAGCAGATCGAAGCCCAAACGGCAACTCGAGAACGACCGATTGTAGACGTTTCAACCGCGAGTGCTCGAATTGAAGCTGCTTCGCAGCGGTCCGACAGCGTTTCGACGCACCCAGACGGGGTGTCACGTCGAGATAATGCGGTCGCAAAAAGTGATCAGAATACACAGGAAGTTTTCGACAACGTTCAAAAACATCTACTCGATGCTCTAAACGGTCACCCCGACGATTTTCAAAGGAGCATCAAAAAGCTATTCGATCATCTAAGTCATCTTTTGGGATTTGATTCAAAACCAGGAGGTGGTTCAGGTGGTGGTGGTTCGTCATGGGATGTTTCTGGCGGAAGAGGTGGGCATGGACGTGAGCATGAGAAAGACCATGGAGGACGACGTGAACATGAGCGCAATCATGGTCGACAAAGATATGAGAATAATGGGTTTGGAACTGACGATAATCAGCTCAACCAGAATAATGCCGCAGAAAAGCTGCTGGAACCTGCTCCTTACGAGCCCGGCATCGACTTCATCCAGCCTCAAGATGTTCCTCATCAATTGTGGAGAACCTTTAGACAAAATGGTTTTCCTGCCATCGACGATGACTCGCTTGTGGCCGAAAACAAGGTGCACCATACATTTGACGCAACTCCCGGACGCCGCCGCGAGGCCTTTTGCGATGATCAGAATCTCAATACTTTCAGAGACAAATTGAGCGACTTCAACAGACAAGCTTTCGACGCAGAATTCAGCAAGCTGGTGGGCAAGTATCAACAATTCGAGCAACTGGCGGGCCATAATTCTCAACTCGATTCGCGATCTGCCGAGCGCCCTAGTGATCGTGTGGAGAGTAGCTTGTTCACTAGCGATTCACAAGTCAACGGACAGACCGTTCTTGATGAAATGGCCAAACGATTGGACGACTCGCCTATTCTCGACTTCCTGGATAAATCGCGTATCAAGTTTTTGGAACAGTCGGTAATGACCGGCGATGTACAGAATATTATGCTTCTATTAAACGCAGATGACGACAAAGACTTGAATTTGGCAATGGCTGTTTTGGATAGAGAAATGAGGCCATTAGGCATTAGCGTGGATTACCGCATGGAAAACGGCGTCGGTAATATGTACGTTCGCTCGTCGGCTGAACGGGGCTTCATTCGGATCAACGAGAATGAGGCAGAGATGCATGACGGCCGCGGTCATGTAGACAACATATTTTCCGCGATGACTGCCGATTCCGGAGACTCCGGCAGCATTAAGAACGAGACGCAAACGGTTGAAGACGAGAGTTATCGGCAATACTATCTGCGGTATCGCGACGAGATTCGCGCGGGAATGCCCGTTGTCTCTTACGAAGACTACATGAGCATGCACAAGTCCGGTTGTGGTGATGATTTCAATCGGCTCTAAAAGGCGATCACTCGTCTTTTCGATAGTTCACATCATCGACAATTCTGCACTGCGGAAGGCTGTTTTGAAGTTCATATTTGTGTGAACCGGAGAAGGAAAGTCCGGCAATATTCAAGAATTGCAGCGTTGAGAGTTTGCAGAGAGCAGGCAAAGACTTAGGCGTTACCGAGGTTTCAGCGAGATCCAGGGATTCCAAATTGGGTATGGTCTTTATGGTTTCTAAGGCACCGTCGGTAATACCTTTTGAGCGTGCCAGAAACAGGCGCTTGAGGGCTTTGTGATCTTTGAAACCGGCAAGGCCGGCGTCGGTGATATTCAGCCCTCGCAAGAAGAGCATGTTTAATTCCGGAAGGGTCCAAAGATACTTCAAGCCTGTGTCGTCGACCTTGGTATCGCTGAAATCGAGGATAGATATTTGTTTCGCTGCTGACAGGGAGGCAGCTGCGATGTTGGTTACTTTGGAACTTGCCATTTTCAAGTTGGTGAGAGTTCGGCATCGCGCCAAGGCTGCGGCTCCTTTATCATCGAGCCTTGTGTCATTGGCATTAATAGTGGTAAGCGTGGGTGAGTTTGCGAGATAGCCAATTCCGCGTGAGGTAGTGTGTACCAAGCAGGTCCGCATTCTGACTACTTCTAGCCCTCTCAATTTGGCTGCGAATTGTAGTCCTTCATCGTTGATGTCAGAACCGTCAATAATCAAGTCCCTAACGCGAGTTTGGCTTTTGACAAGCATTTCAATGTCTTCTTTTGTTACGCCTGTGCAATGTGTCAAAATCAAATTATTGATGCTCTTCGCTTTCGAGATTGCTTCGAAATACTCAGGAGTTAAAGTAGCCCAGGTCAATTCAATTCTCGTCTTTCCTTGTGCGATCTCACGTTTCAATTCACTGAGAGTCTTTCCGCCGTCCAAAGGTATTTGAGGTGCCGGTGAAGGCAGTGGTGGACTGGGTCTTGGTCTGTCATTGGCAGGGGTGAGATCAGACTTGTTTAAGTTCCACCACGTGATACCCCCGAAGACGAATGCAACAAGCGCCAGAGCGCAAAATATCTTGAGTGCGTCTGAGCGGACGGAGGGCGGTTGAACGGTCGCTTCGCGTTGTATCGATGCGGCAGGCACCTTGACCGTTTCCAAATGCTGCTTCACTTCGTCCATTGAACAGAAGCGGTCATCTGGAGATTTAGCCATGCATTTGACGATGATTCGCTCTAGCTCATCCCATGCGTCTCTGGCGATCGCAGAATCGCCGTCAGACTCCAGCGGTTGTGAGGTTACTGACAGGCGCGGCACGGCGGCAGTTGTGTGCTGTGCAACCAGTTCCATCAGGCTGTTTCCGCCATATGGCGGCAGTCCGGTTAGCATGTGAAAAAGCAAGCATCCAAGTGAATAGATGTCAGATCGTCCGTCAAGTTCTTTGTTGCGTGCCTGCTCCGGGCTCATATAAAGCGGATTTCCGATGATTTGTCCTGGTCGTGTAAGTTCCAAATTGAGTTCTTCGGATTCACAAAATCGTGCCACACCGAAATCCAAAATCTTCACTATTGGGTCTGAAGAGCCGGAATTGACTAGCATTACATTGCGAGTGTTGAGGTCACGATGAATTACATCATGATTGTGAACGTATGCCATTGCTTCGCAAATCTGCAGTGTGATCCCTACGGCTGTTTCCAGCGGCAGTCGTCCATGGGTGAGCGATTTCTCTAGTGTGGTTCCCTCCTCGCATTCCATCACCAGGTATGGTTGGTTGTCATCGCTGACCCCGCAATCAAGCACGCATGTTAGGTTGGGGTGCCGGAGACTGCCCAGGATTTTTGCTTCTTGTTGAAACCGTAAAATCTTTTCGGCGTTCAGTCTTTTTTTGTGGAGCCGTTTCAAGGCGACTGTCTTGTTGAGAAGGCGATCTGTGGCTCTATCCACCGACGAGCTAGCACCACTTCCTAAATGGTCTAAAATCTCATATCGCGCTGCAAACACTTCGATAGGCCCGGAAAAGAGGTCGCTTCCGGCTTTTGCATCGACTGAAGCCGCGCTCTCGACTTGGTTTAACTGCGGGTGATCTGCTGCAGTTCTATTTGAGACCGGCGATGGTGCTTGGTCTGGTTGGGGAGCTGCACAACGGCAGGTGTCGCTTCGAAAAATCCATTGAGTAAAAGTTCCTTGTCGCGAAGCCAGCGGCAAGCCGCACTTTCTACAAAATGTGGTTTCGGACGGTGTGGTCGGCTCGATCGGCTTTTTGTTGCACAAGCAGCATTCGGTGCCAAAAATCCATTGCGTGAGCGAGCCTCCTCGTTCGTTGGCTACTTTTTTGCCACAGGTGGTGCAAGTGTTGTCCAATATCGTTTTTGTCTTTTTGCTCGCCGGTTCTGATGGTTCTAAAGCCCATGAATAGCAGATTTCCGGCGTTCGGTCTACGACTACTAATGAATATACTAGAAACCTTGTTTTTTAATCGCATGGAGGCAGAGGCTCAATCAAGCGTGCGTATTCCTCCATGCGATTATGTGATGTTCCGTTTAGTGCGGATTGCGCGTCAGTTATTGCGAGGGTGCCAGTTTAAGCGTGACTGTGGCACCTGAGACCAAGACGGAGTTTCGCCAGCGCCAATCATGATGCGCCTTGGATTTGTTTGGCGAGAAGCTATTCTTCTGACCGGAACGGCGAACCGATCGTCTCTGGGCGCTTCTTCGGGCGCACTGTCTTTGCCTTTTCGGCAAGCCTTAAGGGCAATGTTAGCCAGCGCCGCCACAAGCACTCCACTGAAAAACGAGGTGCCGCCTCGCATGTTTGAGAGGCATGCGATCATTCCAACCAGAATGAGGCTGTCGAGCGACCACACAAGCTTGGCTGTGCGGCTTGATTTTTCTGCAATCCAGGTTGCTGCTAGCAGTCCCACAAGCGTTCCCAAAACAGCGGCAGTAACCTTGAGGAGGTCTGGCTGTGCGCTTATGAGTGAGTGCCCAAGCGGAATCGCCGATATGACTGCCGACCAATCCCGATACCACGAATGCTTTCTCAGAGGCCAAAAACCACTGACGGCATAGGTGAAGGTGATTTGCAGAAAGAGAACGGCGAAAAATCCTAACGATTCAAGTCTTAAGTCTCCGATGTTAAGTGTCATTGGAAGGTGTGTGTTGAAGATGAGTTGAAAGAAACAGAGGAGGGGCACCTTACGGCGCCCCTCCTCCAGGTGCTCGGCCCGTTATGCTACGAGCGACAGGCCGACCTTCATGCGGTCGGTGTCGAGTTCGATTACCTCAACCAAAACCTCCAGCCCCGGAGTCAAGGTCTCAAGACCTCGAGGACCGCCAGGAATGCGGGAGATGTGCAGAAGTCCGTCGGTGCACTCGTCGAGTTCGATGAAGACGCCATACTCCATCACTCGTGCAACTTTGCCGGTGCGCTGGTCGCCGGTTGCCAGCGAGCTGAAGAACTTGGCTTGTTTCGCCTTCTTGATGCTCAGGGAGACGCGCCCAGTCTTGGCATCGGACGAGAGCACAACCACATCGACAGCCTCTCCGGGTTTCGCCAATTCTCTGGCTTGTCCTCGGCGAGAGCTCAGCTCGCTGACGTGAACGAGCCCGCGAATGCCGCTTCCGATGTCAACAAAGGCGCCGTATTCGACGACATTGGCGATGACGCCGCGAACGATGGTGCCAGGCGTAAGCGAGGCCAGATGCGCATCTCGATTTGCTTCCACCGCTTGGCGATGGCTCAGGATGATGCGGCCGTCATTGAAGTCGCAGGAGATCACTTTCACTTTGACGGTCGTGTGAAGGAGCTTCTCGACGGACAATCCGCCGGTCGAGAGCTGCGAATAGGGGATGAAGGCACGCAGCCCGCGAATGATTGCGACGACTCCGGCACAGCGATCCGTGGTGCGATTCTGCGCTACTTTGCGGATGACGACTTCTTCAATCGCGCCGCTCGTAACTAGAGCTTCGACCTCTTTCCAGGCCGTTGCCTGGCGGGCAGAGAGTTGTGCGTGCTCATCTTCGCGAACCGGTACGGACAAGACCAGAAAGTCGGATTCGACTCCCTTTGCCAGTCCGCCTTCCGGCAATTCGTCGGCGTTAACGAAGCCTTCGACTTTCAATCCAGGAATCGCCAGGTAGGCACCATCTCTGGTGAGTTCCGACACGGTGGCCTTAATGATGGTTCCGGCGGTGATTGTCGCGGGGTTGTGGGTTTCCAGAAGCGTTTGAAAAACGGAATTAGTGGATGTTGAATTCATTTGTAGTGGAACGGTTAAAACTGTTTTTAATAACCTGGCTGCGTGAGCAGCCATAAAAGAAACAAACCCCCGGACTGGTTTCCGGAGACTATCGAGGGTTACAGGGTCTCGCTTCTGGTTCTACTACCAGTGTCCACGAATCCTGCTTGTCGCCCTTCAGAAACGATACTTTCGGTCCGAAGGGGAAGGCGAGCCTGCACACTGCTGTCAGCGGATCTTCAACGACAATCTTCTCGTCCGATGGTATGCGGCGAGACTTGATGAAGCTGCCGTTGAGCGATTTCAAATCCCGAAAATATACATCGCCTTCAGTGGTGATGCCGACACAAAGATGCCGGCGACCGACATAACTTGGCATGAACTTTTCAACGGTCTCGCGACCGATGATCAATTCGTTTCCGTTGGATATTTCTCCCAACGCACTTTGAATGAGTACAGTTTTCATAGCAGTAGGTTGTTGTACCGTTTCCAACGCAGGGTTTTGAGCGCAACGCTACGCACGCGTCTCGTTAGATTCGCGTAGCGCTTAAACTGTGCTGATTGCAGTGAATTGCTCTGGTTTTGTTTTGCGACTTCGTCTGCGGAAGGAAAGGTATGTGTTGTTGTCAAGATATGCTTGCCTGACGACTAGAACAATAGCCTGGTGTGGCTTTTGGATTAATTCGGATCCTATGATTATGTCGCGGCTCTAACCGGTATGCAGCAAAATCAGTCGGTGGCCACCAACACCTTTCCTTTGTTTCTGCGGTTCCTTCTACTCTTATGCATTTGCTTTGAGTGCCACAGAAAGTTTCTCCACACTTTCATGAATCTTCGCCTCGGTGACGTGACCGAATGGAATTATGAACTCGCCTCTCACCGGATCTTGCATGTAATAGTGTGCAGTGCTCACTGCAGGCAGTCCACACTCCCGCGCTAGCTCCGCCAATTGCGCGTCTTCAAGGTTGGATTTGAACCGCACGATCATGTGCATTCCGGCACTTTCTTTGGGTATGATCAACAATTCGCGCAGGTGTTTATTGAGTGCAAAAATCAGTGCCTGCCTGCGTTTTGCATAGACCTGTAGGATTTTTCGCAAGTGCCTTTCGTAATGACCTTCGGTAATCAGGTCCATCAGCGCAAATTGTTCAAGCAATGGAAAATCCGTTGACACATTGGTTTCGGTAAGAGATTGAGCGCGGGTGAAAAGCTCAATCATGCTCTCCGGTATCACTAAAATTCCAACGTTGACGATGGGGAAAAGTGTTTTCCAAAAACTCGAAATGTAAAACACCAGACCCCGCTCGTCCAGTCCATGCAGAGCTGGTAGTTGGGCTCCTGAATAGCGGAACTCGCAGTCGTAATCGTCCTCTATGATGGCAATGCGATTCTTAAAGGCGTAGTGAAGAAGGCGGCGCCTTCGATCAAGTGACATCAGCGCGCCGGTGGGGTCTTGATGAGAAGGTGTGACGTACACCAATTGTGGTGGCGTACCGGAATTTTCGATAATTTCGACTCGAATACCATTTTCGTCGACTGGAATCGGTGTGAGATTGACCCCATGACTGGTCAAAACGTGTCTGGCAAACGGAAACCCCGGATTTTCAACGCATGCAGTGTCTCCTGGATTGAGAAGCAACCTGGTAACCAGATCATGCGGATGCAAAGGTCCTGAAAAAACGAGTATTTGATCCGCGGTACATTGAAGGGCTCTAGCTCTCATCAAGTACTCCGCTAACGCTTCGCGCAGCGGGCGGAACCCAAAAACCTCGGTTGAATATTCGATGTCCGTGAGGTTTAGATCTCGCAGTCGACGAAGAAGATTTTGTCGCCACTGTTTCAAGGGCAAGAGATCGGGTGGCGCCGCGCCGTAGTTGAGCTCTTTGAAATCCGCTTGAGTGCCGGCTTTGGGGCTGAGGGTTAGTATGGAGTTGGCATAGTTTGAAAGGCGAAGGCTGGCTAGTTGCTGCTGTGCTGGAACCGGCGTCCGTGTGCCTGGGGCGTCCTGGCTCACGAAGGTTCCGATTCCATCGACAGTTTTCAAATAGCCCTGGCTAAGAAGCTCATCGTAGCTTTTGAGCACGGTTGCGCGAGATATGTGAAGTTGATCGGCAAGCTCGCGAGTAGAGGGCATCATCTGACCCGGCATGAGCTTAAGTTGAGAAATTGCTTCTTTGAGTCGATCAGAGAGCTGCTTGTAGAGAGCCGTTTCTGATTTCAAATCGAGAGTGAAAGGAAGCTCCATGGTTTTCTGACTCTTATGACTTGCGATAACCTCACACATTGTAAGAACAGAAAAGATTAAATGGAGCTCACGTGAGTCTCGCTATCTACTAGATTTCACGATTGAGATGGTGGTTACCCCACTAAATAACCTGAAAAGGCTTATTCGCGAAGGGGTTCGGAGTGGCGCGCGATTATGAGTTTTTTCTAGTCTGGGGGTATGTTCCTTTTCCATCTCATTCCAGGTACCAGCAAAGCCCGAGGCTAAGCATTCACACCAGCAGTCGCTAAACCCTCAGGCATGTGCAGTGCTTTTGGATGAGATCTTTCCGAACCGGAGACAGTCTGTAGCCGGTTCAAACCCCTACGCCCTTTGGGCAATTGAGGAGACCATGAGCGTCAGCGCAAGGTTGTTTTGGAGTGATGGCCGTTTTCACGATGACGAGTTGGGTGGTGGCATCGGCCCCGCCGACTTGGGCATCGAAGTTGCCGTCAGCCTCATGAAGTGCCGCGAGCTGACTCCTTCCGGGTACCTGGTCAATTACGCCGTCGAGATGATGCGTATGACCGGGCGCTCGGGCCGATTCTATGACTACATCCAAGACACCCGGGACCACGCCTACGACGACAACGTGCCTACCCCGCACGGCATCGGCGAAGCGCGTCAACATCGGGCGGTGGCCAGGCTGTACCGGCGCGCGGCTGAGGCTGGGCGGACAACACCCATGCTCTTTGCGGCCGCCGAAAACACGCTTGCGTTCGCACAGCAGCTCGAGCAGTACGCGGCAAGCTTGACGCGGCGCGATCGCACGTCCAGCGTGCGCAACCCGCTCAAGCATCGCTACACGCTGCCTGAGATCAAGCGTTCGCGGCGAGTGGACGCTCAAGACATGATCGAGTTTCTGCCCCGGGCGGGCGTCTTCTGCTTCAACGGCTATGACGCCAGTCCCAAGCAGCTCGGTCGTCTGATCGCCATCACCCTGATGCGGGGCGACGACGAGGTCACCATCGGCGGTATCACCGTCACGGTCAATTTCGTGGTGCAGATGCTGCGTGACACCGGTCGCTACGGCATCTTCACCGAGGACACTTGGGACGACCGTTTCGACGGCAACGTGCCTCAGTGTCTGCAGTCCCAGAAGTAGAGCCAAGTAGTCACAGTGGTTTCCATGCCGGGCGCGGCGAGTCTCATTGAGCTCGCCGCGTCTCGGCGGTTTTTTTGGCAGTAGATGGATTTCGGGTTGCTCTTGGTGATGTCCGCCGGGGGCTGATTTCAACTTGTTCGATTTCAGAGAAAGAGGATCATTATGGAAAACCGATTCGCACAGAAGATCGCGGGACTGATCAAAATGAGCATCGCAGACCACGTGCGGCTGATGATGCCCGAGTCCGTGCGCACTCCGCAGAGCTATCCCGAGGCGATGTTCGCCGACGAGGTCGTCGAGATCGACGTTCGTGGCGTACCGGAGCACGGGCTGCTCAACCTGATCGGCATGCTCAGCAACAACGGCGTCGCGGTGCAGCGGCTCTCGCTCAACCCTCCGAAGGTGACCCACCTTCGCGTGTGGGCGAACGGCCCCAGCATCTGCCACCAGCAGCACGAAGCCGTGCTCCAGGCGCTGACGAACTTCCAGTTCACCGACGGCTGGCAGCTGCGAAGCGATGACCCGCGCGACTTCATCTTTGCCCTTCCGCTTCGCCTCACCGACGACAAGACCTGGGTGATGGGTGTTTACTACGGTCTCGAAGATGGTGGCGTTCACGGCATCTGGAATCGCGGCACCTTCGCCGTGACCTTCGCCGGAAGCGACTCCACCGAGGTGGTCGACGCGGGCATCTTCATCCGCAACGGCGCCACCTTCCACAAGCTCGCATCCGGCAAGTCGTTTGCCGAGGTCGAGCGCCCGTCAATCGCACTGCTGTAAGCGACTCGATGTCCGGCGCGGTCTTACGTCGAGATCGTGCCGGATAATCGCTGTCCGAAAAGTGACTGCGCGATTCTTGGACAATTCAAACCATCAAGAAGACCCCTCAACGCAAGCCTATGAGAAAGGTCCACATCACATGAACGCTCCGTCCAATCAGCGTCGAGCCGCAGCAATTCACGTGGCATCGGTCGCCGCGCTGAATACATTGCTGTCGCGCGATAGCGCTCCTAGCCCTCTTGTCATTGCGACCATCGTTCCTGGTGCTCGCTGGTGTGGCTATGCCCGGTTCAAAGAGCCGGCAGGTCACTTGCTCACAGCCGCGGAGCTGCGGCAGCGCATCCTCATCTCGCTTGCCGGCGAAATCGCCGTCAGCGAGTTGACCAGCACCGCCGATGGTGAACACAAGATCCAGACCGACCGTCTCGCCTGCTTCGAACGCTCCGTGCGTTTGTGCGTCAACTTCGTTGCGCTCACCGAGCCGCAGCTCATCGGCGACGAGCACAGAATGCGCGTGTTCACCGTGCTTCTGGAGCTGGTCGAGGAAGCTCGGCAAATCATCCACAACAACGCCCCGAAGCTGCTCAAGGTCGCCGACGCGCTGTTGGTGCAAAACACCATCACGCAGCGCGACCTCAATGCGCTGCTCATCTGAGTAGCGCTGACTCTCAACCAGACAGAAAGCCTCTAGACAGGAGATTTTGATGCATCCCTCAGTTCCGACTCAGATTCCCAGCCTTCGCTTTCGCACCGGTTTCGACCCGGCGCTCTCCCAGACCATGGTCTTCCACGCGCCGGAAGGCAGCGTCGCGAAGCCCTTCATGTGCCGCCGCGGAGCCATCGAGCACGGTCGCCTCGATCGCTCGCAGCTGATCGCCATGGACATGGGCAGCAAATCCGACCCGGTGACGCTGTTCATCGTCCTGCCCGACCAGGACGAGGACGTCGAGCACGTTTTCGACATGCTCGACGAAAGGCAGCTTCGCGGCTGTCCCATGGTGACCGAGGACGGCTTCCTGGCGATTCCGAGGTTCTCGTATCCCAGCCGTAACTCCGAGCCGTTCATCAGCCTGGTGGTTCACAAGGCGCGAATCGAGGTCCGCGAAGACGGCTGCGAGGCCGCTGCTGTCACCGCCATTTCGATGTGCCTCGAACGAGTCGTCGCGCGGGTGCTCGACATTCGGGTCGATCGTCCCTTCGCCTTCGTGCTCAGCCGCGAAAGTGGAGTCTTGGGCGCCGGCGTGGTTCAGAGTCCCCAGGTCAACTAGACCATCAGCACCGTTGTCCAGTGCCAACAACTCGAAAGAGCCTGACCATCGGAATTCCGCAACTCCGATGGCTGGCTCATTCGAGTCGGCAAGTCAAAGCTGCCCGCCGAGGGGACTCTTCCCCTCGGTTTTGGGCAGCTTTTGACTTTGCGATTGTTCTATTAAAAGAAATAGTACTATATCATTTAAGACAAAACTCATAAAGAGAGATGGCTCAGAAGCACCGTTAGTGCTAAATGAGCTACCTCTAGGCGAAATTAGAAGTTGCCGGTCAGTCTGGTGACTGCCATCACGAGTGGTGCAAGAATTTCGCCTAATTGCACCAGCGTTTTGGAATTAAACTGGCTTCCCGTCAGGTCCCAAGGTCACGGAAAACGGAATGTTCGGCAGCCATCTGGAAACTTCCAGGCTCCCGTCCACTTGCGTGTTTCCGTTGGCGTCAGGCTGAATGTTGGCTTCCTTCAAGTCCATCGGCACCGAACCGACTGTGATCGTCACGCCTTTGACGTTGGCGAGCTCCAGCACGGTGCCGTTCGGAACCAGGTCGAATTCGACCTTTGAACCGCACGTCAGAGTTTTACCTCCGTGGCTAATGCTGGCACCATTCGCGCAATCCAGCGTGATGTGGTTGCCCTTGCGAGAGATCTTGGTCGGAGAAGCAAACGCCAGAAGGTTAGCAATTTTATCGCCGGCCTTCTTGCGGAAGTCGGCGAAAGAGATGCTTTGACCATCTGGAACTGCCTTGGTGGCTTTGTCGTAGAGAGAATCGTTCTGATTGGGCGGCGCAGACTGCCCGTTAGAGCTGCCTGCTTGTGCCTGAGACGGCTTTTTTGAACTCATGGCTAGTAGTCCAAGTCCAATGTGGGTTGCCCAGGTTGTGGGACCCGCGAGCAAGAAGATGAGCGACAGAAGGGAGAAAAGGACGCTTTTCAGCTTCATAGCGCCCTCCTTCGAAACGGCTAGACACCACACGCCACAAGCACGTGATGTGCTTGTCGGCTGTGTGTAGCAGTAAGAAAGAGCTTCCTGTTGGGGAGTTTCAGGTACTCAATTTGAGTGGGAAAGAGGAACATCTAAAGCTATCGATAGCCCATAAAACCGATCAATCTTGACAGCTGTTTGTCTTGTTAATTCTGACAAAGCTGCGCTAGGTATTGCTCACCTTGGACGGACAAGACCGGGGAAAAGGCAACATCCATGAGCCTCTCCCCCGATAGCCTTAAGACCCTGATTCACCCTTCGAAGCTCGCGAAGCTGTTAATCGTCGTAGCAACCGTCGGGACCACATTCGTATTTCGGCTCCAGCGGCATCTGGGCCAAAGCCGGCGGCTTCTCCACAGGCTGCTGCTTGAGGAAATCAGCTGGAATGGTCTCTTTGACTCCATCCTTTTGCTCGTACTGCTTCGTGTTCGTGACCTTGTCCCATGACTCCTTCACCTCCTCTTTTTCGAGGGTGCCGTCCTCGCGGAAGTATCGGTAAGTGCCGGAAGCGTAGTTGCCCGGCGACGGAAGCTTGACCATTTTCGGCGTGACACCGTCTGGGTAAAACGTAATGCGACGCTTCACCGTGCCGTCGGGGGCAAACTCCTCTACTTCGGACAAGACAGGCTTTTCGATGTCGAGCCAGTTTTGGTCCTTGATTTGTCCTCGCCACTTCTGCAAGAATAGAGGCTTGCCGTTGGTGTCATATACGGTGACCTCCCATTCGTATGAGCTGAAAGTACGCACCTGTTCGAGCGTACCGTCGCGACGCAGGTACTCGACCTTGATGCGATTCGACGAGTATTCGACGCGCATCGCCTCCAAGCCATCGGCGCTGTAGATAATTCGCCTTATCGGGGCGTACCGCGAATCAGGCGTAAACGTGGTCATCACGCGGGTGGCACCGTCCTTTGCGAACTCCGTCACCGAGCTGCCGTTGCTGTCCTTATCGGTCAGCTTCGACCTTGTGCCGTCGCCTCTAAACTCCTCGTCTTGCCTGAGCCTTCCCCTCTCCACGAGCCGACGGCGAAACAGCGTTTTGCCGTCCTTGTGGAACTGGTTAAGCTCATAGCGTTCTTTGCCGATCAGTGCAGCGGTGCGTTCGGTGGTTATACCATCCGGATAGAGCGTTCGATCGTAAAGAACCGTCTTTCCATCAGCATCGTAGAGCGTTGTCGCCCGCAACGCACGCTTTCCCCCCTTGTCTTGCGGGTAGTGCTCGATGCGCTCGCGCACGGTTCCATCGCCACGGTGATAGAGCATGGCGGTGTTGCCGTTGACATACTCGATGCGTGTCTCCTTTGCAGTCTTGCCGTCAGGCCAGTAGGTGACGAGACGCACTTCTTCGCCGGCCGGCTGCGGCTTGAGAACCACTCCCGGCAAAGCCGATGGTGTGCGCTGCGACAAGGTAGTTTGGACGTCACCGTCATTGGAAGAACAACCGGCGAGGCTAAGGAGAAAACACGCACCGGCGATTGCGGCTGTTCGCATTTTCATTTGAAGCTCCTTTCGGAGTTAGAGAGATTGAGGGTCTGGTCTGATCTAGAGACCGATGTCGACCGGCTCAACGACAGAAACTCGGCTCAGACTCATGGACACATCTTCAGTGTCTGCGAGCTGTTCTTGAGTCTATTTTTGAATTGCGTTGGAAAAAGCCAGTCGGAGAAAATCGGAAACGTAACTCTAGGCTACGAACAACGAATCAAAGTTCTCAATACAAGCGGGAATCAGTGAACGTAACTTTAGGTAGAAAACGCGCGATCTTCGCACTATCGATATTGCCGATACACAGAAAATCGACCGGGTGGATTAGAATGGATGCCTTCAATTTCAATTTTGACTGAGCGAGGAAGTATGACATCTCTCAAAGGCAAAACCCTATTCATAACCGGCGCATCGCGCGGCATCGGACATGCCATCGCGTTGCGTGCCGCCGCCGATGGTGCCAATGTCGTGATTGCCGCAAAGACAACGGAAGAAAATCCCAAGCTTCCGGGTACTATTCACTCTGCAGCCAGAGACATCGAAAACGCAGGAGGTAAGGCACTTGCCGTAGTCTGCGACATTCGTTCGGAAGAGCAGGTAGCAAATGCCATTCAAAAGAGTGTTGAAACATTTGGCGGCATTGATGTTTGCATCAACAATGCCAGCGCAATCCAGCTGACGGGCACATTGCAGACTGACATGAAGCGCTTCGATTTGATGCATCAGGTAAATGGTCGGGGCACTTTCATGGTTTCCAAATACGCCATTCCGCACCTGAAGAAGTCGGAAAACCCTCACATACTGAACATCTCGCCACCGTTGAACATGAGTGCGAAATGGTTCGGACCATGGTTGGCGTATACGATGGCCAAATACGGCATGAGTATGTGCACGCTGGGGATGGCTGCAGAACTCAAAAAAGATGGAATCGCCGTCAACTCACTCTGGCCTGAAACAGCAATCGCAACTGCTGCCATCAAAAATGTCGTCGGCGACGAACAGATGTTGAAGGGTTGTCGAACCCCGGACATCATGGCTGAATCGGCTCATTGGATCATCACCAGACTTGCTCGTGAAACTACCGGAAATTTCTTCATTGATGTCGATGTTCTCAAAACAAAAGGCGAGTCCGACTTCACGAAGTATGCTGTAGAGCCAGGCCGTGAGCTGGTTCGCGATTTTTTCCTTGACTGAATGATGCGTGCTGAGTCATGCCAACAACTTTGCGAGGGTGTTATGTCTGAAGAAAAAGGCTTTGAAGTACAGGTAAAAGATGGCGTCGCCCACCTCAAGCTCAACCGAGCGGAGAAGCGCAACGCGCTTGGCATTGGATTCTGGACGGGCTTCCCCCAGACAATCAAGGAGTTGGATCGCTCCGCCGATGTGCGTGTCGTTGTGATTTCTTCGACAGGGTCTCATTTTTCGGCTGGAATAGATATCGCGCTACTCCAAGACACCAATCTTTTGTCCAACAAAACTGCGCTCGACAGAGACACCCTGCGTCGAACGGTGGAGTTTCTCCAAGACGCAGTCACATCTGTGGAAACGTGCAGAATGCCTGTGATTGCCGCCGTCCAAGGAGGTTGCATGGGAGCGGGTCTAGATCTGGTTGCCGCCTGCGATTTCAGATTTGTCACCGAGGATGCGTTTTTTTCTATCCAAGAGATAGCCATTGGTCTGATGGCAGACTTGGGTACGCTTCAACGATTGCCTAAGCTCCTGCCCGAAGGTATGGTCCGAGAGATGGCATACACTGCCAGCCAACTTACTGCCAAACGTGCTAACGAACTTGGTTTCGCCAATGAAGTGTTTCGCACTCACGACGATATGATTGACCACGCTCTCCAGTGCGCCCGAAGAATTGCTCACCATGCACCTCTTGCCGTTTCTGCCTCGAAAGAAGCGATCACATTTGCCCGAGACCACGGAGTCGGTGATTCATTGCGTGCTTGTGCAGTGCTCCAAGCCGCGATTTTCTCCCAAGAAGACGTACTTGAAAGCCTGAAAGCGCGCAGTGAAAAGCGAACCCCCGAGTTTTCCAATCTACGACCTTTGAAAAGTGGCGTCTGATATGGACACACTTGCTAAAGCTTGTCTTAGAATGGAGGTATGACGCGTGTGTAGGTCGATCAGCAGATGCTCGATTCCAAATCTTAGATGCCAGGTTGCATAGCTTAGTCGACAGACTGGCAGGCTAAGCGGTAAACTGCATGATTGAAGTGTAGCTGCTACCCAAGTTGGGATAGTGAGTATGCAAGGCGAATGGGAGCGCTTTAGAGCGCAGGCAGAAAAAGCTTTTAAAGACGGTAATTTCGGATATTCCGAGACGATGTGGTTGGCCGCGTTGCAAGAAGCTGAAGTCTTCGGAAACCAAGATCCACGACTCTCTCATACCCTGGAAGGGCTGGGCGAAGTCTTCTTTGCCCAGGCCAAGTATCGGCATGCCGAGCAACCCGCCAAGCGAGTTTTGGATATCTATGAGGCGGTGCTTGGTCCAGACCACATTGATGTTGCCACGGCAGCGCAAAACCTGGCAATGATTTATCACTGGCAGCAAAAGTATGGTCAAGCAGAGCCTCTCTACAAGCGGGCCATGTCCATTAAGACCCGCAGACTTGGCCCCAACCATCCCGACTTGATCCCGCTTTTAGAAGCATACGGCAACCTTCTTCAAACCACACATCGCGAAGCTGAGGCCTCCCACCTGAAGGTTTGTGCTCAGGGAATCACCAGTGGGCGCTGGACAAAAACAGGACGTTGGAACGCTTTGCCACCCATGAGTCAGCCTCAACAGGGCGGCTCGCCGCAACACGCCACTGCAGTGGCCTCTCCTAAAGTTGAAGAGGGGGGCATTCCAAGAGAATTGCTCGAAAAAGAGTTTGAACGCCTGAAACAGATAGCGGAGTCTGCGTTCAACGAAGGGCGGCTGGAATCAAGCGAAGCCGAATGGAAAGCAGTTTTGAAAATCGCTGAGCGGCTTGGGGGGCAAGAACCTCGGTTGGCTCATTCGCTCGACAGCTTGGGCGAAGTTTTGTGTCGCCTTGAGAAATATTCCGAGTGCGAATCAGTGTGGAAGCGCTCTCTTCAAATCAAAGTTGACGTCTTGGGTCCATTTCATGCCGCAGTCTCGCACAGTGTGAATAACCTTGGCCGCGTGCACTACATGCAGGGACACTACGCAGAGGCTGAAACATTCGCCAAGCGATGCGTGGAGATTTATGAAAAGCTTCATGGACCCGAACATCCAGACGTTGCATATGGCTTGCACAACCTAGCGACGCTGTACCATGTGCAAGGACGTTATGCGCAGGCCGAACCGCTCTACAAGCGCGGGCTCACCATCAGGCAGCGCACCCTTGGCGAAGAGCATCCCGAGACACAAAGGATCAGGAAGCACTTAGGCGACCTTTTGAAGACTACCGAACGCGATCGAGAAGCAAGCTCCGTTAGCAAGTCTTCTACCGGGGTTATCACCGGAGAGTGGCGCGTCATGTCGGAAGAAATGCTCAAAGTTTACTCGGAGCGATTGTCGCCCAAAGAGCCCGGCGATTCTGAAGAGCACTGACGTACGAACTCATGTCATGATTGAACGTGAGTGTCTCGGAGGCGCGAAATGTGCCATCACCGGTGGTGAAACAATTCACCATTGATTTTGTCTGCGCAAAACCCGAAAGCAACCGCCTAATAACCGGTTCCTGTTCCGTCTGCTACCCTATATAGCCTTGCGGTTTCTTGCCAGGCTTAGATGGTTGTCAAAGACCAATTGGACAGAACAAAGAAGGATCCATCCCATGAAGCTATTCAGGTGCTTGTCTTTAATTTTTTTCGTCATGTTTCTTTTGTGCGGCTGCGACTCGATCGATCGTGTTGTTTGGTCGGCAGACGGTAAACAAGCCGCCGTGCTCTGCCGCAACGGCATGAGACTCAGCAGTTCTGATGGGACTCTCAGTTCGGAACTGGTAGAGCAAGTGCGCGCCGTGCAATGGTCGCCGGACTCTCAGAGTCTAGTGTTTGTCACACGCAAGAAAAGTTCTAGCTGGTCTGAAGTCAAAGCGGCGCTTGACTCGCAAGGCATATCGGAGGTTCAGTCAACCTCCAAAGTGGTTAAGCAGGAACTTCTGAATTATTCCGGAGATTGGGATAAATTCTGGGATAACACCCCTATCCTGCACACACTTCCGCGTGTGCCGGAATCTTTGATGCTCCTTAAAGATAAGGATGCAGAGACACTTAAGAAGAAACTCAAAGATAAATGGAAAGACATCGAAAGTCTCTCTGTCGACGTCAGCACTCTTGCTACCGCTGCTGTAGCCGATTCAAAAATCGGGGCGAAGCGAACGCTATTGAATGAAATGCGAGACGTCGTCGAGCTTCGCGTGGCACCCGACGGTAGGTCGGTTATCGCTGTTGTTGCTGCCGATGACAAAGACTATGAACTGTGGGTAGTGTCAATGGCTGATGGTACGAAGGTCTCTACTATTCGTGGCTGCGGCCGATTCCCTGATTGGGAGAGCGGTTCGCGTTCTATCGTGTTTACGCGCGGTGGAATGCCGGTTGCTGGTTCCAAGTCGCGAATGGGTGCCCTTGTAAGAAGAAGGGTCTGGGGTGACGACGGACTGATCGCCAAAAATGCCGATGATGAGCTGCTCGCCAATATCAGCTTTAACAGCGAAGGGCGCGTACGTTGTTTGAAAGATGGAACTATCTTTTTTACAAGCAAGCATGATCGACTGCCAAGCACACCCAAAGATGATCCCCTTGCAGAGGAGCTTTTCGCACTTCGCCCAGGAAAATACATGGTCGATCGCGTCGTCACTTACACTGCTGCCCACCTCGTTGGAGAGACGGCACAATACTTCGACGTAAATCCAAGCGGTACGCATGTTGTGATTCCTGGCGGACGCAACACGATTCTGAATCTCGCGGATGGTTCGGTGACGAATCTCGATTCGCTTGGATTTGCACCGCGCAGACCTGGGCTGTTCTTTCAGCCGCATTGGCGAAATGATGATGAGTTGTGCTTTGCCGGTTGCTCTATGGGTGGCGAGAGTGAACACAAGGTGGACGTCATGCTTTGGTCGCAGAAGAAGCAAGATGCCACAGCCCTTAGCGCAAAGTGGCCGGAAGCGGCTTTGAAAGGCTGGATCGAATAGTGTCGGAATCAGTCTGCAGGCTCTTCTCAGAGTGCCGAGGCTAACTGAAAGACAGAATGGTGCGTGACGGCGCAAATTTGGGCGATTTTCAGAACCGCTCAAAACTGGACTGCGGTCTTTCGATTAACGCCAGATTAACAAGGGATGCGTAAAGTCTGGCTATTCGAGCGACAGCGAGAAAAGCATGAACTTCGTTTTTAATCTTGATGAGAGTTCTCCGGTCCCACTCTACAAACAGCTGGCCGACAATTTTGTACGAGCTATAGAAACTGGCATATTGAGCCCCGGTCAGGTGATACCGTCCACCTATCACTTATCGGATCAACATGGTGTTTCTAGAGTAACAGCTCTTCGCTGCTATGAACTACTCAAAAGAATGGGCTTGGTCATCGCCGTTCAAGGCGGAAGAACCAGAGTTAACCCACGGCTTGTACCAGAGAATTCTTTGTCGTTCGCGCCAACGGAGAATAATGTTTCTACACGACTGTCCACAATCGCAAAGAGGCTCCAATTAATAGAGCCCAGGGCAACTAATTCAAGTTGTTACAACTTCTGGATTCCGGAAATTTTTCCACACGATTATTGGTGGCGAATGTGCAACTCAATTAGTCGGGAGCGCCGTGAGTTGCAACAGGACCAAGATGCCAACCTTCGTAAGGCTATTTGTGCACTTCTGTTTCGAACCAAAGGAATACATTGCGACTATCGAGATGTGATCATCTTTCCAAATACCTCTACCCTTATTTCTTGTCTTGCAGCTACGTTTGCGGAACCTGCTGAAGAAGTCACGGTCGATCGATGCGCCGAACAAGCAATTCACGCATACACAGCTATGGGGGCAGCCGTAACTCCTTTTGCCAGTGAACAATCCGCTCAACCTGCAACCAGCCGAATAGTTCATTTAAACGTATGCACAATTTCTTCTGCAGCGGCTTGGGAGCACTGCTCAGACGCTCTAACAGAGTGGCTCATGTCGGACGAACAACGAATCTTGATTGAAGATGACACCCAAGGCATGCTCGCTGGTTTCACCCACTCGCCACCATTATTCGAACGAGACAAATCGAGAAGAACAATCTATGCGGGTTCATTCTCATCCATTCTCGGACCAATCTGCGAAGTCTCATATGCAGTCATGCCGTCAAAACTAAGAGCAGCAACAACAATTGCAAAGACATGGATGCCTTATGGCGGAAACCCAATTCTTAACGCAGCACTGCTTGAGTTTATCGAGCGCGGTCAAATCGATTTGTTATTGAGGAAACTGAAAACTATGTTCGCTAACAAACAGAGAGCCTTGTTAAATGCGCTTTGCAAATATTCTGACGTGGCAAAAATTGTTGGGTCCGACAGAGGAGTCGCTCTCTCGATTTGGTTCGCAGCCTCTCAAGAGCATGTATCGAGAGCGTCTCAAGAAGCGTGTCTGACTCTCATTGCCGTTCCTCCTCAATTCAGACATCACCACTTCAATCATGGTTCTTACTGGATGATACCGATTGCATCGATCTGCGAGAACACTATTGCTATCTCGATCGAGAAATTATTCCAGCGGCTGAGTCAAGACTTTACGACTTTGCACAACCAATCCGATCCTCTTCATCAGTTTGCGACTATTTAGCACACGCCTCTTATTCTCAAAAAGGAAGGAGCACGTACTTTACCAAGCAACTGCTACCCAATGGCTCCTGGCTCACTCAACTTATGCGAGGAACCCGCAATGACAGTCGAATCCGCGCCCAAAACTTTGTCGCCTACCGAAGTGGGTGAAAAGGTTGCAAGTCTTTCACGCGAGAAGGAACCATCCGCACTGCGAGAGCAGGTCAATGACCTGCTCACAAAAAATGGATTCTTGCACAACGCAAAAGGAAGTAAGGAGGTTGCAACTCTTCTGGAACAGAGTCAAGTGTTGCCGAAACTCATTCTCATTGAGTTTGGCGAAGCAAATGAAATAACCAAAGAGGCTTTGCAACAAAAGCTGGGGAACAGTCAAAACGCTTTCGAAGAGTTAGCCGCACAGTCGCTCTTGGATCGATTTGATTCGGTGAATGGCATCAACGCGAGGCTCAATAAAGGTACCGACAACAGTCCAAATAGCATTGACGCTACTGAGTTGAGAACCTACGGTTCGCAGGAAAAGACTGATGACACCTCGAGGACCACTGGCAGCAAGCAAACTACAGAGACGCCGCAGACTACCGGCAACGTGCAGGCGAGAAAGGAAGTTTGGGGTGAACGCGGACGCGAGTTCGAGATTGCAACGGATGGTTCAGCCAACTACACGGTAAAGAAGAATGATAGTCTTTGGGCGATTGCCAGCGACATATTGGCAAAGCGGCGTAGCTTGCAACCAGGGGAGCGCCCGAAATTAAGGGACATCCAATCTGTGATTGAAGAAATTGTCACAGCAAATCCGGAGATCAAAAACAAAGACTTAATTCATCCCTCCCAAGTTCTAAAACTTCCAGCCGAAAATTCGCGGACAGAAAAACCTAACACAACAACAACTGACACCGTTCCACCAAAGACAACTGATACCACTCCACCGCCAAACTCCGACACTGTTGCACCGCCAACACGCGACACCGTTCCACCAAAAACAACTGATACCTCTCCACCGTCAAACTCCGAAACTGTTGCACCGCCTACAGCAGATACGACCAAGCAACCAGAGCGCAGGACTGAAGGAATGTTAGCAGGCGGCAAAACTTGCAAAATTGAATACGATGAAAGCGGTAAAGTCTCCAAAGTGACAATGGACGAGGGAGGCGCACTGATTAGCAGATCCGGCAAATGGTATCAACTCTATGACGCCAACAACTCAATTCGACGCGACGATATTAAAGACATCACTGTCGATCAAACCACTGGAGCAGTCGTAGTTCAAACAGCCTGAACACTCACTATCAGTTTGCCATCGAACCCGGAGCATGCGATTGCTCCGGGTTCGTGTTGAAAGTGTCGGAACGTTCGTTACCGCCCCATGACACGCATCGCATGACACGATGTCGCTATCTAGGACTCACGGTGTATCCGCCCTCGCTGAATGCACGCTGGAGCGTAGCAAGTGGCACGTCGATGAACGCTGAGCCATCGTGAGGATTTCGAATACGCACAATTTTAGTTTCCGGATTGTAGCGCTCAACCGTGTAAGCGTGACCGTTTAAGAGCTTTTCAATACCCGGGTAATCGGCAGGATTTTCATTCTGTTGTTGAAGCAGCTTCTTCCTGTCTTCTTGACCAAGGTCGTTCCAGTTGCTGCCGCTGAATGCGAAATTCGACTGAGCCGCATTGAGCCGCCCACCAGTGCCTATAGTCCAGATTATCGGGTTGCTGTTTTGAATCTCGCTCATTCTCTTGTCGAGTTCCTCAACAGAGGTAAAGCCATCGTTGATTCCTACAGCTTGAGGCTTTACGTCCCCCAACAATAGTTGATGCGGTCCGATTTGGCGCATGTTCTTTTCTGGATTGTTTGTCGTCAAGGCCGGAATTTTTATCGATTTGATGGAGCTGTCATCATTTGTCTCTTGATTGATGATTCCAGCGGCCTGCTGGAGTGCCCAGACAGCAATGTTTGAGCTTGGCGTCACCATTGCAAACAAAGATGCATTCGGTCTATCGAGCACAACCGGTCTGAATCCTGGAAATTTGACTTCGATTTTGCCGTCGTCGCGAAAACTAACCAAGCGTTTCAGATGTTCTCGTCCTATGTCGGTCAGAGACAAACCGAGCAGTGATGCCATAATTGGACAGTTGCCAATTTCGGCTTGCTTGATGTCTGCCGGTTCAATGCTAAGCGTATGCGTATCTTTGCTACTTTGAGCATCCTCAGATTTTATTCTCGCAATGAGCTCATTGGAATATGCCAGCTTGTCAATTTGTCGCGTGCCTGTATTGTCCTTGCCGAAAGAATCGATTGTTCCTGCATACATAGCCTCATTCAGATATCCGCCGACGACTTTTGCATCTCTTATCATGTCGGCTACAATCTGAACTTCCGCTTTCGTTTTCAATCGTCGCGATGCGGTTTCAAGTTCAGCGACAGAGATCTTTCCATCTCCAGTTGCATCCATCTTATATTTCGACAAGAGTTGTTCCTTTTCCCGCCACCTAAGTGCCACCGCCGCTGAGGTGATGTCGCTTCTGCTGATACCAGCTTGCGAATCGCTACCTGAGAGGAAATCAAAATTCTTCCGTGCTGAAAATAGAAATTGCTCATCGTGGCTTGAGAGATACTGCTTGGCTGAATTATTGATAGCAGCGTCAATTTCATCGAGATCGAGATAGGCATTGCCATCTTTGTCAAACTTGCTCAAAGCGATCAAACCGACGTTTTCCCATGCGGCAGCTGACACAGGCAAGTACGCGATAGAGGTTCTTTCGTCCTGAGCTTGATCGAACGTAGCGCCGAGAGACAGATCTGCACTCGTAATCGGACCTTCCTTTGCTGTGATTTTTCCTGTTTTCAGATCTTGAACCTCAAACGTTTCGTAGTTGCGGCCGGTTGGCTGCCCCAGCGCGTTGTGGTCTTGCCACTTGTTGTTCGAGAATTTCAGGAAGGAACCATCGGGTCGCACATACTTTTCAAGCGTGCCATCGTCCGTCCAGACAAAATGATATGTTCCATCTGATCTGTCGCTTTTTACTAGACGTCCTTCTCTAGATGGCGGGAAGTAATAACCGATTTCGTTCTTTAAAGTTACTTTGACGAGATCGTCATCGACTATCGCGACATGCTTCACATGCTCGTGTCGCCCTCTCTTCATTCTGTCTTCCAGCGCCTCCGTTACTAATGAGAGGCTGGATTCGTTTTCTGAAGTGCTTGTGACTGCGCTGTCAATTGCTTCGATTGGTGGCATGGCGAGTAACCAATTGGATCTAGTAATGCGCTTGAGTGTAAGTACTTTCCGTTAACTCGTTGCTAAATGGCAGCACTAGCTGCAAGAATTAAGGGGGCAATTCAGCTGCGGGCGCCATTTATCGCTAGCCAATCGGCGGTAGAATACTGCAATTGCCAAAGACGAAGGACTCGCAATGATGCGAAGCCCAATTTTAAAAAGTACCATTGCACTATGCTGTTCCGCACTCATAACATGCGGCACAGTGCACGGACAAAACATAAAGACTCTGCGCTTCCCAGCAGAATTGAAGATGGGACAGATATTTCAACTGGCAAAACACCTTGATTTGGAATGCGGTGATCGAGGCAAACCGATTGGTCCGGCAAGAGGTGTAGTCAGAGTCCCTGCAAATGCAATTCTGAGACTGATAGCTGACGTGGATTTTTTCAGATTCCCTGAGTGCATCAAGCAAATGCCCTCCGACGCATTTCAATACATTCAAATTCGGTTCACCGCAATGGACGAACGCGAGGTCAAGCTATGTGACCAGGCCTTGAAGTTCGTTCCACACTTCAGATCGCTTCGAGTCGTCGACGTTGACAAATCTGACACTTCAGATGCCGGCGCCAGTGAGTTGGCTCGCCTTCCGGAGCTTACTGCTTTTTCTGCGACCAACTCTACAGTCAGAGGCTCATTCCTCAAGGCGTTGAAACCGTGCAAAAACCTGCAAATGATTCGTCTAGGACTTGGCATGATCGACAACGATGAAATGCGACACTTGAAAGACTATCCGAGGCTGCGCAGACTGGTTGTCACAGCCGCAGGGCTAAACCGCGCGGGGTTGAGCCACATCTGCGAATGCAAACGTCTGGAAGTGATGGATATCTCCCGTAACATCAACATAAATGACTCCAGTGTGCCGGATTTGCTAAAGCTACCAAAGAGTATGCGAGTGCTCGAGCTGCAGGGCACGTCGATTTCCGCAGCCAAGTTGGCCAGCCTCGCAAAGGTATGCCTTTGCAGAATTCTGGCGCCCAAGCCTCGTGAGAGCTATTCAGCGCAAGAGTTAAAAATATTGGCTCCCTATGGTAACGTGGAGTTCGACCAAGGAAAGATGATCAAAGACAATCCATTTGAATAGCACTACCCAATTGCCGAATGCCACCGCAAATCTGATAAATTAAGACGATGGCAAAAATACTAATTGTTGATGACGATGCAGAAGTCAGGGAAGTGCTTAAGTCTTGGTTGATTTCTGAGACCCACGCTGTCGACTGCTTGGAAGACGGCTCGGAGGTTGTTGATCGCCTAAAGCACTTTCAATACGACGTGGTGGTTCTAGACTGGAACCTCCCCGTAAAGTCAGGCGTAGACGCATGCCGTGAGTATCGAGCGGCAGGAGGAAAGCTGCCAATAATCATGCTCACTGGTTTTAGTGACATCGATGCAAAGACTGAAGGATTGGACGCCGGTGCCGATGACTATTTGACAAAACCTTTCCATCCGAAAGAGCTTTCTGCGCGCATCAGGGCCCTTTTGCGACGCCCTAGCGGCATTAAGCAGAATGCACTCAAATTGGGCTCGCTGTCGCTTGATCCCGTGCGCAAAACCGTAAGCTGCGGCGAGAAAACGAGCGAGCTTCTTCCGAAGGAGTTTGCCATTTTGGAGTTTCTTTTCAGGCATCCGGAGGAACCATTCTCGTCGGAAGCCATAGTGGAGAGGGTCTGGCCGTCTGAATCAGAGTCGTCACCAGATACGGTGCGCGTGCACATCACGAAAATTCGCGGCAAACTCAAAGAGATAGGAGCTCCCGACCGACTTGTGACTTCGCAAGGATACGGATACAAGATTACTCGAGAGTAGACATGCGGATCCGCTCGAGCCGGCTCACACCAGTCACTTGACAACGGTCCGGCTCATAGCCAGGCAAAATTCACGAGAACTTGCCGGTTAATTTCGATCAGGCAAAGTGATGGAGAAAGTCGCGCCGGTGCCAGCAGTACTGGCAACTTTAATGTCGCCCCCATGCCTGGTGACGATCTCTTTGCAAATAGCTAGACCCAAGCCGCTACTTTTCGGAATCTTCTTGCCGTCCTCAGTTTGAGTGTACATCTCAAAAATAGATTCTCGTGCGTCTTGCGGGACACCGGGACCTTCGTCAGATACGAGAATTTCAACCGTGCCATCATCTTGGCGCGAGCCGGAAACAATAATTGATCCATTCGGCGGCGAGAACTTGACGGCGTTTCCGATCAAGTTCGTAAGCACCCTAATCATCAGGGTCACATCTACAGTCATTTTCAGATCAGAGGATCTGCATATGATATTGGCATTACTGGCGGTGCCACTCAACATTTCGAGCGACTGCTCAAACAGTTCCCCCAATTTAACGCTCTCAAGATTGAGAGCCG
Organism: uncultured Candidatus Obscuribacterales bacterium; assembly: GCA_964503045.1. GTDB lineage: Bacteria > Cyanobacteriota > Vampirovibrionia > Obscuribacterales > Obscuribacteraceae > CAYZJR01. The sequence goes on from CAZCZI010000048.1 coordinate 36,080, forward strand.
CGGCAGTGTTCAATTTTTCAGTTGAAAGGAACTGCGAAATCATTTCGACCAGTCTCTCAATGCTGTTTTCTGCGTTTCCCATTCTCGCTATGCCTTCATCATTCAAGGTTCCATACAGCCCCTTCACCACAAGGGCGAGACTGCCTTGAATAGACATAAGAGGTGCGCGGAGATCGTGACTGAGCATCGTCGCGACTTTTTGTTTCTCCTTCGCGGCACGCGCCAGATCTTGCGACGCTTGGTGAATAGCTCTATGCAGAGCCGCGATCTCGTCTTTTCCGGTAACAGGCGGCCCAACCACTTTTCCTTGTCCAAGCTGCCGGGACTTCTCTTCAAGATCTCGAATGCGAGAAACAATATTGTGATAAAAGAATGCAGAAAGCAATCCTGTGATTACCACGCTGAGTACAAACGCCACCACCAACAAGATTTGAATCCAGCGTCGGAATGATGCATCGCGAGCGGTATTTTGGCTCTCCGTCACTTTTTCGACAGCGGTAATTTCTCCGACCGCAGCCTTGAACTCAGGCGACAGCGACTGCAGCGCTCGCCTCAGAGCATGCACTTGCTGCAAGCGACCAAACCCGAACGCAGTGTTTGAGGGCTCCGCTTTGTACCTTGCAAGCACCGTATCAATGGCATCAGTCGAACGCTTGAGCCGGAGAAACAACGCCTTGTCGCGCCCAGTCTCGCTGAATACTTTGTCCAGCATGGCGAGCACTTCATAAACTTTAGGTCTCCCCTTAGTATACAGGTCGAGATCCGAAGCTTTACCGGCGAAGCTGTACATCATCATCGACTCACAAGACTGCATCAGTCGAGCAGACAAATGTCCAAGCTTCAGGATAATGTCTCTGGAAACAGCGATGTTGTGCGCTCTTTCTTCGGAGCCGTTTAACATCACCCAGAGTACCGTCACGATCAAAATCTCAAAAATAAAAGGAATAGCGAGCAAAATCATGCCTTTGCTTGCCAGTGTTAGATCGGATGGACGAACTGTGCGCATCACCAAATGATATCGCACGCGAATCGAACAACCGGCCCAAACTCCGTTGTGGGTTAACGACTAATTAGCAACCCGCAAATAGAATCCGAGTCTCGTCACAGCAACGGAGCCATGGAGGCTGACAGGATGACAAAAGAGAGTACCGATGGGTTGCGGACTATAAAAGATGGCGCCCCCAAGGAAGATACTAGAAAACTCTTTTCTTTAGAGTCTAGTCAGCATACGAAGACGAAACGTTCGATGTCATTGTACGGCGGGCAGGAGTCTGTGTTATTGAAGCATTTACCAAAGGTTGAGATCTTCGACAGTAAGTTGGCGAACTCAAAGGAGTCAAAGTCCAACACCGAAGAGAAGCTCGACAGCAAGAAATCCGTAGCCGAGTTAATCGCAAGCAAACGAATCAAGGATAAACGAGAGAGCGCAACGGTGAAGGCTTTGACGAAGCCAACGAAGACGTCGGGAGATTCAGACGACACCGATATAAAAAGTAAGGACTTGCAGCGATCCCAAAAGTGCAAAGTGAAGGTGCTGTCCGATGAGGCTGCGGAAAAGGAGCTGAGTTCAGGGAAAAAGCCACACTTCGTAGTCAAACGCAACGGTGATATCGAGTGTTTGAAAGATCCAGAAAACGCTCCAACCGAGGAGATTTCCGTAGTTGTGGAACCGCGACGGACTAACGAGACGCAAGTAGAGGAAGAAGCACAAAACCGAAACACGGAAGATCTAAAGGTGTACCTTTCTGAGCGCCTATCTGCCAAGGGACGGCAGGTAGAGATTGAAACCGTAAAAGAGGTTGAGAAAGCTTCCGTTCGTGCACCAGAGGTTAGTGAATCCACATACGCGAGCCGATCGGAAAACGGCGACGCACGCCCCCAGGCTCCGGGTCCGCGCAGTGGCGTAGCTGAGCGAGCTCCAGCGCCTTCTGAGCGAACGCCAGCGCCTTCTGAGCGAGCACAAATAGAACACGCCCAGCAGTCAACTGAGGCGGCTCCTAAGCAGTTTACCTATGACGCTTTCATGAGCTGGCTTTTTCGGGAGATGAAGGCTTCCAACGCCACCAGCTTCGAGGCGCTCATGTGGCGCCTGGGTGAGCAAGGAAAGCTGCCGAAGGAAGTTGTTGCAAAGTTCACGGACAGGAAGTTTCTCAAAGAGTTTGAGCAATTCATGCAAACTTGGGCTGCCACAGGCAAAACTCCAATGGATACGGATATGCAGAAGTTCTTCCCAGCTGAACTTCGTGCCGCGATCTTAGGTGTCGAAATTTCAGAACTTGATGCAAATTCGTGTGCTATCACGGATGGAGGCATCGGTGCGCCATCAGAATTCGCCCTAAGAATCGCGCAAGATGCAAAGGAAGTGGCACTTCGCATGCGTACATCTGGGTATTGCTTTAGAGGTGTAAAGCGATCGCTTAGAGAAAACGAAGTGAATCTGGACGGCCGCTCGGCATACATGGCGAAGGAACAACTAGAGCGCGACGACAGGTTCCAAAAAATTCTCACTACAGACAATCTGACTTCAAAACATTTGTTGCCTGGTGACGTGATTGTTCATCCCAAGGGTTATATGGGACCGGGGCGATACAAACCGCATGGTCACATCGCCGTCTATTTAGGAAACGGACGTGAAGCTAGTGATCACGTGACAAACTTGATTGGCGGCAAAGCATTCGTTTTCCGTCCTAAAAACGGGACTTCGAAGTCCGAAGTCTAGTAAAAATGTTTAACACCAAGCAAAGTGGTTAACGACGAATTAACACCTCATAACTAAGATTCGCTCATGGTCAACGGCGCATCCCACTGAAGGTGAAGAAGAAATGAGTTACGAAGGATACGAAGGCTTTACCATCACTGCTCAACACGAGGCGCAGCACACATTTGGAAATCCGTTCGATTCCATTAAGCTGCTTCAAGATAGTAAACACAAGCCGGCAGAACCGACATCATCGAACCACTTAGTAGATGTGAAACTCGATGTTCAAAACGACAAAGCCGCACCGCCTGTGGTGCCTTCGAGTGCGGAAAAGAAAGCGGAAAAGGATAATATCATAGAGAAGTCCGTCGAAAAACCCGTCGTCCCGGCGCCGCGTAAGCCCCCGTCGTTTGAATCCTGGGGTAGATTCGGAAGAAGATACGCCGTGGATGCTGAGGGTAACGCAGTCTACGAAGTAAAACGAGGAGATACATACGCATCAGTGGCACGAGATGTGCTCGAGAAGCGCAATGGTCGAAGGTTCGAATTCAGAAACGAAAAGGATAAAGCCGAAATCCTAAAACTGTCAAAGGAGCTGGCAGCGTTCAATGAAAAGCAATGGGCTTCAAAAGATCGCGTGTTCATCCGTCCTGGCGACCAAATTCGCATCCCGGCTCAGACAAAACTAGAAGAGCAGAAACTTACACTGGCTCCTCAGGTCAAACCTTCAGCCCATGAAGAAGCGAAAAATGCGGCGAAGGATGCAGAAAAGTCCAAAGAACAAAACAAAGGAAACGAGGTAAACAAACCCAAACCGCCTGAGGCTTTGAATGAACCACAGGTGATGGCAGGTTCCACGGCGCTTCAACCACGCGAGAAACTTTACAACCTCATGCAGCCACCAGGCTTTGAAGGCTTTCCTGGACAGCCTTGGAACAAGGAGATAGAAGGACCCGGAAAAGCATACGATATCGACAGACGCCAAGTTACCAATTCCAGACAGCTAGCAAATGGCGCTAATGAATACGCGTACTCAGGAAAAGTCGAAACCAACGGCTTCTTTGGAACTGGAATTGAATTCCAAGCAAGAGAAGTTGTTGATGCTCAAGGACGCATCCTGATGAGACAAATGCATTACGAAAAAGCCCTAAAGATGAAGCTTGCAATCCCTGGCATGGAAAACAGGGAGCAAAAGATTGTCTCCATCGAATCCATTTTCGATGTGAAGAGTGGAACGTACGACGCTCAATACACGACCAAAGAAGGTCTCGTCATAAAAGGTCGACTCTCCGCAGACGGAAGACCATTGCGTCCGGTGGCTTTGGTTGTGAACTGACAGACAAGTACTAGATTTCGGGAAAAAGCCGTAGCTCCGCGATGACGTCGCGGAGCTGCTCTTTTCAGTTGCACCGGATGAAAGGGAACAAACTCTGAGTTCTAAAAGGGTTTCGGAGCTTGCATAGACACAATATGACGATGCTAACTGTGATGCCATTGCGCAACATGCAATTGTGTGCTATTTGTGCCGAGAGCATTGATTCATCAGGGTTCTAAGCACTAGCATAAAGGCGTAGTTTCATTTCACGAACCCGGAGACGATCTCCAACAAACCACTGGATATCTCACAAGGTGCTTCTCTCGACTGTTTATCGACAGACGCCGCAGCACGGCTACGACTGTCGCTCCACAAGTACGCTAATTCCTATAAGGTGAGACCAAGACGTTAGCGCCAGTCGCGAGACAAGGAAGCTAGTGAAATCGCGAGACCAAGACGCTAGCGATATCGCGCGACCAAGAAGCTAGTGATAGCTAGCATCCTGCAGGCTAGTTTGGCTGCGAGAGTTCATCCAGCTCGTGAGTGAAAAACATCGCGCCATCAGCGACATACAAAAGGCTAGCGGAGATGATTCTCTGCTTTTGGACGGTATCGGCCGAACCGAAACTCTCGGCCGCAATAAAAACTATGAACAACAAATTTGACTTTGAAGAATCGTTTGAACAACTTTTAACAAGGGCCGAGTATAGCCCGATGTCAGCTCCAATGAGAAACCAGATTGTGACCGGCACTGTGGTTTCGTTTGGAAAAATGGGATTCCTCGTGTCGTTCAACGAGAACTATAAGTCGGATGGTTTTGTTCCCATCAAGTTGGCGGGAGATATCACCATCGGCAGTGTCTTTAAATTTAAGGTCGTTTCGAATCCGGACGAGTTCGATCTCGTCTTGTTGTCGCGTCTCGAACCGCAGCAGTTTGACCGGTTTAACAAACTGGTGATTAGCGGACAGACGGTAAACGCGCTGGTCATTCGCGTTCAAAGAAATAAGTCCGGATTCGAGAACGGACTGCTTGCAACCATCGAAGGCATCGTCGGATTCATCCCGAAGTCATTGATTGGCACTCCGTGCAACCTCGAAACCTTGATTGGCAAAGAGATGCCTGTAAAAGTCGAGGACATCGATCAGAGTCGGCGCCACCTGCGATTGCTGCTCAACAACAAAGAAGCTGTTCGAGAAACAGAAGCAAAGTTCTTGAGCACGCTTTGTCAGGGGCAGGTGCTGGAGGTGCGCGTTAGAAAGTTCATCGATTGTGGGGTGCTGGTCGACTTTGTCGATACAGAACGAGTCAGCGGTCTTATCCACCGAACGGAAGTTTCAAGTCACCCCGGCATACATCCGACTGACATTCTGGAAGAAGGAGAAATCGTAAATGCCGAGGTCGTGCAGATCGACATGAAGCGGCACCGCTGTTCTCTGTCTATCAGAAGACTTGAAGATCGCCTTCGTCAGGAAGCGCAGCAGCAACGACTGGCAGAACTTCGACCAGGCGTGGAAGTAGACGCGAGGATTTCTACGATCGAAGTCTACGGCGCTATCGTGCACTTGGGCTCAGACGTCAACGGTCTATTGCACTGCACTGATTTTAGGATTGTGCCGGCATGCGAAGGAAAGGGTGTTGGTCCAGAAGAGCTTTTGAAAGGTCAAGTCATTCGCGTGCGAATAAAGATAAACGACGCGGAGAGCGGACGAGTCTCAGTCACGCGCCAATTTGAAGAAAGCAAATGATAGTTCACACAAAGTGAAAAACTTGGTAGGAAAAGACTATGTCAAACACACTCATACCTCGCAGTTTACTCTGGCGGGGCGCTGTCGCAATGGTATTTATTGTTGCGCAGCTCCCGCACGCCCTTGCAAGCTCGATTGAAGCCGATATCCCAGTCGGATCAACTTTTACGCAGAAGAACGCCATTGAATCAGTCCTCATATCTACGCAGGACGGTCGCGACGTTTGGCGAAGCCAGCCCGAACTGGAGCTCAACGGTGCTTCCACGATCAAGCTAATGACCGCTTTGGCAGTTCTGAAAAAATTTGGACCGGACTATCGATTCACCACACAAATCATCTATGTCGGCACCGTCAATCCGCAAACAGGGACACTTCACGGTGATCTTTATCTCCGCGGCAATGACCCCACTTTGTCTCTTTCCGGCATTCAGCGAATTACAAGCTCCTTGCACCAAGCAGGGATTCAGAGGGTCGAGGGAAACATTTATGTAGAGACGCAATTCTGCCTGGATCGCAAAAGTTCAGCAGCAGCAAGGCGCTTGCTAAGTGCAGTTTTCAATCCACCAAAACGGTTTCATCGAGATCCGAAGAAACAACTGCGGCCGACTCTTTTGCCGTTCAGCGGTGCGGTCGAAGTGCAATCTCCTCCGGCTACTGTCGCGACCAATGCCACGACTGAGGTCACTGTTGTCGATTCCTCTCCACTCAGACAGATACTCAAGAACATGCTGACATCATCCGATAACTACATGGCGGAAAGACTGGGAATTCTGGTCGGCTCTGCAAAAGGACTGAGCCGCATCATGCAGCACGAGTATGGGCTATCTAAAAAATTGAAACTTGCCACTACCAGTGGACTGGGCGTAAATAGAGTGACAGCGAGCGATCTGGAGATCGTCCTTAGAGCGCTGGTCGAGGAGCTCGCTTGTCACAGCCTTACTCCCGATGCCATCATGGCGGTAGGAGGTTTGGAAGGAACATTGAAACGAAGGTTCGATGACTGCGAGGGTTCGGTCATCGCGAAGACCGGAACCCTAATTCAAACCGATCGCGGCGCAAGTGCTCTAGCCGGCATCTTGCGCACCGTAAATGGTGGCACTTACTATTTCGTTATTCTTCACCAGCGCGGCTCGGTCGGAATGTTCAAGAAGCGGGAAGACTTTATTGTCCAAACATTCCAAAACCTTCATGGAGGGCCAAAAAGATTTGCCTTTCTGCCGACCGATATCTTGAGCAATTCCTGACGTTTGTCCACACGACCAGCATAGCGAGGGTGAATAGCTGGTCAAACCGGCTATTCATCGCTCTTTTGTGATTTTCGGTCCAGCAACAGCGTGAAAAAGCGTTAGGACTTAGAGGCGTTCCATGGCTTCTTCTGCGTTGAATGCCTTGGATACGCTGTATCGACGCGTGGTTTCGATGGTTCGGTGACCACCAATTTGAGCCACGAGCAGAAGATCGTTGCCGTTCTTCACTAGGTTTGTCAGGCAGGTGTCTCTAAGCACTTGCGCTGAGAGATCGAGCCGGGCTACGTGTCCAATCTTTCTTACGATTAGATCGATTCCGACGGTGGAGATTCGCTGTCCTTGTGGATTGAGGAAGAGAGCCGTCTCGCTGTTTCCAAATCGTTTAGAGCGATCGATCAGCCATTGCACCAGAGCGCGACGTGCCGTTGCATTCAATGGAATGGTGCGGCCGTCCTTCACTACGACTTTGCCGGTGTGTGCGCTGACGTATACATCGTCAACGTTGAGTGCTGCACACTCGCCGAGCTTGATGCCGGTATTTATGAGAAGAAGCGCTAATGCACGATCTTTTGATGACTTGCATTGATTGGCTGCTTTTACAAATTGTTCTTGTTCTTGTGCGGTTAATGCACGTGGTGCCAGCTTCGGCCATGTCTCTCTGTTGACTTTCGGTGCTTCAATAGAAAGGAATCCAAGCATGTGCTCAATAGCGGTAAGGCTGTTGTTTACTGAGTTTGGACTTGACTGAAGATCACTTTTCAGGTAAGTGCGATATCCATCTATAATGTCGCGCCACGTATCGCTGTCTTTATCATCCAGGCTGGGATGCACTTCTTGTTGTATGAGGTATTCAAAAAATTTCTTGTTGCGAGACAAGTATGCTCTTTGTGTATGTGCAGAGAAAGACTGGGCGCCAAGCCAGTTTTCATAGTCGGCGATTGCTCTTGCATACTCTTCGGGAAGACGAATCATCGTAAATCGCATATTCAATATTTCCGCATTGGGTGGGTTAAGGACCGCTGGGATAGCTCCCATTCATGCCGCCAACTCTAGGGCGGATTTGTGAGCAATTTGTACCCGCGAGGGGGTATCCATGGGAATGTTCCCATACCCCAAAAAAGCGTACCGACAAATTGTTTCAAAAAGGTCAATATACGAAGCTTCGGTGTACCGGCGGATTTCTCGATTTTTGCACTGGCACCGATCAGTGTCGGGGTAGTTTTGCCCGAAAAATTGAATGGCGTGATATCAGTTTGCGCACGTGCAATAGCGATCCGATTGAGCGTGTTAGCGCAAGCCGTGATAGCTGGTTGCTTTGCGGAAATTACTAGTTAGATCTAAAAGCTGACCCATGTTCTTGTTCGAATGGCACACCAGTTGAGGAACCTTAGCTTGAGTTCAGAAACCGTCCTTTATTAGGCTGGACTTATCTATTTCTTCCAAACCTCCTCAGGATTCAAGCCCACCCCAGAACGAAAACCATCTTCCACCGCAAGATCTTCCGCGCAAAATACTGCGTCGGGATCTCACTCGGATGAGAAATCGACTCTGGTGGCTTGTTTCTTGAATGTTCGGAAGTCGCTTCTGAGAAGTTCGTGCAACCAACAAATCGCCATGCGTTCCAACGGCTACGGTCCGAGCATCTACGAGGTCGAGAAGATCGGCACGATGACGCTTACGGCGGTTCCGACCGCCTAAGTATCGCGTGGTGTTCACGCAGCATTCGCGTGGTGTTCACGCAGCAGATTGCCGGAGACAACCGGCAAGTTTTTTTGAATGCGTCAAGCGGGAGTCGAGGTGGCTCTCGCAACGCTTTGTTCCCTAACTGGCGGTTCACAACCGCAAAACCAAGAGAGGACATTCACAATGATCTTCAGCACAGATTACTGGCCCATCGCCTTGCTTTGGGCATTTATCGCCGCCGTGATGGCCGGCGGACTCGCTTTCCTGGGCGGCAGTCGCGAAGTCAGCCGCGGCAAGACGGTCACCGGCTCAAGCTCTGCAACGGCTGCGGGCATGGTCGCGTTCTTCGTGTCCCTGCTCCTCGTGCGTTTCGTCATGTACTACCTCCAGCCCTCGTTCCAGGGCAGCTTCGGTGGCTACTGGCCGCTGTTGTTCGTCACCGTCGTGCCGGCGGCCATTCTCGGCTCGCTGTTCAGCAACGGCGCCAAGCGGACCATCGGCTACTCTGTGCTCGCGGTTCTGGTACTGTTCGTGGTGCCAATCGTGCAGTACGGCGCCAACGCATGGGGTCCCGAGAACGCGCGCAAACACGCTGACCTGCCCAAGATCACCACGGCCGGCCCGGACGAGCTCATTCCTCCGACGGACCCGGACCGCATGGTGAAGGTGACGCGAAGCATCGCCATCTTCAAGGGTCAGACGGCACTCTCTACCGAGTCGGGAGTCGCCAGCCGCTACGGCATCAACGAGCACACGTACACGCTACAGTATGTCAACGGGCACCGCTACTGGCTCGCTCCGCTGCATCCGCTCAACAGCGGAGACACGTTCTGGACGCCGCTCTTCGGTGGACGTGCGACGAGCCCTGGCTACGTCGTGGTCGATGCTGAGAACCCGAACAAGGACGCCTGGCTGGTCACCCACTACAAGGGCAAGGACGGCAAGGATGTCGCCATCGAGATCAGCATCTTCATCGACCAGGCTTGGTCGATGAACCTGGAGCGCTTCGTTTACCAGGCGGGCTACAGCAACGGCCTTCTGGAAGAGCCTATCTTCGAGGTCAACGACAACTGGGAGCCGTACTACACCATCAGCTACGTGAAGCGCGCTTTCGGTGGCATGACCGGTCGTTCGCTCGAGAAGGTGATCGTCGTCAACGTCTCCAAGTCTGACCCCACCGTCGAAGACTTCGACCTCGACAAGAAGCCGGAGTGGGTGGATCGCGTCGTCGCCGACGACCTGGTCAAGGAGTGGGCCAACGACTGGGGCATGTACGGCGGTGAGTTCGCTCGCAAGAACTTCTGGAGCGTCGCGTTCGGCATCAACAAGACCGGCACGATGGAGGCTTCCGACCAGGAGTTGAACTACACGAAGGACCACCACAACGTCTGGGTGGTTCCGATGACCTCGACCAACGAGAAGGACCACACCGTCCTCGGTGTGCTCGTCTTCGAGACCGGCAAGAACGAAGGCAAGTTCTACCCTGGCATCAAGGGGTTCAACGAGCCGTCCAGCGTCGAAGAGACGATGGTCAACGCGCGCGATAACATCAAGCACTACCCGGTCGAGAAGGTGCAGCTGTTCAACATCTACGGTGAGCTGACCTGGGTTGCCATCTACGCGGCGCCCCAGAGCATCGGCAAGTCGTTTGGTGGCATCGGAATGCTGCACGCTCACTCGCAGGATGCCGCGGACGTGATCTACGCGACGGACATGCCAACTGCGCTTCGGCAGTACGCTACCCAGCTCGCTCGCCGCGGGCAGGGCAACGGCTCCATCTCGCAGACGGCCAACCAGAGCAAGGAAATCACCGCTCGCATCAAGCGCATCGCCGAGCTGCCCTCCACGTCTCTGGGGGCGACTCCGACGTACCAGTTTGTGATCGAGGGCGACAACCACACCTTCGTCGTCAGCAAGGATGCGTATCTGCGCATCGCGCTGGTGGAGAAGGGTGACGAAGTCACGTTCACGTACCTGGAGACCAACAGCCCCGAGACTGCGGTCAACTCCTTCAAGTGCAAGGGTCTGGACGGCGCTGCCGCTCCGGCTCCGGCACCGGAGGTGGAGAAGAAGTAACGGGAACACAGGGAGTCCGGTTCGCCGGAAGTCCTGGCTGTAGAGGCGGACCCCTTGCGGGGTCTGCCTCGATGGGGGCGAGCGAGCTGCCGGGGCTATGATCCCGGCAGCTTTTGCTCGTTTTCCATTTTTGATTTGTAGTACTAAAAGAGATAGTACAAAGGGCCTTGAAAATTACCTTAAAAACCACGATCGGCATTTGCTATTTTCTGCGAGCGAGTTTACCTGAACAAAGCCGGTAAGCGCCTTCGACTCGTGTCCCAAAACATAAGCTGTGCAAGAGATTCGAGACGGGGTGTGTAGGCGCTTTCGGG
>CAZCZI010000048.1:47258-52075 GCA_964503045.1 uncultured Candidatus Obscuribacterales bacterium
GAGATTCGAGACGGGGTGTGTAGGCGCTTTCGGGCTTTGCTCCGCAAAATGTTTTCGAAAAAAAGCAACACCCTAACTGCCCGTTTCTTTGGCTCTTGGCAACACCCAGCCCTGAAATGTCGAAAATTGGCAAAAAGATGAAAAAGGCGCCGAGATTTTCGTCTGCTAAGATCCTGATGAGCAGGACTCTTCAGAGAAAATCAACGGCGCCTTAGACATCCCGCGACTAGTCGTCGACCAGCATCGGGTTGAGCATGACGCTGTACTCACCGACGAACGCGCCCTCGGCCAGAATGCGACCCTTGTGCCACATCTCGAGCACGAATCCCGGCGGAAGCGACTTCAGCTCCCAGCAGATGTTGGCTGGTTCGGCCCAATTGAAGCCGTAGCGCGTCTCCTTCATCGACTCGCGTGCACGTGCTTGCGCGCGAGCGACACCGAGCACGTCGATGGGCACCCTGCGCGTTTCGAGCCGAGCGATCAGGTACCAGAACCAATACTGGTTGCGGCACTTCTGCTTGATCAGCTCGATGGCATCAGGCGTAAACAGCGTGGACAGAACTTCGGCGTAGTCCTTCGGGTTTTCACCGGAGACCTGCTGTGCCACCGCCGACAGTGCCTCGGCTTCTTTGAGCACCGTCTCCGCCTTCACTACGAAGTGGAGCCCGTCCTCGTGAGCCTTGAGCTTCTCTTCTGCGACGCGCTTGATGGCATCGATGAATTTCTTTTCCGCACCGAATACCCGGGGGTTGTAGGTGTTTGTGGAGGTTGTAGCTGACATAGTCGTTTCTCCTGTGCTTTCTTTGAGCGTTTGAGAAGTAGGCGCCGTCTGCGCTTCGGCGCCAAACAAGCAAGGCAGCGCCAAATCGACGCCCACCTTGAGACGGCGAGCGCCAAGGTACGAGGCGGAAAGTGGGTGCTTGGAGCGCGACTCCAAAACCACGCCCTTGCCGCCTTGAGAGTGAACGAAAAGACCGTTGCGAAGCCCCATGGCTACGTGCGTGACTCGCATCGACTCACCACGCTTCTCGCCGAAGAACAGCAAGTCGCCTGGACCGAAGATTGCGTTCTGGAATGACTTGCCCACTTCAACCGCTTCGAATCGCGGGTCGTTGATCTGCAACCGCGCATCGCGCAGAAGCTGGACACCGGCGAGCTTGTAGCAAAGCTGCATCAGACCCGAGCAGTCTATGCCAAACGAGCTTGTGCCACCCCAGAGATAGGGGGTTCCAACCAGACGCCTTGCCTGCCGAGAAGCGCTGCGAATGATATCGCGGAAGGTGGCATTGTCGAGGGTGCCGGATCGAATCGCAACTGGCTCGACAAGGTCGGCTTGAGCGATAAATCCGGTGCGCCCATCAGGCAGCGTCACCGAGAAGAAAGCGCTGGGCTCGGCTGTCGGTTGTTCCGGGGTGATCCGAACAAGAGCGCCCACGGTCAACTTGGTGATTAAGTTGGACTGCGAATCAGCCGCTGAAAACACCGGCGCGAAAAGCGTTGTCACTTGCTTGAGCACTTGCGTGTCGGCAAGACCGGAAGAAATCGGGCTCAGCACGTCGCGACGCACACGCCCTTGGTAGAAGTCTGCGGTTTGGACAACGACGTAGTCGCCATCCTCGCGCAAAACCGTCACGGTGTCTCCTGAGACTGCCTGACTGACGACCTCGGAAGTCGAATCTAAGGCATACAGGTTACACACGTTGCGGTTAACAACCTGTGTGTTCATATATTCAAATCCAAGTTAGAGTCTCGATTTACTTCGAGCTTTTGAAAAACAGCATTCGCAAGTGAATGCCGATGGTGACGAGCAGCACCACTACTAGTGCCAACATAATCCACGGGTTCAGCCCGGAGACGGCTCCCAGTGCGGTATTGATCATGCTCCATTGCACGAAAGCGTAGATCAGTCCCGTCTCGGCTTTCAGCCAGGGCATCAGACTTTTCGCCATCTCGAAATGCCGTGCATTTTGTTCGGCTGTGCGGTAACGCTTGGCGGACAGCGATGGAAAACGCGACGCAGCTGTCATCAACGCGTAAGCGAAGATTCCCAGCGCCGGCATCAGCGCTAACCAAGCTTTCGATCCCCATCCGTCAGCCTGTCCAACCAGGTTGAAGTGCACCGGAATCACCTGGGGAAGGGCATTCCAGAACCATGCCGTCATCGAGCACGTTGCAACAATTGTCGCCAGAGCAATAAGCTCCAGCACCAGCTTGAGCGGTTTCATGATTGACTCCTAACAACGCAAACTTACCATCTGTCCATTGTCAAAATTTGACAGATACTGCTCCTCCGTTTCTCGATTACGAACGAGAAATGAAGCTTGAAGACTGAGCGGAGGAGTTAAATGAGAGCGTTCTTGTTATATCTTTGGAGCAAAAGGAGGTGATTAATAGTACGAGATCTCAGCGGGTCAAGGCTCGCACACAACCGCCAATCAGTTGAAACCTTGTTCACTTCGCGCCAAACAGCCTAGCTCAGTCGGGCTAGCCAAGAGGGCGATTGCATACGCACTCCGTTGAAGAGGCAGTTACTCCGGGAATGTCGTGTGTGGAGGAACTCAAAATCGCAAACGAGCAACCACCTCATGGCAACATTTCATTTTTGCAGCGCTACTCGATTTTGAAAGAGATTGGCGAGGGCGGAATGGGAGTGGTTTATCTCGCTCGCGACAAAATTTTGAATCGAGAAGTTGCAATCAAGCGTCTCAGAGTCTCATCAGCAAACGAGCATGCCTGGCTGCGCTTCGAAATGGAAGCAAAAGCTTGTGCGGCTCTCAGACATCCCAACATCGTTTCCATTTTTGACTTTGGAGCCGATGAGGAAGGCGTTCCTTACATTGTTTTGGACTATCTTGCAGGCCAGACTCTGCGCGCTTTGCTGGAACAAAAGAACGTTTTGACCTTTGCTGAGATGTTTAACATCGTTTTGCCCCTTTTGGATGGGTTGGAACATGCGCACAATAGTGGCGTTGTGCACAGAGATCTCAAACCAGCAAACATTTTTCTGCAGAAAATTGATGGGTCAGAGCTGAAGCTCGTAAAGATTATGGATTTTGGTATCTCGAAAGTAATTTCCGATCGAGAAAGCGGCTTCAAAACGAAAACGGGACAGGTCTTTGGTAGCCCCTTTTACATCAGCCCTGAGCAAATAGCCGGTGATGATGTGGATGCTCGAGCTGATCTTTATGCGCTTGGTTGCATGATCTTTGAAATGCTCACTGGAAAACCCCCGTTCATTGGAGCCAACTTGCTTGCTACTTTCAAGATGCAGCAAGATGCGCCGCCTCCATCGCTTCGTGAAAAGCTCGATGGGCAGCCGTTCTGTGCGCCGGTCGGCGAAATTGTCGACCGCCTTCTGAAGAAGAATCGCGCATTGAGGTATAAAGACGTGGCAGAACTCAAAGAGGATTTGATCGCTGCAGAGATTCAGTGGTCTGATGATCCTCAGCGTCTTCTGAAGCGTGGCGGGCAGACGACCGCTGCAACCAGTGTCGAAAATATCTACTCCAGCAAAATCAATGAGAAGGCTGAGCGTAGCGGAACCTTCGTCATCGAAGGAAAGAGGTTGATGATAATGGGAACTTTGGTCCTAGGTGTGGCTCTCTCCTGTTGTTCTATTTACGTGGCATGGAATGAGTCGTCGCGTCAGGTACCAAAAACTACAGCGGCGAGATACAGCAAACTTGGATACGATCCCCAACCGCTGGCGTTGTCCGACGTTAAGGTGGATAAGAAGGGAACGCTTAGTTTGACTGAGGTTACCAATTTTGACGAGATATCCAAAAGCATTGCCGGACGAGTCGATATTACCTGCATAGATTTGGAGGACATGAATGCGCATGAGGGTTCTTTCAAAAATCTCCGCCGGATGCCCAACCTAACCGAGATCAAGTGTATCGATGTATTCGATCTGACAGCCAACATGATCAAAGACATTACTGCTATAGAAACGATAAGGCGGTTGGAAGTAACAGCAATGGCCCAGAAAAATCCACTTCCTGAGGACATTTTCGAACCGTTGCGAGGCAGCCGAGTGAACGCTCTTTTGATATGCGCTGATCTTTCTGAAAAGCAAGTTCGCGATCTGTGTGCACATGAGACTCTTGATGCTTTGAATCTGGCTCGATGCAACATGAACTTGGAGCTTTTGTCTTCGTTCAAGGCCCTGAAGAAATTGCGTTACTTGAGAATGGAAGGGATGGGAATCACTGGAGAAGAACTGGCGGAGTTTCGACAAATGCCTTCTCTCAAGGAGATTTATCTCAACATGAACCCTTTGCGAGCCTCGAGCCTTCGTAAACTGAGACCATTGCCACAAGTAGAGAGGCTGGCAGTGTTTCGTTCGGTGAGTTTTGCAGACGCCGAGTTGATAGAGACGGTGCGGATCTTTCCAAATCTGAAGTACATCGATCTTGGCTGTACGAAGATCACTGATGCCGCCGTAAAAGCTCTAGCAGAACTGAACGACCTCAGACAAGTCAACTTCACCGATGATCGAATTACTAACAAGTCACTTCAATTTCTCGCGCGTGCCCGCAAGCTCGAAATCGTTGACATTTCGGCTTGTGACGTGAGTTCGCAAGGGATTGAGAAACTGATGCGAGATCATCGCAAACTCGAAATCACACACAGTGTGCCGGCGGATCTTGAATCTGCCAACCTCCAAGCGGTGGCGGATAAAACGGGCTGCAAGCTTAAGAACGCTGACGCAAAAGACGTTAATATGTTGCTTATGGACTCCGTTTCAGAGGGGCTTGGAAAGTAGAGCGGCGCGATGAGCTAATCTGCAGTTGCTTTGCCGTCTTTCAAATTTCAAA
>CAZCZI010000049.1:0-21928 GCA_964503045.1 uncultured Candidatus Obscuribacterales bacterium
GCTAGGAGCTGCCGCAACCCTTGTTTCCACGATTTCGCGAAGTCATTGATCTTGTGTCGTTCGATGAGTTCGATTCTTGCCTCGATATTCTTGGTCTGCTCCGCCGGCAAGAGCGATACCACTTTCTTGTACTCGATTTCAGCATCATCAAGTCGATAGACTTTTGTCTCCATGTACTGCGCCAATCTTAAGTGAGCCTGCGCGTCATCAGGGACAAACTCGACTCCCCGTCGATAATGATTGAGCGCTGCGAGCCCCTTCTGAGTGCGCGCATACAGATCGCCAATCATGAAATGAAAAGCTGCTTTCATTCCATTACCGGAAATGTGCTTACCAATAAAGTCAGCGGCTTCATCGATTCGACTTTGAGGAAGTCGTCTAAACACTCCCGTCAAGTACTTCGAAGTCTCAGCCGGAAGCTGCTGATGAGGCTGACGCATAGTTTCCATTGCGGCGATCGCCAACATCGGTTCTACAGCTTCACTCATTCGATTCTTTTGCACAAGCATTTGTGCATACAGTTGATTGAGGAGGTTGCTCTTCAATGGTGATTTTCTAAACGCGATCTTAAGGCTAGCGACTGCGTCGTCGCTATGTCCGGACTGCATCAATACCGTCGCCAGAAGCATTTGCGCCACCTGGCTTTCGGGGTTCTTCGCAGAATAGTCTTTTGCCAATGCCAGCGCCTTGGGAAAGTTTCGATCAGTGATTAGTTGCAAGATTTTTCTTGTGGTGTCATCCGCGGTGGACAAGGATAACTGCATAATTTTGCCCATGCAGCGTTTCGCTTGAGTATTGTTTGCGTTCCTCAAAGAAAGAACCGCCAAAAGACGCCAGCCATAAGGCAGTTTGGGATATCTCTGCGTCGCCAACTGAGCAAGCAATTCGGCACGCTGCAATTGCTTATTTTGGATTTTCCAACGAATCAGCGCAAACAACGGTTCCGGATTTTTCTGTTCGACGGAGTATGCCGCCTCGTACTCTTCATCAGCCTGATCGACTAAGCCATAGTATTCGTTGTATGCGCCCATAAGAACATGCTTTTGCCAGGTCTCGTCGCCAGTCTCAGCAAGCTCCAAGATTCTTGCTTCGTCCTTTTTCGTAACGCTTCGGTCAAAAAGCTTCTGCATGATCGAATGCATTTCCTTGTCGCCTAGCGACGAGATGGTATGACGGTCATTCTCGATGGGACCGGCATTCTCGACGGGACCGGCGCCCCCAACGGAACCAGCGTTCTCGGCACCGGCACTGGCGCTCACCGCCCCACCTAACATCACCGACGCAATCATCGCGATCAGCAAAGAAAGTCCTAGAAATTCAGTTCCTCTTGCAACACTTCTCATTTGTTGTAATTCTCCGGATCTTCGACTGTGCGTTCACCGCTCATGGTGATGGTCATTGGCGCGTTCAGCCCAGCAATTGAAATTGGAAATGGAACAGTAAGTAATGGTCTAAACGTACACGAAGTATCGACACTTACAATCCAATCCTGAATTCCGGTTTCATCCGTTGTGCCAGCGGAATAGCGCACAGTCGTCGTCTGACTCTGCATATTCGCGAAGCGCCCGGGACCGCTGTCCATCCATTGACTCGGAATTGTCGTGCGAATTTTGGGACCGCCTTCCGCTGCACTTCTGGGCATCAGTGCAGCTTCGCGCAGTTGAATGCTGTTCATCGTATAGACAACCACGTACGCCGAAGTCAGGCTCAGCAAGTCCAACATCGGAAAGAAAATGACCATGATCAAGATCCACAAGACCGGCACGAATTCGGCAATGGTATTTCCGCACGCGCCGCGCTTTAAACTTCTACTTTTCTTTTTCATCTTTCTGCTTCTCGCCGCAAGCGCATTCATATATGCGCAATAGGGCGATTCTAGACAAAAGATGTTTCAGAGAGATTTCAGCAATCAATATGCCGGCTAGAGAGGTTTCAGCCTAACCCAAAAGCTGCTGCCTTTTCCTTCTTCGCTGTCGACGCCTATGGTTCCGTCGTGAGATTCGATGATCGCTTTGCAGATTGCAAGACCTAATCCGGTACCCTTGCTGCGCGCGCCATCTGCAGCCTCTACTTGTTTGAAGCGTTCAAAAATTGCATCTCGATGCGACGCAGGTATGCCACGCCCTTTGTCGGTGACCCGCAGCTCGACCCAGTCCGGGGTCACTCTTTGAGAAACAGTCACAACGCTTTGAGGCGGCGAAAACTTGATTGCATTGGAGAGTAAATTGACGAAAACTTGAACGAGCCTATCTCGATCTCCCATAACCTGCGCATTGATCGGTTGCATTTCGGATTGCTGAACATTGACTGCCGCTTGTTCCGCATAGCCGCGCACAGCATCCACCGATCTCTCGATGACGGCGGCGAGTTGTACGGGCGCGAGTTGCATCGCCAACTTGCCGGCTTCCAATTTTTCGATATCGAGAAGGTCGTTGATCAGGTTAATCAACCGTTCAATACTCTGCTCGGCTGCATCGATTCTCTTTTGCCCGAGGTCGTTGAGCTGACCGTACGTTCCCTCGGTGAGCAGTTCGAGAGTGCCTCTGACAGCCGTAAGCGGCGTGCGCAGATCGTGGCTGACCATGGCGACGAACTCTTGTTTTAAGCGTTCGATTTCGTGGCGTTCGGTCACATCTTGCATGCTCACGAGAAAACGTTCGCCCTCGACAGTGGAAAATTGATTGACCGTTACCTCAACCGGAAATGCCACTCCCGAGCCCCTCTTGCCCTCGAGTTCAATTGTGTGCCCCAGGGCTTTTTCGCGAATAGATTGTGCGAGTACTTCAGGTTTTCCATCCTTTTCCGAGAACAACATTTGAATGTGCGATCCGGTCAGAGCATCGGCGCCGGACTCGAAGATTTGCTCGGTGCGCGGGTTTACCGACTCGATGTATCCACGATAGTCGATGACGACCACTGCCACCGGCATGTTTTCGATGACGCTTCGCACGCGTTCTTCGCTCTCGATAAGCAACGCCTCAGCTCTTTTGCGATCTGTAATGTCATGGACGACGCATGAGAGCGTTCCCTCCATTTGAGCCCAATGTGCAGACCAGAGCATGTTGACTTGAATGCCGTCTTTGCGAACCACACGATTCTCAAATGGCTCGGTGCTTTGCCCAGCCATGACGGTTCGAATCGCATCTTGAGTGAGCTCGCGATCGGCGGGCAAAACCAGCTCGCTGATGAACTTTCCGCGCACCTCTTCCGGCACGTATCCCCAGACGTTTAACGACGCCGGGCTCACCGACACGAAGCGCCCTTTCGCATCGAGCGAGCAAATCACGTCGCGCGCGTTTTCAATAACGGTGCGATCCTTTTTGGTCAGTTCTGCAAGCGCAGCCGCCATCTGGTGAAAAGTTTCGTCGAGTTTTGCAAGTTCGTCGGAGCCAGAAAGCTTCGGCTTAAGAGGCTGCCCAGTAGCAAGGCGAATGCTGTTGTCGGCCATCGCCGAGATGCGCGATTTGAAGTACGACTGATAGATCCAGAAGATCACCGCAGCCGCAATCAAATAGAGCGAAAAGAGTGCAGACATTGTAATTAAAATGGTCTGTCGTCGCTGAAGGCTTCTTTCGGTGCTGTCTTCTTCAATGTGTTTCCAAAAACTGGCCAGCTCTTCGCCCTGAACGCCGAGTTCTTCGGTGATACCCAACAGTTGCTGAAACGACATCAAAAAACTGAATTGGTCGCGCGACGTGATGTAAGTTTTGAGTCTGCCAAGAACTTGCAGCCCTTCAACGCTTGTTTCTTTGAACTTCTTAAGCGCCGAGACTTCTTGCGGGCTGTCTTTGATGAGTGCTTCCAACCCAGCAAACTCAGTGTTGATTGCCTGTGCGACTTTGTTGAAACGGTCTATATATGAGGGGTCTTGTTCAATCCCATACTTCACCAAAAAATTCGTTGCCGCACGCGAAAGTTTGTCGAGATTGTTTATGCGGCTAAGAATTTTGCGAGCCTTCACTTCTTCTTGAATCTGTTTCTCTGCGCTTTCCAATTGAAAGAAAAGAAACGCGCCGCTGAAAAGCGTGATCGCCAGCGGCACCAACGTGAAGATCCAACCGATGGATTTTAGGTCTAGTTTCAACGCACCAGCCTGCTTTCGCCAAGGACAAATTGCACTCGTAAGTTTAGCTTATAAAAAAGGTTGAAACGACCGACCCTGGAGAGATCGGTCGCCAACATGCGCGGCAGAGAAAAA
The DNA here is from genome assembly GCA_964503045.1 of uncultured Candidatus Obscuribacterales bacterium. Lineage (GTDB taxonomy): Bacteria > Cyanobacteriota > Vampirovibrionia > Obscuribacterales > Obscuribacteraceae > CAYZJR01. Next base: position 4,199 of record CAZCZI010000049.1, read on the forward strand.
GCCTGTAAGGAGTTAAGGAAGCGAAGCCAGCCCGCAGAAGAAACCGATCATCGCTGCCATCATAGGCGCTGCCCCTACATAAATTGCAGCCGATGAGGTGAAGCGCTTGCGCCATGTCCAGATAGCGATCAGTGACGCCAGACTGAAAGTCAGCCCGACGTAAGGAGCGACGCCGACCATCCAGTAAACGATGGCGGGATCAGCTGCTGAAAGGAGGTCAACGCTCATCACGCCGGCGACAAACGGGGCGGCGACGATAGCTAGGCTCATAGCCACTTTGGCGGCAGAGAGAGATTTCGGTGCAACAGTCGGTTGGCACGGGGCTTCGAGTTGTTGAAGTTCGAATACCGGGCCGATTGACCCAATTGAAAGATCTGTGAGTTGTTTTTGGTTGACTAGTTGCATTTTCCGGGTCCTCTGCTGCGCGGTGGGGCAATCTGAACGATTCGTGCTTGGAGTCTACTTTTCGTTTGTTTCAAAAAAATCTCGGGATTGTTTCAACGATGTTTCAGAAATCTGAGCAATCTAAAAGGAATAGCCAGGTACAGGACGCTTGTAGCGTCTATACTAGGTTGCGACTCGGGGGTAGTAAGTAAGAGTCCTGAGATATCGGTTGGGATACTCGAATCCTATTCGACACTACGTGAATAATGCGTGTATAGAATTCAGGAAATCCGTGTTATGTGCTCTCGGGTTGCAAGAACAGGTTAACCTGCAAAAATAACAATTTAATGACAACAGAGAAAACTTACCAACCTTTATATCTGAAGTACCGCCCCCAAAGCCTCACAGAGATTGTTGGGCAACAATCGGTGGTCAGAACCCTGTCCAATGCGATCGAAAACGACCGCATCTCCCACGCATATCTCTTCACAGGCCCCCGCGGAACCGGCAAAACCTCCTCCGCCCGAATCCTCGCCAAGTCGCTAAATTGCCAGAATGGACCTACCGTTAATCCTTGTATGGAGTGCGCGTCCTGTCAGGAGATTAAACTCGGCAACTCACCCTCGGTCTTCGAGATTGACGCTGCATCCAACAACAGCGTCGACGATGCACGAACGCTAATAGAGCGGGCGCCCCTGGTGGCACAGGGCGGCAGGTTCAAACTCTACATAATAGATGAATGCCACATGCTCACGAAGGAAGCCTTTAACGCGCTCCTCAAGACAATCGAAGAGCCGCCGCCCAAAGTCATTTTTATTTTGGCAACGACCGAAGAGCATAAAGTTCCCCCCACAATCATTAGTCGGTGCCAGAGACTGATGTTTAGATTGGTGGAACAGCAAGAACTGTCGAAGCACCTTCGCAATGTCTCGACCAATGAGGGAATCGAGATTGAAGAAGAAGCCATCAGTCTCATCGCACGCCGCTCTGGCGGCGGTCTTAGAGACGCACTCGGATTGTTGGATCAAGCCAGCCTTCTTTCAGCACCCGGAAAGCCTGTAGGCATCACCGAATTGCTGACCTTGCTAGGCGCGGTGCAAGAAGATGTTCTGCTCAAGTTGAGTCTTGCCATTCAGCAAAAGGATGGACACGTCGTGCTCGACACGATCAATCAACTGTTGCATCAAGGGCGCGAACCGTCAGTTTTGATTGTGGAACTAGCCAAACACTTTTTGAATTTGACCAAGGCTTCATATGTAGTTGGAGGCTCTGGAGATAGCGCAGATATTCGCTCGCTGATTCTGGGCTCGAAAGGCTATATCGATTCTTTAGTTGAGCAAGCAAAACTTTTCGACCGAGCCGAGTTGACGCAAATCGTCGAACAGCTGGACAAGCTCGAACAAACAATCAAGCGCTCGTCACAACCGTCGCTCAATTTAGAGATGGGGCTGCTCTCGGTTTGCCATCGCCACGACATCTTGATGATGAGAGAACTGAGCGACCGCGTTCAAAAACTCGAGCAAGCAATCGCCGACGGCAATCTGCCCATGCCATCACATTCGGTGCATCAGCCGACGGCACATCAGGCGCCTTCGCATCAGCCGCCTTCGCATCAGGCGCCTTCGCATCAAGCACCCTCGCATCAAGCGCCTTCGCATCAAGCTCCTTCGCATCAAGCACCTTCGCATCAAGCTCCTTCGCATCAAGCGCCTTCGCAGCAGCAGCCGCCCCCAGTCAAGATTTCTGTGTTGGAGCAGCAGCCGCAAGAATCAAATCAATCTTCTCAAGCGCAACATCAAACATCATCATCCCAAGCACCATCTCAATCGCATTCGAACCTGCCGCCGCAGCTCGAGGAGCACGAAGAAGTGTTTGAGGCACCCGACCTTGAAGAGGACACAGCTCGGGCATTCGAATCAGCACCTTCGACTCATGCGCCGGCCGCAGCAACTCCCACATCACGTTCTGGTGCAACCGAAGATGGTGCATCGAAATCTCGGGTAGAACTTGATGAACTTTGGTCGGATCTCCGCCAAGAGCTCCAAAACATAAGCGTTCCTACATTTAGCCTTGTTGACCAGCACGCATTCCTCGTCAGTCTCTGCGACGATGATTTGGTTGTGGGCGTGATGAAAGAAACGTTCCAAAAAATGATTGAGAACAAGTCGGAGCACATAAAATCCGCCTACGCGAGGGTTGTTGGCCGCACACCAAACGTCAAAGTTAAAGTGATGGCGGAAGCTCAAACCCAACAACGCTCTCAACCACGCGAGCGCAGCAAGCGTGAAGAGCAACCGTCCGGCGGTTCTGATTCCGAAGAATATGAGCCGGCTGCCCGTTCCACTGGCACACTTACAGTAGATAGACCGAGGCAACAAGCGCCAGAATCTTACACGCTTCCGGCTTCAGAAAGTGACAGCTACAGACGCGTCGACGAAATTGTCGAACCGTCCGCACCTACTCGCAAACCGATGTCCACCAGCGCCGAATCATCTGCCAGCGCCGAATCATCACCCAGCGCCGCATCACCCGCCAGCGCCGCATCACCTGCCAGCACTGCATCACCAAACAGCGCCGTATCACCCGCCGCAAAGAATACGCCGACTCCGACGGCAAGACCACGCCCCGAAGCGCCGAGAACCGATCCGAGGGTTCCCAACCCAGCCACCGAATCTGGTGGCAGCTCACTCATTCGTGAAGCATATAAACTATTCGAAGGTCCGGGCTCTCGCCTGATCAGCTGACATTCCACGTTACGCGCGTTCATTGCTGCAACCAACCACTGCAAGTACAGTTTACATTTTGCTGCCAAATGCAAACTATACTTCACACTTACATCTCGAAGATTCCTGTTTTCATCGCAAATTTGCCGTTTAACCCGCTGACTGTCAACTACAGTTTGCATTTCGGCTCGAAATGCAAAGTATACTTGCCTCCCTCGGCGGAGAGTCGTGTACCTCCCGAGTTCGTGTACCTCCCGGGATGGACAACAACAGTTAGACAAGAACTCACCGCACTTCGAACACTTTAGGCAACAATTCGTCGCTCGCGTCCAACCACACAACGATCACTTTATCTACTCTGGCATTCGGCGGTCCCTGGCGGCACCAATCAATCAGTTTATCGACGACATCGCGCGGACCTTCCACCTGTGCCTCCACCGATCCGTCTTCCATGTTCCTTACCCAACCAGAAAGGCCAAGAGCTCGAGCTTCGGTTTTCGTAGAGTGTCTGTAAAAAACACCCTGCACGCGTCCTTCAATTTTCAACATTGCCCTAGTCAACATGTCTTTAAAATACAAGGAAGTTGTGGAAACACTTTCGGGTTGAAGTAATACCAGATAAAATATCAACAAGGCTCACCGTCTTTCCGACATCCAGCCGAATTGGTCAGGGTTGCATTGCTGGCGGTCCTCTTAAAGGTCGCCAACGTTTAGGTTTCCAGAAAAGTAAATGCTCAAGGAAGTGGCAGACGACAAGAAAATCGGCAAGGAAATCGTTCAGGCCGCCATTAAGGCTGTCAAAGAGAAAGGCTGGGACGTAAACCCATATACCGTCGCGGACGAAGCAAAAGTCTCAAGGACTCAGCTGGTGCGCGATTCCGATTTGATGAATCTTATTTTGGAAGCCAAAGGTGGCTCTAGCTCTGCCTCTGCGTCATCCGCTAGCTCGCCCGTTGCAGTCGATGAGACCGCACAAGCGAAGATCAAGGATTTGGAAGAGAGGCTTTCACAGCTAGAGCAAGAACACAAAGGACTTTTGGAAGAAACCAAGAGACTTGAAGACGAGTGCTTTGACCGCGAAGATAGAATTTTAGAGCTGGAAGCAAAGTGTTCTGACCTGGAGCATGAAGCAGAAACGTTGGCGGTGCAGCTCCAAAACACCTGGAACGTCGCCTATCAAAAGGGCGTGTCTGACGGCGCCGCCAAAGCAAGAGATGAGATGCTCAACGAGACTGGTCCACAAAAGGCATTCTCGCCACCAGTACATATGCAACTCAACGAAAAAGCCCAGCCGACGACTCAATCGGTTGCCTCGGAAGCACCGGTGGCGCCTCCCGAACCGGCGAGAATTGAGCCGGTACCACAAGCGCAACAACAACACAGCGCACCAACAAACGATGCCCACACCGATGCGCACACACACGGACCGCAGTGGGCTCGGCATCTTGACCCGGACTCCAAGGTTTTCAACGTAGCCAAAACTGGTCCTTATGTTGCCAGCAGCTTCAATCCTTTAGACAACTTGTCTTGGAAAGACCTCGAAACGGTCTACCACTTTAGAGTTTCGTCTCTGAAAGAGGTGACGAAAGGACTCTCTGGCAGTGAGCAGAATGCCGACTTGGCCGGCCAAGATGCATCAAGTGGCGTATGGAACGCCCAGCAGAGCCAAAGACCGGTTCAACAAGCAGCTCCAGTTGCCGGTCCGCAACCGCTTAGTTCGCAACCGCAAAGACCGACCTCGCCGAGAGATACTCATCCGATTGTTCCAGCGCAAGAGCCGGTTGCCGAACACCGCCAACCAAAGCAAGCATATTTGGACTTTGACTCTCCGCAAGAAGAGCCGCTTACACACCAACCGCCACCCGATACCATGCCTGCTTTCGGTGCCGGTTTGCATGCCGAATCTGCCTTAGATCTCGACCAGATGGACATCTTCGAGGGTCTTGAAGATATAGAAGATCTCGGACACATTGATGTAATCGAGGATGTTCAGCCATCTTCCACTTTGTATCAAACGACAACCGGCGACTATATGCCGTTTGAAGGTCCTGCATACAACTACAAACCTTCGCCCACCGAAAGTTTGACTAACTTACCGGCGATGAAGCCGCCGCAACCGACTGTGCCCGAGCTTCCGCCGGACCAAAAGCAAGCTGCTGCTGCTGCCGCACCATCGCCAGAGCCCGCGGCAGAGCCTGCGCAGTCATCTTCAAATGACTCGGCAGATTCAGCAGAGTCCGAAAAGCAACAAGCCGAGGTCCTCGCTGACTTAATCAAGAGCCGCATCGCTCAAGCCAAAGAAATGACCATGGACGAAGCGCCTACCACAGCCGTTCCTTCCAGTGAAGGCGCGAAACCGGGCGCGGCACCTGCCGGCGGAATGAAGAGCAAGTTCGTTGGCGGTAAGGCAGCACAGCAGGCGCCTGGCGGCGAAGGCGGTGCCGCAGCGCCACCCGGCGGCGGAGCAGCCGCAGGACCTGGAGCCGCAGGCGGGAAAGGATTCACGCCCAAAGTACTGCCACCAGAGATAAAGAAGTCGCTTTTTGTTTTGGGTCTAAGAGCGGACGATCTCACCATTGCAATGGTCAATGATGCCTGGAAAAAACAAATAACCACACCCGGTGTGCACCCAGACCAGGGCGGTGATACCGAATACGCGGTTCACCTCAACACGGCCAAAGATACACTTATCAAATGGCTTGATAATCAAGGTCCGAAATTAGGCAAGAAGTTCGGTGGCGGTGGACCGAAAAAGCCCGGGTCATAGCAAAAGTTGAAATGAGGCCGAAATGTCGAGACCGGTAGTAGCGATCGTTGGACGTCCCAACGTCGGAAAGTCCACGTTCTTCAACAGATGCATCGGCGGGCGCCATGCGATTGTAGACGACACACCCGGCGTCACGCGCGACCGCATTTATCACGAAACAGATTGGAGCGGTCACGACTTTCTGCTCATAGACACCGGTGGAATCATTCCAAATAGTTCTGAATCTATGGCGGAACAGATCGAAGATCAAGTAAGACAAGCAGTTGAAGAGGCTGATGTCATCGTCTTTATGGTGGATGGCAAACTTGGATTGGCCGGCGGCGACCAAGACGTGGCCAACATGTTGCGCAGAACAAAGAAACCGATTGTGCTTGCCGTCAACAAAATAGACACACCAAACGAAGAACAGAACATTCTGGAATTCTACGGTCTCGGACTCGGTGATCCCCAACCGCTTTCAGCCATGCGCGGAACAGGAGCGGTAGGCGATCTGCTGGACAAAGTCATCGAATATTTTCCCGAAAGGAAGAAACGGGGCAAAGATATCGGTGACGGACTAAACGGCGAGCTGCTCGAAGAAGAAACCGAGGAAGATCCATCAAAACCTGTAGCCATAGCCATTGTTGGACGCCCCAACGTCGGCAAGTCATCATTAGTGAATGTACTTTGCGGTAAAGCCAGAAGTATCGTATCGGCAGAACCCGGCACCACCCGCGATGCCATAGACACGACCATCAAACATCAGGGACGAGAACTCAAACTGATCGACACTGCCGGAATCCGCAGAAAGTCGAAGGTCGACTACGGTATTGAAGCTTTCTCTGTGGTTCGCTCACTTAAAGCAATCGACCGCGCGGACGTCGTGGTGTTAATCATCGACGCTTCGCAACCGATAGCCGATCAAGATCAGAAGATTGCAGCAAAAATCGAAGAAGCCGGAAAGGCTGTTGTAATCGTGCTCAACAAATGGGATCTGATCGAAGACCGCTCCTCGGGTGGAATGAAAAAGTACATCGAAGAAGTACAAACCGAATTGCGCCATCTCAATTATGCCGATGTTGTCTTCACAAGTGCAATGACCAAGCAGCGTGTTTTCAAAATCATCGAAGCGGCAGAACGCGCCAAGGGCGAGACATCACGACGCATCGGCACCGGTCTCGTCAATCAAGTCATTGCAGAAGCGGTTGCGTTGGTGCCACCACCGTCATCAAAACGCGGCAAGCGTTTGAAAATCTATTACACGACTCAAGTTTCCGTCGCACCACCTACGTTCATTCTTTTCGTCAACGACGACAAGCTCGCATCAAGAAACTACGAGCTTTACCTAGAACGCAAACTGCGCGAAGCTTTCGGGTTTAAGGGCACCCCAATCCGAATCTTCATGAGAGCCAAAAACGACAACAGGTAGACTCTTGTGCTGACCGCCTTGTTACTAGTATTAGCCACCTATGTATTCGGTTCTATCCCAACCGGTTACTGGCTCGTCAAAGCACTCAAAGGCATCGACATCCGCACAATCGGCAGTGGCTCAACCGGTGCAACCAACGTCTATCGCGCCGCCGGAAAGACCGCCGGCATCGCGGTTCTCGTGCTTGATGTACTAAAGGGATACTTCCCGACACTAATTTCGATTTGGGTCGAGGCCAACAATCCTTCCGTGTTCGGCGCACCCGATGCACTACCGGTGGTGATTGCCGTTGAAGTGATGATTGCCCACAGCAAATCTATTTTTCTCAAATTTCAGGGCGGCAAAAGTGCTGCAACCGGGCTTGGCACCTTAATAGCGTTCAATCCGTGGGTTGGTCTGGCGACATTTGTGACATGGGTGGCGGTTGTTGCAGTAACAAGACTCGTTTCTCTGGCATCAATTTTGGGAGTCGCGATGTGCGTGGTATACATGTGGCTAATCACGCAACGCCCCGGATACACAATTTTCTGCGTGTTCGGATTTCTCATCGTCACTATTCGGCACAAAGCCAATATAAAACGAATGATGGAAGGAACAGAACCAAAGTTCGGACAAAAGCCCAAAGCTGCAACGGATGCGGCACCGGATGCGGCACCGGAAGCCGTTCAAGCCGCGGCGCAAAAAATCGAACAAGCAGCAGAAGAAACGAAAACCAAAGAAGATTACAATGGAAGTTCTGGAAGTGAGTCCACGTGAGGCAACTGCAATGAAATGGACCTCCTTAATCGCTTTGACGACTATGGTCGTAGCCGGACTAGCACCCGCACATGCACAAAGTGGAAATGCTGCGCGCAAGCCAATGTCAACCGTGGCAGCCGGAGCTACGATTTCGAAGTCAAAAACTGCATCATCAGCTAAAGTTTCGCCGCCAACTGCCGGACTGACGCCGGATGAGGCGACAAACATCCGAGTGTACAAGGCCTGCAACCAGGCTGTGGTCAACCTTTCAACCATTGCTACATCCGAAGATTTGTACTTCAACATCATGCCGCGCGAGGGCTGCGGCTCAGGAAGCGTCATCAGCACCGACGGCTACATTCTCACCAACTTTCACGTAATCAAAGGTGCCACCGGTGTTCGCTGCACGTTTGCAGATGGAACCTCCTTGGTTGCGAAATTCGTCGGCGGCGATCCGGCAAACGATTTGGCTGTGTTGAAGGTCAACCCTCCACCCGGTAAGAAGCTCACCACTATTGCTCTAGGCGACTCTACCAAGCTAGAAGTAGGGCGGCGCGTGTTTGCCATCGGCAACCCGTTTGGATTGGACAGAACCCTCACCCAGGGCATCGTCTCGAGCCTGGGCAGAACCCTGAAAGCCGAGGACTCAAACGGAAACAGCCGCCTAATCAAAGGAATCATTCAGACTGACGCCGCCATCAACCCAGGCAACTCGGGTGGTCCGCTTTTGGACACTTCAGGAAACATGGTCGGCATAAACACCGCCATATTCAGCCTCTCCGGTCAATCCGCAGGCATTGGCTTTGCGATTCCAGTCAATATAGCCAAACGCATCGTGCCTGAACTGATCGCCCACCACGGCGTAACCCGACCGGACTTGGGCATCCATACCGTTCCAGTGCGTGGCGGTTTGAGAGTGCTTGGCGTGGAACAGAATGGTCCTGCCCACACGGCCGGAATTTCCGGACCAAAGCGTGTGATTTATCGCGAAGGACCATTCGTATATGAATATAACGATCCAACAATGGCAGATACAATCATCGCCATTGACAACCGCCCTGTAGCGACGCCGGATGAACTTCTTTCATACATAGAAGAGAAGAAACCAAATCAAGTAGTTACTCTTACAGTTGTACGGGGCGGGCGAGTCCTGAAAATTCCAGTAAAATTGGCAGCGATGAGCTTCGAATAGTTTCCGGGAGAAACAAAATTGTCAAGAATTCTGGTAATCGACGACGACCAGGCCATTGCCGAACTGGTAAAGGTCAATCTGGAGCTGTTGGGGCACCAGGTATCGCTTGCCAGCGATGGCATTAAGGGTCTGGCCTTGGCTCAACAGAATCGACCCGATCTAATCGTTCTGGATGTCATGATGCCGGATTTGGACGGATTTACGGTTTGCCAGAGGTTGAGACAAAATCCACAAACGCATCCGATTCCAGTCTTGATGCTCACCGCGCTCGGTATGACGCAAGACAAAGTCACCGGCTTCGACTCCGGTGCTGACGACTACCTTGTCAAGCCATTTGAAATTCCTGAACTGCAAGTACGAGTAAGAGCTCTGCTTCGACGCTCGGGTTCTGTGCCGCATTCCGCGACGCTTCCTGAAATTCTTACTGCCGGCGAAATCACTTTGATTCCAGAAAATCTGCAGGCAAAAGTCAAAGAGCGCATCGTAAAACTGACACCAACAGAGTTCGAAATTTTGCATTGCTTGATGCAGCATCACGGTCAAACCGTTTCCACCGGAAAGCTTCTAGAAGAAGTCTGGGGCTACTCTCCGGACGATGATGTGGACACGATTCGCGTGCACATTCGCCACTTGAGAACGCGCCTGGAAACAGCAGATCGCAAATACATAAAAACCGTCTATGGTGGCGGTTATCAACTGATCGCCGAAGGGTTTGCCAAGGGGCAAGGCGGCGCGGACGCAGACTAGCCGCTGCCAGCTGCCAAGATGGAAACTGTAATTTGCATTTTGCTCCGAAATGCAAACTATAGTTTGCACCCCGTTTCAGAGGGGGAGCAAATGCCGCAGAGAGAAGGGGAGCAAATGCTGCAGAGAAAGGGCGAGGCGGACGAGTGAGACTCAGGCTCGAAACACCGCACAGCACGTGACTGCTCAATTTGCAAGGACAGTCAGATAATTTTGACGCACTAAAAAATAAAACCTGACTGAGAAACCAGATTCATGCGTTTGACGAACGCACGGAAAGTCAAGCAGTTCAAAACAAGCACCAGTTGCCACTTTTCAGAGATCGAAAAAAGTTACTAAGAACGTTTTAGGTTAAGAGAATAGTGCGCCGGTAGACATTCTTGAAATCCAGCATCTATGATGTGTTTCGCTGCCATTGATAACTTTGTTCGGCGGCGTTCCAACCGGGATTTCGGAGCTTAAGGAGAAGCGACTTGTTATTCAACAGTTTGCAGTACTTGGTATTTTTGCCGACAGTATTTCTCTTGTTCTGGCTGTGTCCGCACCGCCTGCGCGTGCCACTACTTTTGGTGTCAAGCTACGTTTTCTACATGTCCTGGAAACCAATCTACGGACTGTTGATCTTCGGCTTGACGCTGGGCAACTTCCTGCTTGTGCCCATGATAGCGAAATCACAGCGCAAGAAACTCTGGTTGGGCATCACCGTCGCAGTCAATTTGATTTGCCTCGGAATCTTTAAGTATGCATACTTCACACTCGACACCGTCAAAGGCGGGCTCGGTCTATTCGGCATAGACTGGCGCGAACCGCACTTGCACATCATTCTCCCGCTTGGAATTTCCTTCTTCGTTTTCGAATTCATTCACTATGCAGTGGAAGTCTATAGAGGCAAACCGCTCGTCAAATCATTTATGGATTTCGCGCTGTTTGCATCGTTCTTCCCAACCCAAATTGCAGGACCCATCAAACGCTACCTCGACTTCATTCCGCAGTTGAGCATTCCCGCGAAATTCAAATGGGAATATCTTGACGACGGCATGCAAATGATTCTCATGGGTCTGGCCAAAAAGGTTCTTATCGCAGACAACCTGGCACTTGTCGTTCAAGCTGGTTTCTCGCACCCTGAAAACTTCTCCGGCATCGATCTCTGGATTATTTCTTACGCCTTTGCGTTCCAAATCTTCTTTGACTTCGCCGGCTACACTGATATCGCCCGTGGTTCGGCAATGTTGTTTGGCTACAAAGTGCCAATCAACTTCAACCTCCCGTACCTGGCAGCAAACGTGGCTGACTTCTGGCATCGTTGGCACATCAGCCTTTCAACATGGCTGCGTGACTATCTATTTATTCCACTGGGCGGCTCTCGTGGCGGCAAGTGGCTCAACTACCGCAACCTGTTTATCACGATGGCATTGGGCGGACTCTGGCACGGTGCTGCAATGCACTTCTTCGCTTGGGGAGCTTATCAAGGCATCGTCCTCATTCTTCATAAGGAATGGCAGCGTTTGCTCGAGCGTGCCGGAGTCTCGAAGAAACTCTTCGAATCGAAGGTCTATCACGTGTTTGCAGTCATCTGCACATTCCATATCGTGTGCGTAGGATGGGTATTGTTTAGAGCGGATGACCTCAACATCGCAGGCAAAATGCTGACCAAGATGCTCGTAGAAGCCCCTCAAGCCCTGGCGCATTTCAGCGCCAGCCAACTGGCAATTCTGCAAATCAGAGATCCGATCATCTTCCCGTCGCTGTTGCTTATCTTGCCGGCGCTGATGATTTCTCACCTCGTCGTCAACTGGCTTAACGACAAGAAGTTCTACCTCACTCCTCCATGGGCAGTGCAGGTTGGCGTAATGGTTCTTCTCATGTGCGTATTGACCGTGTTCACCCCGGATAGCTCACCAAGGTTCATTTACTTCCAGTTCTAATGGCAGTCCCGACAGCACCAGCGCCGCCCAAAAAAGCGGACTCATGCTGCGCACAAGATGCACACAGCACGAGTTTGCCAAAGGAAGGCGCAAAGAAACCCTTTTTCAAGGCGCTAGCAACGAGCAGGTTCTTTATCGCGCTTGCTTGCTTTGCCGTGCTTTGCCAGGTTTTGGCGGCTGTGCAGTTTGGAAAGACAGATCCGGCAGATTTTCCGTACAACACCTGGACTTCATGGGCAATCAAGGACTTCCTCGCGCAATCTCAAAATGGGCCGCGCCCGCAACTTGTATTTCTCGGATCATCGCTGGTTCTGGTGCCGCTTGACGGACTCGATGCAGACTACATGAACAAAACACTCGATGCTTCCAATCATCATAAAAGTGTGTTTTTCGAAGATCATTTCGCCAAGTATTCAGGCAGCAAGGTGCGCAGCTTCAACTTCGCATTGCCGGGAGAAATGCCGTCAGACGCTTACTTCTTGACGAAGTTTTTGATGAAAGATCAAAATAAACCACAAGTGGTTGTATACGGTGTCGGTCCTCGCGACTTCCTGGATAATCTCTTGCCTAGCCCTTCTGCAACAGATCCGTATCGCTACATTTCCAGGTTCGGTGATGTTTCAAGCCACGCGAATCTGGTTGTGCCGCAGTGGGAAGAACGCCTCAACTACGAGTTGGAACGCGGCTTCTACACGTATCAACAACGCACTGACTTCAAAGAAAAAGCAGCACGATTCTTCGAGGGGTTGTCCGACAAATACAATCCGAGCAAACCGGCAAGCATTCATATAAGACGTACTCTGATGCCCGATTATCATCAGTTTGAAATTCAGGCCAATGAATGCTTCTTCCGCCCAACCACACCCGAGACCAGATCGAAGTTTTCAGACAACTTGGACGAGTACCGCAAGCGATACAAGAAGCTCAAGCGAGAGACTTTCAACGGTCAGATGACCTTCCTGGGTGATTTGCTCAAGACGGCAAATCAGCGCAACATTCTTCCTGTGATTGTTGCAATGCCAATTACCGAGGCCAACAGGCAGATTCTCTCCGACGAGATTTGGAATACTTACCGCACCACCCTCGAAAAAACCGCACGCTCAAACGGTGCTGTTTTCATCGACATGCACGCTAAGAATGCGTTTAGCCTGCAAGACTTCGGCGACACGGTGCATTTGCATTCCGGCGGCGGCGCCAAGTTTTTCGATCTTTTGGCTCAAGAACTGGCAAAGAGCACACCCGTAACCACGGCATTGGGAGTGACAAAACCTGCGCAGGTCGCTGATAAGACACCGCGTAAAGGCGGCGCTCTATGACGCGAACACCTGTGGAAATCTGGCACGGAAAACCGGCGGCGGTCAACACCACCCGTGGTGCAGCCCTCAACGCGCCATTGAGCTCAGATTTGCATTCTCAATACCAAACACTGGAGAAGCTGGCACAAAAGCAACATGATGCGCAGCCAACCGAGCACCATCACGTGAGAGTCAGCACCTTCGTAGCGACTGCCTTTCTTTTCATCATACTCAATGCTGCGTTCACGCTTGTTACCCCAATTGCCTTCGACCAGTATAAGTTTCCCTATCGCGGGTGGTCTTGGTGGACGTTTCAAGATCTAAGAAGCGACCGCCAAGTGCACAACGTAGCGCTACTTGGTTCGTCACTGATGGTGAGCGCTGTGTCGGGATGCGACGCACGATTTCTGAATCGCCCCTTAGACCTCACCACTTATCATAAGTGCGCATTTTTTGATAAGGAACTGCAGAAGAGATTCGGTGGAAGTTTCAGCACTTTCAATCTATCCGGCCCCGGACAGATGCCCTCGGATGCTTATTTGAGCTTGCGTGCAATGGTCAACACTGCACACCGTCCCGATGTCGTAGTTTATGGTCTTGCACCTCGCGACTTCATTGACAGTTCTCTCAGCAGTCCGACTGATACCGAGCCTTTTCGCTTCTTGAAGCGCTTGTCGCACCTTGACGATGTTGCTCCAGGTCTGTTTCGTTCGCCTCTAGGAAAACTTGATTGGCTCTTGCAGAAGAGCACATATCTGTACGAACACTCCCTGGACGTTCAACTCCTTTGCACGGAGGCAGCGGAGAGCTTCGTAAACACCTTTGTGCCTGAAGCAGACAAGAAACGCACATACAATTATTGGGATCGCGTAAACCTTCTGCCTAACTACAAGTACGGCGAGATTCACCCATTGGCGGTGATTGCACAGCCGCAAGACCCGGCAAAAAACGACTACAAAGACAACACCAAAGAGTACTTGGACAGGTACAAAAATCCTGATCCGCACAACTACCAGGTTCAGCTCTACTTCCTGCGCAAGCTCGCTATGTTCTGCAAGAAAGAACGCATCGAGCTTGTGCTCGTAAACATGCCGATCACGCCAGAAAACATCAATATTTTGAAACCATGGATTTATCTGAGCTACATTGCAGCACTCAGGGATTTTTCGGCTGCGTATGATGTTCCTGCCTATGAATTGAACGACTTCTCAATCTACAGTCACGATGACTACCACGATTCCGTGCACCTCAACGCCAGCGGTGGAACCAAGTTCTTCTCCCAAGTCGCCCGCATACTCGACTCCAACAAGCGCACTCATGAAGCGATGCGTCTTGCCGGTCAAGAGTTGGAGCGCCATCGTTCGGTTGCTTCAAAGGTTATTGTGGAGGACCACGATGACATCGGGATGTGAGTCCGGCAATGACAAAAACGTGAGAGCAAGCTTTTTCGGCTCGCGGTTTTTGTACGTCGTCATCGCATTTGCCGCCGTCAACCTTTTGATTTTCTTGGCGGTTCCTCAATCGCATCCTGCCTTGACGGCTGAATCCATCAAAAACAGCACATCCGAACAAAGGCAGCAAGGACCTTGGGTTTGGTGGATGGCGAGAAGCTATTTGAACGATGCGCCATCAGATGTGGTGCTGATGGGGAGCAGCCAATTGGCATGTGCGGTATTTTCGGCAGACGCCGATCTGCTCAACAAAAACCTTGATGCAGTGCTGCACCGCAGCGCATTAACGTTGCAACGCGATTTAAAACAAGACTTGGGAGTAAATCTCAAGGCATTCAATTTTGCAGTCGGCGGCGCGATGGTGTCAGATCACTTCCTTATTGCCAAAGCACTGTTTTCGCAGCGCAAGCCAAAAGTCGCCATCATCGGAGTGAATCCGCGCGACTTCATCGACAACTGCCTGCCATCTGCAAGCGATACCGAGCCGTTTCAATTTTTGCAATCGTATGTCAGTCTCGGTGATTTGACGCGCGACTCGTTTAGCTCGCCGCTTCAAGAACTCGACTGGCGCCTCAATAACTACCTGCCGATGAAACAGATCAAGAAACTGATGCAGGGCAACGATCCGCCGACATTGGCGGGCAAATCGACGTTCACTAATCCGGGTAACGATGTTGCACCTGAACGCGAACAAGGAACCAAAGTATCCAAAGCCAAACTTTTGCAGGCGCTTTCCGCAACCGGCGGCCAGCCCCGACCCGGTGAGTGGTTGATTCCTGCTCGTCCGCCTTATGCCTTTATCGACAACACTCGCGAATACATGTTGCGATATAAAGATTCAAAACCTGCAATTTACCCGCACGAAAAGCGATATTTCGAAGCGCTGCTTGCTTATCTCGAACAGCAAGGCATCAAAACTCTGGTAGTTGGAATGCCCAGCCTGGCGCCCAATCGCGCACTACTTCCGGAGAATTTCTGGAGTGAGTTTCGCGGCAGTCTGGCGTTGGCTTGCAGCAAGCACGATGCACAATGGGTTGATCTATTTGACAGCAACGATTTTAGTGACGGCGATTATCTGGACACCGTTCATCTCAACCGCAATGGTGGTGCAAAGCTGCTCAAGCTAATTGCAGCAACAGTCGAGAAGACTCCGTCGTTGGCGGCAGCGCTAACGGAAGACGATCGAAAAGTCGCAGGCAGTAAGCCGCAAGAAGCTATTTGGAAATAGCAGTTTAGGCGTTTAGCTTCAGATCAGCAGCCCGCGGAAAGTGCATTAATGAACCGGTTTGCGTTACGGAAGCCAATCCCGATTTGGGGATGTGCAGTGTTGTTCCATTTGTCTTGAGGTCTTCTACTTCGCCAGTCATGCGATGGTAGTTCCAATAACCGATGGCTGCTCCGACTGCCGTCGCGCCGAGCTTGACTCTCCAGTCGCCACCCATCATTCCGCGATTGGCAGCAAATGCGCCTGCGCCCCAGCCAGCACCGGTTGTAGCCAAGCCAATAAGAAATCCGCTGACGCCCTTAAGTGTGTCATTCGAGCGGACATCCAATTCGTTGTTGATGATTTGGAATTCGTTGGGCAGTTCTTGTACGATGACGCCGCCTTTCACACCATTCAACTGGTTGTCCGAGGAATACTTTTGGGCTACGGACTGCCAGTCTTCCAGCGTGAAGTCTTTGAACATGGATTTGCTTTCGCGGTGGCTTACCAAATCGTCGTTGGCGCGTGCCTTTTCAAACAATGCTAGAGCATCACTCATCGTATGGTCCTCGGGATAGGTTTGTCGAGGGAAGTGCACACAACATACATTGGAAGGTGAGCCGAGCCAATGGGGGCAATTACGAAAAGCGAGATTAATTGTGATATTGATTGCTACGCGACGTGCACCCGCGGGCGTCGAGAGCGGTTGGGTTCGGCCCGGCGCAGAATCTCTCTGGTGATGGGTGCTGTTTCGCCCTCGCCAAGGAAGAGATATTTGAGTATGTAACCCACCGGGTTGCCCTCGGTCCACTCAAAATAGACATTGGGAACCTTCCCGGTTTTCTCACGAATGTGCAGCAAGAGAGCTGCGATTGCATTTGGAACAGTTGGGCTTGTGCAATGCAAAACCTGATAACCATCAATATCTTCGCCTCTCACGTCGAGTACGTCGTCGATGAAATCAGAGGCATCTCCCAGAGAGACTTCCAAGAATATAAAGTTGCCCTCGCTGCGCTGCACGCTATGCGCTTCGCGAGCTTCCATTTCTTTGAGGAAATAGTCGGTACCGCCAGGCCGGCGGCAGAGCAGTCGAATATGCCCCCATGAGTTATCTTTCGTTTGTTCGATAAACTTCTTCGCCGTCTCATCGAGAGTCACATTTCCGATGCGCAGCTCTAGCGAACGAATCGCTCTCGAGATAAGTGAGCTTATGAAAATCGCCCCTATGAAAAACGATGCAATCACCAATCCTTCCGGGCGTTCCAACATATTTTGAATACTGGTGTAAATGAAAACCGCCGTAATAAAGGCAAAATACAAGCGCAGAAGCTTCGCTTTTTGCCACAAACTCATAGTGACCGCCACCGATGCAGACGTTATTAAAACGAGAACACCGGTTGCATACGCTCCCGCCTGCGCGTCCACGTCGGCTTTGAAAATCACGGTGACCAAATAACAGACGAGCATGAAGAAAATGACCAGTGGGCGACTTCGGCTTGCCCAGGCAGGTGCCATGCCGTAGCGCGGCAAGTAGCGTGGCACGAGATTTAGCAAACCAGCCATCGCCGATGCACCGGCAAACCACAAAATGGCAATCGTGCTGACATCATATACGCTACCAAAGACATCACCGAGGTATTTGTGTGCCAGATACGCGAGCGCGCGTCCATTGGCTTTTCCGCCCTCCTTGAACTCGACCGGTTCGATCAGCAGAGTGGTGACCATGCTGCTGATTATGAGCAACACGCTCATGATGGCAGCGGCGGTGACAAGCAACTTTTTGGTATTTTCAATTCGCCCAAAAGGATTTTCATGCGTATCGTCCTTATTGCCCTTCACATGAGGCATTACGGCAACACCTGTTTCGAAACCGGAAAGACCAAGCGCAAGTTTCGGAAA
>CAZCZI010000049.1:22028-29598 GCA_964503045.1 uncultured Candidatus Obscuribacterales bacterium
ACCCAGGGATTTTCAACGATGTGCGCGGTGGCATCGGCGGCCGACAAAGTGATTGTGATGATGAAGTCAGTAGCTGCGAATCCCAGAAGGATCAAAACCAAGGACTTACCGAGCCATCCCGGCATGTGCCTGACGAGCATGGCAACGCTGCCTTGCCCATGAGGGCTTTCTTTCGCTACGTGACAGTAAACCGGCAAGGCGCCGACGATAGTCACGATTACGAGCATTAACGTTGCCACCGGCGAGAGCATCGCGGCAGCGATGTAGGCAATACCGGGTTGGTAACCAAGAGTGGAAAAGTAGTCCACCCCTGTCAAGCACATTACTTTCCACCACGCGTCATCATGGTGCGAAGAAGAGCCCCGCCCGCCGCTAAGCAGCCATGCTTCAAATTTTTTTGCAGCGCTAACCATGCTTACGCCATCATGCCCTGGTGTTGATTAAGATAATCAGGTGCTCTTGGTCTTATAATTCTTAGATCGTAGAAAAACATTTGCCTGAGGAGATACGCGCATGTCGCTTAGATGTGAGCGCTTCAAGTATTCAAAAGGTTTGCACAAACTAGCAGACGGTTGTTATGCCTGGCTGCAACCTGATGGGTCGTGGGGCAAAAGCAATGCAGGTTTTTTGACATCAGACGACACGGCACTGCTTGTAGACACGCTCTACGATCAAACGCTGACCTCCGAGATGTTGCAAGCGATAGCCGAGCTTGAACCTAAAAGCAGAATCAGAACAGTAGTCAATACGCACTCCAACGGCGACCACTGCAATGGCAATTCTCTTCTTCCAGATGCGGACATCATCTCGTCGGAAGCAGCCAGAGAAGGCATGCAAAAAGAGTCACCACAGATGATGGCACAGCTTTTGAAGCAGGCACCAATGATGGGGGCAGTAGGAAAGTATTTCGTAGACGCATTTGGAAGTTATGACTTTGAAAACGTCGAGCAGCGGCTGCCCACAATAACGTTTACCGGTGACCTCAAAATGTCGGTCGGCAAAAAGAGCGTGCAGATGTTTGAGGTCGGCCCCGCACACACAGAAGGTGATGTGTTGGTGTACTGTCCAACTAACAAGATAGTCTTCACCGGCGACATTTTGTTTATTGATGGACATCCAATCATGTGGGCGGGTCCGACTGCGAATTGGCTCAAGGCTTGCGACAGGATCCTGTCGCTGGATGTAGATATCGTGGTTCCTGGACATGGTCCAATTACAGACAAAAATGGGGTCAAGGCAATCAAAGGATATTTCGAGTATTTGTATGGTGAAGCTCAAACGCGGTTCGATAAAGGAATGCCAATTGTTGAGGCGGCACTCGATATCGCTTGCGCACACAAGTACGACTGGACAATTTCCGAGCGTCTTGCGGTAAACGTCGCTACGATGTATCGCGAATTTGCAGGCGACAATAAAGGTGCAAACTTGATGCAACTCTTTGGACTCATGGTGCAGATGCATGAGCATATGCAAACGCTGGAAACAACGGCTTCTTGAGGAACATTATGATGAACAGGCTAGTGTTAGGTTTAGCTTTGGCAACGATGTTGTCGGCCGGTAATGTTGCAACGATTATGGCAATCGCCAACGATTTTCCAGGACGCGGCGACATTGCACAATGGAAAGAATCGCAGCAATACTACGAATCTGGTCTCAAAGCCAAAGAAACTCAGCAATGGGCCACTGCGGTTTTCGATCTGTCGAAAGCAATCAGAATCTACCCATATGACTTCACTTATTACATGGCGAGATCTGACACGTTCAAAAGAACGCGCGACTACAAAGCAGCGACCCAAGATATAGCTACGACAATCGTTATGACCAACGGCTCTTGGATGCAGTGGTTGTATCTTGCAGAAATTGCATATTGGGAGGAGAACTGGCCAAAGTGCAGAAAGGCTTGCAATAGTGCTCAAAACGCAGTGGGGTCTAACCCAAAAGATCGAGAAATCGTAAACAGCAGGCTCAACGTGTACAAGACGCGCGCGGGCGCTCAATGGCCGGAGACCTCGGAAGCATTTACAATCAATGACGTGCGTGGACTCGCACACTTCATTCGACCTTAGCAAGAAGCCCGTGCGTTGCACGCCGTTGTATGCAAGCGCGTTTCCGACGCCATTGTATGCAAGCGTTGCACGCATGCAACGCGAGTGCCGCAGACTAGAGTTTCAAATCAGCAATCACTGGATAATGATCAGATCGAACATTGCGTCCTACTTTGCGATTGACCGTCTCAATGTCTCGACTTGTTAGAATGTGATCCAAAGGTAAGCCGAAGATTGGATTTGTAGAAGCCCATGACGCCTGAATTCCGAAGCCTTGTCGTGTATCACGCAAGCCTGTGGAATCAATAAACTGCTTAAAATACGACGACCATGAAGTGCAATTGAGATCGGCGGCAACAACAACTCGTCCGTCAATTCCTTGTACAATATTTTCAATCGTTGCCATCTGCACCGTTCGTGCAGCCAGTCCCTCAACCGATGTCGGGGTGTAGACATGCGTCATCACTACGGTCGCTTTTTTGCCGTTTGCCTCAAAATCGCAAACCAGAGCGGGAGCTGATTCACCGAGTTCTTTTTCGCCACCGAGATCGACTATTTTCTTTTCACCAAGCGGCAATTTGCTGTAGAGAGCACAACCATAAGCGTCGTCCTGCAAGAGTGCTCTGCGATACTTGTACTGCGGCAGTTTGTCGTTGAGTTCGTTGACCCACGCAGGTGGGCATTCCACAACACACAAAATATCAGGATTCTCTTCGTTCACAGACTCGACAAATGGCGCCATGCATGAGTTGTTCTTGCCGCACACATTACCGAACATCAGCCGCACGTTCGAACTCGCCGGCGTCGATGCAACAGCTGGATGCGCCATCAAAAGAGGCATGATCTCAAACATATTGACGGCAACAAACAAAGCGGTCACGCAAGCGAGACGCCGCCTTTTCGTGGCAATCAAAGCAAGAAAGAATACACCTAATATCGCTACATACAAAACACGGAAGTGACTGGCCAACTCGATTGGAAAGCCGAGCCACGCAACAAAACCGAGGATGGTGCCTAACATGCAGCCGATTGCCGGGACGAAATAAATTCCATACAGCCGTGAGTTAATCAAGGAGATGAACTCCCGGGCGGTTAGTTTTCTATTGACTCCCTCGCTCATAGAGCAAGATGCCTCCTGTCGGTCTGTTGCTGCTGTTCGCCGGATTGAAGAAGCAGTGGGCAGCCCACCGTCGGTCCGGTGAATCCTCTACATACTTCCTTCCCTGGTTAGGTCGGACTCAACCCTACTTTTTATTTTTAGTCATTTCTCTATAGGTCTCGATGTCTTGTCTCGACAGACCAGTTTCACCCAACTTGGCGAATGTCTCTGCTCGTTCCAAATAAGCGTCCTCAAAGTTGGGGTTGCAACTTATAGCCTGATTGAAATACTTAATAGACTTGTCATAGTCTTTCATCATTCGGTAGGTGATTCCTAGCTGTGTGAGGCAATAGTCGTCGTTTGGTGTTTGTTTGTCGGCCAGTTCAAACTCGCTCAGAGCCTCGCTCAGCTTGCCCATACCGAGATATGCACGACCAAGAACGCGGTGCCCCCATGAGTGATCACTCAAGCTCATCAGGCGTTTTGCTTCCTCGGCTCCTTTGTCATACTGCTGGTTCTTCACGTAAAGATCGGCTCTTTCAGCCATTCGAGGATAGTCGTCTGGATGTTCAGCCAGAATTGCAGAGAGATCTTCGATTGCCTTGTCGTATCGTTTTATGTCGTTGTAAATTCGAGAGCGCATGTTCAAAGCGAGATATGACGTGTTATCGAGCAACAGCGCCTTTCTCAAATCCTTGAGTGCCATGTCGATACGATCAGTTTTCCACAACGCCAATGCGCGATTGATGTGCGCCACCGGATGTGGTGGCCCAAGCTCAACCGCTTTGTCCGAGTCCGCGAGCGCCTTAGTCCAATTGGAAAGCTCGCAGTACGAGCGCGCCCTGCTTATGTAAGCATCGGTGTATTTGGGATCCAGCTTGATTGCCATATCACAATCATCGATCGCCTTTTGCCACTCTCCTTGCATGTTGTACGTCCATGCGCGTTCTCGATACACTTCGGCTGAAGGCTCGAGCTTCAGTGCCATGGCAAAATCATTGAGTGCGAGCTGGTATTCGCGAGCAGACCGGTACGCTTGCCCGCGCGTCACGTAGTATTTCGCCTGCTTCGGATGCGCTTTTATTTGCAGCGTGCAGTCCTTGATAAACTCGTTGTCTGCAATGGACTGCTTCTTCTCAACTTCTTTTTTCGGCGGGTTGAAATAGCTTATGATTGTCGGTCCCTGAACATGCCACAAGCCAAATCCAGCCGCGATCGTTAAGAAAGCAGCTGCACACGAGCCGATAATCACCGCCAATTTCTTTTTGCGGCGACGCAAGGTCATTGTCGTAGCGCCACTCTTCATGCAGGTAGGCTCTCTTCCTTCCTGCAAGAGCAACAAATCATGCATCAGCTCAGGCGCCGACTGATATCGATTGTCGGGGCTTTTCTCCAAGCACTTCAGAATAATTGCCTCGAGCCCAGCCGGTACATCATGGCCGCTCATCGGTTTTCGAATAGGAGGCGGTGGTTCGTTGACATGCTTGAAGATGATTTTGATTGGGTTAGAACCCGTAAATGGCGGCTTTCCAGTGACCGCCTCATACATGAGGCAACCGATAGAGTAGAGGTCAGACCTGAGATCAAGCCGATCTCCAAGACATTGCTCAGGGCTCATGTACAACGGGCTGCCGAACAGTTCGCCGGTTTGCGTCAGGGCTGCCGCATCTTTGTCTGAGGAGGGGAGCACCTTGGCGATCCCGAAATCGACGATTTTCACGAAGTCTGCGCCGTTATCAGTTTTGGTGATCAGCACGTTGCTCGGCTTGAGATCTCGATGGATAACGCCTTTTGCATGCGCGTGAGCAATTGCGTCAGAGAGTTGAATGAAGATTTCAATCGCCCGTGTTGCCGATAAATAGCCATCCCGACTCATCAACTGGCTCAGGTTTTCGCCGGCGACGTAGTCCATGACGAGGAATGGCTCACCATCATGGGTGACACCGTTTTCGTAAACCGCAACCAGATTAGGGTGGGTCAGCTGCGACGCGGCGACGGCTTCTTGTTCAAACCGCTTCACTGCGCCCTGTTCAAGCGCCAGGTCAGAACGCAGAACCTTGACAGCGAAAACAGAGTCAAGGTTGCGGTCCTTCACTTTGTAGACCGAACCCATGCCGCCCTGCCCCAGAAGACTGATGAGCTCGTACCTTTCGCCAAACGGGCTATTGTTCTTGGAGTCGACGATAAGCTGAACATCGGCACCGTCCTTAGCTTGGGCGGCACAAATCGGGCAGCTCTGATTGCTGCGGCGGAATATCCAGGAAGTCAAAGATCCGCGATTAGAGTCCTTGCTATGTGAGCAAACACACAGCGGGGGCTTGGTTTCTTTGAGCTTCTCTTCCACGGGGTTTAATTGACCAGCTAAGGCGGTGGTGATCTACTACACTTATGCCACTGTATCTTAATGTCATAACCAGGTAAACTTCACCCTAGAATCGACGCGACATCGCTCTAATGACGCAATCGAAACGAAAATCTCTTGCAAATAGAATCCCAATGTCCGCAAAAGCAGCGTTGGTGCTCTGGTTGCCGCTGATTGCGCTTGCAGCGTGCCTGATTGTTTGCATTATGGCAATTCGCCAATCGGAAGTAAAAACCCTGAGGGTTTTGCGCAGCACATCTGCAGTCGAAACTTGCAATCAACTTTTGACAATTGGAGAGTCTTATCAAATCGCAGACAAGTCCAAAGACGCAACTCATCAGATGGCAAATTTTGATGCTGCGATGGAACGATTAGTGGCGGCCGACGAGCCAGAGCGTCCTGGACGCAACGCAAAGTTGATCGAGCAAGTGCGAACACACTTCATGTCTTCCGTGAAATTGGCGACTGATCCTGCTTCTAGAAAGGAGGACGTCGCGCAATCGTGGAACGATTTCGAGTCGGCAGTTAAGTCGATAATCGACAAAGAGTTAACGCTAAGGCAAGAATATATTGCCGCGGTGCACAAAGATGCCGAAGCGGCAATGCTGCTCGCCGGCGCCGCCTTCGTCATTTCGCTAATCACCGCTGCCGGTGCCACGATTGCTTTCGAAAAGAAAGTAGTCGGGGTTGTGAATCGACTAATTGAGAGATTGCGCTCGCGGGTGACACTCAACGAAGCCACCGGAAAAGGCAATGGAACCGAACTTTCAGAGTTGGATGTTTTAACCGCAGTCATGCTTGCTGATTCAGGAAGGTTGACGGGGTTATTGGCAGAAGCCGAGGCCGAGAATAAAGAAAATAGGGAACGGCTGCGAATCTTGCTCACAGCCATGCCGATTGGAATCTTAGTGGTGGGTGATGGAGGTGTTATCAAAAAACACAGCCCTCATGCAATTACCATTCTCGGATGTTCGCAGAACGAGCTGCTCGGCAACAAGCTGGAAAGTGTTTTCTTCGATGCAAATCATACGCAAGGTGAATTCAGTTTGCTCAAGGCATCACTGGATCAACTGGTGGAAGTCAGTGCCAAACACGGCAATGGCACAGACATTGCCGTCGAGGTAATCGCAAAAAACATCACCATCGAAAACTCCACCGAAACACTGGTGCTCTTCAATGACATCACCGCTAGACGCGAGCTGGCACGCTTGAGAAAAGAGTTTGTCTCGATGGTGAGTCACGACCTCAAAACGCCTCTCACATCCATTCAAGTGTTTCATCATCTATTGAGTGCAAAGGCCGAAGACAAGTTGGACAAATCGTTGGTCACAGGACTGCATGCCGCTAGACGCAGTACGGAAAGATTGCTCAACCTGGTAAACGATCTTCTCGATTTCGAGCGAAGTGAAGTCGGAAAGCTAGAAATGCATCCGAGCAACTGCTCGCTTGAAGATATTGTCAGTCGTTCATTGGAGTCGGTTTCAGCATTTGCAGACGACCAAAAAGTCAAGATCGATGCATCAGAAGCAATGCTCGACGAAGAGATCAGATGCGACAGAGACAGAATAGTGCAGGTGCTCGTAAACTTACTTTCCAACGCAGTGAAATTTTCACCAGAAGAAAGCACTGTGGTAGTCGATGCCGAATTTGACGATGACGGAACAGTCGAACTCAGCGTAAAAGACAAGGGGCGCGGCATACCTACGAAGTTTCTCGACACTGTTTTCGAACGGTACAAACAAGTAGAGGTCTCCGACCATACTCAGAAAAAAGGAACGGGACTGGGACTTCCGATCTGCAAAGCGATAATCGAAGCGCACGGCGGAACAATCGGCGTGCAAAGCGAAGAGGGCAAGGGTAGCCGTTTCTGGTTCAAAATTCCGCTGAAGGCGGCTGAACCCATCGACGGCGCTATAAATTTACCTTAAATGTGTTTGCCGAAATCCTGCGTGCGAGGTCACTTGTCGTGTGATCACGCGCTGCGTGGCCACCACATACGATGCTTAGTCACCACATGCGATGGCCATGCGCCGCGTGATCACGTGCCGCGTGATCACGTGCCGC
>CAZCZI010000049.1:29698-50218 GCA_964503045.1 uncultured Candidatus Obscuribacterales bacterium
GCCGCGTGATCACGTGCCGCGTGATCACGTGCCGCATGATCACGTGCCGCATGATCACGTGCCGCATGATCACGTGCCGCATAATCACGTGCCGCATAATCACGCATTACGCGCATGCGTCGCAAGATCATGCGCCAGTAAAAAGTTGATGCAACTGTAGTGTACATTTCGCGTGAAAATGCAAAGTATAGTTGACTTCGAGGGGCATGACTGGCGGATATGCGTAACAAATTTGCCTTGTCGAACGGGGCGTGCAAAGTATAGTTTACATTTGGAATCGAAATGCAAAGTACAGTTGCACCAGCGCCCGATCACGACTCTTGATACTACCGAACCAATTTATTGAGCACGAATTCCAGATCGTCTTTGTACCAAATGTCGTGAACGAATGTGTTGCCGCCAGGCGGCCAATGCGGCTCCGTGCCGAACACTTCATAATCGAGTTCTTCAGCATAGATTTCGTAAAACCGATGAGCCTTTGGTTGATCTTTCGTTGCTTCCAACAAAGCCACCATGTAAAGCCGCGGCAAAAGCGAGTCTCGATGACTGTCTATCGCCTGCCGAATTTGGCTGCGAGCCTCCGGCAATTTGCCGAGATCATAGAAAAGCCTTGCCATGCGCAAGTTGTAGCGAAAACTCTTGGGCGAAAATTTCAAAGCTTCTTCAACCGCTTTGATCGACTCCTCTTTGTTCCCCAAAAACCAAAGTGCTTCAGAACGTGCTTCCTGTGCGCCGGCAGCAACGCTGCCCTTGCTCAACAATTCATTGGTTACCCATGACCAAGGCAGTGGATGCGTTCTCAAATCTTCGGCACGATCGAAGCATTTTTGTGCTTCCGCCTTTGCCTCCTTTTCGTTGAGAGGCGCAACAGTCTTCGTGAGTTCAAGATCTTCCGGGTGCCGAATGATGAACTGTGCGAGGTGATAGCCCTTGAGCATTTCCAGATAGGTGAAGGTGGAATGTCCGACATCCATCAGCACCCAGAAAAGAAATGCCGCACCGAAAAGCTGAATCGATGAGGCAGCCGGCAACTCGTTGGAATCGAGCCTTTTAGTCAAGCGCTTGTTGAGAACAACATCGGGGCGATACTTTTGGATTGTCTCGATCAACAGTTTTTGCTTGGGCTGATCGACAACAGAGAAGGGAATTTTGAATACAAGCTCCGGCGGTGCAGTCTTTCCTGGCTGACCGGACTTTCCCAGTTTCTCGCGCTTACCGGTGAGGCTGTACGATCTGATGTGCAGGTTGCCCCAAAACGTCAGGGCAAGCTCATCGATGGCAGTAAGCAACACACGGCGATTACCGAAAGTTATGGCCGCGTTGCCCTTGTAAGGCGCCGGCAGCGGCGTGATTGGCTCTAATGCTTCGACGTTGTCCGGTTCTGCTTTATCTTCACTGCTTTCAGCATCCTGCTTTTCTGTTCCCTCTGATGTTTCAGCCTCCTTCTCTATCGCCTTTGCCTGAGCCTCAGGAAAGGCATTCATGCCTGATGCGCCTAGCGGCTCTTCAAGCGTTATCCAGCGCCAATAAACCATTGGCGGCGACCCCTTCCAGATAAGCCCGAAATATCGACAGCCAGCCGGGCTTTCCGCCGCCCACAAGAAAAAGTGCGCTACGCCCGCCATCAGAAGCGCCGCAGGCACACCCCACCCGACCAGATCCCACGAAAACCAGAAACGGTCGCTGTAAAAGACGAGAAACAGGATTTCAAAAAACACAAACCCGGTACCTGCCAGCGTGAAACCGCGATGCGCAGGCGTGGTCAAGATTCGCTTGCTCTCGAGGCGCTCAGGGTCGGACACCTGGCACCTCATCCGTTATTTTCGGTTCGCGCGGACTTGACTTCATCTCTCAAGTGATTTTTAGGGGTGAGCCGATAGTTTAATTCAAAATGACTACCAGATTCGAATGGCCATAAAAGAGCGTCTGTTTATTATCTTGAGCCCTAGGGCACACTTATATCAAATATGGTCCGCAATTTTGTCGCTCCCAGTAGACTCCAGACCCGGCCCGAGCTTAAGGCTCGGTGGAGAATCGTTTCAAGGTAACAATCATGGCGCTCATCAAGAAAGAGATTGGCGAACTTCTCGTTGACAACGGTCTTATAACTGCCGACGAATTGCGACTGGTACAGCAAGAGAGATTGAAAACCGGCGAGCCGATTAGCTTGATTCTGTCCAGGCTTGGATTGGCAAGTGAGAGCCACCTGAAAAATGCGCTGGAGGTTCAATACGGCGTCAGTTACGTGTCTTTGGCCAAGACTCATCCCGAAGTGCAAGCTCTCGAACTCCTGCCTGAGAAGGTGATGAGACAGCATCAAGTGGTGCCGCTTTTGCAGGACGGCAGCAAGTTGACACTAGCTATGGTGAACCCCAATAACCTGCTGGCTTTGGATGACATCAAATATAGGCTCAAAGGTGTGCAGATAAAGCCTGTTGTGTGCACCGAAGATGACTTCCAACACTTCATGGAAACTGTCTATGCCAGGCGCAAAGACGAACAGCACGAGGAAAACGAAGAGCAAGCAGACCACACCTTCATCGAATCGGAGGTCGATCTCTCCAACCTCGATGTGATGATAGAAACAACCGAGGACATCAACGATCTCGATCTTGCCAAACAGGCTCAGGATGCGCCGATTGTTCAGCTGGCAAACCAGGTTCTTGCCAAATGCATCAAGCGTAGATGTTCTGACGTGCACATCGAACCGCAAGACAAAAATATCGTGGTTAGATATCGTCTCGACGGAGTGCTCTTTGTTGACAGACGGCTTCCCAAGGCTATTCACGCCGCTCTCATTTCGCGCTACAAAATCATGGCCGACCTCGACATCGCCGAGCGGCGCTTGCCGCAAGACGGAAGAATTCGCGTGCGATTCTCAGGCAAAGACATCGACTTCCGCGTCTCCACCATTCCCAGCAAACACGGCGAAAAGGTCGTGATGAGACAATTGGACAAGTCGAGCACAACGCTTGGTTTGGAGTATCTGATTACCGAGCAAGCCGCACTGGAAGTCATTCGAGACATGGTAATGAAGCCGTATGGAATCGTGTTCGTCACAGGACCTACAGGCTCCGGAAAAACAACTACGCTCTACTCTGCGCTCGCAGAACGCAATACTCCCGAAGTCAACATCGTCACTGCCGAAGACCCGATTGAATACGAAATGGCAGGCATCACCCAAGTACAAGTGCTGAGGGAAAAGGGACTCGACTTCGCCAGGATTCTGCGCTCCTTCTTGCGTCAAGACCCAGACATCATGCTGGTTGGAGAAACCCGCGACCGCGAAACCGCAAAGATCGCCGTCGAAGCGGCGCTGACTGGTCACCTTGTCTTTACCACCCTTCACACCAACGATGCACCGGGCGCAATCACCAGACTTGCCGAAATGGAAGTGGACCCATATTTGGTGGCATCAGCCACAATTGGAGTTATTGCTCAACGACTAGTCAGGCGCATTTGTGGAGACTGCAAGGAACCGTACACACCTGAGCGCGTTACACTGGAGTATTTGGGATTGCTCGACAGAGCCCAAGAACATCTGGCCGAATCAACCATTCAATACTACAACTTGACGGTTGATCAAAGCGGTGTTCCACGATTTCATCGAGGCATCGGATGCGATTCATGTAACGGCACCGGCTATAAAAATCGAATCGGCGTCTTTGAGGTGATGCGCCTGAATGACGAGATTCGCGACCTCATTTCCAAGGGCGCCAATACTGCGCAGATTCGCCTGGCTGCCAAGCAAAGTGGCATGATTTCTTTGAAAGACTACAGCATAAGGCTTGTGGGACTCGGAGAAACGACCGTAGAAGAAGTAGTGAGAGTGACACTCGCCGACACATCCGGCGAGGACAGATTGTGTCCGAAATGCCGCAACCCGATTGGTGAAGACTTCATCAAATGCCCGTTCTGCCAGCACGATCTCAAAACCTCATGCACACGCTGCGGCACCCTCCAACAAGAAGGCTGGGCGAGCTGTCCGAAGTGCGGACTTACAAAGGTAGAGTCCGAACTCGAGGGCAGCTGCAGGCGCTGCAAAGCCGAGATTTCCGGCGAATGGCGCCTGTGCCCGTATTGTCAATTACCGCGCTATGGCACCGGTAACAGCAGAGAGATACCTGAAACCGATTCTGGTTATGAGTATGACTCCGTTGGAAACGGGTCGGAGTCCGGAACTGGACCGAACTCGGGATCCGGATCGGGCTCGGGATCGCGATCTGAGAACCGCAAAGACAAACGTAAACAGCGCTAAGAGGAAGATCTCATGACACTTGAAATGCAAGAAGTCTTGCAGCTCGTTATAGACCGAGCAGCGTCCGACTTGCACATCAAGGCAGGTGAGCCGCCAATCATCAGGGTCTCCGGCAAGCTGATTCGCTCACCGCTAGCGGTGCTGACCAAGGATGACACACATCGACTGATCTTTTCTCTGTTAACAACCGACCAAAAGAAAACCGTCGAACAAAATTACGAACTCGACTGCAGCTTCGCAATGGAAGGTCTGGGACGGTTTCGCGTCAATGTCTATAGAGACCGCGGCTCCTGGGCTGCCGCACTGCGGGTGGTTGCATCTCGAATTCCATCAATCGATGAGTTGGGATTGCCCGCGATCTGCAAAGAAATTACACAGCGCCCTCGCGGTTTGGTGTTGGTGACAGGACCGACAGGCTCAGGCAAGTCAACGACACTAGCTTCAATGATTGATTGGATAAACCAGAGTAGATCCGAACACATTTTGACTATTGAAGATCCGATTGAGTTCTTGCACTCGAGCAAAAACTCCGTCGTCAGCCAGCGTGAACTTGGGCACGACACAAAGAGTTTTGCCAATGCACTGAGAGCAGCGCTTCGCGAGGATCCAGACGTCATTCTGGTTGGCGAAATGCGCGATCTCGACACGATTCACCTGGCGCTGACAGCAGCCGAGACAGGTCACCTTGTGTTTGGAACAGTTCACACCAGCTCCGCCGCGCAAACTATCGATCGTGTCATCGACGTCTTCCCGCCCGGGCAGCAACAACAAATCCGTGTAATGCTGTCCAACGGTTTGGTTGCTGTCATAAGTCAAACTCTTATGGCAAGAACTGCAGAGCAAGCCGGCGGAAGTCCGGTCACAAAAGGGCGCGTGCTGGCCACGGAAATCCTGGTGAATACTCCAGGAATCGCTAATCTCATTCGAGAAGCAAAGACACCTCAGATTTATTCAGCCATTCAAACGGGTGGAGCGCAGGGCATGCAGACACTCGAAGCAAGCCTGGCTCAACTAGTGAAGGGAGCCCAAGTAAGCATGCAGGATGCGCTGTCGAAATCCAGCCGTCCGGAAGACCTTGAGCAGCTGATCAAATCATCACCGACAGAACGAAGCGCTATTGCCGGACGCGCAGACAGAGGATCGTCATTTGGCCGATTCTAGAAAATCACCAGTACCGTTGTCAAAACGAAGATACCCGCCGGAGATTCAAGCAGCGGTTGACGAAGAACACCTCCGTCTTCTATCAATCGCCCACTATATACAGGGCGGTTTGGTGGCTGTAAATGCCAGCTTCTTTTTGCTCTATGCCGGAATGGGCGGTGCAATGATCATAAACCCAGCATGGTTTATCGGAGAGGGCGGTTCTGATCCGGTCTTTGCAGGATGGCTTATTCTCGGTTTTGGACTGGCTCTGACTGCTGCGGGTTGGACGTTCGGAGGGCTGACGGCTTACAGTGGTCGGTGCATCAGTCAACAGCGACGTCGAACTTTTTCATTGATCATGGGATTGATTAACTGTCTTTGCGTGCCACTAGGAACGGTGCTAGGTGTCTTCACATTCATTACTCTTGGAAGACCTTCGGTAAGAGAAATCTACTCAGGAGAATCTCCACTCTTGTTTAATCCGGTCACAGCAACAGGAACAGCCGCGCTGCCCGACTTGGAAGCATCGATCGCGAGTAATGGTGACGGAACAGCAATCACTGAAGCAAAGAAAGGTGATGTGTCATCGAAGAGAGGCGCATCGAAGATCGATCTTGATCCAAAGAAAATCGAACTCGATCTCAAAAAACTCGAAGACGAAGAGGAAGCACTCTGGCAAGAAATGGAACGTAAAGCCCGCGCCGATTCCACCAAGAGCCAGTCGAGCGACTCCTAGAGAACAAGTCATGCCCTAAAAGCAAGATCCCGAAATTCTTACTCGTTTGTTTCGACACCAAGAGAATGAATGATCGCCTAAACAAGAAAGACCTCTGCAATCTGTGCTCTAAAGAACTCAGTGCTTGCCAGTGCAAAACAACACTGATAGCAGTAGGGTTAACGAGTCTGAATTCCGCTCTCGGTGCTTCGCTTTCAAAAGGTGACACCATCGCCCATCGGTATGAAGTGGAGTCATGCCTAGGTGCTGGCGGCATGGGAGAGGTGTACCTTGCACAGCATATTACTTTGCAGCGCAAATGCGCGGTGAAAATACTTGATCCGAAGCTGCTCCAAGATGATGCAGTCAGAAAACGGCTCGAGGCAGAGGCACAGATATGCGCCTCGCTTACTCATCCCAATATCGTTTCCGTATTCGACTTTGGTATCACAGACGATAACCGACCATTTTTAGTAATGGAATTCGTTGAAGGTATCGATCTAAAGGACTACCTGCAAAGGTCCGGTGGCAGTCTTGAATACAAATGCATTCTGAAATTGCTTTTGCAGATCGTCGACGCGTTAGCACAATCCCATGCCGCAGCAATAATTCATCGAGACTTAAAACCCGGCAATATTCTCATTAGAAATCCATTTCTTGCCGACGAACTCGTGAAGATAGTCGACTTCGGTATCGCTAAGAGCACTGTCTCCGGTGGCGAACTGCAATATCTGACGAGGACCGGCGAGCTTCTGGGAAGCCCATCTTATATGAGCCCAGAGCAAATTCACGGCGAAGCAATCGATGGAAGAAGCGATGTCTACTCGCTGGGATGTGTGCTGTATGAGATGTTGACAGGAAAACAACTTTTCAGAAGGTCTTCGATGATCGCCGCCTTGGAGGCGAATCTGAAAGAATCTCCTCCAGCTGAAGTACCTGGAGTCACCGATGATTGGCAGAAGAATCGTCTCTACAAAATCATGCTGAAGTGCCTAGCAAAGTCACCCAACGATCGCTATCAGACTATGGATGAGCTTAAAAGAGAGATACTCTCTTTGGCAGCAACCGACGAAAAGAACAACAAAACAAAAGTCGTGACGGCGGCTATTGCGGGGTGTCTTCTAATTGTATCGCTCGTGTCGGGTGTTACATTCGTCTTGACGAAATCCCTAACAGAAAAGGAAATCCGCAATCGGGTCAATCAAGATTTCCAAAAGACACAATCTACAAACGGCCGAATTGCAAACCTCACACCGTCGGTATTGAATCACTTTGAGCGTGCATGCATGATGGAGTCAGAGGGTGTAAGAGCTGCAAACAGTCTCTATCTCGAAGCTCTTTCTCGTGCCGAGACTTCGAATGCGCCTGTCTCCGAACAGTGCGACATCGCCGCAGAGGTGATGCGTGTTTATTGGAAAGTCGGAGAATACACTGTCATCGATTCTACATTTCAAAGGATGCTCCCGAAACTGCGGTTTCTTGAGGACGCGGCAGACAAGGCTCGGACACTCAACAAAACAGTCGCAGTCGGCAGTGCTCCGCTGCTCTATTATTACGCGTCTGAATCAATGAAACACAGGAACAGCCGAGTACGCGAGTACCAACTGTTGGAAAAGGGAAGACAACTTTCAATGCTCCATCCTGACGCGAATTGGCTGGTGCCAGAATTTGATCGCAAGATGTCCGAAAATCTCATCGACAGCAACCAATACAAAAGGGCAGAGTCACTGCTCTTGGAGTCCTGCGAAAAGAGATTGAGATATAGTCGAAATGATGAAACCGTGATCTTAGAGGATCTGTATACTCTTGTTGAGGTGTCACTAAAACTGAAAGAGCCTGAAGCAGCAAAGAAACATCTAGCTCGAGCGCAAGAGATAGTTGATCGTATTCCCAAGTCAAGCGACACTGAGTCATTGCGCACTGAAAGCCATAAAAAGCTGACCGAGCTTAAGCATTTGGTTTCGCAATGAAAGCGTCACAGCCAAATATTTGTCCGCGCGTTCTGGTCAAACGGTTCATCGAGTGTTTGATAAATGATTTTCGGAACTAAGGCATCCTGGACTGAATCACTTCCTTGACATAGTGACCCGTCATCGTGTTATGTGCATCGTTTCCAGGATCAGTCAAACTACTGTATTTGAAATTTATGCCACGACTCTTCAAAGTGTGCGCATCTGTCACTGTCTTAGGATTACTTCGATCAATCCCAATTTCAGTATTCGGATGCTTACTCTTTTTCAACATCGCCTTGGTTCTATCAGCTAATCCGTTGCTCTCGCCGCTCAAGTGATCGGTGTATACAACAAGAAGCTGCTTCTTGCCGGTCGCCAGATCATCTATGTTGTCGGCAACCCATTTATCGTATGCCTTCGGATCATACATAGAATCCAACACTGTAAGACTGGTCACCTTGTCGTAGATGCCATTTTGGTACAGCTCTGATTTTGTTGCTCTGAATCCACCTGAGTGTGTGATTAGTCCGAAGCTGGCGATATCGTCCGTCGTCTTGCCGGCCAGCTCAGGCATCTTGCTGAAGACTTCATTCATCATGTTCTTGAAGAACTGTGGATCGTGGAAGCGATCGGAATCTTTGCTTTCGCGAGATTGTGTCTTAGTTTGCCATTCAGGAACAACCAAAATCGTATTTGGATCGCCGCCTTTCATTTGTTCTTGCAGTTTCGAGTTTTTGAAAGCTTCTTTGACGTCAGTACCAAGACCATGGTTGTAGACCATGACGCGCACCGGTTTCTTCGGATCAAACCCGTCCGGAATATAGACCATTGCATCAGGTGTTCGGTGTTTTCCTGTCGAGTATTTGAGATCGTGCAACTCGTACACCGAGCCTGTCTTGTCCGGTTGCTTAGCCTGCCTGATTACTTCCGGGCGGCTGTCACCGTCACGCTTCGCTTCTGCTGGCCTGCCAGGGGCAATTGGTTTTTGCTTGTCGGTCGGTTGAGGCGGCCGATTATCCGTTGGTTGCGGAGATCGCGTGTCAATGATTGGACGTGAAGGCGTAGGGTGCCAATCAGCAGGTCGTTGTTGTGGACGTACAGGAAGTGGAGCAGGTTGATGCTCAGCCGGTTTCTGCTGCTGCACCGGCGGTTTCTGATTTCGCTCTAGTGGCGCTTGTGGTGCATGCGGCGTTGGTGCTTGTGGAATATCCCTTTTTGTTTTCGACTCGAGCCCAATCGGAATCTGCGGGTGAAAGTTTTGGAAGGGCTTTGCTGTTTTCAGCTCTGGTTGCAGCGTGACTGCCTGTGGAAGTTTCCAACAAAACGCCTTTGAAGGATGCAACATCGCCGGCGGTGCGACCACACCAGATCGTTCAGTCAAGCACCATGGGTATGACGTGCCTGCAGCCAATACCACCGGGACCGCAGCAATTGCGCCCAGATCGTGTGAGGTACTTCCACCATTTGGTTTCTTTTTCAGATCGAAAGCCTCATTTACTAAAG
The DNA here is from genome assembly GCA_964503045.1 of uncultured Candidatus Obscuribacterales bacterium. Classification (GTDB taxonomy): domain Bacteria; phylum Cyanobacteriota; class Vampirovibrionia; order Obscuribacterales; family Obscuribacteraceae; genus CAYZJR01. Next base: position 39,270 of record CAZCZI010000049.1, read on the forward strand.
CTGAGTAGGCAGTGTCTTTTTGCACTGCCGAGTTCGGGCTAGCTATATTAGCCTCGAATGGGTTTTCCTTGACCATTGTATTGTTTCGTCCCCGAAAAGTAATTTTTACCGTCAACATGCCTGTGCCTTATTTTTCGCAGGGTATACGTGAAAAAGTAGTGACATCTTGCGACTCGGATTTAATGCGGCGCGATTATGTGCTTGCAGTTGGGCACGACAATCTCAGAAGTTCCAATTAGAATTGGAAAGGCGCCCAATTAAGGAAAACCCCCAACTAGAAAGAAATCGACTAGGCGTGGCGGAGTTCATTTACACCGTTAGAGACAACCAAGGCAGGCTGCAAGAAGCTGTCGCACAGGCTGACTCGCCCTCTGTGCTTCGAGCCAGACTGGCAGCTCGCGGTGTTGAAGTAATCGACATAAAGCCGCGCAGCGTGCTGCAAAACTTCAACTATCAAGTCGTATCGGACGCATTTTTAGATTTGGTTGAGAACGTCAGCCTCAAAGATATGGTGGTTTTTTCCCGACAATTTGCGGCCATGGTGGGTTCAGGAGTTGCCATGCTCAGGAGCTTGACCATCATTGTCGAGCAGTGCCCCAACCGCAAACTCAAACGATCGATCAATGAGATTCGGCTTTCGGTTGAGTCTGGAATTTCATTATCTGACGCGCTTTCGAGACACCCCGAGGTGTTCGACAAGCTGTATGTCTCTATGGTTCGAGCCGGAGAGGCCGGCGGTATTCTGGCGGATGTACTGAGACGACTAGCCGACTTTTTGGAATACAAAGCCAAGCTCAACCAGAAAGTTCGCTCGGCAATGGTTTATCCGACAGTGGTGTTGATCGTAGCTGTTTTAGTGTTTTGGGCAATGCTTACCTTTATTCTGCCGGTGTTCGAGGGTCTATTCAAGTCGATTGGTGGCGAACTTCCTGCCTATACGCAGTTTCTCATGTCGCTGTCCGAGTATATGCGTTCGGTCTGGATGGCAGTTTTCGTAGTAGCGGTATTGATTGGATCGTGGCTTTTGAGGCGATACTATCGCACTGAATCAGGACGCCTGTACATCGATTCCATCATCGTTTCACTACCGTTGTTCGGCGATATGGTCAGAAAGGTCGCCATAGCACGGTTTAGCCGCACTTTTGGGACACTGTTGAAAGCAGGTGTTCCAATGTTGTCTGCTCTAGACGTAGTCAAAGACACTTCGGGCAACGCCTTGATTGCGTCTTCTGTAGAGCGGGTTTACCACGAGGTCAGGCAAGGAGGAACAATCTCCAAACCCATGTCACGCACCACATTGTTCCCCCCAATGGTTATTCAAATGATTGCGGTTGGTGAAGAAACAGGGAAACTTGACGAGATGTTGGCCAAGATTGCTGACTTTTATGACATGGAAGTAGAAAACTCCGTCGAGGCGCTCACTTCAGTCATTGAACCAATCATGGTGGTGGGCATTGGCGGCATAGTCGGGTCGGTGGTTGTTGGCATGTATCTGCCAATTTTCACGGTCATCAATCAATTACATTGAGAGACGACTAGTTTTTATCCTTTTTGTTTGATAATCTGCCTATACAATACAATTATTATCCTTAGGGATAATTGGGAACGGGTTTACGAGTGGCAATAGTGGGCAAGAGCTTGCAAGCAAAAGCAACTAAACAAGAACCTGCTGCGGTTCACGCTAGCAGCAATAACGATATAAACAAGACTGCTGATCCATCGAAGGGACAGGACCAGATCCACAATTGGTTGTCCATGTACTCTGATTCGAGGGATCCAGGACTGCGCGACTCCATCATCCAGGCGGCATTGCCCCTGGTCAAGAGAATCGCATACGGTCTGGCGAGACGCTCGACTGACCCTGTCGAAGATCTGATTCAGGTCGGCTCGATCGGCTTGATTAAAGCTGTCGACCAGTTCAAACCGGATGCTGGCGCCAAGTTTCAGACTTATGCCACGCACCTTATAACCGGTGAGATTCGCCACTACCTGCGCGACAAAACTGCCATGATACGGGCACCTCGCGAATTGCAGGAGTTGTCTTTCAGAATTAACCGTTTGGTTCAAAACCTCACCGCACGGTTGGGACGCGAGCCTACGGATACCGAAATCGCACATGAACTGCAGATTCCAGTCAGCCGAGTCAACGAGGCTTACGAAGTTGACCGCCGTCGCACCTTGATTTCTTTGGATCAAGCACTTTCCAACGATGCAGGAAGCGAACAGTCGCTCATCGACACCTTGGTTGATGGTCGCTATCAGAGCAATCAATTGGCTAAGGAAGACCGGTTTATGCTGGCTGAAGCCATCAAGCAACTGCGCGATGGTCTCAGAGAAGTAGTTCAACTGACCTTCTACGAAGATTTGAGCCAAACTGAAGTGGCAAGGCGTCTCGGGATCTCGCAAATGCAAGTTTCGCGTCGTCTAAGAGCCGCTACTGCCGAGCTCCATAAGATCATCACGCAAACGAAGAGGCCTGGACAGAAGGGCAGCTAATGACCTCTGATTCTTCTTCGGCTTTGGTAGTTGAAGCCCGGAAGCTCTCCAAGGAAAGGGTCAGCAGTTTTCTTAGAACGAGAGTTCGTGTTCTTGACGAACTGAGCTTGGCTATTGGGCAAGGCGAAACATATGGACTTCTCGGACCCAACGGAGCCGGGAAGACCACAACACTCAAGTTGCTTTTGGGTCTATTGAGACCTGACGGTGGGGCAGTCACAGTGCTGGGCAAGCCGGCCGGACACCCGGAAGCCCTTGCCCGGGTTGGGTTTCTGCCGGAAAACCCATACTTCTATTCTTATTTGACCGGTCGGGAATTCTTAGACTTCGTCGCGCGCCTCTTTGGAATACCTGCCAATGAAAGAGCGGAGAAGCTTTTCAACCTTATGAAGCTTGCAGGAATTGAGTCAGCCAAAGATGTTCCGATGCGGAAGTATTCGAAAGGTATGCTCCAAAGGTTGGGGATCGCACAGTCATTAATCAACGACCCCTCCGTGATTTTCTGGGATGAACCAATGTCCGGACTTGACCCCATAGGCAGGCGAGACGTTCGGAAAATCTTGCTTGATCTAAAGGAGAAGGGAAAGACCATCTTTTTGAACTCGCACCTTTTGCCTGATGTCAACGAGGTTTGCGATCGGGTCGGCATTTTGCACAAAGGCAAGTTGGTTTGCGAAGAGAGCATCACCAATATTTCAAAGAGTGGAAGCTATGCAGACTTGGAAGAATACTTTTTGACTGCAGTAGGGCAGGCTGAGAAACAAGAATGAGTAAGCTCGACCCGGTTGTCGCCATTAGCGTGAATACGTTTAGGGAGACGGTCAGAGATCGCATCCTCTATGTCTTTTACATTTTCGCGTGCCTGATTACTGTGTTGGGAGTGCTTTTAGGATCGCTTTCGGTCGGACAAAATCTCAGAGTAATCGAAAACCTCGGGCTTTCGGCAATCGCCATCATTGGCGGCATCATTGCAGTTTTTGCCGGCACCAATCTCGTATACAAAGAGTTGGAACACCGCACCATCTACCTCATCTTCACCAAGCCCGTCAGCAGCTGGCAGTTCATCTTGGGCAAATACGTCGGTTTGTCATCGTGCGTGTTTGTGATGTTGTTGGCAATGGGATTGTTTCTTGCCGCACTGATTTTCGTCGTTGATCCCAATCACAGACTCGATATTTTGCTTCCTCGCATCCTTGGATCTTTGAGCCTGGTTTATCTCGAGTTGTTATTCATCACGGCCTGCGCCACGTTCTTCTCCACTTTCGCTTCGCCAATCATGAGCGTCGTGTTTACATTGTCGATTTGGCTTATCGGACACTTCACCGAGTCGCTACGGGAACTTGGGCGCTTATCAGTCAATCCCACCGTATCGGGAATCTCAGAATTTGCTTATTGGTTGTTACCAGATCTGGCTGGATTGACGCGGGTGCGGGCACAAATTATGTATGGGCGTCAGCCTGCTTGGGAGCTGGACTTATTTTTGGTTTGCTACGTTCTCGCCTGTGTAATCCTGCTTCTGGTTTGTGCCACCATAGTCAATGAGAAGCGCGAGTTTCCTTAGAGTATTTCTGTGCAGTCACTTTCTAGCAACCCTCTAGTCCTGGACCTTTTGGCAGCACTTCTTGGTGTGTCCGTAGGCAGCTTTTTGAATGTTTTGGCACTGCGATCTCTTGCTGAAAAGTCGCTGTTTATCCCGAGATCGCAATGTCTAGAGTGCAAAGCACCAATTCGCATCTTCGATTTGATTCCTGTCGTTTCATACTTTCTTCTCAAAGGAAAGTGCCGCGACTGCCACAAACCTATCTCATGGCAGTATCCTTTCGTCGAGATCTTTACTGCAATCGCATTCGTCGTTGTATTGAGATACTTTGGCTGGACGATCGAAGGATTGGCAATGCTGATCTTTTCCTCCACTCTCATCGCTTTGTGCGTCACCGATTTTCGTGAGAAGCTGTTGCCTCACGAAATCACCTATCCATCAATGCTGCTTGGGATTTTCTACAGCGCGGCCCACAAACAAGATCTGCTCGGCACCATGGCCGGTATCGGAGCAAGCTATATCATTTTTGACTTTCTGGCGTTCTATGGATTGAAGTTCTACATCTGGTTGCACGGCAGAGATGGTGCTGAAGAGGAAGAAGAGAAGGAAGAAGACGACGCGCAGATCGATGGCGTGTTTGACATAAAGGACGACCCTGAAGAAGATTTCGAAGTGATGGGTGGTGGCGATGCGGTGCTGGCTGCAGTCATTTCAGCATGGCTTGGGTGGGAACGATTGGTGGTTGCTCTCATTTTCGGATTCTTGTTTGGAGCCGTGATGGGTTGCATATATCTGCTCGTTGAAATGAGAAGGCAACGCATACTTCATGAATGCATCAAACCGGCGCTGCTTGGAGCGGGGTTGGCAGGCGGATTCTTGCTTTTGGCCGGAATAGGTTGGTGTGTGTCCGCAGAAGAAACCAGAAGCAGATTGGCAGAATATCTGCCTCAATTGTCGGCACTGGCAGCCGGTGCAGGAGTGGTCGGCGCTTTGATTGGCATAATTGCCACCGGTTCAAAAGTTTCCAAACCATTTCCATTTGGTCCCGCACTTGCAGGCGGTGCAGCAGTCGCGATGTTTTATAACTTCCTGCCTCCAATGATGAATGGTCCTGTCGTCGACCCGATGACTCCGGCTCCACTAAGCGCACCAAGTACATCCAAGAGTCCGGGTGCTCGCTCCACCACTACTGCCAATCCCCCTCAGCGAGTCGGAAAAGATTCAGACTTCGATTGGTAGGCATCATGCAGGTAGCGCGTGATCACGCCGAGCACAAAGAACTCAGATATGGTATCCATACATTAATTAGGGCATAATTGCCCTAGGTGTAGGGTTGGCGATTATCGGACAGAAATTGTCGAACTGCTAGAAAAGGTCAAATAGTTTGTTTAGCTTTGGAAAAAAGAAGGGTCCAGTACTGGGCCTGGACGTCAATAGCGACAGTATCACCTTGATGCAGCTCGACAAAACCAGAGCAGGCATAGAAGTCGCTCGGTTTGCATGCCAACCCACACCGGCCAATACAATTCGAGAAGGTCTCATCGCCGACCACGGCACCATCGGTAACATGGTCATGGACCTCATGTCAGTTGCCGAAATTCCGGTGTCCGGGCCATCACCGGTGGTGAATGTGGCTGTACCGGCCCAAGCGGTGGTTATCAGATTGATGCCCATTCCAACCGGCATGCCGGCGGAAGAGTTGGCAGACGTAGTTACCCAAGAGGCGACTAACCATGTGCCATTTCCAATCGGGGATGCCAATCTCGACTGGTGCCTGATGCCCGCCACGGAAAGAACCGATGCCGACGGCGTCAGGCGAGTCGACGTAATCTTGGCTGCGATACAGCGATCGATCATCGAGTCTTACTGGAGAATGGCGGACAGCGCCGGTGTAAAACTCGGGCACGTGGAGATCTCGTCATTATCAGTTGTAAGAGCGCTTGCATTGGCAGGCTATTTAGGTTCAACCGGACACCTTTCGATGATCGTAAACATCAGACAAGACGCCACGGACATCAATGTTGTCCGAAGCGCCATGCCACTTTTCGGTCGCTCTATTATTCTCGGTCTTGAAACTTTAACCGAGTCTGTTTCGCGCAGTTTGGAGATTCACTTCGATCAAGCGATGGACATGTTGCCCGACATACCACTAGTTGGCCCGCCGGCAGATGCACGAATGGGACAAGCAGCTCAAATTGCTAGAACCGTCTTTGGTGACATTACAGATGAGCTAGTTCGGTCGCTCGAATTCTACAAATCACAAGTCGGCGACGTAAAAGTCGATCAGTTGATTTTAACGGGACCTGGCTGCATGGTGCCGGGACTGGATCAATTTATCTCCAACAAGATGGGAATCAAAACTTTGATTGCAGATCCCATGCGAGACATGGTGGTCGATGCAACCACAATCGGAGATCGCTTAAAACCAGTTTTGGCTTCATTAGTCGGCTCGGCTCTGGAAGTGGGCTGGTGCCCGTCATTTACTGTTGACCTCGATCTCAACAAAGAAGGTCGCCTGCCGCTTCTATATGATGAACGGCAAACGCAGCGAATCCCGGACGAGGAGATGGATCAGGCACCGTGGTTCAAGCCGGTATTGGTCTGTGGTTTCGCCGTGTCGACTCTGGCAATCCTTGCCTGGGCGTATTTGACTTTCTACGATCTGCCAGGTCTGCACAGCCAAGTAGAAGTTGTCGGACAGGAAGTTCTCAAAGCAAAGAAACAACTGGCAGAAGTCTCCAAAATGCGCCAGAACAACACGGCTTTGTCAAAGAAAAAGCATGTGCTCGACGGTGTTGTAAAAAGATCCATTCCTTGGTCTCAACTTCTGGAGTCGGTCAGAACAAACACACCAACAGGCATCCGAATTGAAAAAATAACAAGCGCAGGAAGCGAAGTGAAAGTGGAAGGCTCCGCGCAGGACTTCACTTCAATTTCCAACTTCGCTATCAATCTAGGCAGTTCTCCACTTGTAACAGCATCATCCGTGGAGTGGGCTTCCAGAAACGAGAAAGCACCTGAAGAGATCGAGTTTTGCGTCTCGGCGAATTATGATTTGAGACGTGCCAACACAGCAAGCATTCAGCCGGCACCAATTACTCCGGCAGCACCCACTCAGACTGCACCCACCACAAACGGTCTACACCGAACCTCTCATCCTTATGGTACCGAGTCGGCGCAACCAACAACGAAGACACCGGACTGAACATGAAGAAGACAACCAGAATCGTAATTGCCTACATCCCGTATATCTTCGCGGGAGCAATATTCTACACGGCTGTCTATCCAATTTTGACAGAGGATCAGTCTAAGAGAACCGAGTTATCGCAACAGCAAAATGACCTGCACCGATTACAGTCCAAGCTTGGCGATCGCAACAAGGTATTGAGTGAACAAGCGAATCTCGAGCAGGAAATCAATACGCTCAGGGCTTCAGTACCAAAACAGCCTGACCTCGACATCTTGATGCTCGACTTGGAGAAACTCTCCCAACAGTCAGGTGTCGACATGATCGCGGTCGAACCTCCCGAACAAAAGGCTTTAAAAGATCTGAAAGCGTCCGAAGCGGAGATGAAATCGATGCATGAAGATAGCGAGGGCAAACTTTCAATGGGTTCGAAGACCCTCAAGAAATCGACCCAGCCACAAAACAAAACCGACCTCGAACCTGCGCCCGCTGGTCTCAAGCAGGTTGTGCGGCAGATCTATTTGACCGGGCCATATGAAGGAATAATTCAATTCATGGCCAGGCTCGAGCATTATCAACGGGTGCTGAGAGTGGCTCAGGTCGCTGTTTCTCAACCTACGGACGAGAGCGGCAGCACCAACCCTGCGGGCGAACGCGCAAAGAAACTCAAGCTGCATCAACCGGTGATAAGCTTTATTATGACAGTGTATTACTTGCCGTAAAGAAGCGATGAACAAGCGATTGATTGTAATTATCGTAGTGGGGTCTGTGACAATTGCCGCAGCATACTTCTTGACACGCCCGCCGGAAGAATCAGCACCGCCAACGCCAGTTCAATCGTCGACAGTTAGGCCCAACCCGTTGGAAGCTCTTGAGACCAGCGAAACAGCCACGACTGCTGAAGCACCGCGTGATTCGGAAAGTGCCATGCCAGCTCCTGTTGCCGAAGCAATGTCGACTACGACACAATCGACAGTCACACAACCAGCAACACAAACTACAGCAGCGCCACCAACAGTAATACAAGCAAACGACGCACTGTCGGCACCATCGGTAATACCATCTACCGAACGAGAAGCAGCGAAACTTCTTGCTCGCGCATCCACGGTTAAAGATCCCTTCAGCACTGTTCTTTTGTATAAGCCTTTTCCATCATCAGCTGCGGCAACGCCCGCCAACGACCCGACGAAGACAGCATCGAACGGTGACAAAACAAAGCCTCCATCCCAGAAAAATGGGTTGACAAAGCACCATAAAGTTCCACCGCCACCGCCGGGATTTGCTCTTCCGCCACCAGCAGTTGCACCTATTGACGTCGGTCAACTCCCAGTGCCACCAGCACCACCTACAATTGCAGACAAGTTCAAGGTAGTTGGAATCATTGGAGACAAAGCGATACTCGCTTGTACCGATCTTTCTGTTCGACACGAGTACAATTGGTCGAAGATGATCACGGTCGCAAGCGGCGACATTCTCGGACCGGTCACCGTAATTGCCGTTAAATCCGATTCCGTCACGTTAGAGGAAGATGGCAACCGCACCGAAACAGAACTGTCTCCAGTCAGATAATCAACGGAGATCTATGTAGTATGCTCTCATTTCCGGAAGCGATTTCAGAATCGGCTGTTCTAATTCATAAACTCGAAGAAAACCCTCAACTCGATGTGAGCGAGGAATTGTCGGCAATACTCTCTAGCTCAGAAGGAGCAAGGGGCTTTCTCGTCAGCTTGCTTACTGAAAATTGGCGCTTCGGCGATCACATTCCGTCGATACTGATCAATGGTCTCAAAAATTCAAAAGAGATAACATTCGATCTCTTGGTCAAGAATTTGGTAATGTCCACGACCATGCGCATCATACACGAGCGCAATCGAAACCATGAACAGGCGCAAGGCTCTGTGCGGGTTGCGCGAAGAACCAAATACATAATTTCAAACATTACCGACACCGATCTCGACGCTAGATTATCGAGTATGCAAGCAGCGACTTTGTCGTGCCTAGAGACGGATGTGGATGAACATTCCAAAGACGATACCAAAACGGAAGAATTCGTCGCATTTCTGAAGCGTTGGAAGTACGACGCCGATCAACTCAATGCAGCAAACGACGCTCTACAGCAATCTATTAGGCTCCGGCTATAATATCGTTATGGGCCGCATAGATAGTTCTCGCCAACAAATGATGCACATCGTTTGCATCTGCGCAGTCACGCTCGCTGCAACTTCGTGCACACGAATACCAGGTGTATCATCATCGCCCGGGCAAGTACACAAACTGCCAGAGGGTCTAACAGCCAGTGTGTATTTAAAGCTCGGTCGAAAGTACAAAGCATCAGGCTGGACTGAAGAAGCACGAGAAGCGCTCAAGAAGGCAATCGAACTCGATCAAGGAGAAATTGGAAAGCAAGCGAAAACCTACCTTGATGCCTACATACCTCGACACACAGTCGGCAAAGAGGCAGAACGACAAAACATTTTGGGTTACAACAAAATGGCTCAAGGCGACACCGAAGGAGCAATCAAGATCTTCCAAGAGTGCATTGAAAAGTACCCCAAGTTCGAGTGGCCGTACGGAAACTTGGGATCAATTTACACTGAGCAAGGCAAGATTTCAGAAGCCAAAGAGGTGCTCAACAAGGCGCTGGAGATCAACCCCAACTATGTGAATGGTTGGCTGCATCTGGCAGAGGCTCGTCTCAAGGAGAAGGACATCGAAGGAGCGCGAGAAGCCTTAAACAAAGCCGCTGCGATCGATCCCGACAGCACAGCAGTAAAGTCGCGAATGAGCGAAATCACCGAAGCCTCAGGGCAAAAATGAATTCGATCTATGGTAACAGGGAGTCCGGAAGATAGTGCAGAGGTTCCCTTGCAAGTATTCACGAAATCGAAACTAGCTGCGTCTGATGTAACACCACTGCTGGTGCTCGCCAAGCTGCAAACAGTTCGAGCATTTCAGATCCTCTTCGTACTCTGCGGATCACAATTGGTGTGCAGTCTGCCTGGACATGCGGCCGGCGAGCAATGCTTGCAAATCATTCAAAACAGTCAAGCTCACGGTATTCACACTGTCACGATATCGAAGAACGCTGTGAAGATTGTAGGCAAAACATCCGAATACACGATCTTGATGAAAGCACCAGAATGGAAAGTCGTAACCTATAGCACCAGTCACAAGAGCTTCCACGAGGCTACTGCAGATAAATGGACAACGCCTCTGGGTGACGCCTACACAATCATGACCAGAGTGCGCTTCGAAAACTGTAAGGTCATCGACAAAGGAAAAAAACAGTTTTTGAGTTTCTCCTGCAAATGCTTTGCGGTCAATCCGGAGGGAAAACTGAGAAACAATGCAGACAAAGAGAAGGACACTGCTACGGTGGTCAAGGATGCCGAACTTCTCACCTGCGAAACCATAGCGGTTGCGCCGCAGGTAAGCTCTGTGCTGTGCAAGTTTTCCGGACTTCCGAAAGTAAAAGGTGTGCCAATTCGCTTCGTATGCAAAAATGAGGTCAGGCATGAAGAAGTGTTTCTAACAACACTGTATGCAAAAAAATTGACGATTCCCTCGTCCGAGTTCTCAATGCCCAAAGGCTTAAAACTGGCGAAATCGTCCAGGGAAGTAGTGATGGACTCTTCTAAGGACTTCATGATTCAGAATATCGTCGACGGACTCGGAGACAGCATTGAAAAACCTCGCAAATAGATTTCCGATGCCGAAATTTCTGAA
>CAZCZI010000050.1:0-50162 GCA_964503045.1 uncultured Candidatus Obscuribacterales bacterium
CCCTTTGTCATGTTGATACCATGGGCGATGCAGTGGCAATAAGCGATAATCAGCGATGTACCCGAATAAGACTCGGCCTCTTGAAACGCCTTGAGCGTCTGTACATCACTGGCACCCATTGCTATCTGGGCTACGTAAACGTTTTCATAGCTCATCGCCAGTCTTCCTAGATCTTTCTTGGCGTTCGGTTTGCCGCCAGCAGCGAACTTCGCCACTGCACCTCTGGCTGTAGACTTAGACATCTGACCGCCGGTGTTGGAGTAGACTTCGGTGTCAAGCACGAGAATGTTGACGTTTTGCCCGCTGGCGAGCACGTGATCCAAGCCACCATATCCGATATCATAGGCCCAGCCGTCTCCACCCACGATCCAGACGCTGCGATCGACGAGAGCATCGCAGAGATGGAGAAGATCGCGAGCTTTCAAATCGGCGCTCCTCTTTTGGAGCTTCTCCTTCAGGCTCTCCACGTTCTTCCTTTGCGATTCGGGTGAAGTAAGAGTTGCGCCACTTCCTTCGAGGAGCCTGTCGCACAACTCTTCGCCAATGACGTCCTTCAGCTGCGTCACAAGCGCTCTGGCACGCTCTTGTTGTACGTTGAATGCCAATCTCATGCCCATTCCAAACTCAGCATTGTCTTCGAACAAGGAGTTGGCCCAGGCCGGGCCTCGTCCCTGACTGTTGGTCGTCCAGGGGGTAGCAGGAAGGTTGCCGCCATAGATGCTGGAGCATCCCGTGGCGTTTGCAATCACAGCCCGGTCACCAAAGAGCTGACTGAGCAGCTTGACGTATGGAGTCTCGCCGCACCCAGCACAAGCTCCGGAGAACTCAAAGAGAGGCGCAAGAAGCTGCACGTTTTTCACGCTGTTGAACGGAATCACGCTCTTAAGAGGATCGGGATCGGGCAGGGAAAGGAAGTATTCCCAGTTTCGGCGCTCCTTGTCGAGATCGATTGCGCTTCTTGCTTCCATATTGATCGCCTTGCTGCCTACCTGAGACTTATTCTTGGCCGGACACACCTCAACACACAAAGCACAGCCAGTGCAATCTTCGGCTGAGACTTGCAAAGTAAAGATCTGGTCTTTCAACTCACGCCAGGAAGCTGGCTGGGTTTTGTAACCTTCCGGTGCCTTCTGAAGGCTCTCTTTGTCTGCAACTTTTGTACGAATCACAGCATGTGGGCAAACCATCACGCACTTTCCGCACTGGATACAAACGTTAGGATCCCACACTGGAATCTCCAGTGCGATGTCGCGTTTCTCCAGTCGCGCCGTGCCTGTCGGGAAAGCGCCGTCGGGCGGCATGGCGCTGACCGGCAAGAGATCGCCGCGCCCGGCGATCATTTGCATGGTGGTAGCAGGGCATACGTGCCCGCACTGCTTGCGGCAATCACTGCCACATCCAGCTTTAGGCAAACAGCATTCCTCACTCGGCGACACGGTCGAACTCTGGGCCGCGCGCACTGAAAGCGCGGGCTCTCCACGAGCAATCCGCTCACGCCAATCGTCTGTGTTCACCTCATAAAGATGTTCGAGCGCGGAATCAACAGCTGCATAATTCTTGCGAACGACAGCTTCACCAAATTTGCCGTACGACTTCTTGATCGCCCCCTTTATATGCTCGATTGCCTCCACCCTTGGGAGCACGCCTGATATCGCAAAAAACGCCACCTGCATTATCGTGTTGATGCGTGCGCCCATCTCAGTGCTGCGCGCCACCTCGAATGCGTCAAGAACGTACACTTTCAGTTTTTTCTCAACAATCTGGTTTCTGACAGCCGGCGGCAAATTCTCAAACAGCTGCTCCGGTCCATATTTTGAGTTGAGCAAGATCGTAGCACCGGGCACCGCCGCATCAAGTACCGGAAACCGATCCAGAAATTGAAACTGATGAACTGCAATGAAGTTGGCATTGCTGATCAAATAAGGCGCATGTATAGGGCGTGGTCCAAAACGCAGGTGCGAAACCGTCATCGAGCCTGATTTCTTGGAATCGTAAACGAAATAGCCCTGCGCGTAGTTGTTCGTTTCCTCGCCAATGATCTTGATGGAGTTTTTGTTGGCGCCTACCGTGCCATCGGAGCCGAGCCCCCAAAAGATTGCTTTTATAGTATCGTCCGATTCGATGTTGAGCTTTTCGTCAAAAACAAGACTGATGTTGCTGACATCATCGATGATACCAACAGTAAAACGGCGCTTCGGATTTTCCTTTTCCAGCTCTTCGAACACTGCTTTGGCCATTCCGGGAGTAAACTCTTTGGAGCCCAATCCGTACCTGCCGCCGATTACTTCAACCTGACGTTTGCTTTCGAATACCGCAGTTATCACATCCTGCAACAATGGCTCTCCAGCGGCACCGGGCTCTTTGGTGCGATCGAGAACGGCGATCGCACGCACAGACTCCGGAAGCGATTGCAAAAAATGTTCGCTGGAAAACGGTCTAAACAGGTGTATTTTCAGAACTCCGACTTTCTCGCCCAACGAAACGAGCCAATTCACTACTTGCTCGACCGTCTCGGCTCCGGAGCCCATGACTATGATTACGCGTTCGGCATCGGGAGCTCCGACATAGTCGAACAATCCGTAGCGCCTGCCAGTGACGGCAAAAAACTGATCCATCACTTCTGATACTATCGCTGGTGTAGCGGCATAAAATGGATTGACGCGCTCTCGCGACTGGAAGAACACATCGGGATTTTGAGCGGTTCCGCGTATGATTGGATTTTCAGGAGTGAGCGCCCGGCGATGATGGTCGCGCACAAGTTCGTCATCGATCAGGGCGCGCATCTCGTCATCACTCAATTGCACGATTTTTGAAACCTCATGCGATGTGCGAAAACCATCGAAAATATTGAGGAAAGGAACTCGCGCTTTCAGAGTGCTCGCTTGAGAGATGAGGGCAAAATCATGAGCCTCTTGAACCGAGTTGGAAAAGAGCATTGCCCATCCGGTTGAGCGAGTGGCCATGACGTCGCTGTGATCTAAGAAGATTGAAAGAGCATGAGTGGCGACTGCACGTGCGCTTATGTGGAATGTAGCGCTGGTTAACTCGCCAGCTACTTTGAACATATTAGGAATCATCAAAAGAAGTCCCTGGCTGGCAGTGAAGGAGGTAGTGAGCGCACCCGCTAGCAGAGCCCCATGAGCCGCTCCAGCCGCTCCCCCTTCTGATTGCATTTCCTGGATCAGAGGCACTCCGCCCCAAATGTTCGTCACACCACGAGCCGCCCACGCGTCTGCAAACTCAGCCATCGGCGACGATGGTGTAATTGGATAAATCGCGACAAGCTCGTTTGTTTTGTAGGCAACATATGCTGTTGCCTCATTTCCGTCTACTGTGACAACTTTTGCTTCACCCATTTTTTCACCATCATTCTTACTTCTCGATTCTGGCTTTCTCATCCAGCTCCGGTCATCAGTCCGCTGGCTGATTCTGTGTCTCAAGATCCGTGACGGCGTCATTCAATGGGTGTGCCTCGTCAACGCTTTGGCAAGTGTCATAAGCCGCTTCAAACAAAAGTCACCAATCATCCGTTCGGATGATTCTGGCTGCGATCGACCTGAAGCACGATCTGCTTATGTTCAAGTGGTTAATAACTACCATCTAGAAATTGCTCGGATAGACTCGGTCATCCTTAGGTGCGATGACTTCCCTGTCAGTCTGCGACAAAATTAGTATTGGAGTACACACTGAGAAGTGGAATTAACGATGCCCAGAGCCCAACTGACTTGCGTGACTACCTTTGTTCCAGAGAAGGTCCTGACCAACCAGGATCTCGAAAAGATTGTCGATACGACTGATCAATGGATTGTTGAACGCACTGGAATAAAGCAACGTCATATTGCTGACCAGAATCGTGCCACCTCTGATCTGGCAACCGAGGCAGCCAAAAAACTTTTTTCCAAGACCGGTCTTGATCCCAGTGAGATAGACCTGATCATAGTTGCAACCATAACTCCGGATATGCAATTTCCGGCAACTGCGTGTCTGGTCCAGCACAATATCGGGGCGATCAATGCGTGGGGATTTGACCTGTCGATTGCCTGCTCAGGTTTTCTCTTCGCCCTTCAGACCGGTGCGCAATTCATCGAATCAGGAAGACACAAAAACGTGCTTGTCATCGGAGCAGATGTAATGTCATCCATAGTTGATTACACGGATCGCCAGACTTGCATCATATTTGGCGATGGAAGCGGAGCAGCGCTTCTACAGCCGGCTCCAGATGGTTCTGATTGTGGGATTATCGATTTCGTGCACACGATAGATGGCTCTAATACGGAAGCGCTGTGTCTTCCGGCCGGAGGCAGCAGACATCCAGCTAGCCATGAAACGGTGGACAAACACATGCATTTCATCCATCAAGATGGCCAGTTCGTTTTCAAATTCGCCACAAAAAAGATGTCCGAGGTCTGCCAGAAACTATTGGCTAAACATGGTTTGAAAGGCAGTGATATCGACGTCTTTATTCCTCATCAGGCAAATATACGCATCATCAAATCAGCCGTGGAACGCATGCACCTGGATATGGGCAAAGTGATCGTAAATATCGATGAATACGGCAACACCACAGACGCCACCATTCCGCTGGCGATCGAAACGGCAGTCAACGAGGGGCGATTGAAAAAGAACAATCTCGTTCTTATGGCATGCATGGGTGCCGGATTCAGCGCCGGAGCCTCGCTAGTGCGCTGGGCGTATTAGATGCTTGCTTAAACCCACTTAGACAAGTCGACCGGTTTTTCATAATCGACGCCCGGCCATCCGAAACCAAAAAGTTTGAGAAACTCGGTTTTGTAACCATCGAAATCGGAGAGCTCGTTCAAATTCTCAGTCGTCACTTTCTGCCACAAGTCCGAAACGACAGCCTGAACCTCACTCTGCATTTCCAGATCATCAATGCGCAGGCGACCACGTTCATCGAGTTCGGGCTCTTTGCCGCTGAACATGTGGGCGGCAAACAGTCTGTAAATTTGCTCAATCGCCCCCTCATAGGTTCCGCGCTTCTTCAGTTCTTTGAAAAGCAGTGAAATATAAAGTGGAACTACAGGAATGGCCGAGCTGGCTTGCGTCACTATCGCCTGATTGATTGAGACATAGGCTCGGCCGCCTGTGTGGGAAAGCAGAGAGGAAATGCGCTCGGCAGCGCGCTCAAGGTCAGCCTTGGCGGCACCGATTGTGCCTTCCTTATACACAGGCCACGTCACTTGCGGTCCAATGTAAGAATAGGCGACGGAGTTGGCACCATCGGCGAGAACGCCAGCCGATTGCAACCTGTCAATCCACAATTCCCATGGCTCACCGCCCATAACAGCAATCGTCTCAGCGATATCATCTACGGTACCAGGTTCAATCGTAATATCCTTGACAATACCTCTGTCTGTATCGAGCGTTTTGTTGGTGAACGAGTTTCCGATTGGTTTCAAAACTGAGTTGTGGACACGACCCGTGTCAGGATGTTTTCTTCGTGGCGAAGCCAGGCTGAACACAACCAGGTCGACTTTACCCAAGTCTTTTTTGATTATCTCGATTGCTTGATCCTTGACTTCATACGAGAATGCATCACCGTTGATACTGCGCGCGTAGAGTCCTGCTTCTTTCGCCCATTTCTCAAAAGCCAGAGTGTTGTACCAACCTGCCGTTGCAGGTTTGCCCTCACTGGGCTCCTTTTCGAAATAGAGACCGAGGGTTGCAGCACCGCCTGCTGCGGCGGCCACTATTCTCGATGCCAGCCCATAGCCCGTAGAAGCGCCGATCACGAGGACCTTTTTTGGCATTGCAATCGACTTTTGCTTCTTGACATAATTGATTTGCTGCGCCACCTGGGCCTGGCAACCTTCCGGATGGGAAGTGACACAAATAAAGCCCCGAATCTTCGGTTTGATGACGGATGCGGTTGCCGTTGGTGTTTCGCTTGTCATGATCAGCTCCATGGACTATTTGACAGAGTGCGTCATTATATATCGCGCTCGCTTAAATGAACCCGAAAAGCTGACGGGCACCTTGAGATTGTTACTCATGCGCACGGATGATTTCGTCTCAGCAAGGCGGTTGATGACAAAGACCGAGCAATGCCAATAGACTAATTCCATATTGGCTTTCAGAGTTTCGAAACCACGAGGAGCGTGCGATGGACGCAGTTGCAGTCGAGTCTCATTTGGAAACACTGGCGACTCTGCCCGGCGATGATGTCAGGGCAATCATGTGGAGGTTCAAGGATCGATTCGATCTGCAGATGCTGGTGCAATCGGCACGGTCGGTGGCCAGAGGACCGGTCGCCAGGCTGGTTGCTCAAGGCGAGCGCGCTTCTCACGAATGGACCAACGAAAAGAATCAGTTGCTGTCGGCCTTTGACGAAGCTGGTTTAACAGCAGCCTTCATGGATCCGCAACAAGGAGGTTACATCGAAGGACCGAAAAACCTGGTTCTCGCCTTGATCGTGCTCGAGCTTTCCTGGGTAGACGGCGGCGCAGCCACCAGTTCGATGGCAGGAAACCTGGCACTGGCACCGATACACGAGTGTGGAACAGAAGAGCAGCGCCGGTTCTACATGACCGCCGCCTGTCCTCGCCCTGGTGAAAAAACCTGGCGAGGCGCTTTCGCACTGACTGAGCCAATCCCATATGTCGGTGTGGAAACAGGCATGTTAGGCGGCAAAATGCGAGTCGTCGAATGGAATGAAGGAAAAGAGCCTCTTTTGCGCGTCGACAAACGCGGCCGTTTCATAACTAACATGGGTTTCGCCAATTTCGTAACTGCCGCCGTCGATTCCGCTGATGAGCGCATTAAAGGTAGTGCCATAGTGATTTTGCATGAAGACGATCCGGGCACTTACGATCGCGGCACTGCAACAAAAAAACTCGTCCACCAGCTCTCTTCCACGACCGATCCGATTTTCAGCCAGACCGTCGGCGCCAACCGCATCATCGGCGGTTACACAATGAAAGACGGCGTGATCATTCCAAACTTCAGTCACGCCGAAGTAATCGAAGCGGTATTCAAACGCACTCGCGTGACTGTAGGTCTTATGACCGCCGCCAAGCTGCTCTCGTCAATCGAGCCGGTAATTCGCTACCATCGCGGAAGGTTCAGGGGCGGCGAAGCGGCAACCGGGACACCGCGCCACGAGCTCGGTTTGCAAACCAAAGAAGACGTACTGCACAGACTTGTCGATCTGTGGGCAACCGGAGAAGCTGCAGCTTCACTGGGCTTCACGACGGCACGCCTGTTTGACGAGCTCGATCCGATTGAGAAGGAGAAGCATCGCATTTACGCCGAACGCAATATCGGCAAAGGTCGGGCGCAATTCAAAGCTCAGCAAGCGAGCGAGAAAGAGGCGCTGAAGCTGTTTGATGAAAAGGTCTCAGAAAAAGAGCAGGAAGCCCTAAGAAACGATCCTCTAATAAAATTCGCTCTCGCCGACACTATAGCCAATGTGCTGTGCCCGGCGACAAAACTGTGGAACACCGGTCACGGCGCCAACATGCTGCGTGAAGCAGTAAGTCTGATGGGAGGTTACGGAATCACGGCAGACTGCCCGGGCTTCCTCCCCTACAAATGGATAGATGCCCAGCTGGAGGCCACTTACGAAGGTCCTGAAGCGGTGCAGCGGCGCCAGCTCTCGCTCACTATGATTAACGAACTCTTTCTGGCACAATTCAAAGAATGGATCAACGAGATGAGACAACTGGCTGAAAAGAAGCCGGGAACGGGCGCTTGCACTTTGACGACGGCGATGCAGATGTGGCTCTGGACGCTCGAGCATCTACAAAACACGAGCGAAGAAGGAAAAAAACTATATTCGAGCGCGCGCCAGGGGGTAACGTTCCCCCTTACCGACGCCCTCTCATGGCTGCTTGCGGCGCGCTATCAAATTCTTGACGTTCTAGAGCTGGAAAAGCACGGACCGGAAAATCCAGCAATATTAGAGGGACTCCCGGGGCTGCTCGGCTTCATGAAAGACCTCTGTCATGTGCAAGCAGCCAATGCCGCCGGCGAAGTAGCACGGATCTGCGCTGAGCTCGTCTACGGTTACATTCACCATCCGGCATGGACGGAAAACGGCTGCAAGGCACACACACTGCTCAACGACCTGGAGGTTTTCGATAAACTCATCCCTGACGGCGACTGTATAACCAGTCCGCAAGGTGAAAAACAGTGTTCGTGTTTTGACGGATTAGCGCCCTTCAACAGGCTGCGCTTGAAGCTCGATACATGTCTTACCGGCGCCCGGGTCGCTAAAGACAGAGCGGCTGAAGCGCTGACCAAAGTGATGATTCCAGAAGCGTTAGATTATCCTCTTTAAACACAGCAGACCGCCAGGCACACAGGGGCGCCACCACCAATGGTGCTTTCTGATCTACTAGAAACGGAGAGAATGATGACGCAAGAAAGCGAAATGCTCGAGCGGCAATCCATGGACGTCGACATTGTCTGTGTCGGTTTTGGACCGGCTATGGGCGGATTTCTCACCACTCTTTCGAAAGAGCTCTTGAATGAAGATGGAACTGTGAAATTGGAAAGCTCGGTGATGCCGGGTCAGCCGCTGCAGGTAATCTGCTATGAACGAGCTGATGACATCGGATTCGGCGTCTCCGGCGTAGTGACGCGGGCAAGAGCGATCAAGCAGTCCTTTCCCGACCTTGAAACAGCGCCGATTCCAATGATGGCGCCGGTTACACAGGAGAAGGTAATCTATCTCCTCGACCCGATCGGCGCCAGCCGACGCTCCGCCACATTACGAGTGGCTGACAGAGCAATCAGAGCAATCCACGCCACTTTGCCGTTCGAAAAGGAAGCCCTGGTGCTTCCATATATACCTTGGTTCTTGAGAAAGCATGATGGACTGGTAATGTCTCTCGGGCAATTCAATCAGTGGGTGGGTTCACAGGTAATCGGTACCGGCACAGTGCAAATCTGGCCGGGCACTCCGGTGGCCAAGCCGATTTTCGAAAACCAATCGGTAACCGGCGTGCGACTCGTCGATCAGGGCACCGATAAGAACGGCAACCCGGACCCTTCCGGCTTTATGCCAGGCATGGATATCAAAGCTCATCTGACAGTGGTTGGTGACGGCCCGGTTGGCCCGATAGGCAGGCAACTGGACGATTATTTCGGCTTACCGGAAGGACATCATAAACGGGACTGGGCAATCGGTATGAAAGTAGTCATCGATCTTCCCGAGACATGCCAACTCCAAGCCGGTACGGTCATTCACACATTCGGTTATCCGGAGCCGGAGATATTCGGATTCATGTACATCTATCCCGAACGCATCGCGTCACTGGGTATTTTCGTCCCGTCCTGGTTCGACAGTCCCATGCGGACTGCATATCGCTACTTGCAACACTGGATGATGCATCCATACCTGTGGCAACACCTGGAAGGCGGCACAATGCGATCGTGGGGGGCCAAAAGCCTGGAAGAAGCAGGTAAGCGCGGAGAGCCGTACCTGGCAGGCAACGGCTACGCCCGCATCGGCGAAGGCTCCGGCAGCACCAACCTGCTCACAAACAGTGGCGTCGACGAAGCGTGGATGACAGGGATTCTTCTGGCTGAAGCAGTCATCGAGTTAGCCCGTGAACAAAAACCGTTCAATAAGGAAAACCTGGAGTCTACCTACGTGCAAAAGCGCCGGCACAGCTGGGTCGAACACGAGGGACTGGAAGCGAAGAATGCTCGCGACGGATTTCAACATGGTATCGTCGAAGGTATCATCGGCACAGCACTGTCCGGACTGACGCACGGCAAGATCTCCATTCATATCGAGCCTGCAAAACCATACGAGCGCCTGCCCAGTCTTGAAGAATATTACAAAGACAAAATTCCGCCCCACGAAATTAAACAGATTCAGCGCCACTGTGCCACCCGCGGATTGACAGCCCACAACGACTTCATGGACAGGGTAGGCTGGCCTGCCATTCCCTTTGACGGAAAGTTGCTAATCTCTCACCAGGATGCCCTGCTTCTCGGCGGAAAGGTGCAGGCTCCGCCCGGTTACGCCGACCACATCCTCTTTCTGCGCCCCGATCTGTGCCAGAGCTGCGATTCGCGCATATGCGCCGAGATTTGCTCCGGGCAAGCGATAACACCCGGACCTGATGGATTGCCAGTATTCGACAGAGAGAAATGCATACATTGTGGTGCCTGCGTCTGGAGCTGCGCCATACCAGATCCCGAAAGACCGGAAAGAACGATTCTGGATCTGAGAGCCGGCACAGGAGGGCTTCATTCCGCCGAAAATTGAGCAGACTGTCGGCATCTAAAGGCAATTCACGAAAGGAGCGAAAATGACAACACAATTTCAGATCGTAGTTTGCGGCGGGATCGTTCCAGATCCCTGGCAAACTCTCGAACCGCTGAACGGCGCAGATGGTCCTTCCTTGAAAAATGAGATGATGCTACCGGCGGTGCTCGATCCGTGGGCGAAACACGCACTGTTCGAAGCAGCTGACCTGTGCAAGAAATTTCCCGGAAGCAAAGTCTGGCTGGTCAGCCTGGCACCGAAGGCTAAATTGCAGCAGGTCATGATGACAATCGGTCAGAAAGTCTCCTTTGATCTCATCGCGGTAGACGGCTCCTCAAGCGCTTTTACTGAAGCGCAAGAGGTCGCGTCACTGCTGTTCAATGCGATCAAGTCGATTGCCGATCTTGATCAGTCTAAACTGCTTCTGTTCGGTGGCTGGGAATCGGCATCCCGCGGTGCCGGTGCCACCATGCAGATCCTCGCTGAGATGCTGGGCATCGATGATCAGTTTCAAGGGGTCGATGAGTTGAAGGTAAACGCCGACGGCTCTCTGGAAATTCTCGAAAGAATCGAAGGCGGCAAGCACCAGTTCTCGCGATGCCAGAACCCGCCGGCCATGCTGGGCTGGGCCACCGGCAGCCTGGCTGAGCCGCCCAACAACCCGCAAGTCGGTATGACCAATATGCGTGGTATCATGCCAGCTCTTCAGAAAGCGCAAAGCGTCAAGCCCGGTGCTCAGGGTATTGAATTCGCCGCAGTGTCCTTGCCAAAACAAAAACGTGAGACTCGCATCGTCAAAGACATGTCGGTCGACGAGATAGCGCACGAGCTGGTGGCATGGATGGAGAATTGAAACTGTAAGAGAAAACTGGCGGCAACGAAACAGTGGAGAACTGAAAAACAATGGAAAAAGTACTGATGCTCGCTCACACAGAACCGGATGGCTCGCTGGCTCTTGCGGCTTTGGAGACACTGGGGGCTGCAGTTGAACTCGGTGGTGAGCTGTATGTGGGCTTGATTGGATTGGAGGTGCAGAAGGCCGCCAACCAGATTGCCAGTTGCGGCGCCCTGAAATTTCTCGGTGCAACCGGGGCGGAGTTTTCGCAAGCGCGATACAGTACGGATATCGCCGCTGCTGAGGCAATCTCTAAAGCCGCAAAAGCGAGCATAATCGTAGTACCCGCCACCTCGAGATGGAACCGGATAGTGGCCGGTCTCGCTTACAGGCTCGGTGGAAGAGCAGACACTCACGTGTCTGCGATAGAAAGCACGTCTGGCACGATCAAAATCGACCGCTGGTACTACCGGCAGAGAATGTCAGGGACGCTTTCCCGACTGCACCGCCCCTGGTGCATTGCGCTCGAAACATCATGCCATAATGCCTGGAACGGTCCATCAGCAGCGGCCTCAGTCGAAAGCGTGCCTGTAAGTGTGCCTCAATCGAAGACGTCGGTCACCGGTGTGAGAATGCCCGGAAGCAATCTGGAAACCATTCGTCCGGAAGCCAAATTGTTGTTTGTGGCCGGGGCGGGCTGGACCAAGAAACAGGCTGATGGTCAGGCCCATGTTGACCTCGCCGCAAGTTTAATCCTCGACTTTCTCGAGCAAAGCAAGGCATCGCTCGGCGGCAGCAAATCGGTGGTCGATTTAGGCGGCGAAGGTCAGGCGGTTTTGCCTTTCATGACTCACCTCAATCAGATAGGCCAAACCGGCGCCACACCCAGGCACCCCAAAGGACTGTCCACCTGCTGTCACGGAGAGGAGCCTCATGTTGTAGGATGGCGGTTTATAAACGAGAGAAGAGCAATCAATACCGATCCCAATTGCAGCTGGGCGGCTGGCAAGTGCGATGTACTCTACGTCGCCGACGCCTTCAAAGTGATGGAGCGAGTCAACGTGTTGCTAAAAGAAAAGCGACTGACGGCGAGCGCATTCTGAGTATCCACCGTGATATTACCGGAAGCAAACGCCTCAAGCCGTCCTCTCAATAACCTTCACCGCATTGCGCATTTGCGTCGCCCACACGTCGACATTTTCAAAGTTCTTTCCATAATCAAAAACAATGTCTCTGGTGTGCGAGTGACTTGAACACTTCAAATGCCAGCGATTTTCGGCAATCGGATTGATTTCGACTTGAATCTCCTCACCGCTCGAACGCCAGCTGGGCCCTGTATTCGCGGTGGCGACGAGATTCTCGAAATCGTCGGATACAGCCCGCACGTATGGCACCGCCAGTAGTGCTTGCCTGCAAGCACCGAAGACTTCTTTCAGGGTTCCTTCCACTTCCATGTCGAGAGTTTGCTCCAACTCCCAAATCTCGCGGTACTGCCCTTTCTTGAGAAACATCTTGGTGATTATGTCGCGCGGCAAAAGCACGCACACAAATAAAACAGACACACAAAGCCCAATTACCAGACCGGCGTTCAAACCAAATCTTGCCGCCTCAGCTTGGTGACCGGTGACGACACAGAAGATGAAAACACACAGGCCAACACCACCGCCAACACCAAGCGTCGTCACGATCAACGCGCGAACGATTCTTGCGAAGTAACGCTGCATGCTTTGCTTTTGCGTGATGTCAGCTTCTGCTTCTGCTTGGTTTACTGGTGTAGGCGACGTCTCAGACATCGTTACCTGCTAGATACCTGCTTTAGCTCGCTGCTTCCTCTTCTACTACTTCTCGTTCTTGCCTGATATACCAACGCAAGAAGCGAATGAGCATATAAAGCGGCGGCACTACAACCGCCAAACAAATCAGCTTATCGAAAACCCTAATCAGGCTGTCATCCTTCTTCGTCATCAAGTAAGCACTCCTCTCCATCTTCTTCTGATATTTTGACTCCTTCAGCTTCGATGTCTTGTACATCGACCGCTTCGACTTCAAGCTCCTCGACGTGAATGTCTGCAAAGCTCGTAGTCTCTTCAACCTCGGCGCCGATATCTTCTTCCAACAATGCATCAGCAACGGACTCCAAGCCAGCTGTCTGAGCGGCCTGCGCTTTCGCCAGCTTTGCTTGCAGTTTTTCAGCTTGTGTTCTGCGAGGAAACAACCGTGCTCTGCACTTCGAGCAAAAACAATAGCTGCCTTCAGACAAGTGACCGAAGTCTGTAGCCTTGAATCCAATTGGCAAATAGGCCTTGGTTGAGACAAGGCGACGTTCTAATCCTTTCAACCTGCGTTGAAAGATACGCACGTATTCATGTTTGCAAGCTAAAGGTGGTACCTCAGCTGGCTGCTCGCTCATCAGATCTCAAGGCTCGCATCGAGTATGTGTAGAACGCCATTAAGGTACTAGTTTATCACCAGAGCTACTTGTTCTTCACAACGGGAAACTCTCGCAGGAACTTCCCTTTCCACAGAATGATGACTGCTTGTTGGTGGTCATACCTAACAATATTGGGGCATGAAAAGTAGAGTGATTTCTCACCACCGACTGCAAACGGCTGCGAGGTAGGTGTGGCCACGGGCAACGTCACCGACCCATTTGCTCGCCTCGACGTGTTGTCGTAGAAAACTGCTGTCAGAGCCAAGTCAGGCACGGGAGCGCCCGAGATATTCTTGATTCTGATTTCTCCTTCCGGAGTGAGACTGCCTCTCGCCAACCAGATGCGAGAAAAAACCAGTGCAATCGGCGGTACCTTAGGATCCCACTGTCCGGTCGCCGCCGGAGCTTCAGTCTGCGCCGGCGTCTCTTCGGGTGTCTGGTCTCTGGTGAGCATTGCCAATTGGTCGGAAATCCGCTCTGCGTGTCCTCTTACAGATATTGCCTCTTGCGTCTTTTTCTGCCTCATGAGCACATCGCTCCATGTGAGCAACACTCCATGCAGTTCCTTCAAAAGTTCTGGCTTTGAATTCAAGCCACAGGCATCTTCAAGAGCGCGCACTGCGCCGGCGTAGTTGTTGAGCTTGAGATTGAGTGAGGCAAGCAGTTGATAGTTTTCCACGCTCTTTTCACGATCGGTAAGCTCGGTGAGGGCTGCCTGCGCCTTTTCCAGTTGCTTCGTTTCAATCAAAAGGTTGATCAGCTGGTGCCGCGCCTCGAGATTATTTGCATCTTGCTTACAGATCAGTTCATAGTTCTCAATGGCTTTGTCTTTCTTGCCTTCGCGCCTATAAATGTTGGCCAAGGCGATTCGTGTCGCCAGCTCATCACAGACAGTGAGCGATTTTTCCAACAGGCGGCGCGCCTCCTGGTCGTTCTTGTCTTGAACTTCTGCTACAGCGGCTAGTTCGCGGTATCCGTTTGCAAGCTTCCTTACTATGTCGTTTTGAGCGTTTTGATCGAGGAAGCTGCTCAACTGCGACGCCAGTTCCAAATGCACAACGGCATCCTTCATATTCGACTTTTGAATGTCGTTTTCACCCCAGCGGTGATAGAGCTGTCCTTTTCCGGCATTTAAGTATTGATCGCCGCACACGGCTTTGGCTGAACGAAACAGCTTGTCTGCCTCTTCGAAATCGCCCCTTGACTCGTAATAGTTTGCATATGAAAGTACCACCGGTGCTAGTGCTTCAGGAGAAAGCTTCAGACGCAAAGAGGTGTCGAGGGCGGTGCGACCTTCGGCAAAGCGCTCTGTAGCTAGATAACTCTGCGCCATCGCCGGGAAAACCTCGGCGTTATCAGGTTCTTTCCGGCAGAGTTCTTCGAGAATAGGCAGGGCTGCGGCAGCTTTGCCTTCGCGTATCAAACTTTGCGCTCTTGCCAGCGGTGTCTCCGGTGTCCGAAAGAAGTTGATACCAAGTGCCACCAAAACACCTAAAGTAATTACAACAACCAAAATTCTCAAAAGCACAGATCCGCCTTTGTGGCTCATGTTTTGTGCTTTTGTCTGTGTTTCAGTCATTACTTTTGAACAGGTTTGGGAATTATATTTTTACGGTCGGCACAGCATATAGAAGCTATAATAACGTGCATGGTTGTTGATATAAACCTTACGCCGACTGGCTCACAATTCGAGTTGCCGACACAATTGGTGACTCCTGACGGAACTACATTAGAGCAGATTATCCCTGGTCGTACCTGGGGCACCGCATCTGAGTGCAAATCTGCCGCGCTGTTGATTCATGGTTTGGGAGCTCACAGTGGATGGTTCGAGGCTCTGGGACGCCGTCTCAAGGTGCGCAGAGTCTACGCCCTGGCTTACGACCACGTAGGTTTTGGCAAACGACGCGGTCAGACATTCCTTTCGCGCAAACAATGGGTTGATGATCTCGTCACCGTGTTCTCCTATCTAAGAAAAACGATCGGAGACAAACCTATTTATGTAATGGGGAACAGTATGGGTGCAGTATTGGCGCTCAAGGCTGCTTCAATCCTCAAATGCCAGGGATTGGTGATGTTTTCACCTGGCTTTGGGGGCAACTCCGAGACATTCAACATCGGCTACAGAGTGAAGGCGCTAGGAACCGCTTTGATGAAGCCGGATCAAGAAGTGGCACTGCCGTATGGTGTCGATCAAGTCACAAGAGAACAGTCTGTTCGCCAGTGGCTAGCGCAAGATCCCGACCGTCGTTTTTTGCTTCCTGCACGCATGTTGTTTGAACTGTTGCAATTAACCAGAGAAGCAAAAGCTGGTGCAAAACGAGTGCCATGCCCAGTCTTGATGCTTACTGCCGGTGTCGAAAAAATCGTTGATAACTCAATCAGCAACAACATTTTCGAATCAATCGTGGCACCAAGCAAAACCAAGTTTGTGTTCAATGATGCATGGCACGATCTGATGTTCGATCCTGTCATCGATGAGATGGCAGACTACCTCTGTGATTGGATCGCCGAAACGGCACCTAACAAAGTTAACGCATAGGGTTAACAGATGTTCACATTTGCAACTTTACGTTGCTTTATGCCGTCTGAAGTTTTGTCAATTTCTTACTGGTCGCAAGGCCGTTTAGATCGAGTCGATCGCGTAAAAGCTTGATATTGAAGGACTTTCAGCATTAGCAGAGTCTCACTTAAGCTTTGAAATGTGAAGTATGTAATTCTTCTAGGAAATCGCTGTTCCAGATTCAATTGTCACATCCTGAAAACTGACTATAATATGCTCGGAGTCTTGGTTTTGGAGACTAGCAAGACTGGCGTTTAACAAGGAAGAGCGTGCTCATTTGTGAGCGCTCAATTGGAGAGTGACGATGGCGCAAAAGAACCTCGCTTCAATGTTTTATCGACGCGCAACCGAACTCGGTGCGCTTACGGCAGTCTTGTTTAAACCAAAAGGCGCTGAGTACCAGCAAATGAGCTGGACTGACTTCAGTGCGCTGGTGGAGAAGCTTTCGTTCGGTATGGCTGCGCTCGGCATCAAGCCGAATTCGAAAGCAGCAATCTATTCACCGACGTCACACCTCTGGGTAGCCTCTGATTTTGCCACCATCTCTAATGGCGGCGTCTCGGTGCCAATCTATCCGACCAGCTCACTATCAGACATTGAATACATTCTCAACAACTCGCAATCAGAAGTATTGTTCGTACAAAACCAAAGCTTATTGCTGAAAGTTTTGCCTTTGAAAGCAAAGCTTCCCTACCTCAAGACCATCGTCATTCACACACCGTCGAAAGGAGATAAGCCGCTTGCCGAACTATCTCGCGAGCACAACCTTCCTCAAGGCTATGTGATTAGCACCGAAGAGTTGCTCGCCAAAGGTGAAAACCTCATGGCTAAAGAGCCGAAGCTCATTGCGCAAAGAGTAGAGGCGACAACGCTCGACGATTTGGCGACAATCATTTACACCTCCGGCACTACCGGAACACCCAAGGGCGTTCCACTTACGCACATAAACGTGATCGGCGTGCTCGATGATTTAGTGGACATTCTGCCAATCTCCAAAAACGATCTCTACCTCTCGTATCTGCCTCTTTCTCACGTATTCGAGAGAGTTTGCGGCGAGTTTTATTGGGTTCATTCAGGCGGTGCTTGCGCCTTTGCAGAGAGTCTCGAGGCCATGGCCAAAAACATGGCGGAAGTAGAACCAACAATGCTTTTAATGGTGCCGCGCGTACTCGATCGCATCTACGCAAAAGTGAGAAGCGGCATTGAAGGCGCATCTGGACGACGCAGAAAGCTCATCGACTGGGCACTTGAAGCAGGCAAAGAAAGAGTAAGACTGCAAGCAGTCGGACGAAAACCAAATCCTGTTTTGAAATTGAAATTGGCGATTGCCGAAAAATTGATCTTCGCCAAAATGAGAGAACGCATCGGAAGACGGCTCAGGCTGGTCGTCAGTGGCGGCGCGCCTGCAACTCCTGTGGTTTTGGAATTCTTCAATGCAATCGGAATCGAGACCATGGAAGGTTATGGTCTCACCGAAACAGCAGCACCTGCATGCGTCAACAGACTCAGCAAGATCAAGATGGGAACAGTCGGTCGCGCCTTGCCATCAGTGCAAGTTCGCATTGCAGAAGACGGCGAAATTCTACTCAAAGGCCGAACAGTTTTCACCGGCTATTACGGTGTGGAAAATTCCGATGAAGCGTTTGAAGATGGTTGGTTCAAAACCGGCGACATCGGCGTTCTAGACAGTGAGGGCTACTTGAAGATCACCGATCGCAAGAAAGACTTGATCGTGAATTCCGCCGGCAAGAATATCGCACCGCAACGCATCGAAGCAATTCTCAAGACGGTACCGCTGGTGACTCAAGCAGTGGTCTGTGGAGATAAGCGCAAACACTTGGTCGCCTTGTTGACACTCGACGAGCAGGCGACCATCGAGGTTGCCAGAGAGAAGAATTGGAATTTCGAAACATTCCAAGATCTCGCCAACAGCCAAGATCTCAAAAAGTTCCTGCGCAAAGAAATCAACTTGAGAAGCGACTCGCTTGCAGACTATGAGCTTGTCCGCAACTTCACTATCTTGGCGCAAGATTTGTCGGTTGATGCCGGCGAGCTGACGGCCACCTTGAAGATCAAGCGCAACGTAGTGCTCGCGAAATACAAACCTCAAATCGAGTCGCTATACAAAGAAGAAGTCGGCGCTGTTCTTTCGCGCTAGATCTGACCGCGTAGACTCAAAATCATGGGTCGCGTGTCGCATGGTCGCGTGTCGCATGATCTCGTGTCGCATGATCTCGTGTCGCATGATCTCGTGTCGCGTGATCACGCGACGCGTGGCCATCGTATGTGGTGACTCTGCATCATATATGGTGGCCATGCAACGCGTGATCACGCGCCGCGAGATCACGAAATTCGTGTCCCATTCGCTGCAATTGATCTCGTGATGGTGCGCCGCCGCTCGTCTTAAAGCGTTCTTAACCGGTTGGGTTCGATAATGGGATCAACTAAAACAACGAAAAGAAGAACGGAGAGTTAAGACAACATGAAGACAATCGTCCCAGAAGACTGGAATATTCCAACACAAATTCGCGAACGGTTTGGTGAAAGCGCCGGAAGACAAAGAGCGATGTACGCTGATGGGCACCTGCTGTTAGTGCTGCACGAGCCACCTGGTCCAGACGATCGCGAACGTAACGCTCGTTTGTTGTGGCGCGATTTGACAGGTTTCTGGAGATGGAGTTTTGATGGTAGCCAAACCAATCTGCTCAAACAACACATCGTCACTTTTGCACAACGCGTAGATCAATTAGAGAAGCAGCTGCAGGCAGCGGACTGCGCTGAAGACTACTTTGAACTCTTGCAATCGGTTGCCCCGCTGCATCGAACCAGTCGCAACCTGCACACAACACTGCAGCAGGCACGCGAATTGGTGCCCAACGATCGCGACATAATAGTCGCTCGCGATAGTGCTTCAGACCTTGAGAGAGCGTTTGAACTGCTCTTCACTGATGCAAAAAATGGATTGGATTATACGGTTGCGCAAAAGACCGAACTGCAATCGCAACGCAGCTATGAGATGGCGACCTCGGCGCATCGGCTCAATGTGCTGGCTGCGCTGTTTCTACCAGTAACTGCAATCGCTTCTATCTTCGGAATGAACGTAAAGCACGGGTTGGAAGCGTATCCCAACGCACTTTTGTTTTGGGGAATTCTCGCCACCGGTTTTGTTTCAGGTTTGCTGCTTACGCGGCTGATTTCACAAAAGCCTGCAAGTAACGAACTAATCGAGTCGCGGCAAAAGAAGTTGCAACAGAAAAAGCGAATAGCCAAGGTATCACCGAAACCGGCGCTAGCTCAGCGTAGCTGCTGACGTCAAAAAGAGCGAAGACGGCACCGAAGCACCGTCTTCTGAAATCTAACGCCTAGCTACTAGCTCAGCGCAGTCGCTGATGCCGTGCGATCAGCCTTGTCGAGAGCGGCGACTCGCAGCACTCTTGAGCGTCCAGCTTCAAGAACGAACAGCGCGCCATCCGGTCCGAATGCAATGCCGGTTGGGTTGACCAATCCTGTGAGGAAGAATTCAGTACGTCCCTCACGGTTGACGCGGATGCAGCAGCCGGCGCGTCCTGCAGTCACATACAAGCGACCGAGGCTGTCCATTGCTAGATTGCCGTCATAACCATCGGCAAAATTGAAGCTTTCAGACTCCGCCACCTGAATTCTGGTCACTTCACGACCATCGAGCGAACGCTTCACGACGGAGCCGGTCGCATGTTCGAGACACCACAAGAATCCATCTGGATCAAGCAGCAAGCCTTGAGTACCATGTCCCGGTCCACCCAAAAGAACTTCGTACTCGCCGGTTCTGTCGATTTTGAAGATGCCGCCGGTGTTGGATGGGAAGTTGGAGACATAGATTTCTTCACGTGTTCCAATTGCCAAATCAGAAAGGAAGGTGCCGCCGCCGGTCAACGTACCGTCAAGCTGAGCGAGAATTCTGCCTGACTTGTTGGGGTCGATGCGGTAGACGGTTCCCTGAATGGTGGCGACATATAGCACGCCCTTGCGATCGAAGCGCAGACCGGAGATGGTGCTGTTGCCTCGAATGCGCGCGTACTCGCTCAATTGAGCGTTGTTGTCGATAAACCAAACACTGCCGTCGCATGAGAAGTAAATTCCGCCCGGTCCTGCAGTCATGCGGGAGAAGCGGTTGGAGTATGAAGCATTAAGTTGCGAAAGAACTTTGACGCCGTAGCCGCGGGGCGCGTCCGGCAAGTCTATAACTGACAACGCAGCCGGCGGAGCGCCTGTTTTGCTCTCTTTTTGCTCGGGAGCTTGAGCGGCTTCGTCGTCTTCCTCGATTTCGGCCGAGGTAATGTCAATGTGAAGAATGAGATGCAGCGGGATTAAAATCCGGCGAATGTGAATCTGCCCGTCACTCTCGTGCGAGTAAGACTCTACGTCGATGTGGTCGTGATCGACCGTCAGTACGCGTCCGGTAACTGTGTTATGGCAGCCCATTCCGTACCAGATCTGAATTTTCTGACGACTTTCAACAAACCCTTGTAATCTGGTCCTGAAACTCATACTAAAACCTAAACCCCCATCGCCTTGAATCCGGCCTTCTTTTAAAACCGATCTGGACTATATCCCTCTTTATTCTCTTACCCAATCTGCCCGATCCACAATCAGGGCATGGTTCCAGAACTGCTCTAATTTGTAAAAGTTACGCTCCTTCTCGTGCAGAACATGAACGATGATATCGCCATAGTCCAGAAGAACCCATCTACCCTCTTGCTTGCCTTCGATTCGGGCCCGAAGTCCACGTTGAGTCAGCGCTTCGTCTACCGATTCAACGATAGCTCTAACTTGCGCTGTAGAATCACCCCCCGTGATCACAAAGTAGTCGGCTAGGAGAGTCACTTGTCCCACGTCCAAAACGATCGTTCCCTTTGCCTTCTTGTTTTCAGCAGCATTTGCAGCTGCAAATGCAGCGTCTTTCAAATCAGCAGAATGGGTGGCCTGTCTCGTGTTTGATCGCGCCAAGTGCTTCTCTTCTCGCTTTCGCCTTCGCCGCTCCTACATAATTAGTATTGTAGTTGTTCCCTTTTTGTCCTTGATTTCACACTATAAAAACAAGATTTCGTCTCAATCTTATTGGAAAAATCCAGGAATGATTTAGAAGCGTCACGTTCTTTTATCAAGAGCCACATTTTATGCTCTACTCCCTTGTTGAAAGTCCCGCGGTGCTGTATTCTTCCCGGTTACGTGGTTTTACAGACCCCAAGCGGGACAGGAGGAATCTCAGTGAACAAAGCAGAACTGGCTGCTGAAATAGCTGCGCGCACCAACAATACGAAAAAAGCAGTAGAAGAAATGTTGGCTGCATTTACCGATGTAGTTACTGAAGTCGTTGCCAAGAACGATCGTGTAACCCTCGTTGGATTCGGCACCTTCGAGCGTCGTCAACGCAACGCGCGCGAAACAAACAACCCCCAAAAGCCTGGCGAAAAGATCAAAGTTCCAGCGAAAAAAGTACCGGCATTCTCGCCTGGTAAAGAGTTCAAGGAAAGAGTTGACGCTGCCAAATAGTGTTGCAACAGCACTTCGACTGTTAAAAGGGGAGGGGAAACCCTCCTTTTTTGTTGCCTTTTGAATACCCAAAATCTACTGTTTGTCGCTGACGACGACGAATTCAAGACGCACTCCGTCAATTGAATCAGGAAGCGTTTCTGAGTCGTCAAATTTGTCAACAAAGACTCTCAGTGTCCCTGGGCCGATTGCCACACCTTTTACGCTTGCCGCAGTTGTTAATTGAGATTGCGCAATCGAGCTCATCAACTTGTCACGCGCAGCGACAAGTTGTTTTAACTTCTCGCTTCTGCCATCCTCTTGCAATCTTGATGAAACAAACGGATTAACCGGCGGAGTTTGCTCCCCGGATATGTCAGACTCTGGTTGAAAAGGTCGAGGTACCGCAACATCTACGGGGCGCGTATCACCCAACTTGCCAGCCAAGAGATTCTCGGCTTTTTGAATTTCGGAATCAGCCTTTTGTGATTCACCCAACTTTCTCAAAACCAAAGCAAGGAGCATGTGGGCGCGAGGTTCAAGCGGATCTTTGTCAGCCGCTTGTTTAGCCCAAACCAAGGCAAGTGGCAGCTGTTTGTTTCTGGCAAGCAGCGTAATTATATGAACCGATGCATTGATAAAGTCGGGTTTTACTTTCAGACACCTTGCGTAGGAATCGCGAGCAGTTGATACGTCGCCGGCAACCTCGGCTGCACGACCCATTTCAAAGTGCACCAAATACTCGGCAGTGGAAGGCACGCCGCGAGATTGATAGCGTCTTGCGTCTTCGTACAAGCGTCTTGATTCATCAAGTTGTTTGACTGCCGTTGGGCTCGCACCGTTTAGGCGACTGTTGAGCCCCTGGTCGTAAAGCCTGTAGGCTCTGCTCAGTACGCTCCTGACATTGTCGGCTTCAACCCTGTCTTTACCGACAGCCACGGGTGGCTCGATCACTTGCTCGTTTTTGCCAGCAGATTTTTGCGTTCCAACTTTCTGTAATTTGGCGGTAGTTTTTTTCGTCTGAGAAGAACGCTTGCCGCTTTTTCCACGAGCCGATCTAACCGGAGTCGCGGCAACTCGCGTACGCTTTGTACGACTTCGCGCTACCGATTTAGAACCCGAATGCCTTGTCGCAGTTTTTTTATGAGACCGCTTGGCGATTGCCGGCTCAGTAACTCCGCACACGAGCAAGACTGCTGATATGCCAAGTGCCAGAGCTAGTCGCACTACGTTGCCTCTACGCCTTCGAATTCGGCTCGTTCTGCATCCGAGACGCCCTTCATCGTCAAATTGACGCGATTGCGTTCGTCGATTTCGCGAACCTTCACAATTACTTTCTGACCGACAGATACGACATCCTCAACTTTTTCAACTCGTCGATTTTCAAGTTGCGAGATGTGCACCATGCCTTCTTTTCCAGGAAGCACTTCCACGAAACATCCGGCTGGAATAATTCGTGTGACGCGTCCGGAGTAGACACCGCCAATCTCGATGCGCTTGACCAACTTGACGATCCAATCTTTTGCGGCTTCTCCACCTTGTTGATCGACACTGCCGATGAGCACGGTTCCATCATCTTCGATATCGATAGTGGCGCCGGTCTCTTCAATAATTCTGCGAATCATCTTGCCACCAGGACCGATGACAGTGCCGATATCTTCTGGGTTGATGTGAATGGTGATGATGCGTGGTGCCCATTTGGACAACTCTTGCCTGGGCCGTGGAAGCGCTTCTTCCATCTTGTCGATGATATGAACTCGACCGCGCCGGGCTTGTTCCAAAGCGACACGCATGATTTCGAGCGAGATGCCTTCAATCTTGATGTCCATTTGCAGAGCGGTAATTCCTTCACGCGAGCCGGCGACTTTGAAATCCATGTCGCCGAGGAAATCTTCCAGACCTTGAATGTCAGAAAGAATCGCAAACCGATCATCTTCCAAAATCAAACCCATGGCGATGCCACCAACCGTGTACTTAATGGGAACGCCAGCATCCATCAAAGATAAGCTGGACCCGCAGGTTGAAGCCATACTTGTCGAGCCGTTGGATTCAAGAACTTCCGACACCACGCGAATGGTGTAAGGGAACTCTTCTTGTAGAGGCAAAACAGGAATCAATGCACGCTCTGCCAAGGCACCATGTCCGATTTCACGCCGGCCTGGACCGCGCATCGGCTTAACTTCTCCAACGGAGAAACCGGGGAAATTGTAATGGTGCATGTAGCGCTTTTCCGTTTGTGGATCGATTGAATCCAAACGTTGCGCATCGCTTCCAATGCCCAGTGTCGCAATCGAAAGAGCTTGTGTTGTTCCACGGGTGAAAAGACCGGTGCCGTGAGCACGCGGCAAAACTGATGTTTCAATCGTGATCGGTCGAATCTCGTGACACTTTCTGCCATCAGCTCTAATTCCGGTATCAAGAACTTGAGCGCGCATCAGGTTTGCTTCATGAGCTTCGATATATTCGGCGATCAACCCGGAAGAAACAGATTTGAGTTGATGATCTTCCGGCAAGTTTGCAATTGCCTCTGCCAGGGCTTGCTTTGCTTCATCGATCAGATTACTGCGTTTGACTTTGCACGTAACATGATCCATGGACTGTTTTAGTTTTTCGGTGCAAACAGAAGCAATTAAATCTGCCAATTCATGGTTCTTCTCCGGTGCTTCGAAATCTTTTCTGGTGGCACCGAGAGATTCGAAGAAACTTTTCTGCACTTCGACTTGTTTTTTGATGTGCTGGTGACCGTAGTCAATAGCGCCCAATACATCTCGCTCGCTGACGAGTTTGCAGCCGGCTTCGACCATCATGATCGAATTTTCCGTTCCGGCAATGATGATGTCGATATCTGATTCGTCAATCTGAGCGTAACTTGGGTTGGCGATGTATTTGCCGGCGACGCGGCCCACACGCACTGCGCCGATAGGTCCGTTGAACGGCAGTCCACCCAAACCGATTGCAAACGATGCGCCAAGCATTGCCAGCGTGTCTGGTGGATTTTCTTGATCGGCACTCATCGCAGTGGCGACGATTTGCACATCTTTTCTGTAGCCTTCTTGAAACAGCGGTCTAATCGGTCTGTCGATCAAACGTGATACCAAAATCGCTTTGTCCGGCGCTTTGCCTTCGCGGCGTCCGAAGCTGCCTGGAACACGTCCGACTGCATACAACTTTTCTTCGTAGTCAACAAGCAATGGAAAAAAGTCGATTCCCTCGCGAGGATTTTTACTTTCTGTAGCGGTAACCAAAACCATGGTGTCACCGCAAATTACTTCGCAAGCACCGTTTGCTTGCTTTGCCATTCTTCCTGTTTTGATGACAACTTCTTTGCCATCAATATTCAAAGACGTGCTCTTTACGTCGTGCGCAGCAACACTTTCCACTTTTCTGTCCTCGAAACCTACTGTGTCCATCTAATTGTTCTTCTCCAAAAACATGAAAAAACCCATTGACCAAGAATGGCTCTTCATGCGACTTCTAAAATTCAAATTCCGACCAAAAACGCCTCCGAGGAATCCTCGAAGCAACAGTCGCCAAGAAAGGGTCGAAAAAAAGCGAGCTAAAGAGCCCGCCTTAATTAACGCCGCAATCCGAGCTTTTCGATGAGTCCGCGATAACGCTCAAGGTTTTCGCGATTGACATATTGCAACAGACGACGTCTCTTGCCGACCATCATCAGCAAGCCTCTTCTGCTATGAAAATCTTTGGGGTGACTGCGCAGGTGTTCTGTAAGTTGGTTGATTCGTTCAGTCAACATCGCGACTTGGACTTCTGGTGAGCCCGTGTCTTTTGCATGCGAACGATGCGCGTCGATGATCTCTTTCTTCTGTTCTTGTGCAAGTGCCATTTATCTTTTCCGTTTCCTGTTTTCTATACATCCTATACTTTTTGGCATTATAGGATAATAGCATAGAAGCACCCCTAAGCTTGAGCTGAGCGGGGCTTTAGGCACTTGATATGCTCTTTATTTGATACTAATTTGAGATACCTCATGACATCACCGAGGTCACTCAAACGTGCGCTAAGATTAAGCCAAGCCAGGCCGGGCGGCGTTTGCCAAAACCTAGGTCCCCTCTATGTTTGTTGTATGTTTGTCAACTTTCAGCGCCAACAGCCTGTTAACTGTATGAAGAAATGAAACGACTGAAACTGAGAGACGTCTTTTTGCGCTTTCCGGCACTCGATCGTGCCCGTGTGCTCTCTCTGGCTGCTTTCTTTCGTCATGGAATCTCTATTTTCGACCGTGCATATGAGTGGGTAGTGGTGGCAAGCGAGGCGGCTTTGCCGTTTGTAGCGGCTGTCGGCGGTAAGGAAGTCCCGGAATTGGAGTCGGTACCTCCTGCCATCTTCCCCTTTTATCACGGACATATGGTCGGACTCTTGGCACTCAGGCCAAGAAGCAAGATGACCATACTTGTCAGCAACAGTCGTGACGGCGAAATGATTGCAAGAGCTGCACGCGATCTCGGATTCTCCATCGTCAGAGGATCACCGGCCCATGGCGGCATGCGTGGTGCGCTTGAACTTGTCTCGGCAAGCAAAGAAGGCAGGAGTCTTTTGTTTACTGTTGATGGCCCACGCGGTCCAATGTACTCAGTCAACGACAGCATCATTCGACTTGCCGAGATGACCGGTCTTCCCATCATTCCAAATGTGTGTCATGGGCGCGTTCTTTGGTACTTCAACACGTGGGACTGTTACATGGGACCGTGGTGGCACACACCTGTGGTGTGTCTTTTTTCCGATCCAATCTACGTTCCTCAAGAGTGTGATGATGCTTTGATCAAACAAAAGAAAGCGCAATTGAGTTCTCAAATGACAGCGCTTCGTTTGAAAGCTGCAGAGTTTTTCAAATAATCGAAACTCACTTCATCGTGCGAAATTTAAAATCCAAAAGCAACAGGAGCCACGCCTTTTGCATGGCTCCATCAAAAAATGGTCCCGAGTTGACGTTTCTAAGGCTTCTGCAGCTCAGGTTTCCACTCGTCCAAAATTGCACCCTCAATTGGGCACACGGAAAGACATGCACCGCAGTCAATGCAGGTGGCATCATCGATATATGTATACTTCGTGCCTTTGGTGTTGGTCTTGCCATCGGCCCAATGAATACATTCAACGGGGCAAACTGGAATACAGTCTGCGATCCCTTCGCATAGGTCAGCGACAATTGTGTACGACATTGGCAAACTCCTTTTCAGATCTCTAGTAAAATCCTGACTCGAATACAAAAACACAAATCGATTTGATCGTATCGTTGTAAGTTGTGTTCAGAACGATCCTTCCATTTATTAACACATTTCGTGCGACAACTAAATACGTATTTACTACCCGTGTCGACAAGTAACTAATCAAGCACCAGGAGCTGAAAATGGCGGACATAAAAGTCAATATCTACTCACCTTCAGGCAAGCGTGTCGGCTACTTCTTAAACCCAACCATTCAGGCTTTTCCAGAAGGCGATTACGAAATATCGGGGGACTTTTTCGACGAAAGAGGCGTTGCAGTTACCAAGTTGGAATTCAACCCGCAGGCCCTTCCATATTCAGCAGATTTGTCTGAAGTGCCCGGTGCCGCGCACGAAAAACTTTCACGCGTGTACGTTCAAAAAGGCCGCCCACCTTTCAAGATGAGCTGCAGTGCTCACAATTAGTTTTCAATGTTTGTTTTCCCCTTTGGATGTTTTCGCCTTTGGGGGTCCGCATTTGTTCGGTTGGTGCTTCCGGAAACGGTGGTTCCCGTGCGCAAAAGTGACTCCCGCAAAGGCAGACGGCGCAAGCGATTCCAGTTCCGGAAACGTTGCACGGGGCTAAACGTCTCCGGAAACCTCAAGCACGATTTTTCAAACCCGAGCAAGAGTCCGGAAACTGACATCTGCCCCTGGGTTTGAAGCCGGGAGCGCAACCAGTGCAGTGGAGGACATAAAGAAAGCAGCCAGGAGGGTTGGCTGCTCTCTAAATAAAACCTCGCAGGACCGTGGCAGAGAACCTCACATGAGGTTGGGGGGCTTGGTGAGGGTTAGAGTTAACTGTTGGGAAGCCCCACGAGGGAAATTGGCCGATAATCTTCGAACCAGCACTATTGCTTTTATAGCAGTTCCGATCAACGCTAAGACTATAGGCTGGACGATAATTCTTTATTGGGTTACCTATGTTATGACAACCCATTTTGAACCGAAAAAATAGATTAGAACCAGTAGTAGCGGCTATGACGGAAACAAGCTCCGAAGATACTAATAGAACAGAAACGACGGAAAACAGGGAGCGTCTAGTGCTTCTTGTTGAGCACGCTCAGCCGGATTTGGACATTTGCAAAAAGGCGATTCTCTCGCAGTCGCCGCTGTATGGCGTCGACGTCGCCGGAAGCGGTCAAGAAGCGATCGAGAAAATCAAGCAGAATGCCTACGACGTAGCCGTAACCGATTACGACCTGCCCGATATCGACGGAGTCGAAATCGTCCAAAAGCTGCATGAGGCAAACCCCAACTGTCCGATCATCGTAATCACAGGAAAGGACAGTCCCGATTTGGCTCTCAGAGTCCTGCTCGCCGGCGCCAGTGACTACCTTCCAAAAATTGGCGAGTATCAAAAGTTTCTGCCGCGTACCATAACTACGAACCTTCAAAGAGCTATGCTGCTGGAGAATTTGCGCGATATGTACAAGCGTGTCGAGCAAGCATCAAGAGACGAAGCGCTCCTCAATCGGCTGATTGTGAGCATTCATGGCTCACTCGAATTAGACAACATAGTCGAGAAAGCTGTTCAGAGTTTGCTTGATGAGTTCAACAGTTCGCGTGCCATCATCTGTTTAACTTCAGATCCAGATAACACAATGCGCATCTCGAGACAGATTGCAAAACCGCAGTACACCGCAGTTTCCGAAAAGAGCGCACTGTTTGCCCGCTATCACGATCTGCTGCTCGATGCAGGAGAGCGCAGACCGCTTGTCGTAATGCAAGATGACACCTTTGCTTTTGCAAAAGACGTACGAAGCGAAATGGTTGGATATGGCATCCAATCAATGATCATGGTGCCCCTGGTCTATCGCGGAAGATTGATGGGTCTGCTGCATATGGATCAGTGCAATGAAGTTCGACTCTGGACATTGGGTGAAATCAACCTTTTAACGCGCATTGCCAATCAACTTTCAATCGCGCTCAGCCAAGCGAAGCTGTATCAAATTGTCGAAACGCAAAGCAACAGTATCAATAAGCTGACTGACCTGTGCTCTCAACTCAATGAGGTAGTGAATTCAACCCGTGAATTGACGGAACGCACCGAAAGCAGAGAAAAAGTAAGAGTAAAGCTGAGCAGCCGCGAAATCGAAGTATTGAGGAAAGTCGCTCAGGGGCTTTCCAACAAAGAAATTGCAGAAGCCCTGCATATTACGGAAGGAACGACGGAAGTGCACGTTTCACGTCTGAGGAAGAAACTGACTCTAGGCAGTCGCGCGGCCTTGGTGCGTTATGCGTATGAAAATCATCTTTCTTGAGGCGTGCTGTCTTGCTGATCGATCTT
Source organism: uncultured Candidatus Obscuribacterales bacterium (assembly GCA_964503045.1). Lineage (GTDB taxonomy): Bacteria > Cyanobacteriota > Vampirovibrionia > Obscuribacterales > Obscuribacteraceae > CAYZJR01. The sequence continues at coordinate 29,089 of CAZCZI010000050.1, forward strand.
TTTGGGATTCTTCGAAAGCAGAAGCCAGGTAGAGTGTTTTAGCCTCGTAAGGCGAGCGTCGTCGTTTTCGAGCCACATCGACTCTTTCTTGCGCGAGGTCAGTTCGCGGCGTTGAAAGCGGTACCACATCTCACTTTTCAATCGCCCTTCTGCTAGATCAAGCAGGCGCTGATAGTCGTCGTTGTCCGGATACTTTTCTGTGAGCTGGCGTAGACACTGTGTGCCTCTGACCAGAGACCCACTCTTGAGGTGAGCTACGGTCTGCGTCAACATGCGGTACTCGGTGCCGCGTTTGAAGCTGTCGTCGTCAGAAGCACTCTTGTCGCTCTGGTCGGCCACCTTTTTTGCATGTTTCTCGAAATCATCGTCGATCTTCGTCCTTTTGGTCTCGGCAGATTCAGTTGATTCAGCCGGTTGGGCCAGTTCAGGCGTTTCCGCTTTGAGCTCTCTTTGTTCCTTTGGAGTCTCTAGCTCCGACCCATACGACGATTTAGTTTCGTGACGAGCCGACTTTGCAATACAGGCATCGGGCAATACGGAGCCCCGGCACACCTCAAAATTCAGGGAACATTGCAGCCAGAACAGTGGTCCACTGGTAAATGGAGCGACCATGCAGATGGTCAGCGCGCACAAGGCTTTTGACTGAATGTTCGTGGCAAACTCCACTTGTGAGAGGAAGAAAATATTCTTTTCAGGGTCTACCTAGCTTATCATGAGGCTGGGCCATAACCGGAAAAGTGAAAATTCTAACCGTAGAAGGAGAGGCGCAAAGCCCGAGACGCCTTGACCGCACAGACCAAAGAGCGTGAGACCACAACACCGCAAAGCTCACCGAGCTTGCGTCGAATTATCGCGAAGTTTCTTTTGATGTGGTTCTCATTCGTGCTCATCTTGATCGGTGTGGCACTCATCACCAACATTGATTGGGCACGCCGGTACCTCCAGGAAAAGTTAAGTGAAACCCTGCACAGAAATGTGCGAGTGGGTCACCTGTGGTGGCATCTTGGATTAAACGGTCTCGCGGTTGGATCAAACAAACTCAAGATTTATGGGGCTGATGGTAAGCCGTTCCTCACCTCTGATAAAGCAGAGGTCGGCATTGCATTTCGTGCACTTGTGCAAGGCAAGTTGATCATCAAGCACATCGATCTGCAAAAGCCAGAGCTTTGGGCCGTGAAGCTCGGAAAGAATAAATGGAACTTTGATGATCTTCTGCAACCGGGGCTGATCATTCAATATGTTCAAAGCAACGAAGGTTTGGTGCACATTTCCGATGGACAGCAAAAGCCTCAGTTCGAGCCGTTTGACGTTAGCGACTTGGACATGAAATTGGTGTGGCCGTCCAAGAAGAGAAAACATCCTTTCTATTTGTCGTTTGAGCTTCCCAAAAAGGACAATAAGGAGACTGCCACTTTCGAGGTTCGTGGTCTCGGAGTCGGCCAGTTGAGCGAGGAATGGAAATACAATGATTACGAATTCGATGTAACGGTAAAGAAATTCAATCCAAACGATATTGATTGGCTCGTCGACGTTGCCGATGTTCCGCGCGACAGCCTGCCACCGCGAGATCAGCTGACGATCAAAGGTTTAGTCGATGTAAAAGTAAAAGGCAAAGGGACGATTGCTAAAGGAATCACCGGTACCCTTGATTCGACGATTGCCAATCTCAAAGTAAAAGCACCTTTCTTCAGGGAGATCGACAGCGCACAAGCCGTATCTTCCGGCAAGTTTGTGGTCAGTGATGAAGAAGTTAAATGGCAAGATCTGGACTTGCACATGGGCGATATTGAATTGAGATCGCATGGTGCGGTCAATCGTTGGAGTGAGCAAAAGCGACAATACGTCGTCAACCTCGAGGCAGGTTTCAAGGACTTGGGCACTCTCGGAAAATTGCTTGAACCTATCCCGCAATCCCAGCGGTACAAAAACGGATTGACGCTCAAGCCAGAGCAGTTAAACGGAAAAGCCTCGATTGAAGTACAGATAAACGGAACATCGAATCAAAGCAAGATATCTGCATTGATGAATGCGGAGGATGTCTCGCTAAAGGAAGTGATCAGCGAACTGGCACCAGATTCGGCACCACTGCTCAGCCTACTGGGGCTTTCATCTACTTCGAAAATGGATGCAAACATCAAGCTCAGCCCTAACGAACGCATCGACATAAAAGATGCAAAAATTCAGACAACAGGAACAGTGCTTCATGTCGACGGCTATGCGGATTTGAAGAAGGACACGTCGATGTTCAGACTCGTCGCCAATGACCTCTCTCTGAAAGCCGCATGCGACAGCCTTACCCATGAGGCACAATCGTTTCAACAACTGACTAAGTACGTCACGCTGCCTTCGAAGAACAGTTTGTCGATGAGCGGTAAAGTGAATCTCGATGCTTCGATCACCTCAAAAGGCGCCTCCAACGCAGTGGTTGGAACCGCAGACCTGCGCGATGCCGGGATACAGCTGAATGACCGCACTTTGTCGGCAAACAAAATAAATGGTCGCGTGGAATTTACGCATCAATTCATGCAGTTCAAGAATTTAACCGGTACCATGGGTGATGGCACGTTCGAGCTTAACGGGAGAATCTTCCTTAAGGGCGATCCTGAACTCGACATCAAAATGCATGCGACAAGGCTTGACTTGGCGCATCTGAGCGACCTGATGTATATGTTCAAGATTCAAATTCCTATCTTCAAGGAAAAGCATCTTTACGGAAAAGTGAAAGACTTCTCGCTAACGGTTACCGGAAGAGCTTCTGCTCCTGTCATTGCTATGACCACTTTCCCAGACAATCTCTACTATCAGCCACCCGGCACATCGCGCGCATTGAAAGGAATCTCCGGCTCGATCATTTACGAGCACGACCAGCTTGAGCTCAAAGAGGTCACCTTGGTTTCCAAAAACAACCAGCTCGTGACCAGTCTAGCCATCGACCATCTCTCGAAGACCGCTGACCTCAGAAGAGTAAAGATCAAAACAACAGGCGTAGATATCACTGAAGTTAACTATTACCTTGAGTCTCCGGTACTGCCGCCGCCCTTGAGAAAGGCATACAAAACATTCCTGTCCACCTATCAACTCAGCAATCTTTATGGTCGACTCTACGGGGACATCCTCTGTCAATTGACAGGACCGAAAGTCGAACTCGATGGTGTAATCGGCTGTTTCAACGCCGGCGCCAAGGTTGCGGGTTATCCTGTCGACAAGGTCGCCGGCATATTTGCTGCGTCCGGAGATGAACTTCTGATTCAAGATCTCTCCGGGAATTTGAGAAAAACGAATTTCGTTCTCGATGGTCACGTAAGCAACTACAAGTCTGACAAGCCGAGCTGGAAGGTCGATTTGAGAACTCGTATCGGGCCGCAAGAACTCGTGGAGCTCTCTCCGAAGCTGACTGAACTGCTCGACAAAGGCAAAATTGAAGTGCATTCATCAGGACCGCTCTCGATCAAAGCCAAGATTGAAGGTAATGCGGACCGCAACGCCGTGACATTCTCTGCAGTCGCTGCGAAGGCGGACGGTCTCAAGATTTCCGGACCATTTGGCGAGTTGCACCAACCCCTCAATGAACCTCTCACTGTTGATGGTTCGGTGATTTTGGACAAGAACGGAATGAACGTAAAGGACTCGCATCTTCTGTTGGGTTCATCCGTAATTCAAGCACAGGGGTCATGGCTGTGGGACAGCTCTAAAGGCACAGATGCTGGCACTTCTGCGGCTTCCGGTGCTCATGCGACTCCAGTGACTCATAGTGTCCCAGTGGTAGCTGGTACTCCGAAAAGTAGCGGTGCTGAAGCCGCCAAACCTCAATTTATAGACTTCAAAATACGCACACCAAATCCGGTGTCAGCCAAATCCGTGGTTGCAGTTTTGGATCCCGAGACAGCAAAAGGTCTTACGGCAGGTACGGTGTTTGCAGATCTGGCAGTCAAAGGCGATCCCGAAAGACCTGTCATAACCGGTGAAGCTCACTTCGAACACCTCACGAGTCCCTCCATGAATCTGAAAGATTTGACCGGCAAGCTAGTCGCGTCGGAAGGAAAATCCCAGAAATCTATTTCTGACTCGGGAATGCCGCAGGAAGTGCACCTTTCCGTAGACAGATTTACTCTTATGTCTCTGGACATAAATGATGTCGAAGCCGACATAAGCTTTGAACCAATTTCTTCCACACAGAAATATCCACTTGTCAAATTGAATAACGCAACCGCCAAAACCGCCGATGGCAAAATCGCTTTGGACGGCTGGTATGACAGCGCTAATCGCAAGGTATACATGAAGGCAACTCTGGACGGAATGAAGGCAGACCTCATAACCGCTAAGCTGCTCGGACAACCAGGAGAGATAACTGGCACCGTCGGCGGTGAAGTATCGTTACAGACAAGCGGGGCCGACTACCAAGATCTGATGTCGAACTTGAATGGCACCGGTCACTTTACAGTCACCAATGGTCGCGTTACGAGGTTTGGCGAGCTCCAGACGAAATTGACGCAATACAACTTATTGACTCAAGGACTGCTCGGCTTTAACTTAAACAATCTTCTGCAAAGTATGGTGCCGGTAAGAACAGGTGAGTTCAAACAAACCACGGTAAAACTGCAAATTGCAGAAGGCGTAATCAACTTCAAGGAGCTCCGCTACTCCGGAGACGACATGCGGCTTTGGGGCGCAGGCAGCATCAACATTCCGTTGAAGACCGTTGATGTAGATATCGCAGGAAGTATTCCTCGCGTTTCATCGAGTTTCCTTTCCGGAGGTCTCGGACAAGTATCTCGTGCTTTCACATTCCAAAAACTGTTGAGTATCGTGACATTCAAAAAGCTCGAATCACTACCGTCGCTACCGCTTTTGGGCGAAATCGCAACCGATCGTCCGCGAACATTCTCCTTCAAAGTGATCTCGAAAGTTGACGATCCTAAGATGCTTCAACAATCGATTGAAAAGTCATTCCGCTGGTTGCCGCCTAAGCCGAATGCCAGTGCTCACCCGACTCCCGGCATCTCGCATAACGGGACACTTTTACGCTAAGCATAGCGTTGCATCTTTCAAAGGCCAACGACATATAAGATCGCGCCTTAATTATGTATAGACTTGCGCCGTAAGACATGTATCATAGGTCTCATGGAAAAAAGTCGAAACCATTCGCCGGGGCGAAAGCTCCCGGCTCCCGCTGACCCCGCCTTTCAGGCATCGGACGGCAAAGCGACGACGCCACTACCGGCGATTCCACCAATCTCGCAGCCATCAAAAATTAATCAGACACTGCCGGCGATGCCGCCCGCGAATAGCGGTGCACCACAGGTAGCGCCGACGACGAAGCCGACACCACCGGCGAAGCGTGCACCGCAAGGGAAGCGTGCACCGCAGGCAGGATCACCGGCTGCCCTCATTCAAAAATTGAAACGTACATACCTGGACTACGTCAGGCTCGAGCGCTGTCTATCAGACAACACGGTGCAGGCGTATAGACGAGATCTCGACAGTTTCATATCGACTCTTTCACCCGACACAACTTCACCATCACGCCAGCAAGTAGCTCGGTTCCTCACGCAACTGAGAAGTGAAGGACACAAGCCATCGTCAATTGCACGCACTCTTGCGAGCATTCGCGGATGGTTCAACTGGATGAAGATGGTCGGTAAGATCGACCAAGTTCCCTCTGATAATTTTCAGAACCCACTGAAGGCTCAAAAACTTCCTCAAGTTCTTACCCAAACTGAAATCAATGCTCTAATTGCAGCAGCCGAAAAGCCACGAGACAAGGCGATTGTAGAGCTTCTTTATGGAGCCGGTCTGCGCGTATCGGAGTTAGTTGGGTTGGATCACAAAGATGTGAATCAATCACAAGGATTCGTAAGGTGCCTAGGGAAGGGTTCGAAGGAGAGAATAGTTCCTATTGGAAGCCAAGGTCTAGGGGCCCTAAAAGCCTACCTCGACGAAATTGCCGAGTTGGAGAAGGCACCGCCGGTGGAGGTGATTAGAAAACCCGGGCGACCACGTTCCAAGTCAAAAACCAAAAAAGGATCTGAATCGACCGCCAATGGAAATCGAAAGATCAAACCGCTATTTATTGATAGCGACGGCAATCGCCTAAGCAGGCTGGTGGTGTGGCAAATCATCAAGCGTCTTGCGACACGAGCAGGTATAAGCAAACAACTCTCACCGCACACGCTCAGACATAGTTTCGCCACGCACCTGCTGGAAAACGGCGCCGATCTTCGAGCCGTGCAGGAATTGCTTGGTCACGCCAACGTCGTAACGACGCAACTCTACACGCACGTCAGCAAGGCACACCTGAAAGCAGCTTATCTGAATGCCCAGATTTGCTCCACTCAAAACCCAGGGTTAACGACATAGGCGCACCTGCTAGGCTGGGATATAACGGTTTCAGGCGACCCCAATACAAACCAGGCAACACGTCTCTAAGACAACGAATTCCCCACTTTCGAGGTCCAACCATGGCAGTGCGCACAAAAGGCGGTCAGCCGTCTCAAGCCAGTAACCAGCCCTCAGCCAAACCGGGCATTCGATTCATCATTTTGCTGATCGCGGTTGTCATTGTCGGCTGTTGGATTTGGGGTGTAGTGGCAAAAGTGCAGGACGGCAAAGCATGCTCGCTCTATTTCTCGGGGCTCGAACTCAAGAGAAACGGCAAGCATGAAGAAGCAATGGACAATTTCAGAGACGCTGAAAAAGCCATGATAGTCGCTCTGGATGCACGCAAGAAGCAAAACAGCGACCTCGACTTGGAAGTGGCATCCGACATACGAAACCTGGCTCGATGCCAGGTCGAGCTAGGAAAAGTCACCGAAGCCCAAGCTAACATGAAGGAGTCAGAAGCCTTGTTCGAAAAACTCCATGCGCAATCAAACATAGACTACATTGCCGTTCTGAGCGAACATGGCGATTTGTTTTTGTCCCAACAAAAACCGGAAGAAGCGCTGCCGATGTATGAAAAGACTCTTTCCACGTTACAGACGACCGGCAGCAAAGACCGCCTGGCTTGGATGTACACGCATCAGCGACTTAGAAATGCCTATGTTAAGCTCGGCAAAACTGCCGAAGCTCGTGCCGCCGATGAGGCAGCCGAGCGTTGTAAAACCGATACAGCCTTAAATTGAAGGCATCCGCGTGTTTTTCGCGGGGTATTATATGTTTCATATAATCAAGATTTAACTTCTATACTAGGCGCCAACCACCTTACATGCGCTAATTTTATGTAGGTTCTGATCGCTCAGGCATCGGAGACCAACGCATTCGCAGGTTCATCACAACTACTGCGGGCCAGCCAGGTTGTTCAAACGGCGGGACACGTCCATCAATTAGTCCACTGGGCACCGGCTTACACAGTCCAAGTCAATGTCGCTGAGTCGCGGCATCAACCAAGCGAAGCGCAACGAACATCACACACACCAAATAGGCAAAGATTCAAAATATGAGCAAATCAAAGGTCGAAGGCACCAAGATAGCCCAAGCCGCCAAGGACCTGAACGTCACAAGTGTCACAATTCGCCGGTACTTGTCTGAATTCAACATCGAAACAGCTACCGACGAGAATGGCATCAAAGTCCTTCCCAGACACGCCATGGACGAACTGCAAGAAGTTCGCCGGCTAAAAGAGGAAGGAATGACGAATCCCAAGGTGTTGGAACATCTGGAAGACCATCGCAAATTCAGAAAGTCCGATGCGAAGGACAAATCATCCAAGTCCAAGGACAAGGAAAAGGACAAAGAGAAAGAAAAAGAGAAAGAAAAGGAAAAGCCGAAAGTCACATCGCGTGCCGCTGCCAGAAAGGTAGTGGAGGTCGAAGTAGACGAAGACGAGGAAGAAGAAGTCGCGCCTGCCGCACCAGAAAAACCAGCGAAGCGCGGTGGTAAAACTCACAAACCGGCTGTTCGAGAAGACGAAGAAGAGGCCGATATTGATGTCGAGCCGGCACCCAGCGAATCCGAAGCTGCCGAGGCAGACGGCGATGTCGAACTCGCATCAGGTGATACGAGACTCAAACACGCTCTAACCTGCCAAACATGCGGCAAGACTTTCGAGCACTTAAATCCAAGACTGCGAGACTGTCTCGACTGCTACAGAGCAAAGCGAAAAGAACGCAGACGAGGCGGATCGGATCGTCACAAAAACGTCATTCAACATCCGCTTGCCCAGCAAGTCGCTAACAAGGCCCAAGCAAATCAAGCTCAGGCACGCGACACCGAGGCGCAGCCGGTCGTAGCCAGAGAGAGCCACGGCAGAGATCGCGGAGATCGTGGCGGCAGAGACAGAGATAGGGATAGAGATAGAGACAGAGACAGAGATGGCGGCGCTCGCGAAACTAGAGAGATCGCCGCTCGCGAGCCGGCTCCTGCCGCGGCTGTCGCGATGGTTCCACCTGCATCGGTGCAACGACCGGTAAGAAGCTACCGAAAAGCGATTGAAGAAACTCGCGTGATTACGGGTTCTTTGAAGCGCCGCTTGGAACGCCCTGATCTGCCGGAAGGCGAACGCAGATGGCTAGAACAGATCTATGCGTATCAATTGATCTTGCACCAAGGCTGGAGACATCTTGCTGAATACAAGGCGACCACCCAACAGCAAGGTGGCGGCAAGTCCAGCAACGATGACTGACCGTTTCGATGCCAAGGCCGAAACGCCCTCACACTGTACCCCCTGATGCAACCTGGGACGCTGACAGACAACAGTGGCAACTTGGACCCGGCAGAACAGTCCAACACAAATTTCCAACCGGTCAGTGGCGATACTGGCGGTTAGACGGCAGTATCGCGCGCATTGCAAACTACGATGACGAAGGGCTCCAAAACGGCATCACAGAAGAATTTCATGAAGACGGAACGGTAGCAATTCACGAAGAGTGGAGTCAAGGTTGTAGGTGCGGGTTGTTCTTTGTCACTCAAAGCAAGAACCAAACATCTGTTCCATACTATGAAGACGAGCGAACTTGGAGACACGAATGGCGTCACCTGTCTGATTTCAATACGACGGACGACTGCTGGTTCTTGGAGGATGGCACTGAGTGCACTTCAAGTGGTGTGCCGATCGAACAGGCATATGACCTTGATGAACTCATCGAAAGAAGTGAACCATCGTGTTTCCTTCTGTCAACCGCACAAGAAATTCACAGCTCTTTGACCAGGGGTGACACAAGCCCTCTTGACTCGAGCGAAATGGAAGGTTTATGGGGAACATCGTTAGATGAAGTCAAAAACCTTCTCAGCGTTTTGATTGCCACCAAGGATTTCGTCCCAACCAAAAAATGGCGAACTTTTCTAGACGAAGACAACGTTTGGGTGAGTCTCATAAACCACCATTGGGACAACGAATTCGAAGAGCTCGCTGCAGTGCTCATGGGCGCCGTGCAAATCGGACGAGTCGCTGATAGTACTGGTATTTACGCTACGCTCTTCAGACAATTCCTCACTCCACCTTCACCCAACATCATCTATCAATGGAGTCATGAGCTCTATTACATTGATGAGGTCCTCACCAAGACATTCGACGACTTTGCCTATAGAGTCGCAATTTCAGGAGCGCACGAACGTCAGAGAATTTCCGGGCGTCAAGCGAATGCGGCATGGAAGAAACTGGCAGAAAGAACATATGTCGAGTGGTCTATTGCACAAGGATTTGAGTGCCATCAGGAAAATTATGAACAATTCCGCTCAGGGCTGGACGCGGCGAATGAATTGCGAAGCGATTTCTGGAGAGCCCAATGGATTCTCTGTCTTCTAGAGCCTGATGAAAAGCGAAATTGGGAAGATGTGCAGGAGTCATTCAGAGAGAATTTCAATCCGGTACTCGGTGAAAAAGAGCATAGTGAGTGGCTAGAAATAGGACATCGCATTCCTCAAACTGCCATTTATCTATTGTGGCGCAATTTCTGGTTTGGAGACACGCAGCGTCTTGCTGCGTGTTGCGACACATACCGCACACACTGTGCACGACTAGTCAGGGACTTAGTGAAAATGCTGGAAGCAGTAGATGTGGATGAAACACATTTTGAAAACATTCACGACATAAAAGCAGTGCGCGAAAAATTTCTCAATCAAAGGGTATAGTCCCTTATTCGTTATGCAGATTCGAACGGGCGCGTCTAAATCAAAACGGATCGGGCAGCTCGACCTTGCCCTGCGCACCGATTGGCTGATTGAAGAGCGGATCGTTAGTCATACCCGGTGCTTGTCCTCGCGCACCTGGAACCAGACCCGGCACCGCTTGCGGTGGCATCATGCCGGGCACCGCCTGCGGTGAGGCCATGCCGGGTACTACGCCCGGCGCCATCATCGCGTTTGGCCCGACCATCCCAGGGCCCGGCGCCATCATTGCATTTGGTCCCACCAAACCAGGCACTGCACCTTGAGATGATGGCGGCGCATAGACCGGAGGCATGCCAGGAACAAAGCCTTGCGCTGCCGGCGCCTGCAAAGAGTTGAGGTCGAGACTTCTGTTTACACGCAAAACAATCGGCTCACCCTTTTCCAAGACCAGATCTGGTCCTGTTGGGCGGCTGGCGTTACGGATTCCAACACTGCGCGTAAGCTGCCTGGTCAGCCCCGCTGTGATTGACCGTCCATACTTGGTGGCAGTCGATGCCGGATTGTAAAAGGTCGAACGCTGTGCGTTGAGAAGCGGATTATGGTCCAAGAATCCGTAGAACTGTGTATGCCTGCCGTCAGGCAAAACCAGCGTTTGCAAGCTGATCCCGACATTGCCCGGTGCGGCTGTTCGCTGCATTTTGGCTGAGATTACAGATGTGACCGTTCCCACAATTTTTGTCATCTTGGGCAATATCTCCTGCCCTTCTTTCTGCAGTCCTTCCGGCAAAGAGACTGAGAATATGTCTCCTACTTTGGACTTCTTGGAGGAGATCTCATCGTCTAGAACGCCATTGAGAACCGTTCCTGCCTGAATTCGTGTGGCGGCCATCTGGCGCACCATTTCCATTACACTGTCCTTGTGTATGGAAGAAGGCTGCACCGAGCCCGGCGGTGGTCCCGGCTGGTCTTGCCCGGGCATGTAAACTTTGCGGGCTTGCGCCGGGGCAAAACCGGAAGACGCGGTCAGTGCCCCAATTACAAGGGTTACAAGTAGCGGAAGCGATTGTGAGTTGCGCATAAACTGAATCGATATCCTGTAGTGAAAATACATTTTATGTCACGAACTGGCGCCAGTCTATGTGGGGACTACGCACGCCGAGGGCTGAGAACATGTTAGAATCAGCGTTTCGTGCTCGCATAACGCAAATGCGCAATTGCGAGTGAAGTAGTCCCTTGCCTGCGCAAGCAGGACGCATTAGGACCAGAGGGGAGAACCAGTGCCTAAAGAAAAAACACTAAAAGAGTACGAAGTGCTCTACATCATCCGTCCAAACTTTGACGAAGATGCTGTCGACAAAACGGTAACGCAAGTCGAAGAGTACATCAAAGGATTGGAAGGAACAATCGAATCGACCGAGAAAAAAGGTCGCCGCCGCCTGGCTTACGAAGTCGACAAAATGCGCGACGGCTATTATGTGCTCACAGTTTTCAAGGCCAAAACCGAGGCCGTTGCTCAATTGAAGCGTATGATGACCCTGTCGGAAGACATCATCAGATCGCTTATCGTTGTTCATGAAACAGAGAATGTATCGGCTGTTCGCACATAACAAGAAGGTCACAGAATGAGTCTAAGCAAAATCGTAGTGTCCGGAAGAGTGATTAGAGCCCCCGAAAAGCGGTTCACGCCAAACAACAACGTGGCCGTATCGGAGTTCACAATCGCTGTTGAGTCGCCGCCTCGTCAAGACGGCAGCGTCGAAAGCAGCAACGTAAAGGTGATCACCTGGCGTGATCTGGCCGAACGTGTTGCCACGGACATCAAGAAAGGCGATTTGGTTGCCGTGGACGGAAGACTGCAAATCAACAACTTCTCAACCAATGAAGGACAAAAGCGTCGAGAAGTCGAAATCGACGCCATTGCAGTCGACAATCTCACCAAACTCGCAGGCGGCACCTCCGCCTCTAGCGAAGCCGGTGAAGAGAAGTTCGCCACCAGCGCTGCAAGAACTACATCTAAACCTGCACCACAGAAGGAAGATTTCGACGCAATCTTCGCTTCTGACGACGAAGTGCCATTCTAAATTTGACAAGGAGATAAAAGATTATGGTTCGTGGAATGTCCCATGACTCGCCACCCAGACGCCGCAAAACATGCGGTTTCTGCGCCGACAAAGTTGATTACATCGACTACAAAGATCCCAACAAGCTCAAAAAGTTCGTCACCGAGCGCGGCAAAATTCTTCCTCGAAGAATCAGCGGCAATTGCGCTTGCCATCAAAGAAGTCTTACGGTTGCCATCAAGCGCGCTAGAGACATCGCTTTGATGCCATACATGGCTGACGGCTAAAGATCACTCGGTTGATCACCTGACCCTGAAATAGACAACCTTACAAACTGATAGGACAGTTGTCGAAGAGAAATCTTCATCAGTCCTTCGGGCGTATCATCGCGACCAGCCCAAGGGTTTCGAAGTGTGACGGTTCCACCTTCGGGACCATTTGGATCGAAGTTCAAAATGCTGTACGCGTGGCGAGTCGGAAATCCATCAAGAGTGGTTTTGATTCCGGGTCCCCAATTCGGCGTGTGTGTGGTTATCGCTCTTTTATCTTGCAAGGCTTCCGCAAGCACCGCCCGTACTACTTCTTCATTGCCTAAATAGACGTTGCGTGATTCTTTACCGGTCAACATTTTCAACGCAAAGGACGGATCTCCGCCACCGTCTGCACCTTCTGCGTCTGCTGAATAGTTGGAGCCTCCTTCTTCACATCTTTTGTAGGCACCAAATGCCTTTTCAAGGACACAAGCCCAGATGCCGTCCTTACCTCCACCGTTGAACAGACCCAGTTCGGTCTCTGTCGGGCCGGACACCATGACTGGATAGTCAACACCGGGAAACTTTACCGAGTAAACTCCATCTCCCATGTCTGTGATCATTCGCACAATAGATGCAGGATCTGTAGCTGCAACAGAGGCAAGTGCAGCCTCGAAATAACAATTGCCAACCATGCCTTGCTTGATCGCATCCGGGCGAATCGACTGAATCGGATCTTCTGAATTTGCAAAAAGGAGGTTAGATACTTCTGGTCGCTGGCTGTCAAAAGTGCGTGCGATAGATTTCTGCGACTCGCTTACCACGTATATGGCTTTTTCAAGGGCATCGATGTCATTCAAAGAGACGCCTGACATATCAGAATCATGGTCGTCATAAAGTTTGGCGATGCTCCATTTGTTTCTGTACAAAGCAGCAAGCGCCTGGGCTTCTTTGCCGGTAATGCTTTTATCCTCGACCGCACTAACCATCTCAATGCCAGACAGCATGCCGTCTTTGTCGAGGTCGATTTTCGCAGCCAGATACTTGAGAGTGCCCGGCAAATCGGGAACTTCGAGACAACCGCTCTCAGTTTTTTTCGGCTCTTTGTCACCGCGAACTTCAGGCTGAGCGTCCCAATCAGCCTTGGTAATGGACTGAAACAAGACTAGTGACGTCGACTCGTCGGTGGCTTGGCGACCAGCAAAGCTGTCGCCGCGGTCATTAACAGCTGGCATTCTTGAGTCCTTTGGTAAACGGACGATGCCAATATAACGCCCGGATCCTAAGGATTTCCTGAGGAACAAACCCACGCAGGCATTTGCCTAGACGCCCTAAATCCGATTAGTGTAAGATCACTATCCACGCGCCGAAGTGGTGAAATGGCAAACACGCTACGTTCAGGTCGTAGTGAGCGAATAGCTCTTGTGGGTTCAAGTCCCACCTTCGGCAGACTTTGTTTAGCAATACGAGGTAACGCTTGACCGACTCACGACGCCCAGAACCCAGGAGAGACCTGCCATTACTAAACGAGCGCATCCGCGATCGCGAAGTTAGGTTGATTGACGAAGACGGAACCCAAGTAGGTATCGTCCCAACCAAAGAAGCGCTTGTCACCGCAAAAGACAAAGGACTTGACCTCTATCTCGTCCAGCCGGATGCCAACCCGCCAGTCGCGAGAATTCTCGACTACGGCAGATTCAAGTTTGAACAAGAAAAGAAAGCCCGCGAGCAAAAGCGCAAACATCACGTCGTCGACGTGAAAGAAATCAAGATGCGTTACAAAATCGAGGAGCATGACTATCAGGTCAAGTTCCGCGCCGCTCAAAAGTTTCTAACTGAAGGCGACAAGATCAAAGTCATTACGATGCTTCGCGGCAGGGAAATGCAGCATTCCAACATGGCTATCGATCTGATGAATCGTTTCGCAGATGAGCTGAAAGATTACGCAATGATTGACAGAGAGCCGAAATTGGAAGGGAAGAGTGTTATCATGATTCTTTCACCCCTTCCAACGAAGAGGTGACGCCTTTACGGCGAGTATACAGCTGCCCTTGATTAGAGGGCTCTAAAGGATCACTGCCATGCCGAAGATGAAGACGAACAAGGCAGCCGCACGCCGATTCAAGATCACCGGAACCGGTAAGATCTTGCGCACGCAAGCCGGCACCCGCCACATCAACGAGTGGATGGCTCCCAAAGTGAAACGCAATCTCAGAGGTTTCACTGAGTTAACCAAGGATCAAAAACAAAACATCCTGGAGCTTTTCCCCTACCGTAAGTACATCACATAAGTCACATAACCACCTTTGGCGAGTCGTTGAGATTTTGCCAAGGGTTGCGCTTTGTCTAAGGGCCTCCTCTCCGATGGCTGGCGCTGCAAGGGCTAAGACCCAAGCAAACGGTTAGATGGCAATACAAAAGGAAAGAAGGAGACAGAAATGTCAAGAGTAAAACGTGGCAACGTACTGCAAAAGCACCACAAGAAGATAATTAAATACGCCAAGGGTTTCCGCGGTTCTAAATCAAGATTGTTCATCGCTGCCAACCAGGCTGTGATGCAAGCCTTCAGAAACGCCTTCCGCGACAGAAGAAAACGCAAACGCGATTTCCGCTCCCTGTGGATCACCCGAATCAACGCTGCATGCCGCGTCAATGGACTGAGCTACAGCAAGTTTATCTGCGGTCTGTCCCGCGCCGAGATCAATCTCAACCGAAAAGTTTTGGCAGAATTGGCTGTTCACGACGCCGAAGCCTTCACCAAGTTGGTTGAAGCGGCAAAAGCCAAAGTCGAAGACATGCCCAAGCCAAAGGCTAAGGCCGGCAAGTAATCACTCGTTGCGACCTTGAACGAGGGCGCGCAAGGTGAAAGTCAATTCTGTCCATAGTCAATCAAACCCGCTGCTGAAGAAGATTCGCAGCCTGCACGATCGCTCGTCCAGACAAAAGCTGGGCGAGTTTATCATTGAAGGTCCGCGCGTTCTAAACGAGGCATATGCCAAAGGTGTCGACATCGAAGAGATCGTCGCAAGCCAGTCATATTGGGCAGAGGGCATGCCTCAATTTGATATGCGGAACATTGAAACGATCGTCGTGGTCGAAGACAGAACCTTTGCAGAACTTGTAACCACGAACACTCCCTGTGGTGTTGTTGGCGTAGCATCGATTCAAAAGCGCAAGCTTTCTGATTGTCCAAAGGCAGGAACCATCGTAATTTTGGACGCAGTGCAAGACCCTGGAAATTTGGGAACCTTGATTCGTGCCTCTCTCGCGTTTGGCGCACAAGGAATGATTCTCTCAAAGGGATGTGTCGACCCCCACAATCCAAAAGTCGTGAGATCGGCTACAGGAGCCCTTTTTACTCTACCAGTGATCACCGACGTAGCCTTAGAGGATGCGATTTCGTTTGCGAAGGAACACAAGTTCGAAGTAATCGCACTCCATCCTTCCGCTGAGAAACCGTTTCATGATCTCGACCTCTCCAAGAATGTAGCGCTTCTACTTGGCGCGGAGGGACAGGGATTGAGCAAAACCAGTTTGGACTCAGCCGATCATCTCGCGACCATTCCTATGCATGATGCAACAGAATCGTTGAACGTTGCTCTTGCTGGCGGAATTGTTCTTTTCGAATGCATGCGACAAAGAGATCGATCCTAGCAAGAAAAAACTAGGGTATTGAGCCTTGCCATAATCAAGCAACAACAACACTCTCGGATGATTTCTTTCCAGTCCTATTGATTTTGGCTCGCCGGCTCATCCATGCATAGACTGATGGAAGCACGCACAAGGTCAGAAGCGTGCAGGTTACAAGTCCGCCGATTACCACCGTTGCCAAAGGACGTTGAACCTCGGCGCCAACTGAGTTTGCAAAAGCCATCGGCAAAAAACCGAAAGAAGCAACCAGGGCCGTCATCAAAACCGGGCGCAGTCGTTTGCGGGCAGCCAGGATTGACGCTTGTCTCGGTGGCACTCCAGCCATCTCCATCTGCCGAATAGTTGAAACTAAGACAACCCCATTCATAACAGCAATGCCAAAAAGTGCGATGAAACCAACACCGGCAGTCACGGACAAATTCATATTCCTGCAAACAAGCGCCAACAGTCCACCCGAAAGAGCCATAGGCACATTCAAGAACACCAGCAAACCAGGTTTAGCCGCATCAAACATAATGTACAACATTGAAAATATCAGGGCTAATGCAATTGGAACGAGTAAAAATAGTCGATTCTGAGCTTCACTCATACTCTCGAACTGTCCACCCCACTCGATTCTGTATCCAGGTGGCAGCTCAACAGATGATTTGACCACCTCCTGAGCTTCACTTACAAATCCTCCGAGATCGCGATTGCGCACATTTGCTTGCACGGTAAAAAACCTTTCGCCGTTCCTGTGTGATATTTGGGCAGCACCCTCGGTGCGAGTAATCTCAGCGACCTGACCCAGTGGCACAAGCTCACCGCCGGACATGGTCACCGGTAAAGAAGAAAGATCTTCATCCCGGCGAACTGCGCGATCTTCGAATCGAACGGACAAATCGTATCTGGGCTTGCCTTCGAATATGGTGCCTACCACTTTTCCATCTTTAGCGGCGGATATACAGTCGAGAGCGTCCTGAGCCGAGACTCCATAGGCGGCTAAAGAAATCGTCTTTAGCTTTGCAGAAACGAGCGGCAATCCCATGGTTTGCTCCAATTTCAGATCGCACAAACCGGATATTCGCTTCATTTGACTTGCAACCGTTTCTCCAATCTCCTTTAACTTGGTCATATCTGGACCAAATATTCGGACTGCCACATCTGCTTTTGTACCGGCGACAAGCTCGTTCATTCTTTGTTCAATCGGCTGTGAGATGGAAAAGCAGATGCCGGGAATCGAGAGATTGAGCTTCTGCGCGATCTCAGACTCGATATCCTGTTGAGTCTTATGCTCACGCCATAAAGAGCGCTCCTTCAAAGCCACGAAAGTATCAGTCTCATCGGGTCCCATCGGATCGAAGGCAATCTCCGAGTGACCGGTTCGCGACAACACTGTCTGCACTTCAGGTATTTCTTTGAGCAAGCGCTCGACGATTGTGGTTTGCTCGTCAGCGGATCCTAATGAGGCAGAGATTGGCCGGTTGATCGTCAGAACGACTGACCCCTCCTTGAGTTCAGGAATAAACTCGGTGCCAAGCAAAGGCAAGCAGGCAAGCCCGGAAAGAAAAGTCAGAACTGCAAGCAAGCTGACCACGACAGGGTGCGCGACAGCGGCAATTAGCAACTTCCTGTAAGGCTTTCTCAAACAACTCATGAACAAACTGTCTCTTTGGTGCCCATTGGTGCCAACCACGTAAAACGTATATGCCGGCATCACGATCAATGCCACCGCCAGTGCTGTCAAAAGAGCGAACACTACAGTCAACGCCATGGGCTGAAATGTCTTTCCAGAAACCCCGGGCAAAAATAGAATTGGAATGTACACTACCGCGATTATCAACACAGCAAAGAAGATCGGTTGAGCGACTTCGCAAGCTGCATCCACAACGGTGGCGAGCTTGTCCGATTTACGAGATTGGCTG
Organism: uncultured Candidatus Obscuribacterales bacterium; assembly: GCA_964503045.1. Taxonomy (GTDB): domain Bacteria; phylum Cyanobacteriota; class Vampirovibrionia; order Obscuribacterales; family Obscuribacteraceae; genus CAYZJR01. Next base: position 47,002 of record CAZCZI010000050.1, read on the forward strand.
CTCAATCGATACAAAATATTCTCAAGCATCACCACAGAACCATCGATGAGAATTCCGAAATCAAGCGCTCCAAGTGACAGAAGATTGGCAGAGGTATCGCTGAGTTTGAGAAACCAAAGAGCACCGGCAAACGAAAGTGGAATAGCAAGGGCCGCAACAAACCCGCTTCTTATGTCACCTAAGATCAAAAACAGTACAAAAAGCACCAAGATCGCGCCCATTAAAAGGTTGTGCCAAACCGTATCGATTGTTCTGTCAATCAGCCAAGATCGATCGTAATACGGTGAGAGCGTGATACCTTTCGGAAGTGACTTTCCAATTTCATCAATCTTCTTTCGGATTTTCAAAACCAGATCCTTCGAACTCTCTCCTTTGCGCATAAGCGCAATTCCAATTACGGCAGAGCCTTGGGCATCGCGGGTGGCTGAGCTCTGAATTAGCTTGTGTCCAACCACCACATCCGACACATCGCGAATTCGAACGATGCCGCCTTGGGAGGTGCGCCTCAAAACGACGTTGGCGATATCGTCAGTAGTGCGCAACATTGCTTCGCCGCGAATCAGTATCTGATCGCCTCCTTCGACAAAATAGCCACCACCGGCATTGGCATTATTTCGTTGTAGGGCCGACATCACATCAGACACTGAAACAGTGTACCCATGCATTTTTTCGGGATGCAACCAAACCTGGTATTCCTTAACTTCACCTCCCATCGATTGCACTTCATCCACTCCGGGCACCGTCTTCAGCTTGGGAATTACTTCCCAATCGAGTATGTCCCGCAGCTGCATTTGCGAATAGCCGGCGCCTGCAATCTGGAACTGATAAATTTCTCCAAGTCCAGTTGCGATCGGACCTAGTGTCATGTCGATTGAAAAATCCTTTGGAATGCTCTCTTTAGCCTTTTGCAGACGTTCGCTCACTTGCTGACGGGCCCAATAGATATCGGTGCCGTCTTCGAACACTGCTGTCACTTGTGAAAGCGCGTACTTAGAAATCGATCGTTGTAGAACCAATCTAGGAAGGCTCTGTAAAGCCAACTCCACAGGATAAGTAACGTACTGCTCCACCTCGACAGGAGCCAGACCTCTCGCCGAAGTCGTCACCACCACTTGCACGTTCGAGACATCCGGCACGGCATCGACATGAATCGTCTGAAATGCCCACGCCCCTGAAACCAGTAGCACAGTGGATACGACTATTACTACCACTCTATGGCGCAGCGCCATCTTGCACAAATTAGCCAGGAGTCCATCCTTCCAATCGTTCACGGAGCATCCCCCTTTATGAGTGGTCTCAACATCTCGCATTTGAGATAAAACGCCCCTTTTGTTACAACCCAGTCGGACTCCTTCAAACCGCTGACAATCGAGATTCCCTTGTCGGTGCGTTCGGCGCAGTCTACTTTTCGAAGCGCGTATTCATGCGGATTAGTCCTTAGAAAGACATATGTTTCTCCGTTAAGCTTCTGGACAGCGTCTACCGGCACAACCATGCAAGCAGTCGACAACATCATGCGAATCCTTGCGATCACTAGCATGCCGGGTTTCAAAAGTTGTCCGGGGTTAGCGATTTCAGCCCTGACCAACGCCGTTCTGGAATGGGGATCAAATGTCTGGGCTAGCCGAGTGATTTTTCCAATGAATTTTCGGTTAGGAATGCTTTCGGAGTAAAACTCCACTACACTTCCCACCTTTACTTTCGAGACTTCTCTTTGAGGAACCTCGAGCATGACCCAGACCACTTTCAAGTTTGCAATCATCATCAGCGATGAATTTTGTTTTGCAGCGGAACCCGGCGAAAGACTCGCACTTGGGCCAACACTTTGCCCGGCAAACACGTCCCTTCTAACCACGGTGCCGGTTACCATCGAGCGAATAGCCAGATTCGAGCTGACATACGACTCCGCTCGATCTTTAGAGGGCTCAGGCACCCCAATCGATCTTAGTTTTGACCGCCCTGCAATCAGGTGCGCTTGAGCTGCTCTTAGCGAACCTTCACAGGCAGCCAATTCGCATTGAATCGCTGCAACCGCCCCCTTTGCCGACTCCACATCTTTTTGAGAGGCAATACCTTCCAGTTTCAGCTGATTGATCCTGGCTTGGTTGGCCTCGCTTAGCTCCAACCTAGAGCGGGTTGCCAGCATTTGAGCTTGAATTTGAGACACACGCGCCAAAGCATCCAGAAACTCCGCTTGGGCATCTGCAATCTGCGGGCTTTCGACGTAGGCCACCACCTGACCGGTTGTGACAAAGTCCCCTACATCCACCAAAACCTTCGTAACCACACCCACAACCGGCGAGTAAATCGTGCCTGTAGCCGAAAGAGGTGCCTCGACAGTAGAAGACAGTTCCAAAAACTCCGTTGAAGCCGCCTGCTCAACTTCAGGCCGCTTCACAACAAGACCAATTGTCTTTTCCTTTTGATCTGAAAGCAGTAGCTTGTCCGGTCTTTTAACTGTGCGTACATGGCTGTCGCTTTTGCTTTCTGTCTCAATCGATTTAGTTCGCGCAAGCGAATCTTGGTGAACTCCACCAAAGCCAGAGATACAAAGAACAACACAAAGTATTGTGGACAGGGCAAGCGCCACAGGCACTTGGGCCCAAGAAAATATTCGCATGACGATCTCCCAAACGGGTCTTTTATCTACGATTAATCCGTCTGCGGTGACGAATTAGATTCGCAAGACCTGCTTGAGCATGCACGGCGAAGGACCGTTTATGCATCTCGTGTGCCCGACTGGGCAAGCCCCCAAGGTTTTACCAACCAGAGTAAATTCAATCGGACAAGTCCGCGCCATGGTCACCGGAGGGGGACTGGTCACAGACAAATAATCAAAAGAGCTACAAGAAGGACTGTGAATATGCGAGGGACAGGGGCACTGCGAACCGAGGCTCAGTGCGTCTTCATTGCTGGCAGACAGGCAGAGACCTCGCTTGCAGGAGTGAACCTGGTTATCGGGATGAAAGTTGGCAAGCCAAGCCTGAACGGAGTCCCCGACAAAATCATGAATAAGGGTCGAAGTCCACAATAGCGTGAACACGGCAATGACTGCAACTAGAGAGTTGACTCTCAAACTGTATCCTCAACTTGCTTAAGGTCCAAACCTATCTTACTACGCTTGCAAAGTCGCCGAATCATGCTTTAGGCGTATTACTTTA
>CAZCZI010000051.1:0-2474 GCA_964503045.1 uncultured Candidatus Obscuribacterales bacterium
AGTGCGCAGATCGTGCGATAACATAGCAACGAATTCTTGTTTGGCACGTTCGACTTCGCGAACCGTTTGCGCCATTGAGTGAAACGATGCATCGAGTTGAGACAATTCGTCGTTGCCGCCGATTGGCGCTGCAAGCTCCTTTCCTTTGGCAAATTGAACTGAATTTTCTGCAACGATAGCCAGGCGCTTTGAGATATTCGTACCTAAATAGAAGAGAATTGCAGCGGCAATGAGCACATCGACAGCAGCGCCGATGTTGATGAGCAGCGCCAGTTGCTCTCTGACTTGCGGAATGAGTGTGGTCACGCGCTTGTTTTCATTGCGTTCAAGTTCGAGCAACCTGCTTCTTGCTTCGAACAGATTTATCCATGCAGCTTTGACTGCTTCGCTGCTGGCATCATCGGTTTGTGAGTCGCTGGCTGCAGCATCGGAATAATTGACGAGAACCGTGATTGCGTCGCTAAAGTTCTTAACTGCTTCTGTTTCTGCCTTCTCGACTGTTTGTGGTTCGTTCCTATTTTCAAAGACCAACTTATTGATTGCTTCCACTTCGCCAGAAACCTGATCTCTGCACTTCTTATAGATTTTTATGTAAGTAGGATCTTGCACTCCATCTTTCTTGTCTGAGAAGGACATTGAGAGAGCCACTAGGCTCACAATCCAGTTCAAGTGCCCGATCATTTCTTTTGATCTAGATTCTGTGGCGGCGAGTTTTTCTGTTTCCTTCAAAAGCACGTGATACGTTGCCATGAATGAAATTTGAATGAGCAGCGGCACTGTTATGGCAGCAACCAGCTTATGTGAAATGCTCATTTTGGGCACGGGTCACCGGTGATAAGGCTGCAAATAGAGAAGGAACGATACTAGAATACCCGACTTCACGAAAATTTCACGTAGACATCATGCAAGGTTCACGAGAAACCCGATATCACAGTATTACGAGCCCCCTCATCCAATCCCTCCACCCCTCCAACAAGACTCGTCGAAACCATCATTAACTCGTCCCAATCAATACTCGTCCAATAAATAGTCGTCCATAAATACTCGTCCATAAATACTCGTCCTGAACCATCACCCGCCCAAAACCTAGATACCGCCCCCGATTTACCCCTTCATTTATAGCGGTGCCGTCATGAAAAAAAGAAGTCGCAGAGAGGGTTCCTCTCTGGTGGAATTTGCTGTCGTCCTATTTGTGTTTTTCCTATTACTATTTCCTCTGATCAATATGGTCAGCCTCATATGTGGTGCCGTGGGAGCTTACCTGGTCACCCGCCAAGCATCGATTGTTGCTGCCAATTCAACTAGTTTTTCCGGAGCCCTCGCCAATGTTCCAACAGAAGCCGACGTCCTTGTGAAGACATGTTTGGCGTTTACTGGCCTCAAGCCTGTTGGTGGAATTAACGGAAAAGGTGTCGATCTGTTCATCACCAAGACAAGCATGCTTGATGATTCTGTCGAAGTTTACGGACCAAACACCGCAGTTCCTGGCGTGCTTGATCTCGCCGACGGTGTCTATGAATATGAAGCGGTCAGCACGTTTGACGTCGCACCATATCTCAATCTCAGTGGACTTCCTTGGATTGGAACAGTTCCAGGTTTGGGAGCCCCAGTCAGACTGCGCTTCCAAAATGTCAGAGCTTGCGAACATCCTGAAGGCATTGGCGGCCCCGGCACGTTGCTCACAACTATCTCGCACTTCGGACCTCCCGGAACCACCACAACCGGCGGCACAAACACCATTCCTTTCGAAGGAGTCGGTAATGTCACCGAAGGTGGACGCAGATTGATCTTTACGAGTCAAATCGCTTCTGACGATCCAAACAATCCCGGCATGTATTCGATGCAACTCATCTTCAACAGACGGCATGGCGACGATATCTTCTCGTACAGAGGATACTTCACATCGCAAAGCACTGGCGGAGCGCAAGTCGGACTCGATTCTCAATACACCCTTCACGATCATCGCGGTCAAGAGTTTACCGCCGTAGACAATCCGTTTGCAGCGATCAATCTGAGCCATGTTTCAATGAACGGTGCCAACAGCATTCTCGAAAATGCAGTTATGAACCGACTCCAAAATTCGATCGAAAACTCACGACAAATGTCCGCCCCGCAGAAAAATGCTCTTCAACAAGCTCTCACCCAAATGCAGAACTGGGCGATTGTGAATCACTACCACTAATCTTGTAGTTCTTCAGGTTTTATCACGCGATCCATACAGCCCCGGAGCAATCTTTTTACTCCGGGGCTGTCGCATTTCGGCACGACCATTCGGCACGACCATTCGTTGGCGAGGTTGCAGTCGCATGATCTCGTGTTGCGTGATCACGCGCCGCGTGGCCACCACATGCGATGCGTAGCCACCACATGCGATGCGTAGCCACCACATACGATGGCCATGCGCTGCGTGATCACGCGTCGCGTGATTATGTGAAAGGACTATGCCTCGCGAATTTACGCGTGGCGCGACTACG
>CAZCZI010000051.1:2574-34622 GCA_964503045.1 uncultured Candidatus Obscuribacterales bacterium
TACGTGAGAGGACTATGTCTTTTCGCGAATTTCGGTCTGGATCTTCTCTACGGCGGCGTCAAGGCTCATGGCGCCGAGATCACCTAGGCGGCGATGTCGAATCGCGACCTGGTTGTTTTCCATCTCTTTGTCGCCGATGACGAGCATGTAGGGAATTTGCTGAACTTGCGCTTCTCTGATCTTGTATTTGATCGTTTCGGAGCGCGAGTCGAGCGTCGCTCGAATGTCCACATTTTTGAGAGCGTCGCAGACCTTGTTTGCGAATTCGACGTGCCGATCGCTGATTGGAAGAACAGCGGCTTGCATTGGCGACAACCACGTCGGGAAGACCCCGGCATAGTGTTCGATAAGACCGCCGCAGAAGCGTTCTAACGATCCCAATACTGCGCGGTGAACCATCACCACTTTGTGCCGGTTTCCATCTTCTGCGATGTAGTTAACATCGAAGCGATTGGGCAAGTTGAGATCGACTTGAACAGTCGGTCCTTGCCATTCACGTCCGATCGCGTCATAGAGTTTGACGTCGATCTTCGGCGCGTAGAACACGCCGCCGCCTTCATCGATTTCATAATCCATGTTGCGATCTTTCATCGCGTTTTCGAGAGCGCTAGTCGCCATTTCCCACTCTTCATCGGTTCCTAGTGACTTCTCAGGACGAGTCGAGAGATACGCCTTATAGGTGTATCCGAACGTCGTCATCATCATCTCGATCAGATCGAGAATTCCGTTGATTTCGTCTTTGAGCTGCTCCGGAGTGCAGAAAATATGCGAGTCATCTTGTGTGAATCCGCGCACTCTTAGCATTCCATGCAGAACGCCCGAACGCTCGTAGCGGTAGACGGTTCCCAACTCTGCAAATCGAAGGGGCAGATCGCGATAGCTGCGCAGTTTCGACTTGTAGATCATGATGTGTCCGGGGCAGTTCATCGGCTTGACTCGATATGGGTCGCCGTCGATGTCCATGCTGGAGTACATGTTTTCGCCGTAGCTTTGCAAGTGTCCGCTGATCTCGTACAGCTCTTCGCTTGCGATGTGCGGGGTGTATACAAATTGATAGCCGCGGCGACGGTGCTCGTTGCGCCAGAAATCTTCGATGGTGGCGCGAACGGTGGCAAGGTTCGGGTGCCAGAAAATTAGCCCTGGTCCAACTTGCTCGTGCACCGAGAAAAGATCGAGCTGCTTCGAAAGCTTTCTATGATCGCGCTTTTCGGCTTCTTCCAGTCTCTTGAGGTAATCATCGAGATCTGTTTTCGACCACCATGCGGTTGCATAGATGCGTTGCAACTGTTCCTTCTTCTCATCACCGCGCCAATAAGAACCCGAGACCTTCAAAAGTTTGAAAGCCTTGATCGCACCGGTGTTTGGCAGGTGAGGACCGCGACAAAAATCGTTCCAAACAGTTTTGCCTTCCTTGTCTTTCATCAGATACATGGTTGGTCCATGATCTCTGTGTTCTTCCAGAAGTTCTGCTTTGAACTTTTCGCCTTGGCCGCGAAACTCGTTGAGCTGCGCGTCCACGTCTTCAATGTTGTGTCGCACGATGCGTTGGTTGGCATCGACGATTTTTTTCATTTCCTTTTCGATGGCTTCGAGATCTTCTGGAGTCAGCGGGTGATCCTTGATCTCGAAGTCATAATAGAAGCCATCTTGAATGGTTGGGCCAATCGCAATTTTGGCTTGCGGAAACAGTGTTTGCACGGCTTCGGCCATAACGTGCGCGGTCGAGTGGCGCAAGAGTTCAATCGACTCAGGGTTGTCCGGGGTGAGAACTTTCACGGTAGTACCGTCGGTTAACGGAGTGAAGAGATCCTTCAGCTCGTCGTTAACCAAAACTCCTACAGCTTTTCTGTATAGACCTTGCGAGATTGATTGTGCGAGGTCAGCACCCGTAGATCCGGCATCGTATGTTCTTTCGGACCCATCGGGGAGTTTTACCGTTACCTGTGTTTTCACTTGTGACATAACCTGATTGCTCCTTTCGGACGGCATCGACAAACTGCCGTTCCGCGTTCAAAACTAAACGGTAGAGGGCATTTTACCAGGCGAATTCACTCTTCAGGTCGGCGATGAAGCGCTCCAGGCGTGCGTTTGTGGTGAAAAACCGCATCCCGAGCGAGTCCCAGCGATAGATACCTGTCTCAACATTACCGTAGTCAAACCAGATTTGCACTCGGAAACCCTGAGTCGGCTCTCCGCTGCGCTTGACGAGAATCTCAAAGGACGGTTCTGAGGGTTCGAAGCCGATTTCATCGACTGTTCCATCCAAAATCTTTTGAAGATTGGCTGCCAGAGTCTTTGGCTCGTCTTGAGGGCAGCGGCAAAGCACGACCGAATCGTCGGGATCTTTGCCTGGTCCTCCCAAAGCGAGCGTGGTTGCGCCTTGTTTGATGGTGAGGATCAGTTTGTCCCAGCGTTGTCCCTTTATATCCAGCTCTTCGCATCTCTCGATGGCAAAAGAGCTTGGATATTCCGTGTCTTCCGATAGCAGCTGGGCCATTGTCGTGAATTACTCCTACTTACCTATACAGAACGTGGCAAACACGTTGGTTATGACTTCTTCGGTGACGACTGTTCCTGAGATTTCAGAAAGGCTATCCACTGCGGATTTGAGGTCAACCGAGAGGCAGTCTTGCGGCATGCCGCTTGCCAGCGTTTGCTCGACATGCCTGAGCGACTCGATAGCTCTCAAGCAGAGTTCTCCCTGCCTTTGGTTGAGGGAACCACCCGATTCGGCGAGATTTGTGTCTTCGACAACCCATTTCTCAATAGTGTCTGACAAAGCTTCCAAACCCTCACCAAGCTTTGCTGAGATTTTGAGACGGGCAACACATGTCTCATCACTGGACTTGCCGCCAATTTTTCCATTAGTCCCCCAAGATTCGGCAGACCAGAGTGAGTCAAAATCAGCCGCAAAATCCGAATGTATATCGATTTTATTGAGAACGGCTATGTGGGGGCGCGCTCCCACGGAAAGCAAGATTGATTCTTCCTCTTCGCCCCAGCCTGCTGTGACATCTACCACCACGAGAATCAAGTCGGATGCGGAGATTGCCTTTTTTGTCCGCTCGATTCCGATGCGCTCGACCGTGTCTTGGGTGGTTCTAATTCCGGCCGTGTCGATTAGAATGACCGGAATGCCTTTGATGTCGATTAGCTCTTCGATTGAATCGCGGGTTGTGCCGGGGATGTCTGTGACAATCGCGCGCTCGAAATTCAGGAGTTGATTGAGCAAACTGGACTTGCCGGCATTGGGGCGCCCTACTATGGAAAGCCGCAGCCCCTCTCGCATGAAGCGACCACTTCTTGTTGTTCCTGCAAGAATTTCCAATTTTTTACGGCATTCATTTATAGAAGGTTGAATGTCGTCGATGGGCAATTCGCCGACCTCCTCCGGAAAGTCAATGCCGGCGGTGATTCTGGTGAGCAACTCGACGAGAACTGTTCTCACGCCATTAATTCGCTCGCCGATGTGTCCTCCAAGAGCTGAAAGAGCCAACTTCCCTTGCCTGGCAGTTTTGGCTTGAATCAAATCGAGCACTGCTTCGGCTTGGGTGAGATCGATACGCCCCGACATAAAGGCCCGCTGCGTAAACTCGCCCTGCTTAGCCAGGCGCGCACCCTGGCTCAAACACAATGAAAGTACTTGCCTCGTGACAAGCGGACCGCCGTGGCAATTGATTTCAACGAGGTCTTCACCCGTGTACGTGTTGGGTCCTCTATATGGAATAACGACTACCTCGTCCACGCAAGACCAATTGTCTTGGGGATCTTGGAGGAACCCATGAATTGCAGTGCGGTCTTTCAGTTCGTAAAGGGATCCACTTGCTTGAGACTTACCATCCATTTGGGTAGAGAAGATTCTCTCTATGATGTCGAAGGCGTTTGACCCCGACAGTCGAACGATTGCAATCGCTCCTTGCCCGGGTGCGGTGGATATAGCTGTGATGGTATCTTCAGGCATCATTGTCGTCCGACTGTATCATACGGGCTCCGGTTTTTACTGATTTGCACACCGATGAGAACCCTCATGTAAACTGGCACGCAGAAATGGAAGATCAGATTTTTTTTTTCGCGAACCTATTGAACAAAATTCTTGTGAGGTGGTAACATCTGCAAGTTGTTTTGGGCTCTGGTGTGGGCTCTGGCGTTTCCGACACTTAGGAAAAAAATCGCATGAATAAAGCAGAACTGGTCAACACAATCGCAAAGACTACTGGGCAAACCAAATTGCAAGTACACAATGCCGTCGCAGCTATGCTGCATTGCGTGACGACAGCATTGTCCAAAGGTGACAGAGTAACTCTGGTCGGCTTCGGAACTTTCGAACGCAGACAAAGACAAGCTCGCCTTGGCGTAAATCCGCAAAACCCCAAGCAAAAGCTGAGAATTGAAGCTGCTCGCGTGCCTGTGTTCCGCGCAGGACAAGAGCTCAAGGATGTGGTCGATGGCAGAGCCAAGATGCCGGCTCCTCCGAAGGCCCAATCAGCTGCTCCAGCCGCTAAGAAAGCCGCTAAGCCTGCTGCCAAGAAAGCAAAAGCTGCTCCTAAGAAAAAAGCAGCTCCGGCGAAGAAATCCGCCAAGAAAAAAGGCAGAAGGTAAAAAAAATTAGATAGAACGCTTTCAACGAGCGAGCTAACTAACTAGATACGGAGAGGGGAGAACTTTGGTTCTCCCCTTCTGCTTTTGACTGCATGGCTTTGCGTAGAACCACCACGAAACACCGTCTGGCGTGGGATTTCTCCCACAGCGCCCATTTACTTACTGTCGGTAACGGACGTAGACTAGCCTTAGCTTTTAAAACGCCTTGAGGCGCGGGGCAAAATCCCGAAAAGCGGGTTCTAGCGAGTACGCAGATGTCACGCTTCTATCACCCCCAAGAATCAGCACCAATGGACGCCGGCGGCGGCGGACCAGCGTCTGGAATTGAGATGTCCAACGCCGGTCTTTCAGCTGGGGTGGAGATGCACATCCAGGCTCCGGTGGAAGCAACAGGCTCGCAGCTCGCTCAACAAGCATTCGATTTCCAATCAGCCGGCGTCAATGCCGTGTCGCAAACGCTTCGCCCAGGTCTAGAATTACAGACGCTTTTGCCAAATACAAGTATCGGTGGATTCGAAGCCACAGCATTTACGGCACCTCCAGTCGGCGGTGCTGATTCGGCGCTTATGGCCGGATTGGTTCCCGGAGCCAACGAACCCTTGTCGCCACTAATTCAATTGATTCTTAGAATGCCGGGTGCCATGGGATTGATGCATTCCGTCGTCGATTTCTTCGCGGCGTTCTTCCACCATGCTACTCACAATATGTTCAATCTTTTGGACCCCAGCTTCTTGGCTCACCAAGCTCAGGGAGCTCTGGGCGATCTGGCAAAAGGCGCAGTCGGTCATGGTTCAGCGCTCGGTCACGGAGCTGTCGGTCATATCGGGCTCAGCCAACACTTCCCAGTCAGTATGTCGCTTTTGCCGGGCAACGCGCCAATCTTCCAATCTTTGGGATTTAACGGCGTTGGTCCCATGGGTTCTGACCTGCTTTCGGCAAAGCTGAACGGTTCTCTAAATGGGTTGGGTCAATCCGGAGCCACCGACTTCGGCCCAGGCTCATTCTCGAGCGACAATTTCCAAGTTTCCGGCCAGCTCGACCCCACCAAAGCTCAGTTTGAACAAATGGGCGCCGGCGGCTCAGGCTTCTCGGCCAACCCGCACAACCCACAATTAGCTGGTCCGAGTCTTTCCGACAGCGTGGGCAAAGGACATCTTGCTTCCAACACCAGATTGTTCTCCGATCAAATAACCAGTCTTAAAGGCAATCAACAATTTGTCTCCAATGCATCGGTTCCGAATACACCGATGGGATCTTCCGGCTCGATGCCGCAAATGTCGCAGAGCTCATCGCTGCCCAGTTCGTTCAACGTAAATTCGAACCCACTGGCACAAGGCGTATCGTCATCACCTGCGGTGGCACGAGTTGAAGATGGTCTTTTGAATGGTGTGGGAACGCCGGCAGAAGCCGGCTACAGCATGGGATCACCGAGCGGTAACTTTGACGGCGCTCCTGATCTTGGACCATCCGGAGCAGTATCTAATCGTCTGGGCGGCCAACAACTTTTGGCAGACAGTCGTGGTGTCGACACCTTCCGCCCCTCGTATAGCGGCATGGAAGGCGGTAGATCGCTATCTGACATGCAACCCCGCTCTGCGGATGCCGGATACGGCAGCACCGCATCTGATACCACTTCCGCTGCTGCAAAAGGCGCCACGGTCGGCGGCTTGAAAGCGAAACAGTTGTCCTTGGACGGTATCGATAAAGCTGCACAGGCAAAGGGTTCTGCTGCAAGCCACTCGACAGCAAGTCACACAACTTCGAGCCACGCGTCTAACAACAATTCGTCTTCCAGTCATGCCGCACCGAAGCCGGCCGCGAAGGCTTCCGATGCACCGACCCATGCCGCGCATTCAACAATGGACGGCATCAGCCACGGTCACAAAGCCGGTCATCACGAGGGCTCATCGGCTAGCGATCATGTCTCGCACAAGGGTGGTCACTCTTCGGCGAAGGCGCACGACAACGTATCTCATCGCGTTACACCAAAAGTTCAATACGATGAACATGCAAGGCAGCTTGCTTCGGCCAAAGCTGATGCTGCCAGACAAGTTGCACAGCCGCAACCGGTAGAGCAGTACGGACAACAACCAGTCGATCAAACTAGAGCCGGTGCCGATCCCAATCAACAAGCACCCGCCGAACAACCTGTAACTGATGCCAACGGCAACCCGGTCGAGCAAGTCGAAGCGCAACCTGCCGAATACACAGTCAAATCTGGTGATTGTCTGTGGAACATCGCAAAGGATCGCCTTGGCGATGGTCTCAAATGGCATGAAATTTATGACATGAACAAAGATGTGTTGGGTTCCAACCCAGATTTGATCATGCCAGGCACGACCATTCATCTGCCTGGATCGAATGAGCTTGCCTCTCAAGTCGGCGGCGAAATGACCAAGTATGTGGTCAAGCCTGGCGACAATCTTTGGAATATCTCCAAAGACATGATGGGTGGCGGCGAGAAATGGGGCCAGCTCTATCAGGCCAACCATGATTTGATTGGCGCCAATCCAAGACTGATCTTCCCTGGACAGGAATTGAACATCCCTTCTGCTGATGGCGCTTCCGGTGTCATGGCAAACTCCGGTGTTGATCCCAGCCAGACGATGGCAGCCGCTCAAACTGGCGGACAACCACCTGTGGGTGCCGGACAAGAAGGAGCGACGACTACGGCAGCTGCTCCTGATGCTGCTCCGCAGGGACAAACAGTCGAGCAAGGTGTGGCCAGCTACGATCCGATGCCCAGTCAACAGATGCAGCAAATGCCGACGCAGCAAGCAGTACCGGCAGTTTCGCAGCCGGCTCCGCAAATGCAACCGGCGCAACCCGGACTTCCACAGGCTGCACTCCCGCAAGGACTGCCAGTGTTGCCCGCCCAGACTCCGACTCCGGCTTTGATGACGCCGGCGCAGGCTGCGACCCCGGTCGCCGACCACCAGGGAGCGACGGCTGGTGTGGTTTCTTCCAATATGGCTATCAATCTTGCCGACTATTTGCGCAAGAACCGCTAAATTTTAGGGAATAACAGTTGATAAGAGCAACGCGATAAGCGATTATCTTATCTAGATCGAGTCCCAGGATTTTGGGAATAAGCGCCAGGAGAATTTCGATGGCCACCGGACCAATGGAAAAATTGGACAGAAACTATCTGACTGCAGGTCTTACTCATTCAGATGTGATGGTCAATCCGGAAAATGTGGCGAAGCAGATGGAACAGCTCGCCGGCAGCGCGGCGCATTCACGTGGCGAGTCGGTTTTTTCCGCCATCGGGGACAAGGGTCCTAATCTTCTCATCAATGCAATGACCAAAATGCGCGACACGGCAGTATCGCTGCCACCGATGAGTCTGGATACATAGCATTTTAAACGGGCTATTTAAACGGGTCGCCTAACGGCTTTGTTTCCCATCGATTAGCTGGTTCGCCTAACTCGAGAAGCGATCTTTCCAGGTCTTTGGCGGTGGTTTTCAGTACTTTTGATCTGACTCGTCTTTTTCCATTTCCCGCCCGTGCTTGTGTGTATGGAATTACAACCAAGTCCGGCCGTTTCTTCAATAGTTTGTTGACACCATCTATGGTGACATTTCGGCAGCTGTGTATCATCAATCTTTCGAGGTTTGGTAACTGCGCAACTTTCTTGAGACCCTTGTCACTGATAAGAGTAGCATTCATACCCAGCGTGTGCAGGTTCATATGTTTGATGTAATCGAGGTCTCGATCGGTGAAGTTGTTCAGACCTACACGCAAGATGATGATGTCTTTGTCGAAATCTTTGAGAAAACTGAAGTCTTTGATGTTCGGGCATTGTGTGATGCCAAGGTCGAGAAGCTTCAACTTTGAAAATCGGCGAAGCTCTGTTTCCGAGATTTCACAATTGCCGAGCAGCAATACCTTGAGGTCAGGCATGTTTTCGATGAACTTGATTGCCGACTCATCTAAGTCTCTGCCCCTAAGATCGAAGCCCAGGAAAAACTTGAACCGCTTATATTCTTGCAAGTCGTTAGAGCTCAGAAACGCATGCATCGGCGAAACGCTCAAATACACGCCTCCTTCCGGAAACTCCTTGCTCAACATCAGCTTCGACACGTTTTGATCGAATTCTTTTTGCTTCGCCGGTATTATTACGACCTTGGGGCGTGTAAGTTGAGAGTGGAAAGATCCGGCAAAGATGAGGCCGGACAGAAGCAGTAATATGGTGACGATGGCCATTGTAGTCCATGCTGCGCGTGGTGTTATAGGCGGTGGCTCGACCCAAAACTTCGATGGCAGACCGGGAAGCTCCGAGTCGACAGCCAAAAGTGAGTTGCCCAAGCGCTCCATTGTTTGAAAGCGGCTGGCCGGCAGCTTGGCAAGCGACTTTGCAACAATCTCTTCGAGCGAAGCGGGAAACACCGAACCTGATTGGGCAAATTCAGCAAGAGTTGGTGGTTTGTCTTTAGTGTGTTGGTGAAGCACACCAAGAATGCTTTCTGAAACAAAAGGTGTGCGTCCAATCAGTACCTCAAACATCAGGCAGCCCATTGAGTAAATGTCGGAGCGACTGTCTATTTTGCCTCCGGCAATCTGTTCTGGGCTCATGTATAGTGGGCTTCCGATGATTTGTCCTGGTGTCGTTTGCCTCTGATCGACACTGTCCGAGCTTGTTAGTTTGGAGATGCCAAAATCAAGGATCTTCACCACTGTATTTTGAGTTTGCGGATCGCGGGTCAAAATCACGTTTGAGGTCTTCAAGTCTCTGTGCAAGACGCCACGTTTGTGTGCGTGCGCAAGCGCTTCGCAAATCTGAACGAATATAGGAATCGCACGCTGCCATGGCAGAGGACCATCTTGTTTGATAGCCGAATGCAAGTCGCGACCCTTAATGTACTCCATAACCATAAACGGTTTGTCATCGGTCATTCCGAACGTAAGGATCTTGACCAAGTTGCGATGATTCAGTCGTCCGGCCGTCTTTGCTTCTTGCTGAAACCTGAGAAATTGCTCCGGCGTCACTTTGTGCAGCATCTTTATGGCGACGGTAATGTTGAGCATCGGATCAAATGCCTTGTAGACAACACCCATGCCGCCCTCGCCGAGTTTCTCCAATAGCTCGTAGCGATTGTCTAGTAGATTGCTTGGTTGCGTCACGAACGATACTCCGTCGTTGGCGTAGCGATTCTTTTTCAGTGCTTGCATTCCTGACTGTGATCACGAATGCCGGCAAGAGCTTGCGCACAAGCGCGCTTTACGTCATCTAGAGTCGCAGCTTGGTCGACGTCTCTTGCCGCCGGAAGAACTTTCTGTATTCCAAAACGATTCCAATCCACTCCCGCCTCTGCTCGTGCTGGTATTGCCCATAGTGGCTTATCTAGATCGCGACACATGCGAGCGAGTTCTCCGGTAGCCTTTCCTTGCAACGATTGATGGTCGAGGCTGCCTTCACAGGTAATCACCAGGTCGCTGTCCGCGATTTGCCTTTTCAAGTCAACGAGATCGCAAAGCCAAGCAAAGCCTGAAACAAGTCTGGCGTTGAGCGCCAAAACTAGACCAAATGCCGTTCCACCAGCGGCGCCGGCCCCCGGCAGATCTCTTGCCTTGCGCTTGCATTGTGCTTCGAGCAAATCGGCGTAATGCTTCAGACCTTCTTCCAGTTTGTCGACGTCGGCAGCTGTCGCTCCTTTTTGTGGTGCATAGACGGCTGCCGCGCCCCTCGGTCCCAGGAGCGGGTTTTTGACGTCAGTAGCGACTTGAATGGATGTAAACCTCAATCTCATATCTAAGTTGGAAAGGTCGATGGAGGCAAGATCGGCAAGATAGCCGCCCCCGTCTCTTGACTGACTGCCGGACTTGTCCAGAAATCTCGCGCCCAGAGCCTTTAATGCGGACATGCCACCATCGGTAGAGGCGCTGCCGCCGACACAAATTACTATTTTGTTTATGCCTTCAGTGTATAAGCAGCTGTTGATCATCAGTCCGAGACCGAAGGTGTGCGCGCGCATCGCATCCAACTTGCGCCCTCTGTGATTCATATGCCAAATGCCACTTGCCGATGCAAGTTCCACAATTCCCGTTTCACCTAGCTGCAACCACTCAGCATCAACCGTAAAGTCGAGTGGTCCGACGACTTTTCTAGTGTGCAGTTGACCACCAATGGCTTGGTGAATCGACTGAATTGTTCCATCTCCGCCATCGGCAATCGGTATGACAATTGTCTGGATGCCGGGCGCTGCTTCAATTGCACCCAGGCGCAGCGCCTCCCCAAGCTGAATGGGTGAAAAGCTTCCTTTGTAAGCACTTGGTGCAAGAAGAATTCGCATTCGTGGAAACCCGTTATAATTTTTCTGCGGAGAGTGCGCCGAGATGAAACAGTTGAACAATCGTCGACCTTCTATTCTACTCGCTGGCGTCGTGATGACGACCAACTGCTTTTGGCTGCCTGCCGGTGCGCAGACGCCAGACCGCAGTAAATCTGAGCCTAAGATCAACACGAGTAAACGAGAATCCGACAAGAGCATGTGGGGTGAGTCGCCAGCTACAAGTCATGCGACGCTCGCTCGTCAAGCGACGAAAATGATGGAAGTGCTTGGACAATCCAAAAACAAGGATACGTTCGAGTGGTATCACCTCATGGCGTATTGCAGTTTTATTTTGGGGAAACACAAAGATGCGCTGCGCTATTCGGAATCGGCGCTGACAAAAGAAAAGCCGAAGTTGATACCTTGTCTCAATCACCTCGCTCTTATCAAAGCGGGAGCGGAGACTGAGCTTGGCAAATATGCCGATGCCGTAAAGACATACGACGAAGTGTTAGCACGCAAGGCTGTCTTTGCGCGACGCAAGGTGAGATCGGAGGAACCGCAAGAGTGGTTTGAAGGAGCTATATTAAAGAGAAAGGGCTCTGTATATCAACGCATGGGAAATCACCGCGAAGCATTGCGCTGTTACGATCACGCATTTGAATTGGAGACGGGCAGCACATCGCGAATTCTACAGCAGAAGCCTTTTTCTGAGCGCGAAAAGAAGGATGCAAAAGGCGTAGTTGATTCAATGAAGCAAGCGAAACTGGATGCAAGTGAAAAACTCAATCTCGCAAAAGCGCATATAGTGTTGGGAAACTACGACAAAGCAAAAACCTTACTCAAAGAAGCCTCGACTGATCCATATGCTAAGTATATGGTCGACTATGCATCAGCGCGTCTGGAGGCAAGGCTCAAGCGTTATGAATCGGCTTGTGATGAGTTTCGAAAGGTCTTTCATTACGATCCGATGACCGATCACAAAACCGCGTATCAGGCATTTCCTGCCGGTTGCGCTGAGTCAACAATCAAAGAGATTAAAAGAGAAAAGCCGCTCGCCCCACAGACATAGTGATTTGCGGATTTCAATTTTTGTACGAGAGATGTGCGTCTAACAGGCGTTGGGTTTTGTCTGCTCTGTCTGTAAAAATAGGCATGGACACTGGCTTTGCGTAAAACATAAAATCCACTCAGTAGGTGTTTATCAGAACCTGGTTGGTGGCAAATTGTTGAAGGAAAGCCTTTGTATGCGGGGCGACCGCTACTCCCTAATCGGAGGAATCTTGTAATGGCCAGACGCGAAGACGTCAACAATTTACTTACAAATATGAAGAAGGCGACGGCTAATAAGCAAAGGCCGCGCAAGAGCAGTTCTTATACAAATACAAATGACACAACCAATTACGAAAATGTTGATTCGCTCAGGCGAGATATGGATCTGACTCCATATAAACAAGCGAACGTGTGGCCCGGAAGAAGCTATCTCTTGGTCGGCAATTCATACAATGTTGAGGTTCGCTTCGCGGATTCAAAAAACTATGATGTGAAGCGGCGCGCCTCGATAGCCATTATGTTTGAATCAAAAACGCACAATCGAAATCGTGGATGCGTTGCGCTTAGCGATGCGTTGCGCAATCAAGGATTTGTCGAGGTGTTGAGCCGCTTTGAGTTCGATTGGCTCAGGCGCATGCCCGGTGAAACTCTAATTGGACCCTCATACGATCGGCATGGCAATTTGATTCCGCAAGCATTTGCCGTTTGGCGCCCAGAGGGTGTGCTAGCAAGTGCTCAATTCATTAATCATGAATCTCAAAAAGAACACTGTGAATATTCCGGTAAAAGAGGGAACAACAAAACCAAGAAAGCAAGTACAAAGACTTCTAAAGTGCTTGCGGGTGCCGGTAAACGCTGACACTTGTCTATAAAGTATGGTCGCAGCATCTATAAATCGATGACCGACTGCGACCAAAACCATTGCCCTGGTGCTGCTCTTTCGGATAGATATACTAACTTTGATTTTTAGTAAATCCGCAAAGCAGTACCGGGGCAATTTTATTGATCTCGCGGCGCGTGATCACGTGCCGCGTGATCACGAAATTCGTGTCCCATTTGCTGCATTGATATCGCGTCACGTGATCACCTATTAGTGATCACCTATCAGTTATGCCATTTTTTTTCGCCGGTGCGAGGCTCTTCGATTTGGTCGACCCGTCTGGCGTGCCGTCCGCCTTCAAACTCCGTGGACAACCATGATTTGACGATGGCTTGTGCTTTGTTTGCGTCGGTGCTTCTTCCTGCCAGGCACAGCACATTTGAGTCATTATGCTGGCGACATAGCATTGCAGTTTCCTCGTCATGCACCAAAGCTGCTCTGACACCGCGTACTTTGTTCGCCACAATCGATACGCCGATGCCTGAGCCGCAGCAGATAATGCCACGGTCGCATCGTCCATCGGATACGGCTTTGGCTGCCTCGCGCGCATAGACTGGATAGTCGCAGGAATCTTTCGAATTGGTTCCGAAATCTTCGAACTCCAATCCTTCCTTGTGGAGGACTTCTTTGATTGCTTCTTTGAGCTCGAAACCCGCGTGGTCGCTTCCTAATGCTATTTTTTTCATTGTCTCAACAGTATGAGGCTAGGGCCGTGTGCCTGAGTTGGTTGATATTGGACGGAGCTTCAAAGTGCTCCTGCGTTTGAACGAGGTCCTTGATTCTATCAACTCGAAAGATCATTATCTCGTCTTTTTCATGGCAATATGCAACCATGCGCCACAGCCCCTGTTCTTTTAGCATCACAAGCGGATTTAGTGTGACGAGATCGACCGATTCTCTGGCAAAGCTGTAGTAGTTTGCTTTCACTAATGTGTGATCGATCATCGCCTGCTCCAGAGCAGGAAGCGTTGAGTCTGTTGAATACATCGGGTAATCCGTCGCCGAAGCGAACAGATCGGAAGTAGGCATCAGCGGCTCTTGGGGCATGAACTCGCCGGGTGCAAGCAAGCCGCTCGGAATATTCTCGTGCATTTGATATTCGATATCGTCAAAAGCTTCAAAGATTGACTCGTTGAGTTCGTCTACATCATCGAACTCATCGCATCCGAGCACAGATTCAAGAATGGCATTTGCTAGTTCGTCAGACATCGAAGACATATCAGGACGTACGGCACGAGCCAATTTATCGATTATCTCTCCAATCAGCTCATCTCGATCTTGCGCGTGAATAGTTACCCCGGCCACCAGCTTATCCAGAAGCCGTGCACTCGTTAGAAGCAGCAT
This sequence comes from uncultured Candidatus Obscuribacterales bacterium, assembly GCA_964503045.1. Classification (GTDB taxonomy): domain Bacteria; phylum Cyanobacteriota; class Vampirovibrionia; order Obscuribacterales; family Obscuribacteraceae; genus CAYZJR01. Next base: position 16,725 of record CAZCZI010000051.1, read on the forward strand.
GCCTTCTTCTTGCGAGAGTTCGAGATGGAATTTGTCGTCCATATTGCAACGATCCTTGAGTTGGTCTTGACTTACATTCAGGTCGGTTCTGGACCTGACAAAGACGATACGGCTTCAGCCGTCGCGCCTATCCTCAGTCTGATAACGAGAAACCTCTTGCTACTAGGTCTAGCTCTAGCCTAGCACTGCTTTCGAGATCGCGGTAGCTTGACAGATTTGGAGGTTAGCGCTACGCAATTCCTCTCGATTATCGGTAGCGAAAACCGGCTTGGACGACTGGTTTTACATTCTTTCCGGAGCGGAGACTCCAATTACCGAAAGAACGTTTGAGAGTACTTGTTTTGTGGCAACGATAATGCCCAGTCTCGCTTTCGTGGTCTCGAGGTCATCAGTGATGACTCTCGATACCTCATAGAATTTTTGCAAATCGTTAGCCACTTCATAGGCGTATCGAGCCAGCCGACCAGGTTGTCTGTTCTCTACCGCTTCGTTGACTTCCTCGGCAAATGCTTCCAGTCGCATGACCAAATCTTTCTGATGCGTGAAGACATCGGATTCTCGATCGAATGCTTTTTTGAAAACGCCTGGGTCGTTTGCGTATTCGTTGAGAAACTCGTGCCACTGCTGTTGGGTTAATGGCGGGTCTTCAGTTTTTCCGGTCTCCGGATTTACGTAAGGTTCTAGTGCTCTTCTCAAAATGGCGCAGCAGCGTGCATGAGCATACTGGATATAAAAGGCAGGATTTTCTTTGCTTGTTTTCTTTGCTAATTCAAGATCGAAGTTGATTGGATTTTGTGGATTCGATTCGGCCAGATAATAGCGAACCGCGTCAGCACCGACTTCTTCCATGACCTCTTGGAGTGTCACGACCGTTCCCATCCGTTTGGACATTCTCACAATATGTCCGTCGCGATTGAGATTGACGATCTGCGTGAGGATGATCTCCATCTTGCTTGCGTCTTCGCCGAGTGCCGTGCATACTGCTTTTAGCCCAGGCACTTGTCCGTGATGGTCTGCGCCCCAAATCGTAAGCAGCCAATCGTAGCCCCGACCGTACTTGTCCATGTGATATGCGGCATCATTGGCCAAGTATGTGGTGTTGCCCGCGCTCTTTCTGAGAACTCTGTCGCGTTCATCGCCGAGCTCTTTGGATTTCAACCAAAGCGCTCCCTCAGATTCGTATGTATAGCCATTCTTCGTGAGCTTATCGAGCGCTGCTTGAACCTTATTTCCGGAGTGTAAACTCAATTCTGAGAACCAACGATCGAAGTTGACGCCGAGGTTGCAGAGGAGTTGTTTCTGCTCGGCTAGAATTGCTGCAACCGTGAGCTCACCGACTTTCTTGTTGCCTTCTTCGGCGCTGAGATGTAGAAATGCATCTTTGTGTGCGGTTACCACTTTGCTTACATATTCTTGAAGCGTGTATTCCGGATAGCCGTCTGTGGGGTACTCAACCTGCTTCCCAAGCTGCTTTTGGTACAACGCAAAAGCGCATCTGCCGAGCCCGGCGATTTGCTCGCCCGTGTCATTAATATAAAATTCCTGCTCGACGTTGTATCCGGCGAATTTCAGTAGGTTTGCTATGCAACTGCCGAAAACCGCACCACGACCATGTCCTATGTGCAAGTCACCGGTCGGGTTAGCTGATACATATTCGATAAGTACTCTTTTGCCTTTACCTAAATCTGTCTTTCCATATTCATTTTTCGCCTTGTGAATCGCAACCAATGTTTCTTCCAACCAGCCTGTAGAGAGCTTGAAGTTGATGAAACCTGGTGATGCAACGGCGAAGTCTGAGATTTTTTGCTTATCAGAACCACCGTTTGCTTCTAGATATCCGGCGAGCACTTCGGCAATTTTTAGTGGCGACATTTTCGCGTGTGAAGCCAGTTTTAATGCGACTCCACACGCGAGATCGCCGTGCTCGGGCAAGCGCGGTTTTTCGATTGCAACTAAAGAGGGGGGCTCGGTCAATGGACCGAGTTTCCCGTCTTTGCATGCAGAAGCCAGGGCTCCTTCAACGATTACCTTCAGCTTGTCCTTGATGTTCATTTTTTGTTTCCGCGTTTATAAGAAGAACACAGATTAGGTGTGAAGTTTCACCTTACTGAGTTCTTCAATGATTGTTTGGGCAAATGCAGGTGCTGCTTCCGGCCCATCGGCCGTAACCACTTTACCGTCTTTAACTACAGGCTGTTTCACGTAAGTGGCACCGCCATCGCTCAAGGCTTTAAGCGACTCCGGCATCGGCCATACAGTCGCTTTTTTTCCTTTGAGCACGCCTGCGTTTGCAAGCACTGCTCCTGAAAGACAGATTGCCGCGACGACCTTCCCTTGCTGAGATGCTTCTTTCAGCAAGCTCAATAAGTCTGAATCGTTCCACAAGTATTGAGGTGATCCCATGCCGCCGACGACAACGACCGCATCAAAGTCTTGAACTTGCTGATCTTTGATCAGTACTTCGGGGTTGTAAGTGGCACCAAGCATTCCTTTTGCTTGTCCAAGCTTACAGGCTGCCACTTTTACCTGTGCGCCTTGCTCTTCCAATTTCTCTTTGGGAACCAAAAGTTCTTCATCGCGAAACTGATCGGGAGCAATCACCATCAACACTTTGGTACCTTGCAATTTTGAATTGCCCATCGCCAAGCACCTCCTTGGGCTAAGCGAAAAATTCCTTCAGCAAATCAAAAGATTGAGAGGAATCCTCGCGCCGAGAAAAACACAAGGCTCGATCATATTACAAGGAGTGTTAGTGATCTTGTTGAATGGGCCAGATGTTGCGTACTTTTTGCATCAAATTCTGGATGCGATCCGGCATTACCTGGTCGTTGGACGAGTTGATTTGCTTTTGCCGTTCTTCGATAGACTGTTTGAGCATGAACTCAAGCTGCTGTTTTTGGTTGTCGTTGAGAATCTGCTTTTTCTTCAAAAAGTTCTTCAGGGCTTCGTTGTGCAACTTTTCTTTCTTCTGCGCGATCGACTGCTGAACCGCCATCACTTCGACTGGGTCAGCCTGCCTGTCAGCTAGAAGTTGTGCCAGCCGCTTTTGATCTTCTTGAATAGAAGGAGCCAGCTCCTGATATTCCTTGATCCATGAGGCTTCCAGTGTTTGAATCTGTTGATTTTGCTGTGGCGAGAGATTGAGCTTGGTCCAGTCGATATGGCAACGGGTCGGTCCACCTTCTGCGTATGCAGGCAGCATGAATGTCGGTGGCCCTAAAACGTTGAGACCCACTGCCAGTGCGAAGAATCCGACTCTGTATACTAGGCTAGTCTTCATAGTACACAACTTCCTCAGCAGCCGGCTGAGCAGCACCCGGCATTGACGATTCTATCAGGTAGGCTTCCGAACTTACTGGTGTAAGACCGCTGTCCAGTGGCATGGTCAACCAAACCGCTACGGAGCCTATAATTCCAACGATTGCAGCGGCAGCACCAATCAAGTAAATCCTTCTTGAAAGCGGCTTATGCTTGGGTTGAGCTTGTTGTTGAACCTTGGGAATAAACTGCACGACTTGCAGCTTGCTCTTTATCGACGGCCAGAGATCGAAGTTGTCCGGGAAGTCTGGTTGATAGGCTTCCCGAATCAGCTCTCCGACCTTCGTCATCGAGTCAAACTGAGTGCGGCAGTTGGTGCATTCGAAGAGGTGTGCCGTAATTGCAGTGTGTCTGGCTTGTGGAACCTGCTGATCGACAAAGGACGACAGCTCTGTTGAGATAAGAGCGCAATCCTCATTTAGTCTGGCTTTGACTGCGGTCCAAATATCTACAGTCACCGATTCCGGTAGCTCGAGACCTTTTGCTAAAAGTCCGTTGGTCGCGTTGAGCTGTTTGAAGTCTGCCATGCAGCTCTCACAGTCTCTAAGATGATCTTTCACACCCTCTTGAGCGGCTGCAGTCAGCTCTCCATCGAGATATGCCGATAAATCTTCCCGCATAACTTCACATACAGACGGCAGCTTATCCTGCATCATCGCCCATATGTCCGGGACTTCTATTTTTTCTGGATTGAATGCAGACGAAAGCATCGTGCCGAGAGACTTCATTGACTTGAGCTGCTCAGCACAATCGGTGCACTTGCTCACATGCTCTTCAAACTCGACCTTTAACGAAGCTTCTACCTGTCCGTCTTGGATTGCGGACATCTCTGCCTCATAACGGGTGCACTCGTCAATACTTGGGCCCATCAGCTGGAGACCTCTGAAGTGGATTGTTGGGTTTCGATGTAAGGCTTGAGCAGTTCTTGCAGTTTGGTACGGGCCCGGGCTATACGGGATTTGACAGTGCCCATTTCCGTCTTCGTTATTACTGCAATTTCCTCGTAACTCAGACCTTCCACTTCCCTCAAGACGATGGCAGTTCGAAACTGTTCCGGCAATCTCAACATTGCTTGGCGAATTACTTCGTTGAGCTCGGTGCTTAGAACCTTTTCATCCGGCTGGGCGGAGGTATCGGGAATATCGCGGGTGGCTCCGTCGGTCTCCTCGTCGTCTAAGGATTCATCCATAGATACTGTTGGGAGACGTCTGGGGCGCTTCCTCAGTTCGTCATAAAAAAGGTTAGTGACAATCTGGGTGAGCCAGGAGCGAAAAGATGAGGGGTTCCTCAAATTATTTATTGAACGCCATACTCTAATAAAGACTTCTTGAGCCAGGTCTGAGGTGTCGCTCCAGTCCGGGGCCAATTGGTAAAGCAGTGCGTAGACGGTGCGCTGGTGTCTTTTGACAAGCTCTTCGAAAGCCGCTGGCTCTCGCCGCTGGCATGCAAGTACCAGGTCGCGATCGCTTTTTTGACTGTACACTGTTGCCATTTACTGTGAGTCCGCCTTCGTCTTTGCCCGAGGTTACATTATAAGCGACATGCAATGTTAAGCGTGGTTTTGAAGGAACCTCTTGCGGCATGCCAGCTTCTATATAAACGTGAATCTGCTGTCATCTTGAAACCGTTTAATTCAAAGGATTCAAAAGATGGTAGCATTTGTCACCAATGTCCAAATCTGGCTTGCTATCCGGGTTTAACTAGATTACAAGACACCCGGCCAGCAAGAGACCCGAACCGGAAATGGATGCATATGCAAAACAGGCATAAGTGAGTGTTTTCCCGCTATGCGGCGGGCGAGCAAAGGAGTACCTAGTGTCCACACGTTATCTGTTTACTTCGGAGTCCGTTACAGAAGGGCATCCGGACAAAGTTTGCGATCAGATTTCCGATTCTATTTTGGATGCAATTCTGTCGCAGGATGAAAAAGGTCGGGTCGCTGCCGAGTGTTGTGTCAGTACCGGTTTGGTAATGCTAATTGGTGAAATCACAACCACGGCACAAATTGATTACCAAGCCGTCGTGCGCAAAGTCATTCAAGAGATTGGCTACCACGGGGAAAAGGGCGGCGGATTTGAAGCCGAATCTTGTGCGATTGTAACTGCAATCAACAAGCAGTCTCCTGATATTGCCGGTGGCGTCGGAAACGCTTTTGAACAGCGTGAAGAGTCGTCCTCGGACATCGCCGATAAGATTGGTGCCGGCGACCAAGGCATGATGTTTGGTTTTGCCTGCAACGAAACTCCAGAAATGATGCCGATGCCCATTTCGGTGGCGCACCGCATGGCTAGAAGGCTTTCGGAAGTGAGAAAGAGTGGCGCCCTCAAGTACCTTAGACCCGATGGAAAGACTCAAGTAACCATCGAATACGAAGGTGCCAAGCCGGTTCGAGTTCACTCAGTCGTTATCTCCACTCAACATGATCCAGTTATTGAGAGTGAAACCGACAACGAGAAAATTCAAGAACGCATTGCCACAGATCTCAAGGCATACGTTGTCATGCCGGTCTTCCAGGACCTTGATATCAAACCGGACGAAGATACGCGATATCTCATCAACCCATCGGGCCGTTTCGTGGTCGGTGGACCTCAAGGAGATTCAGGACTTACAGGCAGAAAGATCATCGTAGATACCTACGGCGGCTACTCCAGGCACGGTGGCGGAGCCTTCTCGGGCAAAGACCCAACCAAAGTAGACCGCTCGGCAGCCTATGCCGCTCGCTATGTCGCGAAAAACATCGTGGCAGCCGGGTTGGCAGACAAGTGCGAAGTGCAGATCGCCTATGCAATCGGCGTAGCGCGTCCAGTATCGGTGCACGTTACAACGTTTGGAACAGGCAAGTTGTCGGACGCTGAAATTACCGACTTGGTAAACAAAGTGTTCGATCTTCGCCCGGTTGCCATCATCTCCCAGTTCAAACTGAACGAGCTTCCGAAGCTTAACAAGGGTACTTTCTACAGAAAGGTTGCCGCTTATGGGCATTTCGGACGTCCCGATCTGGAGTTGCCTTGGGAAAAACTGGATAAGGTAACTGAACTAAAAAAGTCCGCGATGAAAGTAGCCAGCGCCAACTAGGAACTCCCTAGTAAAAGCCTGGTAACGTTGGAAGCAATGTGCTTGCTTTACAACTGTTGGCACCCTCAAACTGGCTATAATTACTTGGTCGGCGGGCGTCTGCGTTGTGTGGCTGCCATTGGCAAGGAAATTTCCGATTAACGGGTCCTTGGTCTGCCTTGATTCCGACACAGACCGAAGACAACTGGAGCAGCCAAGGACGATGACGTCCGGCGTAATCACAGTAAATCCAGACACAGCCGACAGCTATGAGGTCGAACTCACTGACGGCGAAGTGCTTCAGATTGGTCGTAAACCTGCTCCGGCAGGAACGAAAAAGCTGATACTTCCATTTGCAGAAGTTTCCGGACAACATGCCGAGATTCGCTGCAAACCCGAGAGCTGGACGATTGTTGATTCAGGCTCCACCAATGGCACCACCCTCAACGGTACCAGGCTTACTCCCGGCAAGGAGTATCAACTCAAACGCGGCGATGTCGTCAAAATCGCTCAATACAATTTGCGCGTCACCCCGCCTTCGCGCTTGTCCACTGCGCCTGAAGAAGAAGACGACAAAGAACAACAAGACAAAACGCAGTTTCGCATTCACTTGATCAACGCCACCATTCTTGTCGGCGACATCAAAGGCTTCACCACGCTCTCCGAGCAATACGCTGATGAACCGGGCAAAGTCATGCGAGGCGCCCAGAAAATTTTCGATCGAATGACCGAGGAGATTGTGAAAAACTACGGTCAACTCGAAAAGATCATGGGCGATGCGATCATGGCTTATTGGTCTGGAGATGACTCAAAGGAAGGGGTCAAGCTGCAAGCATTCCAGGCTTGCTATTCGGCTTTGCAACTCCGCGATGTCGTGGCGAAGCTGGCAAAAGATCCAAGTGCATGGCCGTTTACCCACCACCCACTTTTACTGGACATCGCCTTGGCCACCGGTCCTGTGGCTGCCGGCGCCCTGGGACACGCCGCAGGCAACCCCAACTTGCTGGGCGACACCGCCAACCTCGTTTATCGACTTGAACACTTAATCGGCGACGACGTGCCGGGCGACATTATTTGCGAAAGCGGCACCTATGAGCTTGCCCGCGACCGATTCGAGTTCGTAAATCTTGGACAATACAACGTCAAAGGTAGACAGCGCGCTGTTGACGTGTATCGACTGGTCCGACAGCTGACTTGATTCCTGCTACAGCTCAAAACATGAAGACCGAAGAGATGACGATTGAACAGAGAGTCGGACGTCTGATACTGTGCCGCATTCCTGGCTATGTTTTGGAGGAACCGCATAGATCTGCGTTGGCAGCAGGCACTATGGGCGGTGCTGTGTTGTTTAAAGAAAATGCTTCCAGCGTAGAACAATTGGCACGACTTTGCGCGCAGATTGTAGAAACATCAAAACATGCTCCCGTCCTCACTGTCGACCAGGAAGGCGGTGCCGTTCAACGATTCGACCATGTCCTCACGCCACTGCCGTCGGCAATGTCTTTGGGCGCGCGCAACGATCTCGCAGTCGCCAAAAGAGCGGCAGCGATTAATGCATCGCAATTAGCCTTAATGGGTTTCAATTGCCTGTTGACGCCGGTATTGGATGTCGCCTCTAATCCGAAAAATCCAATCATTGGAAGTCGTGCCTTTGGTTCGACACCCGAGGTGGTCATCAAATATGGTATCGAAACTGCACAGGCAATTCTTGAAGAAGGATTGATTCCAGTCGGCAAGCACTTCCCGGGACACGGCTCCACAAAAGAAGATTCGCATGCCGAGCTGGCAGTGTATGAGGGCACGGTCGAAGAACTCGAGAGCATCGAGCTCAAACCGTTCAAAGAATGTATGGACGTTTTGCCTGCAATTCTGACAGCGCACATATGGGTGAAAGCTCTGGATAAAGAATGGCGTCCCGCCTCTCTTTCGCCCGCTATTACCGGTGACCTTTTGAGAGGGAAACTGGGATTCAACAAATTGATCATGACGGACGATATGTTGATGAAAGCTATTACGTCGCGCTACGGAAATGGCGAAGCCGCAGTGCTGGCGGTCGAGGCAGGCAACGATCTTTTGCTTGTATGTGGAACTTACAAAGAATCGATGGAAGCTCATTCTTCGTTAGTTGAAGCAGTGAGGTCCGGAAGAATATCGCAGCAGAGGTTGAACGAGTCTGTTAGTCGCATCGATTCACTTTTCGGCAAGCGCGCGCTACACGCTGACCCGCAAACGAGTTCAGCGCGCTTTGCTCAACTCAAAGCGAGCATCGAACGAAACAATGCAGATGCTCTTTCACTTTTTGCAATATCGAACGTGCGTGGCGACGTGCGACTCGAAGCAGATGGAAGCGGTGATTGGTTGTTTTTGATTCCTAAACACTCGCGATATCCAATGAATCTAGTTGCAGAAATTGATTCGTTGAGAGGGGGCAGAGTGCGGGGATCACTGCCCAAGATCGAGGAGTGTCGCTACACACCGGACTTGAGAGCAGACGAGCTGGAGCAACTTGTCAAACGACATTCAAGTAATCGCCAACTAAATGTTTTGCTCGTCACTTTTCGTGCAGCGATTTTTACTAACCAGCTGCAACTGGCGAAGCGCGTGAGAGCCGGCATGTCAGCTGACTCCAAAGCTATTCTCATTGCCGGTGACACACCCGGTGAGCTTTCGCTTTTGCCGCAATGGGAGAATGCAGCGAGCACGCTAGACCCGTCTGATCTGGCCTTTAAGGGACTGGCGAACTATTTGGTGGATCGCTGACCCTGAGCCTGCATTGCATCGGTGAGCCCTTTCAATAAATTGCTCACTAAAGTAACTGCAATGATCAAAATAATGCAGCCAACAACAGTGATACCGGCGGCAAGCTTGGTGAGAATTTTCATCAGTCCTTTGGGTTTTTCCTTGCCCTTGGGTGACGAAGTTGACGAACCTGGCGGTTCATACGCGTAAGACGCCATCGCATTTCCGGCCACGCTTTGTCCTTGGGCCTGCTGTTTGGAAATGTCTGCTTGGTTCGAATTCGATTGAGAGTTGTCTTGCGGCGCCGCACTCTCTTGCGACGCGGGCTCTTGTTTATCGGGTTCTTGCATATGGCAGCACCTTTTGGGACAGTCGATGGTTCTCGACGTATGTTTTTACTTAAGGTCCCGGAAGAGCATCACAGAGTTTGCCGTGTGAACCGCTTGTGCTTTTGCTATTTCTGCTGCTGTGAGCAGGTAGCTCAGATCTAAAAAGTCCTCGGGAATGCAGGATGCGCCAATGGCAATGGAGATCTTCTCTCTGTCGATGTTTCCCGGCAGCGGTGCGCTTACGAGTGCTTTGACAATTCTGTTTGCGAAAATCAATGCGCCCTGATTTTTCGTGTTGGGAAGCAACATCGCGAAGTCAAATCCCTCATAGTGGGCAAGCATATCGATGTGTCGCTTGAGTTGACTGATTCGGCGGACGACTTCGGCAATTGCCGCCACTGGTAGTGGCTCTCGGCGATAGTCGGGAGGTCCGTGCTGAACGCGCATTTCCATCACCATCACAGATAATGGACTGCCTGAGCGATAACCGCGGAAATACTCCTGCTCCATAAAGTAAAGAAAAGCCGGATAAGTATACATGCCTGTTTCCGGGCGTCTCAGCGCCATCATCACGCTGTGAATTGCGGTTTTGTCAATTACTTTCGGTTCGAGTGCCGGTCTGTCACCGCGCTGGCCTACTTGTTCATTCGAGATTAGCACCAAATCACAAGTTAAGAGGTGGCACAAAATAGCCGCCCAGGTGCTTCTTCCCATCTTGGCTTTGGATGCCACATCTGACACGGAAATCTTATCGTTGATGTTGCCATAGAATGCGCGCATGGCTGACAGTTCAGCCGGCGCACCATAGTGAACTCTCGCGTCGAACTCGGCTGGTGTCAGTTTTGGATGTTTCCGAATCAAAACTGACTCAGGAAACAATCCTGCATTCTTCAAATACGTGACTTTATCCATCAGCTGAACGCCTATAATGACCAGATCTTCCAGTCGTTTAGTGATGTTTTTCTCTTCGTTTGTGCGAGCACGTGGTTCGAATCGATACTTACCGTCTTTCCATGTAAGCATCTCCAGAATGCACTCGTCACCAGCCAAGTCACCGATCTCTGCATACTCCGGCTCTCCGTCGGAGAAGTAAATTCTTGCATGTGTATACTCGCGATCTACTTCCAAAAGCCCGGTCATGCGGGCAATTAATATTGATTGGAAGAGATTGGAGATTTGCACCAATGACAGATCGCCACTCAATGCGGCTTGGCCCTTTGACCAGGAGTTATCTTGAAGTCCGAGCTTGGCCAGTTTGGCGCGGTCCATCTCATTGGTTTGAATGGCATGCATGTAATACGTGTCGCGGCTTCTCGAAGCGTCGCGATACGACTCCGAAACTTGAATCGCACCGTCTGCTTTGACACTCATGTTGATTTCGCCGCAAGACGAGACCATCAGGTTGTAAACGAGCAAAACATCGCAGCTCCGATAATCCCAGATGAGCTCAGGACTTTGGTTTTGCTGAATCGAAAAAAGCTTCCATTCCGTGTCTCCGCCGCGAATCGGGCATTGAATGTTGAGTGAGAATTCAGTCGTTCTATCCGGCGTGAGCCAGGAGATCTCGACGAGTCGACCGCGGTGTTCCATCGCCATCGACAGGAAATGGTGAATTTCCGATAGTCCTGGAGCCGAAGGCAGCTTCTGCAAGCTCTTGCTGGCGCCGCCCATGGTTTTTCTCAACATATCCGTGACTCCTCAATATCGGACACAATAAACCAATAGACACACAGATCCACTTCGTTATTCCCGCCCGATTTAGTAGTTAACCAGTATGAGTGAGGTGCAAGCAGGTAAGCCGAGCGACGTAAATGAAAAACCGGAATGACAGTGAGTGATGCGGGTTTTGAGCAATACCAAGGCTGGTCAAGATGCTTGTGCCTTCGTCTTTGCTTTTGGGTTGCTTGCCGACAACGGCGTTTGTTTTCCGGTGCTTGAAATTATCAGGCGCCTGCAGATTTCCTACACAAAATCGTTTTGCGATGGCACAATTAGGTCGTCCAGTGAAGTTGCACAAAATAAAAATTGAATGCAGAATCCAGTCGATCGGTTTATTGACGGCGCCCTTAGGGCTCGCTATCTGACTTTGATTGCGGCTTTCGTGGTGACTCTGGTCGGGTTTTGGGCTTGGAAAACCCTGCCAATCGAAGCTTATCCGGAGCTGGCAAATCCACAAGTCAGGGTGATTACTCTCTATCCGGGCAAGGGTCCGGAAGAGGTTGAGCGACTTATAACCATTCCCTTGGAAAAAGAGCTCAACGGCGTGCCTGGGCAGACTTCTCTGCGCGCTTTGTCGCTTTATGCGCTCTCGGTGATCACCGTCACTTTTACCGATACCACGCAAACTGCATGGGCTCGTCAGCAGGTTTTAGAGCGGCTCCAGGGCGCCGACATCCCTTCTGATGTGGAGCCGCGTTTGGAACCGGATGTGGGGTCACTCAGAGAAATTTTCAGATACTCACTGCATAGCCGATATTACTCTGCGCAGGGTCTGCGTTCGATTCAGCAGTGGGAGTTGGAGAAGCTCTTCAGGCAGATTCCAGGCGTTATAGCTGTAGTCAGTGAAGGCGGACCGACCAAGTCTTATGAAATCAGGGTCGACCCATATCAATTGAAATCGCGACATGTTTCGCTTCAAGAAGTTTTTGACGCGGTGGCCGGTTCGAACAGCACCACCGGCGGTGGGTTTATCGAGAAAAACGGTCACGCGCTGATTGTGCGAGAGCTAGGTCTGATAAGAGATCTCGATGACTTGCGCAACGTGGTCGTAAGAAGCAATAAGGAAGGAACACCAATTCGCATCTGCGACGTTGCCGAGGTGGGATACGGGCAGCTGGTTCGTCGCGGACAGGTGGGCAGAGGTGCAGAAGATGATGTTGTAGAAGGAATCGTCATGCTCAGGCGTGGTGAAAACCCATCGAAGGTGCTTAATTCACTTTATGAACGGCTGAATTCCATCGTCGAGCGGCTGCCAAAAGGTGTCTCTTTTGAAATACTCTACGACCGCTCGAGGCTCGTTACTCAAACTCTATCAACGGTTGGACACAACGTCGCGCTTGGTATCAGCCTCGTTGTCATTCTGCTTTGCATTTTTCTTGTCGACTTCGTACCCGCACTGGTAACGGCTGTTGCCATTCCAATATCTATGTTGATTGCCTTTACCTGCCTCAATTTGATGGGTGTTCCTGCCAATCTTTTGAGTTTAGGTGCGATTGATTTTGGAATCTTGGTGGACAGTGCAGTGGTCATGACTGAAAACATCATGCGCAGGCTTTCTGAAGAAGGTCAAAATCTCACTCCGATCGAACGCCTGATTTTGCTCACTGAATCGGCTCGTGAGGTAGGAACGCCCATTGTCTTTGGCATCGTCACAATCATTGCGACGTTCTTGCCGATTTTTGCTTTTTCAGGGGTTGAAGGAAAGCTGTTTAGACCGTTGGCAACAACAATGGTTTGTGCCTTGGTGGGTGCTGGTTTCATTGCACTGACACTGGTTCCGGTTTTGTGCTCTATCTTTATGGTGAAGAAACCAGTCAAAGATCGCGAGAGTCCAGTGGTTAAGCTGGCGCGCTACTTCTATCGACCGACTCTCAAATGGGCATTGCGACATCACTTTGTGGTAATTGCCATTGCAATCGCCGGATGCGTTTGGGCCGGTGATACCTTCATGAACTTGGGAAGCGAGTTTTTGCCGCACTTGGAAGAGGGCAACATTTGGCTGCGCGCCACCGTTAAACCAGGCAGCGTAACTCTAAACGAGTCTGTGCGAATCGCCAATGAAATACGTGAAAAGCTGCTTGCGTATCCGGAAGTTGTTGATGTTCTATCACAGGTGGGAGGACCTGACGATGGTACCGACCCAGCCCGTTTTGCCGACTCCGAATACTATGTCGATCTCAAGCCGAATAAAGATTGGAGACCACAGTTTCATGAAGATAAGAACCTCTTGATTGCGAGTCTCAAACACGATCTAGAAGCAATTCCCGGAGTCAGTTATTACTTCACGCAATATATTCAAACAACGCTTGACGAGGCGCTTTCTGGTGTTCAAGGCTCGTTGGTGGCGAAAATATCAGGGCCGGATTTAGAGGTGTTGGAAAACCTCGGGCACCGCGTCGGCAAGATAATGGGCGAAACGCCAGGGATTGTCGATGTAATCGTCGACCCATTGCTTGGTCAGCCTCAATTCACTATTGAGATAGATCGCGTGCAGTGCGCTCGATATGGACTCAATGAGAGCGACTTGAAAGACCTGGTCGAAATAGCAATCGGCGGCAAGCAAGCAACGACCATATTAGAAGGCGAAAGGCGTTATGCGGCAATTGTAAGGCTGGCGCCGGAGTATCGCGGCTCTGAAGACGCGCTGAGCGAGATTCGCATTAATACTGATAGTGGTGCCAGCATTCCGCTGTCGCAAATTGCATCTCTCAAGGAAACCAACGGGGCGACTCAGATTTGGCGCGACGGTGGATCACGATTGGCTACCATTAGAGCCAATGTGCGCGGGCGCGATCTGGCTACGGCGGTGCAAGATGCGCAACGAAAGGTGAAGGCGGGAATTCAATTGCCCCAGGGCTATCAGGTACATTGGACAGGTGAATTTCAACGGCAAAAGGAAGCTTCAGCACAACTGGCACTTATTCTGCCTGTGACGCTGGTTGTGATAATCACCATTCTCTATCTCTCTTGTGGAACCGTCTCCGGCGCCATCATCATGTTTTCGGTTGTTCCCCTTGCCGCCATTGGCGCCATTGCTGCCTTGAAGTTGACAGGAACCTATTTTTCCATCTCGGCAGGCGTTGGATTCATCGCATTGTTTGGGCTTGCCGTAAAGAATGGAATTCTTTTGGTCACTTTCGTAAACGAATTGAGACATCAAGGCAGGAAGGCTCCGGAAGCCGTCTACGAGGGTTCTCTCATTAGACTGAGACCGGTTCTCATGACCGCTGTCATAGCGGCAGTGGGACTTTTGCCGGCTGCATTGTCCAATGAAATAGGGTCGCAAACGCAGAAACCCTTCGCTATCGTGATTATTGGCGGCTTAATCTCATGTACCATCTTGACTTTGTTCGTATTGCCAGTGCTGTATCTCAGATTCACACCAAAGCCGGGACGACAACAGCCTGTTGTGGAGGTAGAATCGACAGAGGAATCCGACTCTGATTTAGAACCAGATTCCGAAGAACCCGAACCAGTTGGTCACAATGAAACTTAAGGGCATTACTGCAGTTTCCATGCATGGGCTGATTGTTTCAGCATGTGTTTTGTCTGCCTGCGATCATGATGCATCCAATGCCGTGGTCTTGGGACCGCAACCCAAGCTTGACCTAAACAAGGCGCCGGTCGTAACTCTCGAACACAAAGAAGTGAACCACCTCAAACTGACGAGTGCAATTGCGCAAAGAAAAGTGGTGCCGCAACAAGTCGAGCTTCCTGCTCAGTTAGAACCTGATTCCAACTTGACCACACCCGTGGTTGCACTGATGCCCGGAAGAATAGAAGACATCTCAGTCGTGCTTGGCGACAGAGTGAAGAAAGGCCAAGTTCTTGCGTCAATTCGAAGCGACGAAATTGCTCAAATTGAAGCGGACTTGTTGAAAGACGTTCTCGACTACGAAGCTGACATCGAACAGCAACAGGTAGACTATCAGCTGCACAAAGCTGTTTTTGACAGAAAGACCCAACTTTTTGGTGAAGGAATCGCTGCCAAAGCCGAGGTCGAAGAAGCGAAGCGCGACCTCGACAAAGCCAATGCCGAACTCAGAAACGTTCAGCGAAAGAAGGATTCGACCATCAAGACCGCAGCCGAAAGAATGCGTTTGTTTGGCGTGCACAGCAATGAAATCGAACGTCTGTTGAAGACGCGCACGATCGACAATACGTTTGACAGCGTGTGCCCTCGCGATGGCGTGATCTCTTCGCGTGATGCCGACGTTGCTCAGATTGTGGACAATGGGCACAGGCTATTTGTCGTTTCTGATCTCAGCAGGGTCTGGCTAATCGCGCAGGCATCAGAAAGACATATTCAAGACGTCAAGCCCGGGTTGCGCGTCATTTGCGCTATTGACAGCTTTCCTGGAAAGGTTTTTGAAGGGCAAGTCGACTATATGGATTCTTCACTCGACCCTGATACAAGAACCTTGAGTATCAGAGTGACGATTCCCAATCCTGGCGGCATTCTGCGACCCAAGATGTTCGGGCGCATGAAGATTATTACTGGCTCAAGAGAGGTGCTTGCTGTTCCGGCCGGCGCCGTTCAAAAAACTGGAGAAGTTTATGTTGTATACATACAACGCGCTCCTGACACTTTCGAAGAGCGTCAAGTCGTTGTCGGGCAACAGTTTCCGGACTACATCGAGATTCTAAAAGGACTTAACCAAGGCGATAAAATAGTGGTCAACGGAAGCCTTCATTTGCAAGGCAAAGTCATTCAAGATTTGAGCAAGTGACAAGTACATTGAATCAGAAGTGATATTGGATCAAAAGTGAAACTAATAACGGCAATCATTCAACCATTCCAAATGGACAAACTGGCAAGAGCGCTTTTGAGGGCTCCGGTGACCGGCTTCACCGTGCTGGAAGCACGAGGGTTTGGACGAGGCACCACCGATAGTACCGGCTATTTGGTGCCGCGGACACAAGTCGAGATCGCCGTAGCAGACAAACATCTGGAAGCCGTCAAGAAAATCGTTTTGAATACGGTAGGAACACAGCAAGACGGCGACGGCGTGGTTTTGGTTTCAGAGCTTTTGGAAGCGATCAACATTCAATCGGGTAAACCAATTTTTCACGAGTGATCTACAGTGCGCGTCGTTTAGCCCAAACCACGACGTCGTCAATGATCGGTGCTGTGTGCCGCGCGGCCTAGTCTGTCGCGAACTCCGGTCCACTCTTCTTTTTCAGGAGCCGTCTCCACGAGAATCAACTCGGTGTGAAGCGAATCCAAGATTCTAAGGTTGGAATACAAACATCTCGCGTATTCGAACGCGTCTTCAGGTGCCACTACCCATGGTGTATTTGAGCCGTTTTTCTTGGGCGTGAAACTAAGGACAGAAATGTTCTTTCGTTCAGACAGCGACGCTATCTTCTCCTCCAACTCGCCAGGCGAAACCAACTCCACCGGTGTCTTCGGCGCGTAGTGGCTTGCCAATCCACCCGGCGCCCTCGGGGTTGCTCCGTCGTTTGCTGATTGCTTGGGGGACCATGGGCCTGCTGAACTGACCGGCTCCGACAACACGGCTTCAATCTCCGATGCAAGTACCATTCCAGGTCTCAAAACTCTCAAAGTGTCTGATGACAGATCGACGATTGTGGATTCGATACCAACAAGACAATCGCCGCCGTCGAGAACCATCGATACATCTTCGCCCAACTCCTTTCTCACGTCCGCGGCTCTAGTCGGGCTAAGTCTGCCGAATCTGTTTGCCGACGGTGCAGCAATGCCACCTCCAAACTCCTTCAACAGCGCCAGCGCCACCGGGTGGTTTGGAACGCGCATCGCTACCGTGTCTTGCCCCCCCGTAACCTGATCGAAAACCGACGAAGCGCGTCTTAAGACCATAGTCAGTGGACCCGGCCAAAACTCTTCAGCCAACTTCCAGGCTCGGTCCGGAATATCAATTGCCCAATCGTGCAGTTGTTGTTCGTCGTGCAGGTGAACGATCACAGGATGATTGCTTGGACGTCCTTTGACTTGATACAAAAGCTCCAATGCCGAGCGATTTGTCGCATCGGCTCCCAACCCATAAACAGTCTCGGTCGGCAGCGCGACGAGTCTCCCTTCGCGCAGAAAGTTTGCCGCTTTTGTGATTTCTTTCGGATCCATATGACTGTTTGGATTAAAAAAACAAGCCCGGCCAATGCGGGCTTTGTTGCAAGAAATTATAGCCGCGATTTTAACCTTTTGGTGCTGCCTAAGCCGTTAGGTAATCTTGTTGAAGGGAATTACCTTTTTAAGGTGTCCTTGCGGAGCAAAAAGTACTAGCCGGTAAACAAAGTGCTTGTGGGTGAAAGTCATGAC
Organism: uncultured Candidatus Obscuribacterales bacterium; assembly: GCA_964503045.1. GTDB lineage: Bacteria > Cyanobacteriota > Vampirovibrionia > Obscuribacterales > Obscuribacteraceae > CAYZJR01. The sequence goes on from CAZCZI010000051.1 coordinate 34,185, forward strand.
CGTGCCATCGAAAACTGCTTCAAAAGGTGCTCAGCGCAAATCCAATGTCGATGACACTGCCTGGTACATGAGATGTACCGGAGAGGGTATCAATCTTAGAGAGAAACTCGACGAAATCAAATGGTTTGCCTACCAATGTTTTGACCAGTTGGATCTGGATAAAGATGGTTTTTTGGAACGAGACGAGATCAAGAAAGCAATTGATAATCCTGATCTTGGTTGGAGAGAAAAGTCATACCTGACATTTTTGCTCAGACGTCTTGAAGATATCCAGTCAGCGTACAACGAAGAATGGCATGATGACACGCGGCACGGAATTACGCGAACTGACATTCAAGAGTATTTCGGCAAAATCCACCGATCGTATAGCGCCTAGTTTCGGACGTGATCAATGCACCGAATATGACACGCATTTCGTGATCACGCGCCGCGTGATCA
>CAZCZI010000051.1:34722-49805 GCA_964503045.1 uncultured Candidatus Obscuribacterales bacterium
CGTGATCACGCGCCGCGTGATCATGCAACGCAAGGCCATGTAAGATGTGATCTAGACCAATTCGCCTCGAAGAGCCCATGGGTTGGCGGCTACGATGTCGACGTCGACGAACTGCCCGATGTGCGATTCGTTGCCTTCGAAGTTGACTATTTTGTTGGTTCGCGTTCTGCCGGTGAGGCGCTCGGGGCTCTTTTCGCTGCGACCCTCCACCAAGAGTTCAACTCTTCTGCCTAAGTAGCGCTTGTTGCGGCGATGCGAAACTTCACCCACCACCGTGTTCAAAAAGCGCAAGCGCTCATACTTTTCATGCTCGTCGACTTGGCCTTCCCAGTTGGCAGCCGGTGTGTGTGGTCGTGGAGAATAGGCTGCAGTGTTGCATGCATCAAAGCAAATCTCTTCTACTAGAGATATGGTGTTCATGAATTCGTTTTCTGTCTCACCTGGAAAGCCGACAATAAAGTCGGTTGTGATTGCCGCGTCAGGCATTTTCTCGCGAATCCGCTCGACTAATTTGCGATAGAAATCAACGTTATAACCACGAGCCATTCTTCTAAGCGTGCGATCATCGCCAGCTTGAATCGGAATGTGGAAGTACTCGCATGCAGTAGCAACGTTTGCAACTGCATCGATAATTTCCGGGTTGAGATCTCTGGGGTGGCCGGTGAGGAATCGTACACGTTTGATGGCGTCTTGCTTTCCGATCATCTCCAGCAAGTTCCCTAAATGAATTTTGGGATTGAGGTCATGTCCATATGCAGTAACGTTCTGTCCCAAAAGCGTTACTTCCTTGTAGCCAACCTCGGCTAACTCGCTGATTTCGCCAAGAATCGTCTGGGGTGCTCGACTTTTCTCGCGGCCGCGCACGTAAGGAACAATGCAGTACGTGCAGTTGTAATCGCATCCATAAATGATCGAAACCCAGGCGGAAATGTCGTTTTGCCTGATCACCGGCAACTCCGGCAGATCTTCCGGCAGTTCCTGCAAGACTTCCACGACCTTCTGTCCGGTGCGCTCGGCTTTGACAACGAGTTCGGCGACGCGGTGGAGGTTGTGGGTTCCAAACACAATGTCGACGTAGGGAGCCCGCTTGATTAGCGCTTCTCCAGCATCCTGCGCCACGCAGCCGCCGACTGCAATCATGGTAGGTTTTTGACGTTTGCTTTTTACTTTGCGCCAGGCTCCAAGATAGCTGTAAACCTTATCTTCTGCGCCTTCGCGAATGGCACAGGTGTTGAGAATCATGAGGTCGGCGGTTTTGAGATCGGTGGTTTGTTTGTAGCCGATTTCATCCAAAAGCCCGAGCATATGCTCGGAATCAGACTTGTTCATCTGACAGCCGAACGTTTCTATGTAGACCGACTTAGTTTGCCGGCCCACATCGAGAGTATCGATAGTTTCGATTACTGGGGCCACCGGTTGCTCCGCATCCAGAAAAGCACGCCCACCTACAAAAGAGGTGCGCTTGATATGTTCAAGGATAGGATACTACAAGCAGCCTAGACTCGTCCGTCGTCTAGTTCACGTACTCGTTGAAAGAAAGATTCGAAAGAGTTGCGAATCCACTCCATGCGCAACTCGTGCAAATTCGGCGGGATGAGCTCACCGGTTTTGGTTGCGTAGCTAATGCGGTAGGCGCCGTTTTCGTCGCTTTCAATACTAAGGTCGAGACTTCGATTATCCAAAACGCACCTCGCTGTTAAGCGCGCCATCTGTTGCTGAGCAGAGGCCAGTCATTAGACTAGCTTGTCAGGATTGTTGAGGCGATAGAGAACTATAAAAGTTCGCTCATTCTACACCATCTTGAAAAAGTTGTTATCGCATTTCGCAACATTGCCAACGAACTATCAATTGCGTTCGGGTTCTCAAGCGGAGGGCTTGATTTTGGTCTTCACCCACTTCAGATACTTTTGCGTTTCATCGCTTTTCGGATCTATCGCAATGGCTTTGTTGAGGCTATCCAGAGCCTTTTTGTAATTGCCGGATTCGTAATAATGTCGTCCCAAGCGACAATACGATTTTGCGACTCGCTCATCGTCGGGTCCAAAATACTTTTTGCGAATTTCCAATGCTTTGATTCGATAAGGCTCGCATGTCTTGTAGTCTTTGGCGCCCTCGTAGTAGTTGGCCATCGCATCATATGTGTGTGCAACGAACGGGTGATTTTCGCCCACCGCTTTCTTAGTTTGCCAGTGCAAATCGGTCAGAAGTTTGATTGGCGGAATCTGATGATCGGTATCGCATGTGTCTATCTCGATGCGCTGAGCGACTCGGTCGAGAAACCATTTAATATCTTTGTCGGGCGAAATGTCTTTCAAAATGCGCGCCCAAACTTTTTCTGATTCTAGTGTTTTTCCTTTCAAATAGAAGCTAACCCAAGTTTGGAGCTCGCTACTATAAAACGCGCGGCTTCGCTCCTTCTTGGCGCCTTTTCTGGTCATCCGATCAGTGTCTTTGAATGCCTTTTTGGTGAAGATTTCGAGAAGCTTCTCGTCTTCGGGGCTGCGTTCTTTTGCGGAAACTGCCATGGGGGAAGCGGCGATCAGTGCCGCAACTATCATCGTCATCTTTTTTGCAGTCGGCTTTCGCAATTTAATCAACGCTTATTGCCACTTGTGTCTCTCTTTATTGTCGTCGGTTTTTCGACGGCTGCATGATATAGAAGATCTTCGCCGAGGTTGCGAACTTCTACTAGTTTCATTTTAGTGAGATCTGCAAGTGGAACAGGATAAGGATCGGAAATGGCCGAGACTGCTTGGCTGTCACCCAATATTTTTGGTGCAATGAACCACAGCACCTCATCGACAAATCCTTCTTGCATGAGAAGACCGATCAGACGTCCACCACCCTCACACAAGACAGTTTGTACGCCGTCTTTTCCAAGGCTCTCGAACATGGCATGCAAATCGATTGCGCCTTGTCCTTTTGGATCTGGCGGCAACGGCACGATTTTCACATGCGATCCAAATAGCGAGCCCCGATCGTTTACAGCCTTTTCTGAACAAAAGATTGTCGTGGGACCGCCCGTTGCTTTCTGGCAAAGCTTCGCTTCGGGGTCAAGTTGCAGCGCTGTGTCGAGCACTGCCCGTTTGGGGTTTCGATAATCGACGATGCCTCTGACGTTGAGTTGCGGATTGTCCATTCTGGCGGTGCGTCCGCCAATGAGGATGCAGTCGACCTGGTTGCGAAGTTGATGAACAAATTTACGCGCGTCTTCCCCGGTTATCCACTGGCTGGTTCCAAATCTGTCTGCGATTCTGCCATCCAACGTTGCTGCCACTTTGACTGAGACCCACGGGCGTCCTGTGGTCGCATGTTTGAAGAAGCCACGATTGAGCCATTGGCACTCTTCTTCCAAGACACCAACTAAAACTTCAATTCCGGCAGAACGAAGAATTTTCACGCCAGCGCCGTTTACTTCGTGATAGGGATCTTTGGTTCCGACGACAACTTTTCGCACCCGACTTTTGAGAATAGCCTCAGTGCACGGAGGAGTTTTTCCGGTGTGGCAACAAGGTTCCAAGCTGACATAGAGTGTTCCGTTCAGAGCCTTCTCGCCTGCTTGCTCGAGCGCTAAAACTTCTGCATGCGGTTGACCGGCGCGGTGGTGATAGCCTTCGCCTACAACCTTTCCTCTGGAGCTAACAACGATAGAGCCGACCATCGGATTCGGCGTGGTCTGCCCGATTGCGCGCCGCGCGAACTCGAGGCATCGCTGCATCATCTCTTTGTCTTTGGGTGATCCTTCTTCTTGCACTTCAGTTGTACTTCACGACCGATGACGATTACCGAAGAACTGGGATGTCCGAACACCTGTCCTAACCGAAGAAAACCTCTGCCACTTTGTAGAGTTCCATATCAAGCATCTTTACCTTGTCCACGGCGTCTTCGACGGGGACGTCGATCACCTTGTTTCCACAAAGTGATACCATGCGGCCGAATTTCTTTTCATGCACGAGGTCAGTGGCCAGCACACCGAATCTGGTGGCAAGCACTCGATCGAAGGCTGTCGGCGAACCACCTCGTTGAATATGTCCGAGCACTGAAGCGCGGGTCTCGTAGCCGGTTTCTTTCTCGATCAAGGGAGCCAGTCGTTCGCCGATTCCACCCATCTTCACTCTGCCGAACGGATCGAGTGGAGGCTCTGCCGGTGGTTCTTCGTCTGCAAATCTCGCGCCTTCGGCGACAACCACGATAGAGTAGTCGCGACCGCGTGCATGGCGGTTTTTAATGGATTTTACCAGTTCATCCAATACGATTGGTTTTTCAGGAACAAGAATATAGTCGGCACCGCCTGCAATACCGCCGTAGCAGGCGATCCATCCTGCGGAGCGACCCATTACTTCGCACACAAGTACGCGGTTGTGTGACTCAGCCGTGGTATGCAACCTGTCTATCGCTTCAGCCACGATGTTCACAGCGGTGTCAAAACCAAAAGTAAAGTCGGTGGCGCTCAAGTCATTGTCGATTGTTTTTGGAACGCACACGACGTTGAGCCCATGCTCGACATGCATTTTGTGTGCGACGCTGCAAGTCTCTTCGCCGCCTATTGCAATCAAGGCGTCGAGGCGGTTTTTTTGCATTGATTCCATGATGCGTTCGGGACCGCGTTCCATTTTGAATGGATTGGTACGGGAGGTTCTAACTACGGTTCCGCCTCTTTGAATCAAACCACCGGTGCTGTGCAAAGTAAGCGGCATCACCATGTTTTCAACCGGTCCGCGCCAGCCCTCGAGGAAGCCGACCACCTCCGAGCTGTACTCTTTCACGCTGCGCCTGACCACGGCTCGTATAACCGCATTCAGTCCGGGACAATCGCCTCCGCCGGTCAGGACTCCGATTCGCATTTTGGTGCATTCCTCACTGTTTGCCTGGATCAGTTCGCTCGCTTCTGGCTGCCAAGCGCCAAGAGGTGGCACGGCTGAGTACAGGCGAAGTGCTGATCGTGTTTAGTATAACGGCACTCAATAACTATATTTGTTCGCAAAGCCGCTGTTGGCGAGCTTTTCGGAGCCGTAAGGGTGCGAACCGTCAGCTTGTAAATCTTCCTTACATAAGGCCACTTACTTAACTTTTTGCCAAATCTCGCCGGGTGTCTGATGGAATTCTCTTACTATTAGCTGAGCCTGTAATGGTGACTGCTCATAGGGTCTGTCGCTTTTCCACCTAGCAGGCGATGGGTTGGCGCCCCTAGCAAATCGTGCGCTGCCCGCGGGCTGAGGCAAAAACAAGAGGAATCGACCTTGAACTTATACGAATACGAAGCAAAGAAGATCTTCGCAGAAGCCGGCATTTCAGTGCCGCCGTCAGTGCGAATCACCAAGCCGGACGACCTCAACAAGGTGCACCTTGGTTGGCCCATCACCTTGAAGTGCCAAGTGCTGTCTGGCGGTCGCGGCAAGGCCGGCGGTATCAAGTTTCCAAAGGACCTCAAAGAAGCCAAGGAAGTTGCCAAACAGTTGTTGCAGTTGACAATCGGTGGGTCCAAAACCGAAAGCTTGTTGGTCGAGCCCCGCGTTTCCATCGCCAAGGAACTTTATCTGGCGGTGACCCTCGATCGTGAAAGAGGCTGCCCGATATACATCGCATCAGCCGAAGGCGGAATCGAAATCGAGTCTTCGCACAATGTCGTGACTATGCCTATCCCTTATCCGTTCCACCCATGTGTGGCTCGCGACTTGGCGAAGAAGCTTGGTCTCAAAGGAAGTGCGCTTGTCAAAGTTGCTGACCTCGCCGCCAAGCTCTACAAATTGTTTGAGAGCAAAGACCTCGATCTCGCTGAAATCAACCCGCTAATCATCACCGAAGGTGAAGATGTGATGGCGCTCGACGGCAAGATTACAGTCAACGATGATTCAATTGACCGACAAAAATATTTCGCCGGCTGGCAAGAAAAGCATCTCTGCGACTTGAGCGACAGAGAACGCCGCGCCAAACTGGCCGGACTCAACCTCGTCGAACTCGATGGCAACATCGGCATCATCTGCAACGGCGCCGGATTGACGATGGCGACGATGGACATGGTGAAAGGCTTCGGCGGCAACCCTGGAAACTTCCTTGATGCCGGCGGCGGCTCCGATCAAGCCAAGACATTGACGGCTCTTGAACTCGTGCACGACAATCCGCATGTCGACGTGATTTTGCTCAATATCTTGGGCGGAATCACCGCCTGTGACGAAGTTGCCGGGGCCCTGGTCGAATTTATGGCTCGCCATCCCGAGCGCAAAATGGTCGTTCGCCTGCGCGGCAACAACCAAGAAGCAGCCGAGAAGATGCTCGAAAAGTCCGGACTGAAGCTCTATCCGGATCTCGAAGATGCAGTCAAAGAAGCAGTGGCTAAGTCCAAGCAGAAGCAGCCGGTAGGCGCCACCAAATAACCGATTTGGGGCAACGCACTACACGACAGAAATTTTTGAGGAGAAACGATCGTGATTTTGGTCAATAAAGAAACGAAAGTGATTGTGCAAGGCGCCACCGGCAAGATGGGCTCTACGCACACAAAGAGAATGGTTGAGTACGGAACCAAGATTGTCGGTGGCGTGACCCCCGGCAAAGGTGGCGAAAAGATTCATGGCGTGCCGGTTTTCGACACTGTCAAAGAAGCAGTGGAAGAGACTGGTGCGACGGTTTCTTGCATATTCGTGCCACCGTACTTGGCTCTTGATGCCGGAATTGAAGCACTAGAAGCCGGTATCGAACTTCTCGTTTTGATTACAGAAGGCATTCCGCCGCAAGATACCGCCAAGCTGGTTGCCGCTGTCAAAGCCAAAGGCGCCAAGCTCATCGGGCCTAACTGCCCGGGAATCATCACCCCAGGTCAATGCTTGATCGGCATTCTTCCCGGAATGATCTTCAAATCGGGACCAGTCGGAATGGTCTCAAAGAGCGGCACCCTCACCTACGAAATCGCCCTTGCCTTGTCGGATGCAAATCACGGTCAATCTACTTGTATAGGCGTCGGGGGCGACCCAATCAAAGGACTGGACTACAAAGAAGTTCTGACCGCATTCGATAAAGACTCCGAAACTGAAGTGATCGTGCTCATAGGCGAAATCGGTGGGTCTGCCGAAGAAGAGGCTGCTGAGTTCATCAAGAAGAACATCAAAAAGCCGGTTGTCGGATACATCGCTGGTCAAACAGCGCCTCCCGGCAAACGCATGGGTCACGCCGGCGCCATCATATCTGGTGGTAAGGGAACAGCCCAATCCAAAATCGATGCGTTTAAGGCAAACGGCGTAAAAGTGGCGATGACTCCCAAAGAAGTCGCGCAGCTGGTTGCGGAATCTCGCAAGCAGCCGGCTAAGGCGTAGTCACTGGCACATGCAGCGCATGTCCACGCGGCACGTGATCACGCGTTGCATGGCCACCACATATGATGCAGAGTCACCACATACGATGGCCACGCGTCGCGTGATCACGCGGCGCGAGATCACGTGCCCGCGTAACATGGGGCGCAACTAGTTGCATCAACTTATTGCTGTTGTGTGATCACGCGCACAAACGCAGGCGGGCGAAGTTTTTCTGCGTAGTGCGCGGGCGCGTCAGCCCCACAGCGCATGATCACTGATCAAAGAATGACAATTTTGCAGACGACCAGGCCGTAGATAAGGGCCACGAGGAGAACGCGCTTCAATTCCTCTTTGTCGACAAGCGGTACTTTGCGCAACCACAAGATAAAGGCGATGCCAATGCCGCTCACGACCACGTTGGCTAGGGCGAAGTCGGGACTAATGGCGAACTCTAGTCCGCGCTTGGTAGAAGCCGCCCAGCCTTCGGCGTGCAGTGCTTTGAGGATGAACCAGTCGAACAGCATACTCAAGCTGTATGCGGAAAGGGTGAAGCTCAGTGCTTTGTTTTCAAACGCTCTCTTGTCTAAAGTTGCAGCTCCAACCCAGGCACATATCATCTGCATTAAAAGCGCAATTGCTCCTCGACCCATGTCGAGCCGCTGAAAAATCTGGTCTTCTGTAAGTCCCCGGGTCAAACTCGCGGTACACAAAGAACAAATGAGGAGGGTAAGGGCCGAGCAAACGAGAGGCAAAACCAACCAGGCGACTAGGGGCAGTAAAGCCGAAGCATCTACCTGTTTGCCGTCCCTTTTAGACTCGCTAGCCGATTCCAATATGTGGTTCCGCCGTGTGGCTTTGTGCCCTTGTCTGATCTATCTTCGCCCAACCAATCACCGACCACCAACGTAGACCAGTCCAGGACGAATCGAACCTATGGGTAGAGTACCATCGATTTCGGACTAACTACCATGGATTAACCGGCGGAGGCAGGGTGTCGACAAGCCGTCGTTTTAGGTTAAACTGGGGTAGGCACGTCTATTTTTAGGAATCCATAGAAAGGCTCGGACTTAATGACTACCGGTAACAATGACGCAGCCGAACCCGAAGCTCAAGCTCGCCCTTTCAGGGCCTTGGTTCTACCAGGCGGCGGCGGTCGGGGAGCCTACCAAGTTGGAGTGGTTCGCGCACTCGTTGAGCGCGGGCTCGAGTTCGACCTTGCCTTCGGTACCAGTATCGGTGGCATCAACGCTTCAATTTTGGCGCAAGGCAATTTAGACAGGCTGGAAGAGTTGTGGGGTTCAATCCGAGGCAAGGATGTTTTCAGCTTGCCCTCGGCACCGCAGATCGGTCGCCTGGTGCTTGGTCACAAGCTTGGACTCTTGGATACCTCTCCTCTGGAAGAGATGCTTCGCAGAGAAATGAACTTGCAGCGTCTCAAGGCCAGCAAAATGAAAGTCGGTTGGTGCACAACTGACCTTTGCAGTTTAGAAACCAGGCTCATTACCATTGATGACATTGTTTCGACCAACGAATTGATCGACGTGCTCATGGCTACATCGGCAATTCCAATGGCGTTCCCACCAAGACATATTCATGGCAAAGGTCTATGGGTTGATGGCGGATTGGTCAGAAACACACCCATGGAAACTGCTATTCATATGGGCGCCGATGAGATTTACATGGTTCTTCTCCATCCTGAGAAAATCAATGTGTGCCCAGTGAATATGTTTGAAGTTTTGGTCAGATGTTTGGACATCGTGCTTGATGCGTCGGCTCGAAAAGAAATTCAAAACGCCGAACTGTACAACCGCCTGTTGGCTGCTGGTTCAGAAGAGTCTCGCGGCAGAAAGAACGTCACTATTCGCGTTTTCCAGCCAAGACGTGCGGTGAATACAACATTGCTTGAAATTGATCCGGAGCGCTCTCGCCGCTTGATGAAAGAAGGCTATGAAGACGCTGTTGAACAGCTGACTTTGATGGATCGGCAAGAACAGCAGCTGCAGCACGCTCGCGCATCATAATCTTCGGTTGTGAATCGCAGAAACTAGTTGCGGACGTTATATGTGAACGTCATTTCCATTTGCACTGAAGCGGGAGCGCCGGCTGGTAGTGGTCTCAATGGCGATGCATTTTCGACTGCCTTGATAGCACTTTGGTCGCCTTCTTCGATGCCGCACGATTGGCTGAGGCGAATGTTGCTTACGTTTCCGGCTTGATCGATGTTGAATACGGTTTTTGCCTGATTCCAATGGTACGATGTTGGTGGATACCATCCGCGTTTGCAGCGTCTTTGAACGTCTTGGATGTAGTGAGTGAAATCCGGTGCATCGGACGCAGGTAGCTGAGCTTCAAGCGGAGGGAGGGTGTGGATAGGAGGAGCTACCATTTCAAATGGTCCGAGTCTGCCGTATTCGACTACCAGTGATTTTCCAGTGATTTGTGATTCAAGTTGTGATACCGCGAGTTTGTAATCAATTTGGGTAGGGGTATTATCCGTGGTGGCAAGGCACATTAGAACAGTGCTGGAAAATGCAACGATTGGAAGTGGAAGCAATAGTCCAACCACTCTCAAAGAGCGCTGTAGACTCGGGCTTAGCGTTGGATTGAGTTCATCGAGCATCTGATTTGATGGGCGAGTAATCATTGCAATCGATGCGATTCCTAGCGACGCGCACAACGTTCCAATCAAACACATGTACGATGTGGCTGCACTGATGTCGTGATAGCTAACAACCGCCCAGGCGGCAAAGGCGCATGCTGTGACGAAGTAGAGTGCTGAGAGTGTAAGGGTTGGAATTCCAGGATTGAAATATTTCATTGTCTACCGGCTCCAAGACAAGGCTGAGATCGCAAAGTGCACAAACTGAGCATCGCTATCTATAGATGTAGATGCGAAGGAAAAACTGGGACGGAAGACTCAAGGAACCACACGTCGAGTTCACCCGAGCTTGGAATCATAATGACAGCGCGCGGCGATCTATAACAGGGGGAAAACCCTGATTCAAAAGTGAAGTTTCCAATTTGTTAAAACGCTTAACTGGCGCAGGTTTTGGCTCTTTTAATACTGGAAGCCGTTGTTGCGCAGGTGAACCATCGGTTCGCCATCAGGATTAATCATGTTGCCATCCAAACATTCGCCATAGATGGTGTAATGGTCGCCTGCATCGACGCGTTTAGTGACGCGGCAGGTGAAGTAGGCGACGCAATCTTTGAAAACGGGAACGTCTTTGACTTCGTCGAGCAACTTGAGCCCTTCGAAGCGATCCATTCCTGGTTGAAACGGCTTGACGAAAGCTTTGAAGATGTCGTTGTTGGTTTTTGCCAGAACGTTGACGGCAAAGATTGCACCGTCGTTAAAGGCTTCGAGAATCGGACGCTCTTTATTGATTGCGACTGTGACGAGCGGTGGTTCGAAAGCGGCTTGAATTAGCCACGTTGCGAGCATTCCATCGCGGTTTCCATTGTGATTCAAGGTGACGATGTAGACGCCGGTGGCGATGCGACCAATTGCTTTTCCGAGATTCTTATTGTCAACTGCGGTACTCATGAGTGCTCCTATAGCCTCGGCTGTTTTCAGGTTGCCTATTATAGATTATTTGGGGGCGACGGCTGGTACAGCTTGGGCGACAACGGGCTCTTCTTTGATCTGCTTCTTGTGATGTTTGGGATCCATCCAATTAATGATGAATTCCGCGAGTTTTTCAGGATCGTGGTGACCGTTGTAGGCGTCGCTCAAGAGTGAACACGGAATTGCTTTCACGCCAAATTCTTCAATTGTTTCGATATCAATCTTAACTGCTTTACCAGGAACATTTGAAGGCAGTTGAGGTGCTTGATCGTTAACCAATACCGCATCGAGAAAACGCTCGACGTTTAGCCTCGTAACCCCTGCGTGCTTTAGTAGGACACCAACGTGATCGCCCACTGAATAGCCATCTGTTTCGCCTTGCTGGGTGATCACGTTGCAGACATAGAGCTTTGGAGCGTTTGACTGTTGAATCGCTTCGCACACACCGGGCACCAAAAGGTTTGGAATGATCGATGTGTATAAGCTGCCAGGTCCAAGAACGATAAGTTCTGCATTGATGATTGCTTCTTTGGCTTCGGGCGTGACAGGCGGATTTGCAGGTTCGCATGACAAACCTTTGATTTTGCTCTTGGCACCGGTGATGGTGCTCTCTCCTCTTATTACGCGACCATCTTCCAATTCGGCAACGAGAGTAATTCCTTCCATTGTAGATGGCAAAACCTGCCCGCAGCTGTTTAGTACTCTGCTGGCTACCCGTGCCGCTTCGAGCATGTCGCCTTTGGTTATGTCGCATAGTGCGGTGAGGAACAAATTTCCAAAACTGTGACCTTCTAAACCTTGTCCGGATTCGAAACGATAGCGAAACAGCTCTGTTACTAATTGGTCTTCATCGGCAAGAGCCGTGATGCAGTTGCGAATGTCTCCTGGCGGCAATACGCCTAGCTCTTCGCGAAGCCGGCCGGAACTTCCACCGTCATCACCTACAGTGACAATGGCGGTGATGTTGTTTGTATATGCTTTCAATCCTCGAAGCAGATTGGACAATCCTGTGCCACCGCCAATGACGACAACGCGTGGCCCACGCCCTAGGTGACGCCGCCTGTAGAGAACGTCAGGAATAGATTCTCTATCGGCTGGAAGATATGCTTGTAAAACTTCCAGAGTCACTTTTGCTACGGCGATGCAAACAATCAAGCCACCGCCTGTAACGACAATGATTCCACTTATTCGGTGCGGTAAGACGTCGGCCGCGTGCTCCATCACTTCTCTGAGGAAGATACCGCTGACGGTCAAAGGGTGATATCCCAAAAGGAGAAGCACACCTATGATGATGACGGAAATTCCCATCAATATGATGACAATCCATCGCTTCAAGCCTGGAAGTAAGAAAGATCGCAACTTTCGACTGAGGCGCAGCTTCATGGCTTTACCTCCGCAGGTGGTGCCTGTGATTGAGCAGATTGCGAAGGTGCTTTGCCTTCCAATTCCCGATGCACTTTCTTGACTTTGTATTGAGGAAGCCGTTCTTGAAGCGTTTTAGTGAGCGCCTCGACCAATGCGGTAGACCGATGTTGCCCGCCTGTGCAACCGAGGGCGATGCAGAATGTTGCGCACTTTGTCTCTGCGATCGTCGGTAAGACTTTCACCAAAAGTTGGGTGAGCGACTCGAGAAAGTCTTGTGCAGGCTTTTGATCGAGCACGTATTTCTGAACAGGTGCATCCATTCCTGTAAGTGGTCTTAGTTCTTCAACCCAATATGGATTCTTGAGGAAACGAACGTCGAAGACGACATTGGCGACAGGTTGTTCGCCACGCTTGAAGCCAAAGGACATGACGGTGATTTCAAATGCCGCGACCTTGTCTGAGACCATTGTCGAGGTTGGCTTTCCGTCTAAATGCTTTGATGTCGAGCTCATGTTAGGAGAGTATATTGTTTATCAGGCTGGTTGGCAAATTTGATGCTGTTAGAACGGGCAATTTCGGGACTTCTTCCTTTGATTGTGAACTGGCTTCCGAGATGGCTTCCAACCGCTCAGGACGGTTGCAATCCGAAAGAGTTTCCGCCCAAGTTTTGAAAGATGGGTTTTTGACTGTTCTTGCAAAATTCCATGCAGAGCACGTTTGCATTGACCATCCGCCAATCAAAATCGTTCTTGCCATTGTAAACCCGCAGACATTACAGTAAACGGTAGCACCGTGCTTTGTTTTAGCTGTTTCACAGGTGAGTCCGGCGCGATTGAGGCGCTCCACGTACAAGTCGGCAGACTGGTTGAACAAGTGCTTCCTGATACCCAGAAGGCTATGCCCGAACCCGAGAATGTTGTCTTTGATGTTGAAGAAAACCATTTTTAGATGGCGATTCTCAAATCGCTCTAACCGACTACGGGTTTCTGGTCGCTGATTTTGCTGATATTGATGGTAGTTCCACTTGTTGTAAGTTGTTCTTCCATCGCCTGCACGTCGCCTTCAAGGAAGCCATGCTTGGTGAGTTCGAGATCTGCGGCAAGTTTCGACACTGCTTTGTTGATGAAAAGCTCGCCGTCGAGATGGTCGATCTCGTGTTGGATAGCTCGGCACAGAAGGTCACCCTCAGCTTCCAGCTTTTGCTCTTTGCCCGCCAGGTTTTGATACTTAACGAGGATGCGATTGGCGCGTTGAACCTCGAAATAGACACCCGGGAAGCTCAAGCAGCCTTCTTGACCAATCAGCTCGCCATCTTTCTCTACGATTGTCGGATTGACGAATACAATCGGTCTGCGTGGCTCTTTTTCGCCTGCAACGTCAATAACCATAATGCGCTTAGATACGCCGACTTGAGGCGCTGCCAGGCCTACGCCATCGTTGTCGTACATTGTGTCGAGCATATCCTGGGCCAGCTTTCTAACCGACGAATCGAATGCGGAGATCTTCTTCGCCTTCGTTTTGAGCACTTCGTCTGGGTAATACCTGAGCTGCAGCTTAGCCATTCATGAGTCCTTGGTGTTTCGGGATACGGAGCCTGAAATCAAGCAGCATCAGGCTTCTTCAGCCGATGATAACATACTCTTGGCAAGATTTTCTCGAATCCTAACTGTATGTAAGCCTCGATTTTGTCTGAGCTTTGGGTTTCAAGTAGCCTTTCTTAGTACAATGTTTCGAATGTTCAAGCTGCCTCCACTCTATAGTCTGCTTGCCCTGAGCTGGTTCGTCGTACCGGCGTTCGTTGTTCAGACCGCTGTAATTGCGCAAGATTGGGGGTATGACGACGGTTCCACTGCGTCGCCGCGCGCTTTGCCCGCGCAACCAGGCAAGCTGCCTTCGCAGGCACCGGGCAAACAACCCGCTCAAGCAGCGAAGCTGCCGGTAAGTACCACTAAGGTGAAATCGCCGGCTGCCGCAAAGGGAGCCGCGAAATCAACCACTCACGTCACTGGCAAACCTGGCAGTGATCGGCTGACAGCGGCTTCGAGTGTGGCTCAATCTTGGGTTGAACTGTTTGAGCTGGTCGCCTGCCAACCTCTGACAAATGACCAGAAAAACCGCTATGCAGCTACCATTGAGCATCTGACACATGGACCGCTTCGAGAAGAACTCGTGGCGATTCAGAGCTTCTGGCCTGCGATAGCGCCCAGAATAAGGGAGTCGGCGGAGTTTCGCGAGAGTTTCAAAAGTCTGTTCAAGTCATTGTTGCGCATGCAAGAGCGGGCAAAGGCACTGGATTCTGAACGTTCTGAGGTGATCGCGGAAGTGTTGGGACCAGAACGAGTGGCGGATTTGGGACCACCGCCGTTAACCGAAGATGCGGTCGACGCATATGCTGATATGGCTTGTTTCCTTTATGAACAGAAGAATCCAGGCAAAACCATCGACGCGACTGATAATCGCGCAGTGTTTGCAAGCGTTGTTCTCAATAAGTTCAAAGACGCACCCACTGAGGCAGACAAGCGTTCGATGGTTAATTTTGCCGTGACCTGGGCGAGGTTTCGGATAATATATGCCGAGGCTTCAGATGCCGAAAAGGCGAGGCTTTTGGGCGAATTGGAAAAGAAAGGAGCTGCCACCGTAGCTGGTTTATCCAACCCGACCGTAGACCATATTTTACGCAACGGTCCGTGGAGCAAGCTTATAGGGCGTCCGAAAACCGAATCTTAGTACCGGTATTGCAGATCTAGTCTTCAATATTAGTTACAGGTTCAAAGAGTGCGGGTAAGAAACGCACAAGGGGTTAGCATCTGGTTATAACCACGTATAAGCCTTTTGTTTGTTTCTAGAATCAGGTCTTTTTTTGC
>CAZCZI010000052.1:0-12190 GCA_964503045.1 uncultured Candidatus Obscuribacterales bacterium
GATCGTTGTTGTACTACACCGTGTCGCAATGTGCGCAAAAAATGGCAGGACCCCAGGGATTCGAACCCTGACCGGCGGTTTTGGAGACCGCAATGCTGCCGTTACAAACAGGGTCCTGTGGTGTTCGGGGCAGAAATCGAATCTGCGACCAGCGGGTTTCAACCGCTTGCTCTACCAACTGAGCTACCCGAACGTGGTGGGTGGAGTTGGATTTGAACCAACGAAGACACGAGGGTCAACAGTTTTACAGACTGCTTCCTTTAGCCGGACTTGGATATCCACCCGTGGGGTGAGGGACGGGATTCGAACCCGCGTTAGAGGAGCCACAATCCCCTGTGCTAGACCGCTGCACTACCCCCACCATATGTGGTACTACGAAACAAGCTGCGTGGCGATGAAAATGGTACTCCCGACGGGATTTGAACCCGTGTTACTAGCTTGAGAGGCTAATGTCCTAGACCACTAGACGACGGGAGCGTATGCATGGTCGCGAGCAAAGCGAGCCCTGGAGCGCTTAAAAAGTGGTGCCGAAGGAGGGACTCGAACCCTCACGATGTTACTCACTGGCTTCTGAGACCAGCGCGTCTGCCAATTCCGCCACTTCGGCATTGGTACCCTCAGGGGGATTCGAACCCCTCGTTCTCGGCTTGAAAGGCCGATGTCCTAACCGTTAGACGATGAGGGCACGTTGCGTGAAACTGAACACTGCTTTGACACAGAGTTTTGAATGGTGCAGGAGGCTAAAGGAATCCCGAACCCTCACGATGTCACTCACTAGGCCCTCAACCTAGCGCGTCTGCCAATTCCGCCACTCCTGCGTAGTGGTGTCAAATGTGGTGCCGGAGGAGAGACTCGAACTCTCACGGTTTTACCCACCGGGGTTTGAAGCCGGCGCGTCTGCCAATTCCGCCACCCCGGCATCGAGGTGTTACGAGGGATTGAAAAATGGCGGTTCCGGTGGGATTTGAACCCACGATCTCCTGCGTGACAGGCAGGCGCTTTAGACCGCTAAGCTACGGAACCGTATGGAGCGTCTAGAGGGATTCGAACCCTCATTACCTGGTTGGAAGCCAGGCGTCCTACCGTTGGACGACAGACGCATTGCGAACGAAACAAACACTGCTTGCTTGAGTTTCAAAATGGCGGAGAGAGTGGGATTCGAACCCACGGAGCTGTTACACCCACCTCCTTAGCAGGAAGGCGCCATAAGCCACTCGGCCACCTCTCCATAGAAAAGCAAGACTACGTTTTGGGAAAAATGGTGGAGTCGGTGGGATTCGAACCCACGACCTTCCGGGTGCAAGCCGGACGCTCTCCCAACTGAGCTACGACCCCATTGGTAGCCGAGGCAGGATTTGAACCTGCGACCTTGGGCTTATGAGACCCCTGCGCTAGACCGCTGCGCCACTCGGCTATAGATGGTCTGAAAAGCCTAATGATCTGCATGTTTAGGTCGGAACATGCATGATGATCGATCAAGCTGAAGTTATGGAAATGGCGGAGGGGGTGGGATTCGAACCCACGTGGCTGTTACACCCATCTGTTTTCGAGACAGCGCCGTTAATCCATCTCCGGCACCCCTCCATATGGAGTCCCCAGGAGGATTTGAACCTCCGACATGCGCTTTAGAAGAGCGCCGTTCTAATCCGCTGAACTATGGGGACAATGGCTCCGGGAGGAGGACCAAATATATTGGGCCTCACATTTGCTGTTTCAGAGACAGCCGTCCTACCAGTTAGACGATCCCGGAATTGGTGGGAGATGCCCAGCATTAGCCGTTCTCCCTAAACGGCGTCCTTTAGGTCCCCTGGGTTGGGACTACGGCGCTTACAGCCCCTTACGGGTGAGCTGCAGGCAGAGCCGATCGCCGACGCCGGCGATCTTGGCCCTGACGTTGCCGCCCACCTTGATGGAGCTGGAGCTCGCGCCGCCCAGCTCGCCGAAGGGCAGGAAGCCCTCGAGCTCACCGAACGTCACGATGAAGCCCTCAGCCGTCCGCTTCAGCACCTTGCCCGTGTGCACGGTGCCTTCGCCGAACGAGCCCGAGAGCTTCGCGCGCGCAGCCGCGGTGCGCTGGCTGAGCTTGACGCGGACATCGCCGTCGTCCTTGCTCACGCCGAGCACCTCGAGCTTCAAGGTCTCGCCGACCTTGATGCCCGCGAGCGCCTTGTCGCGCGATTCGCGCGTGGCACCCGACAGCTCGCTCACGTGGACGAAGCCGTCCACGCCCGCGCCGATGCCGCTGACGATCGTGGCGATCACGCCGACTTCGAGCGTCTTCACGACGGTCGCGTCGACGGGCTCACCCGCCTTCAGCTCGCCGAGCACGACATCGTCGTGCCACCGCTCCGAGAGCGAGATCTTGCGGCGCTTGCCGTCGCGCTTGATCTCGACCACCTCGATCTCGACAGCGTCGCCCTTGGCGAGCTGCGCGAGACGACGGCTGCGACCGGCGAAGCTGCCGCCGCGCATGCGGCTGACGTGCAGCAAGCCGTTGCCGTCCACGCCCTCGAGCTTCACCTCGACGCCGAAGTCGAGCTTGAGGGTGACCACGCCAGCGAACCGATCCGACACATTGATCTGCGTCATTCAGAGACCTCCAGTTTGGGGTTATGCTTGGGACTCCGCGAGACATTCGCGAATGGTGTCCGCAAGCCGTTCTTGATTGAGGGCGCGAGAAATTCGAGCCATCGCATTTAGAAACGGGCGCTAACCTTGAGAGATCTGGACCGTTGTGTTGCGGTCCAATGTCACCATATATGGTGTGAGTTGCTGTGTGGAGAACACACACTCATATCGGCGACGGCGATGCATTTTGCCCTGCATCGCAACTACTTATTGCCTTCAGTTTTATTGGAGCCCTTTGAGGGACCAATATTTATGGCCCCCGACATCCTGTTTACAAAACAGGCGTTCTACCACTGAACTAAAAGGGCATAGCGAATGCGATAAGTAGTGGAAAGCGAGCAAGCGTGGCGAGGAGCCATGCGCTGCGAGCGTAAGTCGAACTCGCGCGGAAGGGCAAGCGCAGCGAGCCCTGGAGCGCTTAAATAATGGTAGGTCGCCCGGGATTCGAACCCAGCATCTCACGCTTATCAGGCGTGTGCTTTTCCTACTAAGCTAGCGACCTATATGGCGGAGGGAGTAGGACCCATATATTTGGCCTACGTGGCTGTTACACCAAACCGCGTTCCAGGCGGTCCCGTTAAGCCTCTCCGGCACCCCTCCAAATGGAGCTCTCGGGAGGATTTGAACCCCCGACATCCTGATTACGAAACAGGCGTTCTACCGCTGAACTACGAGAGCATGGCTCCAGGGGTGGGACTCGAACCCACAACCTTCCGGTTAACAGCCGGTCGCGCTACCATTGCGCCACCCTGGAATGGTATTACATACAGTGCGTATCATCTGCACTGTTCTCACTCGTCGAAAAACTGCACTCGATTTGCAACCTTTGTATAGGCGCATCGCAAGCCATGTTTCGACGAGTCAGAAGAATGCAGATATAAGGAAATGGTGCCGGCGGCAGGAGTCGAACCTGCAACCCTCGGCTTAAAAGGCCGCAGCTCTACCAGTTGAGCTACGCCGGCAATGGTGCCCTCGGGAGGACTCGAACCTCCAACCTCGCACGTTCGTAGCGTGGTGTTCTATCCAATTGAACTACGAGGGCAATGGAGATGGGGGTGGGATTTGAACCCACGAAAAGCCGCTTTGCAGGCGGCTGCCTTAAACCACTCGGCCACCCCATCATTGGTCTGGAAGGCAGGATTTGAACCTGCGATCTCTTGCTCCCAAGGCAAGCGCCATACCAGGCTTGGCTACTTCCAGATGAATACTGAAGATGATGCATTTGGGAAATGGTGCACGCGGCAGGAATTGAACCTGCAACCTTCGGATTAAGAGTCCGCTGCTCTGCCAATTGAGCTACGCGTGCCTGTGGTGCCCCTGGAAGGATTCGAACCTCCAACCTCGCACGTTCGAAGCGTGGCATTCTGTCCAGTTGAACTACAGGGGCATATGGAGCGTCCAGAGAGATTCGAACTCTCGTCTCCTCACTGGCAATGAGGTGTCCTACCACTGGACGACGGACGCATGGTACTCCCAGAAGGACTCGAACCTTCGACACTCGCTGTGTAAGAGCGATGTTCTGCCGCTGAACTATGGGAGTATGGAAATCAAACTATGCAACGTGCCAGTGTGTGATGAAACCGCGGAAACGACTTTGGCGGCTCGGCAATAAGGATTGAAACTATTCAGTGATCTGATGATCATCTGAACTTAATCAACATCAAATTTAGATCTATTACCTGCGAAGAACCGCTGTATATGCAGCGCTAGCTTGGCTAGTCGTTGCGCTTACAAATGGAACTCGCAGAGATCACAACCTGATATTCATCTGATCGTTGTTTTGATCTGTCACGCGGAAAGTAACTGCTCATGCAGGTTGGCGCTAGCGCTAGCACCGCAATATAGTCACCGCCCGTGGAGACATTATCAAAACGAGATCTATTTCAAATCCTTACACCACACATGCGCAACCCAGACGGTATGCTGCCTGTACCGTGTAGTTTCCTATCTCTAATTACCTCTTTCCCCCGGAATACCTAGGCACTGAAATGCCCGTGGTTTATGTGCGATGTAAGCGTGGGAGTTGGGTTTGGATGGATTTACCGGGTTGGTTGCAAGTGGGAACGTTGAATTCAACCTAAAGAATTCGCCGATTCAGCGCAATTCTTGATAATCTGTGAGATTTTGCAAATCGCCGCAAAGGGTGTTCAGAACGTCTTGTGAACCCGAAGATTACCGCGGGTTCAGAAATTGACCGGTTTTAATCTTTTATTTGTGGGGAACCTTTTGGGCAACGTGTAGTTGCTAAGAAGTCTCAACTGGCCTGTATATCCAAAGCTTAAATCGCATGTAATGGTTAGCGCGCTCGCGCATTCTTGACAACTGGGGCGGTTCTTGTGCACACAGAAACTGCGTGTAGCCGCAACGCTTGTTGGTGCCGCCCGCGGTGCGCCCATGCTCATTTTGGTGGGTATTCAAGGTGTGCTATCATAAAAATTGCTGTGGAGCGTAGGGGAATCGAACCCCTCCCGGGGACTTGACAGGACGCCGCGCACAACCAGTGCTACGCCCCACAGCTTTCCATGGTCACTGGCTCACGGGTTTCTCCGAAAGAGTATTGAGACTCCCATTTATAAATACGTTCGAGCAGTACAAAAAGTTCAAACGAATTGGATAAAATCCGCGGTTCGACTTTTCTTGCGCAGTGTCACTATTGGTGCACCAGTAGCAGGTTGGTTGGTATTCAAGATGTGCTAGCATAAGAATTGCTGTGGAGCGTAGGGGAATCGAACCCCTCCCGGAGACTTGACAGGCCACCGCGCACGACCAGTGCTACGCCCCACAGCTTCTCGTGGTCACTGGCTCACGGGCTTCTCCGAAAGAGTATTGAGACTCCCATTTATAAATACGTTCGAGCAGTACAAAAAGTTCAAACGAATTGGATAAAATCCGCTGTTCGACTTTTCGTGCCCAGTGTCACTGGCGGTGCGCCTGTAGCACAGTTTGGTTGGTATTCAAGATGTGCTAGCATAAGAGTTGCTGTGGAGCGTAGGGGAATCGAACCCCTCCCGGAGACTTATCAGGCCCCCCGACACAACCAGTGCTACGCCCCACAGCTTTCCATGGTCACTGGCTCACGGGTTTCTCCGAAAGAGTATTGAGACTCCCATTTATAAATACGTTCGAGCAGTACAAAAAGTTCAATCGAAAGAAATAAAAACGAATGATTGATCGATCAGTCGCCTTTGTAATTTTGTGATTGATCGAAGCTGCATGCTGCTGTTTTGCAGAATGATAAATAAGCGAAACAAAGACGATTAATCACCAACCGCAGATCCAGGATGGATGTAAAGTGGAAATGCGGTGAGGTGATTTGAATGAGTCCAGTTTTGTTTCTTCAGAAGCATTCGCGCTTTGGGTTGGTTTGCGTCATCTCGGCGCTATTGGTCGCAAGCCTAAGTCCAGTTGCTGAGCTCCTGCTGTTATTGAACATATTGGATTGGGGCTGGGCAATCGGTACTGTTTTGGCAGTAGTGTCAGGATTTGTGCTGCTTCTATCACCGTTCTTATTAACAGTTGGTCTGTGTCTTGGTGTCGTAGCTCTGGTGAAGAACAAAAAGGTCGATGAGACCTCCATCAAAGTGGTGTTGGTTAGTGGATCGATGCTCTCAGCCACTATTTTCGGAATCAGCCTTGCGTCCACCATAAGAGAAAATGCGTTCTTGAATATTGCGGACCGAAGTTTGCCTTTAATTGCGGCAATTAAGAAGTACGAGAAGGAGAAGGGACAACCGCCGTCTGCGTTGGGAGAACTTGTTCCGTCTTACATCTCTGCGATTCCAGGCACGGGCGTAGCAGTGTATCCCAAATACGAATATTATTGCGATGACAAAAATAGGTGGATGTTGAAAGTGCCTTGCAATCATTGGGGCTTCAATTGGGATGAGTTCACGTATGACCCAGAACATGAGGCAAGCGGTTACAGTGAACAGCTAGCATATCGTGCTTGTAGACGCATCAAGAACTGGCTCTACTTTTACGAATGAATAATCAGACTGGATTGTCCGATTGACTTCTTGCGGGTGCTATATTGAACGGCGCTTCGTTCGTCAGTGTTGCTTGGTAGTCTCGTGAAAATTCAACGCCTCGTCTCGGTTTTGGTTTCTTTGGGTTTTGTCTTGCCCAATGTTCTTTTGTGTGGAACACTGGAGGCTTCGGCGAAGACTAGAGCCACAGAGAAGAACTGCGATAACAAGATTGCAGCTCGCAAAACAAACGACTCAGGTTCCGCCGATAAATCGGATTCTTCAAATGACGATGACTCCGATAACGAGAAATCAGAGAAAAAAGATTCCAAAAAGTCAGACAGCAAGAAAGACGATGATGCGCCAAAGCTCTCAGTGACCGAACACACGGTGAATATCGGCGGAACAGCGGTGAAGTACAAAGCCACCGCAGGCTATATGGTGTTGAAGGATTTCAGCTATAAGAAAAAGAACAAGGATAATCGCGGCTACTCTGGATATGACGGAGATAAAGACGACTCCTCAGATAGCGACAAGAGTGACAAAGAAGACAAAGATTCAGACAAGAAGAAGCAGCCCAAGAAACTGGCGAAGATGTTCTTCATCGCGTACACCCGCGAAGGTGCCGGTGATTCGCAGAAGCGACCCGTAACGTTCTCTTTCAATGGTGGTCCCGGATCATCCTCTGTTTGGCTGCACATGGGCGCCTTGGGCCCGCGTCGCGCGGTGCTTACCGATCGCGGTGAAGCGTTGCCGCCACCATTCCGGCTTGAAGATAATGCCTATTCATGGCTTGACGAGAGCGATTTGGTGTTCATCGATCCTGTGTCAACTGGTTACAGCCGTTCTGAGCCAGATCAAGATCCGAAAAAATTCCATGGTTACGACGAAGACATCGAGAGTGTCGGTGAGTTTATTCGGTTGTATACAACGAAGTACAAGCGTTGGACGTCACCTAAGTTTGTTATCGGTGAGAGTTATGGAACCACTCGTGCTGCCGGTTTAAGCAATTTCCTGCAAAAGAGATATGGGATGTATTTGAATGGCATCATTCTTGTCTCTGCTGTTTTGAACTTTGCCACCATCGATTTTTCTCCGGGCAATGATCTGCCATATGCAATGTTCCTTCCAGGATTTGCAGCTAGTGCCTGGTATCACAAAAAGGCCGCGGGCGAATTGCAATCAAAATCTCTGCAAGAAGTTTTGCGAGATGCAGAAGCGTTTGTGGAAAACGAGTACCTGACTGCGTTGTATCAAGGTGATCGGTTGAGTTCCGCGCGCAAGCAAGAAATTGCAGAACGCGTCTCCGCCTACATTGGATTGCCTTCGAGTTACGTGAAGCAGCTGGAGAATCGAGTTCCTGATTCGTTGTTCTTCACGCATCTGATGAATGACAGCAACCGCGTCATAGGTCGATTTGACAGTCGATATACCGGTGTTCGTGCGAATCCCGGGCGAGACTATGATGAGTATGATCCGAGTTTCGAGGCAGTAAATGGTCCTTTTACTGCAACTGTCAATGACTATGTGCGTCGGGAGTTGAAGTTTGAAAGCGAGCTTCCCTACGAGATCTTGGCGAATGTATGGCCTTGGAGTTACAAGAATTTCGAGAACCGATATCTCAATGTTGCGGACGATTTACGCAAGGCGATGATTTGTAATCCGTATCTCAAGATTTGGTTCTGTTGCGGGTATTACGATCTCGCGACGCCCTATTATGCCGCGAAATATACGGTGGATCAGATGTCGTTAGATCCATCGATAAGCAAGAACATTCGGCTTACATACTACGATGCGGGACACATGATGTATGTTCTCAAACCCGCGTTGATCAAATTGAAATCCGATCTCAAGGCATACTTGAAAGATTCGATTCTGCCGGATTCTGCGGCGGTTCCGTCGGCCGGTCCTTAGAGCGGCTCTCGAAAACATTTGTGGAGAAAATTTGTGGAGACGAGCGAGGAAGACGTTCAACTTGAATCGTGGGATCGCGAGCTATTCAAGCCGGGTGGTGGTAATGCGGCACTGTTCTATGTTGTGTTCGGTGAGTTTGAGCAACCTCTCAGAGTCTCACGATCAGAACATCGAACCGAGGGTGTGCCTGAAGAGTTGGAAGTGATCTTTTACACACGGGAGGAACATGGTGAGTACTTGGACCCGTTTCTGGAAGGAGCTCTAGCAGAGGGGCTTCAGCATTACGAACCCGAGTTGTTTGAGGAAATTTCGACTTCGCCGCATTGCTTGATTGTGCGAGGAGAGATCAAAGATCCATCAAATTTGAATTATTTGCGAGATACAGTTGGCTTCCTTACGGCGCTGTTTGAGCAGGGGGCAGTTGCAATCAACGACGCATTCCGAATCGGTTGGTGGGATGAACAGAGTTGGCGAGAACGCATCTTTGATGTTGGGCGCCTGATCAAGTTTCACGTGTTTACAATGTATTCTGAAGACGAGAATCAGGAGACCATGAGCCCCGAAGACGAAGAAGATAACGGTGTTCTTTGGTGGGTGCACACCCGCGGTTTGATAAAGTTTGGACGACCTGATATCAGCATTCGTGGGGTTCCGCGAGAGTGTTTGGATGCTGCAGTTGATGCATGCGAACGCTTGATCGAAAAACAGGGGCTGGGTCTAACCGTTGAAGAGGGACAGGAGGTCAGGCTTCCAGGCTTTCCTCCGGGCATGACATGGCATCATGGTGGAGACTTTGAAGATCTCGATTTCAACAACGTGCACATTGAGGCCTGGTGGAAATAACGCAATAGGATGAGAGCATCTTTGTGATTATTTTTTACCGCTAGCGCAACGCCATAGCGCGTAGAAACACTAATGACGACGTCTATATAGTGAGTTCACGTTGATTTCACGCTGAGTTCACCCTCACTTCACGCCATGCGCATAGACTGCAAATACCCCCCGATCACGCCTAATCCCAAGAAAGTACAGCGAGCGAAAGCCGCAGACCGTCTCATGTCTGCACGCTTCGATTGCGACACCCTTGCTTGTGGAGGCGACTATGAACTGCAAAAAATTCATCGCATTGTGTATTGCCACTTTGAACATGGTGGGCGCAAATATTCCCGCGATGGCACAACCTGTTCCTGAACCACCCGGGTTCGATCCAGGCGCCTTCAACCCGCATACATGGTACGTCTCCAAGAATGGCAATAATGCTGACGGTAAGTCATGGGCGACTGCCTGGAGCGATTTCGATCAGATCCAATGGGCGAACATCAACTATGCCCGTCGCGACAAGATCGAGATAGATGGCGGTGCAAGCCGCATGGTTTATCGCAAACCGCTGCGAATTCAGATAGGTTCTAGTGGTGTTCCAGCGCCGACGTCGATTTCAGTTTCCAAACAAACCGGGCACAACGGGCAGGCCGTGCTGATCGCGCCAATGGGCTCGCACGCCATTGAGATAGTAACTGGTCCGGTGCAACTCGACGGTTCCAAGCGCTCAGGATTACTCGTGGTCGGCGGAAGCGAGGGCTTGTCGGCGCACGCGGGGTCGGGTTCATACCCTTCTGTAGTGAAGAACTTGGAGATTGCCTATTGCAGCGAAGCTGGTATGCATTACACTGCCGGCAGCGGAATGCCTGTTGCGCTCAAGCAAACCATCATTCATGATTGCGCAACCAATGTTCTCTCATCGGGAACCGGCGTATATTCCGCTGGAGATTTTGAAAAATGTTGGATCTACAACAGCTCCTACAGACCGAACTCCGATGGTTTTCGGCAAGAAGCACCCAACAACGGAATGTTTTTGGTCGGTCTATATATTCGCAACTCCGTGATCGGACCCGGCCTTAGAGATGGTGTAAACACTCAAGGTAAGGCACTTCCACTGGTAAGAGACTGCCTGTTTATAAACTCGACGCGCAACAACATCAACGCTCAAACCGCGTACATCGACAACATAACTTCGTTCATGACGAGGCTGAATCCATGGCAGAAGGCTCACTCCGCGATCAAGTTTTACCCGGGAGCGCCGGTGCCGGAACTTTTGACTGCGCATGTGAACAACAGCGTCGTTTATGGCGGAGTAGTTGATATCCCGCTGACCGCGCATGCTAACTTCCCCCCGCCCCATGATACTGTACCGTTTCCGATTATCGTGAATAACAACACACAGTTTTGCACCAGTGGTAATACCACAGTGTTAAGCGCTTCAATGGTAGATCCAATGTTTACGAGTAACGTTGGTAGCCTCCCCAACCAAACACCGGTGTTCCTTTTGATGAATCAAGATTTCTCGCTGAGACCAGGTTCTCCGGCGACAGGAACCGGCTCTGCAGTAACTTCGATAAGGCAGTTGCTGGGTAGTTTTCAGTAAATTATTAGACCAGTCTATTAAGTTCTTCGAAAAAGAAAAGCACCGAAAATGATCAAAAGGAACAGAGGAGAGAGAAGTGATGCCGGTGAAGTAAATCACCGGCACCACCCTCAGAGAAGCGAAGGCGAGATGGGTTACCGCATCTCAGCCTGGCTGCCGAACTTGGCGATCAGCTCTTCATCGGTCTGCGCCATGCTCAGCCACAAGTTGGCCAGACGCCGCTTGGTGCGGGCGTGAATGGCGGTCCACTTCTGGCGAGCCGGATGGCGATACCGATCGTCGTTGAGAGGCCCCAGCGTGTTGCGCGCGAGAGAGGCGATGAGCTCTGCGAACTCAGCGCACATCGGTGTGATGAGACCGAGGTTCATGAACTCCGGATAGTCCTTCTGGAGCTCGTGCACGATGCGTGCGGTCAAATTGAGCAGCCGGCGCACCTGGTGCAGCAACGGCTTGTCCTTGGCCCGGCGCGCCTCTTCCTCTGCGTCGCGGGGAATGCGCTCCATGACCTCCATGTAGAAGATGTGCAGGTAGGCCTGTCGCGTGATGTGATACAGGTCTTCCAGCGCCATTCTCATTCCGTAGACGTCGTTGCCTGCTGAAAGACGAGCTTGCGCGGTCTTCCAAGAGTCATCGACCTCTTTGATGAGGCATTCCAGAACCCGATCGGGGTGCCTGGGCATCAACTTGCGGAGGTCGTCGGCTTTCTGCTGGTGGGGAAGGCTCGGAGATTCGAGCCGGATACGTGTTGGCGTTTGCATTGTTTTTTCCTAAGTGTGTTGGAGTGCATCGAAACTCCCGTTCGTCCTGTTGTGGATCGAGTCGGTTTTCCTAATGCGGCTTCGCGTCACGAGTTCGGCTTACGCAAGGAAACTGCAAGAACCTCACCGTTTGTGAACGGTATGCAGCTACGGGCGGCTGTGAAACGCCTAGAAACACAGCCGATGTAGGTGCCCTTTGGAAAGGAGGGTCTGAACAGTCCTGGATAAGTCGAGGGAGGTGAAATGAAGCTGTCTTCAGCGTAGGAGTGATTCAGATCAGATCTCCATTTATGTAGTGAAATGTTGCAAGGCCAACCCTGGACGGCGAAAGCAGGTTTAAGCAGCTGCTGGCGCGGCTTTGCCAGCCCAACGATCCACATTAATAGTTGCCAAGAAGTCCTAGCGCGGCTCGCAAAACGGAGCGGGGTCAACCATATACTGAAAAATCGGAGACAGCACATCGGCTTGTTTTCAGTGTGTGATTTTCTTTGCTTATTTTCCTG
>CAZCZI010000052.1:12290-43408 GCA_964503045.1 uncultured Candidatus Obscuribacterales bacterium
CTTAACGGGGCAAGCCGAAGCTTGTTGGAGCCTGCAGCGATAGAGAGGTCTGGTGGATGTGCAAGAAGAATCGCAATCATGTATGGAGCGTTCGCATCGATAAACGAACCTTGAGGGGTCACGGCTGTCCTTTCTGTCGCAAAAACTGATATCCATTCGTGTGGGAAACCGGGTGTTTCTTCTAAGCAATATTGACTAAGGTGTAGAGGTCGCAGATCATCCCTTCCCCCGGGACGCCCTAAATGCCGCCAGAACAACAAGGCGAACAAAATGCAGAGAAGCCCGACGAGAAGGGCAGAAGCGCCAGCGATCGGCTAGCTGAAGAAGCCGGCAAGCTGATGAAGGCGCCCAAGCCGAAGGCGCAAGAGACTGGGCCCATCGGTTCAGCCACGATGAGCGCCGATGGAACAATCACCCTCGATCTCCACGCCCATGGACCTGTCGTGGGCGATGCGAGAATCAGCTACAAATCTGACGACAAGCAGTATCAGGAAGTCTTGCGTCACCTGGGCGGAATCAAGCCCGGTGAGGTAAAGCTGGTTCAGCCCTGGAGCGACCAGATCAAAAAGCAAGACATCGGTGGAAAACCAGGTGCCGACAAGCCTGGCGAAAAGCCCCAAGACCAGCCCACCGACAAGAACGAACAGCCCACAGACAAGAACGACCAACCTACAGACAAGCCAACCGACAAAACCGATCCATCAGACAAAACCGCACCAACACCAAAGCTCGCGCCGACAACCGGTTTTACTGATCGCGTAAACGACACCTACAATAACCTGCCTCAAAACGTTAGAGATGCGCTGGACAAGGACAATGTGAAAGTTGTTCCTACAGACAGAGTAACTGATGTGATGCCAGAGCTTAAGGGTGAAAAACCCCGTGGATGGCCTCCAGGTAGCAGCTGGGATGACGTTGACGGAGCCTATGACGTGGGTGGAAAACGCATCATTGTTGCCGAACGGCAGGGCAGTCCGAAATCACCAGGCAGCAACAACATCGAAGGACTCACGCGGCACGAGACCGGTCACGCCGTCGATCATCTGAAGAACTTCTCGGACAGCAAAGAATTCAAGGACGCCTACGACAGAGAAGCAGCAAAGATTCCAAAGCCCGACAGTGAGACGCTCAAGTACTTCTTGCAGAAAGGGGAGGCGGGGCGTGAAGAAGCGTTTGCCGAAATGTTTGCCATCAATAATGGTGGCGCGACAAATTCGAGCCGTGAAACATTGATGAAGAAGTACTTCCCAGACACGCTCAAAGTTGTGGCCGATCAGACCTCGAAGCTTTAGCTGCAATTTTTCTACGGAACATAAAACATTGTCTGACACTCCAGTCGAAGAAGAATACATCGGAACAGCATGGATGGATCAAGACGGCACAATCACCATGCGCCTGCGCGCAGAAGGCCCCGGCGTTGTCGGAGTTGGAACCTTGTCCTACCCAAAGACACACCCACAGTACGATGAGATTCTCAAACACCTAGGACCAATGAAGCCAGGCGACGAAGCGCCTGTACGACCCTGGCCCGACTAAGATTCTCACGTAGTTCTCGTTTCCTTGACGGAAGCACAGTTTTGGCAATTTCAAATCTGGCGCTTACCGCCCTCTTTCAGCTAACCCTTCAAAGAACTCTTCCTGAACAACACGGGTAAGCGCCAACTCCTAGGAACCCGCCATCAAGTCACAGGTTCGCTTTTGGCGGTTTCAAATCTGGCGCTTACCGCCCTCTTTCAGCTTCGATATCAGAAAGATTTTGACACCCTATCCAGTTACAAAATTCAGAAATTTATTTTTTCGTGCCAATTGAAAATCTGCTAGTCCGACGACCGTTCGATTCTTCGCGAGCGAATCAGCGCCGCGCCAAACATGTGCAGAGTCGCAAACATGCCGCATGAGAAGGCAGCGACCAAGTTATGTGTAGGCTGAACAGAAAAAATCGCCAGAGCATTTATAAGTGATGCCGCAGCAAACAATACGAACAAGAGTGACCAGTCATGCAGACGGAAGCGCATTACTTCAGGAAGTAGGTGGAACGCACCAAACACTTGCACAGCAATCACGAGTGCAAAACATGCAGCTTTCAAAATCGCAATACTCGAGCCCATAACTAAAAGAGACAGGGAAACAGAGATGAGAGCCGCTGCTGCGTAGGTCACATACGCCACGTTTGTGACCGAGTCTTGTTGTTTGCTCACGATGAACCGCCTCGTTGCAGAACACGAAGCCTCAATTATAGATACGGCAAGCCATTCTGGTTCGTTTCGTGAACAACCATTGCGGAAAACGCCATCTGGACGCCCTTTTCTGAATTTTGTCTCAGCAAACACGGCTGGACATCGTTGTTTGCGGGTTGCACGAAAACTTCCCAAAACATTCCCAAATCGGTCACCGCCTGCTCACACCCTGACCGTAATCTGAGGGCATCGTCGCACCACACAAAGCTTCCCCAGCAACCTTATTCGAGGCAACTCTTTACCATGTCTATCATTTTCGATTCTTTTAAAACGGGCAGCAGTGAAAAAGCTGATGGCTACCAGACAAGCGGACTTTCGTTTGCTGGTCTTCTCGATAACGCTCAGCAATCATTCAAACTCTCGAACGATGTGATCGGCTCTGCATCAGCGTCAGCCGTTCTTCCCGGTCTTGAGTTGACAGATGTGGGACGCGCGACCGCTTCCATTGGGGAGATTGGGGCGGTCGCAAACCCCGCTAATTCATTGAGTTTTTTGGAGGGTGACAAGCGCGATGGGGGGCAGGGCAGTTTTGAGTTGACGCTTAATCCTGTCCTTCCGCCTGCGCGACTCTTAAACCGTCTAGAGAATACGATATCTGGTGGTGATGATGGTCCGAGCATCCCATCTAGTCTCAAATGGGAAGATGCGCCACTTGGTCCTCTTCCTAGACCTTATGATCCGACAGGTCAACTGAGCGATTCGCGTGTGCCGGATGAGGACGTCAGGCAAGGCAAGCATGTTAATAGACCGTCCGATCGTTCAAGTGAACAGCCTGCGCGACCAGGTGACCAACCACACCAACTAGGCGACCAGCCGCAGAAACCCGGCGATGGTTCTGACAAACCCAAAGATCCAGTTGATAATGTGCTCGACAAACTGAGCAAAGACGATCTCAAAAACTTGGTCAAGCAGTTGTTGCAAGACCGCCAAAATCAACAGCATGAGCATCACGAGCAACAGCAACAACAACCGCACAATGTGGTTGAGGAACTGTTGAGAGCACTGCAAAGAATGTTCCAACAGCAACACTCTGATCAGCCAACGGTTACACGGGTTCCCAAAAATGGTCGTGGAAGCGAGCACCCACAAGAGCCCGAACAGCCAGCAGAACAACCAGAACAACCAGCCGAGCGCACGGAGCATAGCCCTGAGCAATATCGCGCCGCAGTGAAAGCGATGGAATACTTCCAAGCCAATAAAGAGCGTCTGAAAAACCTCGGTAAAGGTGGTCTGCCTCCAACCGAGCAAGAAATGAAAGACCTCTCCGAAAATCTCTCTGCTCTCAAAGCAGTGGGCTGGCAAAACGAATTGAAGTCTACGGGTCTGTCCGCACAATTCCTCGATGCCGCAGTGACGGTCTTCGGAAAAGGAGCTCAAACAACGTCTTCAGATACCGTGGTTCCGCGCCCAGTCGACATGCCTTCGACAAACCATGCTCCAAACCCAGCTCCAATCTACGCGTAACGAACAGCTTATTCTCGCTGTCTCAGTAAAATCGTAAGACCTTCACACATGGCAGCTTTGCTGCTCGCCCCTCTCGTTTCTCACCGCCGCAGGAGATGCTCGCAAGGGCATCTTTTGTGTTTTAGCTTATAATCGATGCTTCAACCCCCATAGGTTCTCCTGACATGGGCAGCTCGCTGCAAATCGTTACCCGTGACCCAATCGAAATCGAGACAACAAGACTGTTCGCAGAGAACAACGGTCTTACGCTAACCACTGTCGGAACCCTCGAAGACGGCGGCGTCGAGATGCGCATGGGTTTGGGTAATGAAGAGGATGGAATTCTGCCTCTAATCGGGGTTGATGGGCCGTTCAAGATTGATGAGGAAGAGCTCCCGCCGCTTGTACTCTCTTATTTGCTTGGTCCTCAATGGGTCTTGCTGGTGTCAGTCGAAGATGATGCGCCGAAAGAAGCGCAGGGCGTGGCGCGTTCGTATTCTAAATTTGTTGCCGAACACTGTCGTGGTGTGGTTTATGATCCGGCGGACGAAACTGTGATTTGGCCCAAAACCACACCACAGAAGTATCGAACGGCTGTCGTGGAGGAACGCATCAATCTTGTCACGTTGGAATGGTGTGTTGAAATTCCGAAGGTTGCGCAGGATTCAGCAATTGCATTCTTGTCATTGATGAAGAAACGTTGTGTCGAGGGGTTGCCAAAGAGATTTGGGAGAACCGAGCCCTACAAAGGGAAGTTTCTCCTAGGCAAAGAAGAATCGTTCATCGAAGAGTGGGCTCAGTGTGCCACCAGGCAAAGTGGCGATGTTCTTTTCTGGACCTCGTCCGGTCCTTGTTTTGGTGGCAGTGCGCGTTTCTCCGATCAAAGGCAAAATCTGCCGGAAACCTGGAAGCCGCATGGCGCTGTCTCGCGGCTTTTGATTTCAGTGGACTTTGATGGAAGAGTTTTGGCAAGCGACGATAAGTGGTGCCAGATTGTGAGCACGTTGTTTCAAGATGTAGCGCACAGCATGAACGCGTACTACGCTGCCGGCTATGTGCGCAGAAACGCACTGGCGAAAAAGAAAGTCATTTTGGATCACGAATCGGAAAATTATCAATTGCAGTCTCCGCACTGGTTTATGGGACTACCACCAAAACCCACATGGTTGGCGTGGTTTGGACCGTCATATCGTCGATACCTGGATGACATCGCTCCGGAGTGTGAGGAACGCCACGGCGGCTTGCTGTTGAAAACAAACAAGAAGCCGATGAATATCGACGAGTTGAAATCTGTGTTTCCCAGCCTGCCAGGCGAGTTGCAGGCGGTAGAACGAAGTAAAGACGGCTATGTTCAGACAACTGAGATATTGCCGGCATTGTTAATTCCGGTGTCCGACAACTAGTTGTGAAGCGAGTGACCGAGCCGCGTCGGCAACTGTTCCAAAAGCATCGACTCGCGCGTTTCCATGCTGCGTGTCCGAGCTTGCGTTTCTTTGTTTTTTTGCTCACGTTTTTGTTTTGGCAGACTACGGTCTTCCTCTGGTCTCATCCTGCAAACGCAGCAGTCAACGGAGTCGAAGAGGTCGGCCATAGCTTTCAATCACAAGCACGCGGCGGTGTTGAAATGGCGATGTGCGATACTGCAATAGCGCAAGTTCGCAACCCTGCAGCAGCGGCCTTGCAGCAACACGGGCGTTTCGACATCAAGTTCTCAGAGTACTTTCTTTTGAATAAATGGAACGGCCCGCTCGACGGCTCGCTTTCATCAAAGAAAGTTTCGCCATCTGAAAACCTCGGTATTGTTTTACCACTCAGTGAAAAACTCGGATGCGGATTCGCTATTTCCAGCAAAGGCAGTGGAAGCAACGGTTTCGATAACTTGTACTTACTTTATCCGGGAGGAACTCCCACGCAGAAAACGAAGGCGTCACTCAAGTTTCAAGACTACGAGTATGTTCTCAACGTCGCTTACAGACCGACTGAAAAGCTCTACATCGGAGCCGGTCCGCGAGTTGAAGTAGCCACTTTCAACTGCTCCCTCGTCGAAGGACCGCTTAAACTCGATTGGGGAAAGAGTACGTCTGTCGGGGCGGGATATCAGATTGGCGCTTTCTACAAACTGACTCCTCACTACAATCTTGGAGCCAGCTATCGCTCTCAAACATGGATGAATCCATTCGCGACCAGCAAAGCAACACTTACTACCGGCGGCTATTCATATCGCGGCTCAATTGGAACAACTCATTATTGGATGCCGGCAAGAATCGGTTGTGGGGCCAGCTGGCATGATGGCGAGAAATGGAAAATTGGTGTTGAAGCTGCCTACTTGAATTATTCAAGTAGTATCTTCGGCGGTGTCAATGTTCGCGGGCTTCAGTATCTGAAGTTCAATCCGAGCTTTCGCGATATTTGGATTTTCAATGTAGGCACAGACTATCAACTCAATGATAAGTTCACCGTTTCCACCGGCTATTGCTACAACACTTGCCCGACAAGTAGAGGTGCAATCACACCTCAATTCGTGTCGAGCACACAACACATGGTGACGTACGGACTTCGATACACCCATCGAAACAAGTGGTGGGTCGGTGCGTCAAACGTGATTGGAATGCCCAACGAGATAAACGCAAACGGCTCGACCGCCGTGCCTGTTGGCGTTGACTACACAAATGCACATTTGCGAAACATGGTACAGAGTTTTAACTGCGGACTCGGATTTTATTTTTGAAAACCGAGTTGAGAAAGTTGTTGGTTCAACTTTTGTGTGGATATAATCAACGCATTGCGGCTCGATTTATCTCTCAAGTCTTGGTGTCCCGCTAATCCTTGCATGGAGGAGAAACTATGTCAGTTCCAGAGCAAAATGTTGGACCCGAATATCACGTTGGACCCGAGTACCATCTCGGACAGATGACTGTAGAGGAATATTTGGAGACAGAGGAGTGGGCGCCGTTCCGCCGCGAATACGTTGATGGTCATGTTTTTGCAATGACGGGTACTACGTTGCGACACAACGCGATTTGCCATAATTTGCGTGATGTTCTCAAAACTCATCTGGGTGACAATGGACCATGCAGAACGTTTGTGGAAGCAGTGAAGGTGAAGATTGAGTCCAGGAATAGTTTCTACTATCCAGATGTCCTTGTGACATGTGAGCCGTTTCGAATGACCGATGTCTACATTGAAAAGCCCTGTCTGATCTTCGAGGTTCTCTCGCGCAGTACTGCTCCAATTGACAAACGCGAAAAACTGATCGCGTATCAGTCGATTGCGACACTCAAAGAGTACGTAATCGTGCACCAAGATCGAAGAAGTGTGATTCTTTATCGCAAAGATGAACAAGGAAAATGGCAGAAGCCGGAGATGATTGTCGGGCTTGGCGAGTGTGTGCTGCGAGCCATGCCTGGAGAGCCACTGATGATGATGCTAGATGATGTGTATAAGGCTGTTGATTTGAGTGTGCTGACATCGGGGCCGTACGAAGTTCGAGAGCCGGAGCTCGAGTACGCCTGGTATTGATCGCGCGGCTCCCAACCTGCAGTTGATGGGTGGAGTGCATCGCACCGTCAAGCAACGGAGCAACGGGCTGGGTTGCTTGATGATTTGCACGTGTGACATGCAATAGTAGAACGGGCTGAAAAACGAGAGCAACCAAATGCGTTTCGACTCTTGGAGTCTCTAAGCATTCAGTCACCCTCGCCGGCACAACGCGTTCAGAAGACCCTTGGAAGGTCTCTACTTCGTTTCGCCTGAGTACACCGGACGAGCCTCAATTACGGGCAGGTCAAGTCCCTTCACATCAAACGGCACGTACTTGCAACGCTCCCAATCAATCGGCTTGTCCAGCGCGATTGCGGGGTCGTGCTTCGTTTCCGTCTCGGTATCCTTGTCGCTCCAGGACTTGCCGGGAGTTACGACAACCTGCCGCTCGACCTTGCCGTCCTTGTTGAGATACAGCGTGGTCTTCGCGGAGCTGTAACTGTACGGCTCCTTGATGATCATGTGCGAAGGGCGATCCTGACCCGGGTCGAACTCGATCAATCGACCGAGACGAGGGTCGTGGCTATCGTCTGCCGGCACCTTGTAGTCCATCTCCTCGACCGCGTCCAACTCGAAGTGCATCACGTTGGAGGTGGCGGAAGGAGTGGGGTCGGTGCGAATCCAATACTGCTTGTACAGCGGTGTTGTGCCACCCTGACCGGTACCGTATACGGTGACGTAGATCTTGTCCGTTTGGAAAGACCATTCCTTTACAAGCTCACCATTAAGGTTGCGCTGCTCGACTCGGCCTGATGTGGAGTTGTCGCTCTTCTCGACGACGAATTGCACCTTCATCGTGCCAGGGAAGAACACTTCGGTCTCTTTACGAGACCAGTCGTTGTCGGAGTCTTTCACGCGATAGTCCGCGACGCCACTCTCGTTGAAGTGCAGCATCTCGGATGACGTGTATGTGGAGCCCTTCACGTACGTCGTCTGCGTTTCGAGCGAACCGTTTTCGCGGTACGTGATCACAGACTCCTTGTCGCCACCCTCGAGAGACACTATCTTTCTGGCGACAGTCTTGCCGTCCTTGAAAAATTCAGTGGTCTCGTACTTCTGACTGGGCAGGCGCACACCCTCGGATTCTTTCGAACCATCTTCGCGAAACGAGGTGTGCGAGACGTACTTGTAGCCATTGGGGCCAAAGACAATTTCCCGCTTCATCTGGCGATGCTGCTCATCAGCAGACGGGAAATAATCGATTCGCCTCCATGCCGAAAAGTTGGGGCGATAGAAAATCTCGGAGAATGAGCCGTCTTTGTTGGAGAGTTGCTCGTTGATTGGCGTCACACCATCGTCGGCAAAGTTGACCGTGCGAATGGTGCCCGCGTTATCAACGTACACGCGCGTGTGGAGTGGCTTCTGAAACGGATTTTGCGGCGCCTCCTCTTTGCGGCTGCAACCGGAAAGCGCGAGAATCACCGCCGTCAAACCAAGAAAAAGAACTAGTGCTTTGAGCTTCATAAGTTTCCTCGCAAGCGAGATTGCTTGCTTACAAGTGAAAAGAGGATCGTGCTTAAGGTGCACACTGTGTGCGTGGCGCGAGACGCAGCATTCGCTAGAGCGATGCAGCATCAATCGCGGCTCGTGTTCGCCATCGATTCGAGAGTAATGTTCGATCCGGCTCAGAAAGAGTCTTCGGACAACAAACTAAATACTCATGAACCGTGAACTAAAACACACCTCAAACACAAATCAAAGATTTCGAACGAGAATCAGAATAGTTCAATTTATATATGCAATTTCAACAGCTAGATGGACGATGACAATCGGCTGCAAAGCCCCGCAGTCCGAACCACCGCGGTAATGTCAAGTACAAAGAGGAATTTCCGTTTATTGATCGAATAACACTTCATACCGCTTGCGCTAGCGCAAATAACTGGTGGTAAAGTGAGAGAGGCTTGGCGTAGGAAAAGGCTGTTGGAGCGAGCGACAGACCCGAAAAACAGGTCAAAGTTTTGTGCTGCAACGATTTTGAGTTGCGCACTGATCCTTCTTGAGTTCCAACCAGTAGAGGCAAAGACAGCTGCCGAGTATCTCAAGCAAGCGAAGGATCTCGGAGATACCAACGATGCGCTTGTCGTAAAACTAACAACCCGAGCCATTGAAGTTGAACCAAGAAATGCAGAAGCTTATGATCTGCGAGCATCAGCTCATTCGCGAAGAAGGCGTTATTTGGAGGCTCTCAACGATGCTAACCATGCCGTCAGGCTCAACCCGAAGCAAGCACACGCGTATGCAATTCGTGCGAAGTGTGGCTATTTAAGCGGAGAAGTGGGCAACGCATCTGTGATGAAAGATGTGGAGACTGCTATAAGACTCGATCCCAAAGTAGACGATGGATACTACTTGCTTGGCGTTGCTTTGACTGCTGAAAAACGAACGAAAGAGGCATGTGCAGCCTTCGACAAAGCAAAGTCCCTCAATCCAAAGGACAAGATGCTGTGGCGTTTCAGCTCTGCAGCGCACTCTGTTATTGGTGAAATGCCACAGGCGCTGGCAGACATGAACCAATACATCAAACTCGCTCCAAAGGATGGTGGTGGATACATCTCCAGAGCCGGCATATATCAAATATTGAAGCAACCCGACAAAGCGCTTGCCGATTACGCAAAAGCAATCGAGCTTGAACCGACCGAATATCCGCACCGAATGCTGAGAGCAGCATTTTTGATAACCATTGGAAAACACAAAGAAGCAATCGAAGACTACACCGCTGCAATCAAACTAAATGATGGCGACGAAGACTTGTTTCTGCGTCGTGGCAAGGAATACGCGATTCTGAAGCAATACGACAACGCACTGAAGGACTTCAACGAAGCTATAGAAATTGCAAGAAACTATGAGGCTGCTTATCGCGCGAGAGCAAGTCTCTACCACGCGATTGGCAAACCAGATCTGGCGCAAAAAGACAGGGCGAAGGCGAATGAACTTTCTCGCCGACCGGCCGAGCAGAAGATCTAGTTTCTAGTTGGTTTGATTAGGAGTCCCTTAACTAACCGTTCTTCGATTTCTGAATCATGCGGGCGGCTTTGTCATCGAGCTTGTCTGCGGTCTTAAGGATTTTGTCTTTGTCCTTGTTGGGCAAATCCGGACTGAGCAGAATATAGGTGCGGTATTGTGTTGCCGCTTCCTTCAAGTCTTTGCCCGATGGCTTCTGCAGTTTTTCCAGAGTTTGTGCCAAGCCGAGTCTTGCATCAGCAACTTTTGGATTGGTTGCGATTGAGTGTCTGTAACGCTCTTGCGCGCCATCCATCTGTTTCTTCTTGAGCAACTCGCCGGCAACTTTGACGTCGTCGAGCGCAACTTGCCTCAAGCGAGTCACTTCCGCGAGCCCGCGTTGAGCGCGATCTGCACCGCCATCAAAGGTCCAACCCTTCTTGTACGCAGCTTCCGCGCTGTCGAGATCTTTAATCATTACTGCCAGATCTGCCACTGCAAATGCTTGCTTTGCATCGGCTACTTTGGTGACGACCATACCCAACTGTTCCTGCGCCTTTTGGAATTCGCCTTGAGCCATCAGAGCTTCGGCGTATGCAAGCCTGTCGCCGTCACTTTGAGGTTGCCCAACTTTGCTCAAATCAGGTTTGGCACCGGCCATGCCCATAAGCTTGGCCTGAGCCAATCTCAACTCGAGATCGTCGGGGCTGAGTTTGATTGCTTCGTCCAATGTTTTGAGTGCGAGGTCGTAATCGTTAGATTGAAGAAGTGCTCCTACTGCCGCTTTCTGTGCTTTCAGATAGAGAGCTTGTGTGAGTCCTTTTACGGCTGTGTTGTTGCCCGGGCTCATACCGATGATTGTTCGATAGTTGCGAATGGCATCATCAGCCTTTTCCAGCTTCAAGCAGTTTTGAGCGATGCGCAACCTGAGATCGAGATCGTAGGGCATCTGGGCCAAGCCCGAACGCAGTTCTGCCAGCGCCAATTCCGTGTCGCCGCGGGTCTCTCTGATGTCTGCGATCTTCAAATAAGGTTCTGCAACTTCTGGTTTGATGGTGATTGCAACTTGGTATTCCTTGAGCGCAGCAGCGGAGTTGCCTTGCTTGGAGTATGCATCGCCGAGTGCCATATGCACAGGTGCACTGTTCGGGAATTGATAGAGGGCGATGTTCAATTCTTTGATCGCATCGTCTGTCAAACCTTGCTTGAACAGCGCTGTTCCTAAGCCAAAGTGTGCAGTTGAATTGTTGGAGTTGATGTTGATTGCCCGCTTGAATTGCTCAGTGGCTTCAGCAAGGCTGCCTTGGCTGAGCTTGATCATTCCCAATCCTGCGTATGCATGCGAGTAGTTGGGATCAAGGCTGGTGGCTGTTCTAAACTCGCCGCCTGCATCGTCCATTCTGCCTTCTTCTTTGTAAACAAGACCGAGGGTGTAATGTGCTTCAGCTGATGCAGGACCGAGTCTGGTTGCGATCTGCGCCTCGGCTTCAGCTTGCTTGAGCATCGAGTCGCGGTTGGAGATGATTGTTCCTGATGATGAGGTCAATCGGTTGATCATGATGATGGAACGGCCGGCATGGGCGCGGACATTGTTGGGGTCTGTAGCCAATACCCGGTTGAAGAGATCGTCGGCGCCATCAAGTTTGAATTGTTTCGCGAGTGCCATTCCTAAACCGGCGCTGGCGCGTACGTCTTGAGGGTTGTTCACCAGAGCTTCGCGGTAGAGCCCTTCCGCATCGGAATACCGTCCTTGTGCCAGGAGGTCTTCTGCCATGCCGACGTTGTGTTCGATTTGAGCTGTGAGCTTGTCTGTATCGCTATCGGCTGCAAATGTGACCGCACCAGATACGGTGCAGGTGATGAAAGTGCAAATACCGGCAACGACGAGTTTCCGGCCGAGCCTTTTTTCGCTCTTATTGCTCATGACATTCCTCCATCGGAAAGATACTTGTAAAGTATCTGCGAACTGCGAGGGCAGTTTATGGCAGATATCCCTTGTGTGCATAGAAGATTACCAGGAGGAGCGCACAATATGATCCTCTCGCGCGCGCCCGTTACTTTCTTTAACGTGTAGGCTCAATACTCTTTGTTGTCTGCGCAGTCTGCCAGTCGTCGTTCCTTTGTAGCTTCTGACAGGGTTTGTGTCTCGAAATACTTTCGTAGTTGTTGTTGAAGCTGAGTAGATTCCTTGGTCAGTCCAGCTTTCCTGCAAACCCGTGCTAATGCAATGGTGGCGATCGCACAGTCCGGTGGCAGTTTACGCTCCATGATTTTTGAGATGTGTGAAATTCCCTGATGCAAAAGCGTTCGCGCCTGGTCAATTTTGTGTTTCTTGAGAGCAACATGCGCCTCAAGGGCAAGACAGGTGGATAGCTGTTGTGTGTCAAGACAAACCTTGTCCGTCAGCATGGTTTGCCGGGCAGTTTGCAGGAGCTTTTCGGCATCATCAAGCTGAGCCAATTCGATGTTCACTTTCGCTCTTGCACATAACGCTATCACGTACTCGAATTTGTACGGAGTATCTTTGAGTAGGTCGCAAGCCTTTCGGGCATAGTCATCGGCTTCCAAAAGTAGTTTTGCGTCTCCCTTCGCCATCTCTTCGTCTAACGAAACCATCGCCATGAGCGCCCAGAAGGAGGTGAGAAGAGACCGTTGTCCGTTTCTGAGAACATCTATTGCATCGGTGAAACGTTGTTTTGCTTTTGCATAGTTTTTACTGCTGCGCCACTCAGCTACGCCTAGGTATCTAAGGCAATCTGATTCACTCGGTCGCCACTGTGAGCCCGTTGTTCCTTCCAACTTTTTCCATTCGCTCAGGGACTGATCCAAGTATTTGATAGCCGTGTCATATTGTTCGAAATCGTAGTACATGGTCCCGATTCGATACAGAAGGTGTGCCATCGCCTTTGATGGCAGGTTCGACTTTCTTACAGCTTCGATGGCGCTTTGTACGAGGCGTTCTGATTTGCAGTTTGAGCCTGAGCATTTAGAGTCTGAGATCACTTCGAGTCGTTTGGCTTCATAGGCTGCATTAAAATAGATGTCGGGAAAATTCGGTGGCAGTCTGTCTAGCCTTTGCATGTAATCAATGGCCGCTTCGTGGCGCTCGACTGCTTTGCCTAGCAGTCCGGCGTCACGCGTCAGCTGTGCGTAAAGTACCAAGCTCTCCAAATACGCAAGCTTCGCTTGAGGTGTAGTTGGATGGTGTATTTTGAAGTAATGGTCGAGAGTGCTGAGTGCTTCTCGATGTTGTTGCTGCTTGCTAAAGCAAAGTGCCATCACAAGCAGTGCATCGGCGGCGCCTTCGTGCCATGCTTGTACCTTGGATTGAGCGAGGTACGATTGAGCTTTTTTAAAGCAAGGTATCGCCTTTCCGTACTCTCCACCTTCTCTATAAAAGTTTCCGAGCGTCATGTAGTAATGTCCCCAAGCATGTGGCGGACGTGTCACTTTATTGCTTAGCAATTCCTTTGATTGCTGGATAAAATTGTCTCTCAGCTCATAGTTTTTCGCTCGTTGTGCCACGATTGCGGCTTCAATCACGACGGATGCGGCCAGCTCAATCTGAGGATTGTCTTGCAGGGCTTTGCATATGGATTTATGGGTCTTGAGTGCTTCGTTGAACTGATTGAGTTGTTCATAGTCAAACGCGAGTCGTTGCAAGTTTTCGACGTATTGATTGATTGGCCCTTTCGCGTCAGACACTAGTCGGATGCATTCTTTGCGATACGGAATGGCTGCGCTGTAGTTCTGAATCCCTTCTAGAGCCTGAGATTTGAGCATCAAACATGGAAACAGTTCGCCTTTCTGTCCGACTTTGCGCGCGATATCTTCTATCTGATTGATTGTTTTCAATGCGGACTCTGGATCATTGAGCGTCAATTGCATCGATGCCACTTTCACTAAATCGGCCGAGATGTATCGTGCTTTGTAGAACGCGGCCGGATCGGCCTGGTCTAGATCGGTCTTCGAGTACTCGCGTTTTTGCGCAGCTGCGTCTGCACTGTACATGTCCATGACCTCACGATAACGCTTCTGGTCGATGTAAATCGATTCGAGCGCCGTCAGGGCATGGCGATAACCTAAGTCATTCAAGTGGTCGAGGACTTTTGAGCGTTCTTTGAGAAATTCGCGCGCGAGAGTTTCTGCTTGTGCATATTGTTTTTTCTTGGCCAAGTCCCAAACCTTAGACATAACCTTCTGCCGCTGCAGATAGGAATCGTTTTCTGAAGGCATCGCCGACTGTGTGGAAGCTGCATCTTCGAAGATCTCTGATTCGCGAACCTCGGCCTGGTCCAGCTTTGCAAGTTTTTGAACGGCCGAGTCAGTGCTATCAGGCGGGATTCCGCAGGACTTCTCGAGTAGGGCAGCATTTTTGAGTACATCTCTAGCTGCTTTGAGGCGTCCGAAACCGTTCAACGCGTCTGCAACCTTGATCGACTCATCATAAGTTTTCCTTTGTAAGTCTTCGGTTTGTTGGTCGTGATCTTTGAGACCCA
This sequence comes from uncultured Candidatus Obscuribacterales bacterium, assembly GCA_964503045.1. Taxonomy (GTDB): domain Bacteria; phylum Cyanobacteriota; class Vampirovibrionia; order Obscuribacterales; family Obscuribacteraceae; genus CAYZJR01. The sequence goes on from CAZCZI010000052.1 coordinate 26,950, forward strand.
ACGCTAGCTCGCAAGCCATTTTTGCAGATGGAATTGAGGTCTCGACATCACCCTTTTGTCTTGCGCTCTCACTTGCGGTTATCAACTCGCGGATTCTATCTGAGGTCGATGGTCCGCCGGAACAACCCCCCAGCACGAGCAGAGACACAGCGCAAAGAGAGAGTCTTTTCTTAGAGAGTGCAATCCAGCGCTGCATTGGGATACCTTGAGTGCACCTGCCAGAACTTTGCCAAATATTCCGGCTACTTTGAGGATTGTTCCCTCCACTTTACTAACACAACCAAAAGCGCCTGGTGTGAGACCGACTCACGCCTGGGAGGATTTTACTATGACTAATGGATTGGAAAACCTGCATGGTGCTCGCCGCGACGCTCGCCCTGATGAAGCTGCAATTAGGCTGTACACCGACGCAATCGGTGCTCCTGAATTGAATACACCGCGCAGCGGACAGGTTAAAGATAAACATACAGGAAAGCACGGTTCTGATCATCACGCGACTAAACAAAATAGTGATGGTCATATTCCTCACTTGGTCATTGATCATGGGCATCCAATGAAAGGAAGGCAAGTTGATTATTGGCGTAGTCAATTGGAAGATAGCGCACATCATAAACTCAATGTGGAACAGATGAAGCAGATGGAAAGGGCAATCGACACCTTTGAGAAACGCGCATTGCACACAAACATGTCGCAAGAACAAGTTGCGAAGTTCTACTCTCAGGTGGGACGGATTCTTTCTGGGCACGATACAAATCATGTTGCTTCGCCGGAAGTAAAAAAGATTCTTGCGCTGCAAGTATTGGAACAAGCTGCCCAGCCTGACCGCATCACGCAGGGACATCACAATACGTGCAATGTTGCTTGTGCTGAACATCGCGTCTATTCGAAACACCCGGAAGAAGCAGCGCGACTGATAGCCGATCAGGTTTTGAAGGGAACATATACCACCAAAGATGGTTTCACTCTATTGCCCAATAGAGTGAGCATGAAACCGGAATATGGGTCGTTGCACCCACCGGATGATATGACTAGAACTTATGCCAGCCAGGTGTTTCAGGTCACTGCGGTGAATGTGTTTTGGCAGAAGTCGGCGGGCAACATTGAAGGTGCGGATGGTCCGGTTCGCTATGTGCAGAAGGATGAAGGCAAGTTAGGTAAGTACAGCGACAAGACTGGTGAGGCGCTGACTTCGTATGCTGACGGGCCCAAGGTATTGTCGAGCAGCCCTGAGTTGACGGGCGGAAGAGTCGGTGACATCTACAATGAAATTGCCGGCGTCAAGGATTCGAAGTTCATCGTCTCAAACAGGCATCCAAACGGTGATAGTGCTGAATTGGCTGGCAACGACAAGACGGTTATGTTCAATGATGCTGAGCAATTGGCGCACTCGTTGAAAGACCTAAAGGCTAAGGGGCAGTTTCCAGTTGTTCTCACCTTGTATGCGCAAGATGCACCGTTTTGCCCTGGCGGCAATAAAGGTGGCTGGCACGCGGTGAATATTACTAGCTACGATTCTTCCACTGGTCTTGTGAAGATTCACAATCCATGGGGGAAAAGCACAGACGTGACCATGAGCTACAAAGATCTGTATCAGCACACCCATAGATAGGTCGTATTGGACGTTGTGACAGCGCCGTTTACTTGTGCGGCGCTGCAAGCGATTGTTCGATTTGCTTATCGAGATGTGCCATTGCCTCTGGTGTCGCGTTGATTCGTTTTTGCGCCTCTTTCGCCTTGTTCACATATACCTGAGACTTGCCTGCGATGCGTGCGGCCTTGAGGTACAGTTCTGGAGCGTTTACCGGTAGGTCTGAAAGTGTCTCCATATACGAAATTGCATCGTCAATGCGCTTTAGTGCGTTTGCCGACTGATCTGCTTTGTCGCAATAATCCGCTGCCGAAATCATTAAGTTGAGATGTTCAAGTTCATTTGCTCTCGTGTCTGTAGGGTGGTTTTTGATCACTTGATCTAATACTTGAAGGGCTTCTTTCGTGCGTTTCATTTGTTGCAGGGTATCTGCCAATAGTGCCGAAGCTTGATCGTGTTGGTCTCCCAATTTTAGCTTCTCGAGCATTGAGATCGCCTTGCGATAGTTGCTGACTGCCTCTTCCAGTTTGCCACTCTCGCGCGCGAAGCCGCCGAGCATAATGTGATAGTAGCCGATTGCTTCTGGTTGTCTTTTTGAGGTGACTGAAGCTTTTGCTAGATTTAGATAGTGCTGCGCTGATGATTTGTTTTTGGCTCTCTGTGCGGCGATTGCTGCTTCCATGATGAGCGTAGGTGCCCAATTGAAGTCCAAATGTTGTTGGGCAAGGTCTGCAACTTCAGAGGATGTTTTGAATGCTTCGTCGAATTGCGAGTTTTTCGTATAGTCAATCGCCAGTTTTCTGCAATTCTCGACGAATTCCATGTCCAGTCTCTTGCCTTTACGATTCACCTTGTGTCGAACACTGTCGACGATCGTTGAGCGGTACTTGATGGCTTCTTGCCACCTTCCTTGCGCTTCGAGAATTTCGGCTTTGGCCTCGATGATCTCGCGCGGATCTTTGATCGACGATAGTCTTTGAAATAAAGCAGCGGCCTCGTTTACTAGCTGATGTGCCTCTTCGTATCGTCCGAGATATGCAAGGGATCGTGCGAGGTGAGTCAAGTCGTCGGCGTAAAACCGTGCAGCGTAAAACGCTGATGGGTCGGCACGTTTCAAATCTTCTTCGGTAAACTTGGACTTCTGAATTGCGCTGTCTTTTTGGTAAAGTTCTGCGCTCTCTTTGTATTTAAGTTCTTTCTTGTACACGTACTCGAGTGCAGCAAGAACGCGTCTGTAGACCGTGTCGCTGGTGTATTCGACGCGTGATTTTCTTTCTTCCAAGAGTTGCAATGCGAGTTTTTCTGCTTTGGCGAATCTCCAATTGTCCGCCGCGCGATAAACATTTTTAATTCGTTCTTGCACTTCAGCTGTGCTTTGTCCGCTGATCAACTCCGTTTTGACGTTGTTGAATGCGTCTAATTCTTGAGTCTCTGTTTTTTTTAAATTGGTCAGCTTGTAGCTCGCCGAATCTGTTCCTGTGCCTGAGATTCCGCATGTACCTTCTAGTTTGATTGCGACACTGAGAAGCTCGGAAGCAGGCGTCAGGCGCCCTAAGCTCGAGCAATCTTTAGCAAGGTCGATCGCCTCTTGATACGCACGTTTACGCAGACCGCAACCGGTCTCATTTTCGGGAGTTTCTGCTAAAGCCAGCGTGCACGCTTCTTTCGTAAGCGGAATAGCAGTATCAATTTTTCCCTTGATGCGAGCGTCTTGGGTCTGGTCGAGGAGATTTGTGAGTTGCTCTGAGGACTGTGGCTGCATCGAGCATGCTGTTAAGGCAATCGTTATTGCAACGCCGCTAAACCTGCTTAACCACAGCCCTTTGACACGCGTGTACATCTAGTAGTTCAAGATCAACAACTCGGTTATCTTGCCGCGCTTCTGTGGGTTGCTGTTGATGGCTCGGCTGGCCATGACTTCTTCGATTCGAAACTCTCGATAGAGGTCGCGAATAATTTCATTGTCGGAATTGCTGAGCATGACATGACAGCCGCGATCGGACAGCGCCTTGAATACATCTGCGAGTCGTTGTTGATCGCTTATGGCAAAAGCCTTGGATGTGTAAGAAGTGAAGTTGGATGTGTTCGTAAGTGGTTGATACGGTGGGTCGAAGTAGACGAAATCGCCTTTGGCTGCGCGTTCTAAAACACTATCAAACGGTTTGCAATAGAGTTGAACGTACGTGAGAGCTCGTGAAACTGTTCGCAGATTTTGCTCATCGCAGATCTTCGGATTCTTGTATCTGCCAAACGGAACATTGAATTGTCCCTTTCGATTGACGCGATAAAGACCGTTGAAGCAAGTCTTGTTGAGGAAAATTAGACGTGCCGCCCGCTCAGCGTTTGAGAGCTTCTTCACGTCCTGCGCGCGTATTTTGTAGAAGTGATGAATGTCGTTGCGATGTTTCTTGAGTGCATCGATTACGTCTTCGACTTCGTCTCTGACACAGCGATAGCAGTTGATAAGGTCTTCATTCGAATCAGATAGGGTTGCTGCCCTGTCTGGGTTTTTGTTTAGTAGGTGAAACAGCACCGCGCCGCCACCTATAAAGGGTTCGAGATAGCCGTTAAAGGCTTTTGGAAACATAGTTTCAAACTGTCCCAGCAGTTGTGATTTTCCACCAGCCCATTTCAGAAACGGATACGCAGATTGGATTTTGCGCCCAGACGGTGCTTTGATTCTGAAATCTGCTTTGCTAGCCACAGGCAACCGTACCACCAAATTTGACACCACTTCTTTCTAGTAGGCGACGAGTCGCCCAATAATGAACTTCCCAAACATGCGGTCCGTAGCCGCCTGCGAAGACGGAGGCCAAAGGAATTCGGCGATCTGCAAAACAATCTATGACGAATTCGTCGCGCTTTTTCATCTGCTGCAGGCTGAGATTGATAAAGCGCGAGCCGGGCAGCACGTCCTTCTCGTATGGATCCGTGCCTGCAACGTAAATGCACAAGTCCGGTGTGAATTTTGACAGCGCGGATGTGATTGCGGCCTCCGTCTTTTCTTGATAGAGATGCACTTCGCGCTCGAGGATTGAGACATCGAGATCGCTTTTCTGTTTCTCTTCGGGCCAGCCTTCCTCTGAATGCACGGATAAAGTGAAGACGCTTGGGTCGTTTTGGAAGATCAACGCTGTTCCGTCGCCCTGATGAAAATCCAGGTCAACCACCATCGCTTTTTCTATGGCCCCTTCTTTCATGAGCTTCTTGATGGCAATTGCAATGTCGTGAATTACGCAATAACCACGACCGCGATCCGGAAATGCATGGTGGTAACCGGCACCGAGATTGGCTGCCAATCCAAGTTTTATGGCAGTGCGAGCGGCGAGCAATGTTCCACCGCTTTTGAGTTTGAAATCGGAAAGCAGTGCGGGAAGCTCTTTCTTGGCTGTTTCGGGGTGGTATTCGCTGGCGTCGAATTCGAAAATATCAAGCCATGTTTGGGCTTTCTCCAGTGATTGCAGATACTCTTTGGTGTGCACCAAAAGAATGTCGTCGTCGGTCAGCGGCTGGGGCTCAACGTAAGGCACTTGGCGGTCTAGATCTTTTGCAAGCTGCTTCAGCACCAACTCGCCGCGATCGAGCGCAAAGGGTTTGTCGACGCCGAAATCGGAGAGTCTGGTGTTGTACGCGGGTGAGAAGATCAGGTTGCCTTGCATGTTTGTCAATTGATGTCGACTCAACAACGATCGGCAGAGGTCCTTGGGGCATCTTTATCAAGAAGCGATCGGACTGTCTGCGCTTAGTCAGTATACAGTGCTGAAACTAGCTGAACGAGCCCGGTGAGTGCTCTTTTGCCAATATTGAGATGTCAGGATGTGTAAGCCTCGCGAATTGATCCTGTGTGCTGCTAGGGCTGAGAAAGTAGTGATTGTTTTCAAGTAGTCTCGAATTCCTTGAATTATCATCAATGTTCTTATTAGATTTTGGAATCCTATTTTTTCTTTTCAACTAGAGAACTAATTACCTAGTTCAGAGCTGATATCCAAACTGCATGAATGCTTTAGCGCGTCATCTCAAAAAGAGAGTGCGTCAAATCTTGCATGGCAGTTTGTATTTGATTCTGACTAGACCACAGCTCAGCACGAGATCGCTGCCTCGTCAGTTATCTCCGGGCGTGTCTTAGTTCTACGTAACAGTTCAAACGTGTGTGCGTTGGTGTTGTGCCTGACGTGAGGGTCTTCGGAATCTCGCGCGCTTGCACGCACGTTTAGACGCGCCTGTGGAACCACTCAAAATCGGAGCGACCACAATGTTTTTCATAACAGCAGTTATCCTGCTCCTTCTTTTGTTTAACGCCTGCTTCTGGTTGTGGCTGTTCTCTTCCAAGGGCAACAAGCCTGACCGGCGGCAAGATTCTAGAGACGACGAGGAGACCTCCTCGTTTGTGATTAAGCCTTACGTGCAGCTCGGCAGCGCGCCCGCTTCAGATGGCACCGAGAGTCTCGAGATTCTCTGGCATGGTCCCGACAAGCCTGAATACTGGACTGTCGAGGTCGATGACCTGAAGAATGACGGCGGTTGGTTTGGCTGGCTGATGCCGCGCCGTGTGCGCAAGCTGACGCCGACTGTCACCGACGTGAAAATCGAAGGCATTCCGGCGCAGAAGCAGTATCGTTGTGTCGTCTCGGGACTGAAGCCCGGGTGGCACTTCCAGTATTGCGTGCTCAAGTACGGCAAGTGCCAGCATCACGCGTGGGCTCTGCCTCGCAGGGGTGCCGGCCAGCCTTTCACCTTCATCGCTGTTGGTGACATGGGCAACGGCAAGGAAGCGCAAAAGAAAGTCGCCTTCCAGATGTCGCTCGTGAAGCCTGACTTCATCGCTGTTACAGGCGATGTCGTGTACATGGACGGGCGCATCTCCGAGTACATGGAGCGCTACTTCCCGGTCTATCACAGCAAATACAACACGCCGAAAGATGGTGCTCGCATCATCGACTCGACGCTGACTGTTGCTTGCGCGGGCAACCACGACGTGGGCAAGCCCGAGATGACGAAGGTGCCGAACTTCAACGAGTTTGCTGACCTGATGGGTTATTACCTGTTCTGGTCGATGCCGCTCAATGGTCCGGCGCTCGGTGTCGGTGCGCGCAACACGCCTTGTCCGATTGGCGACAAGGCCAAGATCGATGCGTTGGTCAAGGCTGCCGGTGAGCGTTTCCCGCGCATGTCGAACTACTCGTTCGACTACGCTGATTCGCACTGGTTGGTCTTGGATGCCAACGCGTACATGGACTGGACCGACGAAGCGCTCAGGGCGTGGGTCGAGATGGACCTGGCGACGACCACGAAGAAGTGGAAGTTCGTCATGTTCCACCAGCCTTCGTTCACGTCCAACACGAAGCATCAGCGCGAGCAGCGCATGCGGCTTCTGGCGGGTATCTTCGAGCAGCACGGTGTCGACATCGTCTTCTCGGGTCACGCGCACTGCTATGAGCGCAGCTATCCGATTCGCTTCACGCATCGCCGTCAGCTTGGAGGCGCTGCCATGCACGAAGAGGGCTTCGTCGCGGGCGACATCGCTTGCGACAAGAGCTTCGATGGCAAGGCGAACACTCGCCCCAACGGCGTGATCTACGTCGTCACCGGGGCTGGTGGTGCCAAGTTGGACTCCGTCCACATCACCGGCAAGCCCGCTTTGTGGCAGCCGTTTACCCAGGTGTTGATCGGCGACCGCCGCAGTTTCTCCATCATCGACGTCGAGGGCAACACGCTCAAGATGCGGCAGGTGGACGAAGACGGTCATCAGATCGACGAGTTGGAAATCACCAAATAACCGACGTTCTTGAGCGTCAGGGGGTGTTTATATGAAGCCCAACGCAGTGAGAAAGACCGCTGTCATAGTCATTGACAGCGGTTTCAACCGCGCTGCCTTGTCTCGGTGCCGAAACATCGTTGCACTTTTCGATGTCGACAGTGGTCGAAGCGTCGTCGGTGAGCCATTCATCGACGGCCAAGACGCTGCGCTCGAAGAGTTCGCGATCGACGACCTGAACCACGGCTCCATCGTTGTTGAGCGCCTTCTGGCCGCCTGTCCGGACGTGCCGGTGATTCTCATTCGTGCTTACGGTCGCGAAAGGCGGCTGATTCGCACACAGTGGGACAACGGCAGTGTCGTCCGCGATGGCTGGGTGGAGGCGTATCTGAGGGCGGTGGAGCTCTGCAAGGACCGCGGATACTCTTCTGTTGCAAACTGCTCTTTCGGCGGGTTTACGCACGCGATGGACGGCACCGGTTGGGAGGCTTTCAACATCGGCAAAGTGACTGGTTCGGGCAAGCCCGGCCACGTCATGATTGCTGGTGCGGGCCCCGGTGATGGTCGCAGCGTGCACGCATCTTGGGTCGCCGCCGGCGGTGACAACGTCATCGTCAAGGCAAACCAGGAGCGCTCCGCGATGTACAGCCTGTGGGCATCTGTTGGCGCTTCCAGCGAGTGGACCCTCGAAGTCTATCTCAATGGAGAGCAAAAGCAGGTGCACCACGGGCGGTTCATCCCCGCCAACTTCTGGAACGGCAGGCAGCAGCTGACGTTTCACGTTGAGGGCGATGGAGAGCTTACTTTTGTGATGCGGATGGCTGCCGGTGAGGCTTCGAGATTCGATCTCTGGGTGGTGGATGGTGGCTCCGCCACTTTCTCCAACCTGGTGGACGTGACTCTCGTTGCCGAACCTGCGGTGTTTCCGTTCGTCATCGCAGCCGGACTCAGAGCCGGTAAGTACGCCAACGACCAGGAGACCATCGGTGCAAAGCCTGATGTGCTCATGGAAGGCTTTGGCGCAATCAGTTTCCGCTTGCCGGAGCTGGTCGCGTTTGCCGCCTGTGCGTTGGAGGAAAATCCGGCGCTGGATGTCGATGGTGTGCGTGCGCTGATCGGGAAGTTTCCGACGGCTGCGCATCTGTCGACATTGCCGTCGCCATCGACCGAACCGAAGTAAGTTCAACGCAACTAGTGCGACGCAGCAGTGCTGTGAAGCACGGCAATGAGTTTGGGTTTCTCCCTACAACCCTTATCTCATTGCTTTTTGCGTGTCGAATACGAGAGCATATAATAGAAGTGAAATTGCGCTTCATATGGGGCGTTCAGTCATTTTGGATTGCTTCCACTTCGGGGTATATAACCTGAGTTCCTCTGGAAAAAGCAATCTTGAACTTCAAGACTAAAGAGATAGACAAACTCGTCAGCTGCCCGAAATGTTCGCGCACGCGCGGCGGGGATGGCGCTCGTTGGCTGTTTCGAAAGAGTTGTGTGTGTCCGCCGATATCGCTTGACGCATTGATCTACGACAGTGAAATCGATGCGGCAGTCGACCCGCAAGTAGTCGATGAGACAGAGGTGAACAACGAGTTGGCGGCGCTTTCTGATGAGCTCGGAGAGGCTTTTGAAGTGAGTGCCCAAATTGGAAAGGGAGGGATGGCCACTGTCTATAAGGTCTTCGATAAACGGCTGGACAAGACATTCGCCTTCAAGGTCTTTCGAGACGAGGGTAACTCCGAGGTCATGAAACGACGCTTCGAGAAAGAAGCGAAAGCGGTATCAGATCTCACTCATGTCAATATTGCAACGGTCTTCGGTCATGGCGAAACCACCAAGGGGCGACGATACATCGCGCTCGATTGGATTGATGGAAAGCCGCTTTCCGAGCTGATCGAGGAAGCGAGCAGATTGCCCGTAGATCGCTCGTTGGATATTTTCATTCAACTTTGCGAAGCGCTGCAGCACGCGCACATGAAGGGCGTCGTGCACAGAGATCTAAAGCCTTCCAACATCATGGTCCGTGTCGATGAAAATGGACACGAAATCGTAAAGGTCATTGATTTTGGTGTTGCGAGCATACTTCAAGTCACAGACACCAACAGCACAAATCTGACCCAAACCGGCGATGTTTTTGGAACACCGCTCTACATGAGCCCTGAGCAATGTCGTGGAGATGAGGTCGATAGAAGAAGCGATATCTACTCGCTTGGCTGTGTAATGTACGAGGCTCTGACGGGATCTCCACCATTTCCTGGTAAGAACGCAGTGAAGGTAGTGATCAGTCATTTGAAGGAACGGCCTACCGCATTGCCTCAGAATGTGCCGAAGGAACTGGCGATTGTAATCATGCAATGCTTGGAAAAGAGTCAGGAAGACAGATTTCAGACGGTCGATGAGGTTTTGCAGGACTTGATTGCAGTGCGCGATGGTCGCAACCCATCGTATCTGAGATGCGGACGCCCACACATGCTGAGAAGAATTGCTTCGTCTGCAGTTGATGGGTTGATTGTAGCATTGCCTTACATGATGTTTTGTGCGGCGAGCGGAGTGGCTTTCAACGCAAGCGCAGCGTTTTATCTGATGTTTGCGAAAATGGCGCTTTTTGCATTGATACCGGTGGCGATGCTTTGGGGACCAGGATTCGCCGTCTGCTCAATCCTTTGTCTGTGCTCCGCGGTCTACGTGATCAGTGGGCATGTTACGGGTCCATACTCTGTTGCGATCATATTATCCGCGCTCGTTTACTCCTCCGTCGCCTTGGTCGCGTACCACTCGGTTTTGGAGAGCTCAGCTTGGATGGCGACAATCGGTCAAAGATGTTTTGGTCTTGCAGTTGCAGACAACGTGATGAAGCGATTGTCATTCCGCGCGGCGCTTAAGCGTATCTTGTTCAAGTGGTGCCACTTGTCTGTGGCAATGATTCAAGCTGACATGAACATGATGGCGAATGTAAGTAAGTCGTCTATTCAAGAAATGAAACGTTGGATGCGTGTGAATTGGGAAGCGATCTGCGGCGGCGGCTGGGAGGATTGGATTGGTTCGTACATTGTCGATCGCAAACTCCTGCGTTTGCCCGTGCAACCGAAACGCAGGCAGCTCAGTGATTTCAGTGAAATGTCGCTCTCTCAATTAAGCAGAGGTATAGTTGCGCTCAAGGCTGCAGTACTTAGTTTTGGATCTCTGTGGATAATCGCGTTTCTATCTGTTTTTCTGCCGATGATTTTATCCGGGGGGTTGATATTGATCTGGATTGCGGCTGGCTTCTTGAGCGCTGTTGTTTTTGGAACATTCGTGCCGGCGCTCGCTTTCTACTTGAGGGCGCGCAGGATACTTAATAGTCGACTTCAAAAACGAAAACTGATTCAGTCGGAAAGTGACAAACAATCGGTGAGCTGATGGTCGAGCGTACAAACAAAGAAGCCAGCCAAGAAAAGTTGGTAGTCGACCAACCTACGTTAACGCAAGAGATTCGTGAGGCTGTTGACGACGAATCTGAGCTGGCGCAAGAACTGCTCTTGCCTGACCAATTTCATCTGCTTGAGCTGATCGGCGAAGGCGGCATGTCACAGGTTTATAAGGTGGAGATGAGGAACGAATCAAATGCTTTAAGAGCGCTAAAGGTGCTGAGAAAGGAGATGATGCGAGATGTGCAGGCATCGAAGAGATTTCTGAAAGAATGCGATGCGATTAGAGAACTTAGCCACGAAAACATTGTTCAAATTCACGGCAGCGGGATGCTGGAAGATGGGCGCCCGTACTTGCTCTTGGAGTTTATCGAGGGGCAAACTCTGAAGCAGCTATTGAAAGTCGAGGGTCATCTGCCCGCACATCGCGCACTGTATATTGCGCATCAAATAGTATGTGCGCTAATCGAAGCACATGCCAAAGGCATTATTCATCGAGATCTGAAACCGAGCAACATTTTGATTTCCAAAGGCGAGGACGGAACCGATTTGGTGCGCGTAGTCGACTTCGGAATCGCAAAAACAAAAGTGCGCAACCTGTCTGAAACGGCTGATTTGACGAAGACCGGCGACATTTTCGGAAGTCCGGAATATATGAGTGTCGAGCAGTGCCTGGGAAACCCGATTGATGAAAGATCGGACATTTATTCACTTGCCTGTGTCATGTACGAGATGTTGACAGGAAGAAGTCCGTTTGCCGCAGAGAGTCCAATCAAAACAATATTGAAGCATGTAGACGAAGAGGCCGAGCCGTTTTCGTTAGAATTCGCGAAGCTCGAGATCTCACCTGAAATCGAGGCTCTGATATTTGATTGCTTGCAAAAAGATCCGAGACATCGATTGCAAACAGCCAAGGAGTTAGAAAAGAAGCTCCGTTCAATGATTGAATTCAAAGATGATGTGTATCAGTTTGGTCTGATTGGACCGCGCATAATTGCGATGATGTTTGACTTTGGATTGGTGATGGTGGCAATTCAGATGTCTTGGGCTGTGGTGCGCATGTTCCTACCGCCGGCACTTTGGCCGTCGACGGCGTTGATGTTCATCATTGCTTTTCCAGTTTATAAAGGGGTGATGGAGTCCGGCAAAAAGCGTGGAACATTCGGAATGCAAGCATGTGGCTTGAAGGCACTTGATCCTACCGGTGGTATCATAGATTTTTGGCGGGCGGCGAGTGTTCCGGTGGTTATGTACGGACTCCCCTTTGGTGCTTTGGGCATCGCCGCCATGAAGCCCAACTTCTTTCAGGGTGATTGCTATTGGATTGGTCCGTTTCTTTTGCTGATGACAGTGATTTGTCTGAGCGTTGCGACTTGCGTCTTCAACCGCCGGCTCAAGCAGGGCGCCGTTGTCACAAATCACAGACAAAACCCCAGATTTGCCTACACCATGACTGTTCCACAATCATTAACCCTAATAGTTTCGTTGCTTCTCTTTGCCATTTATTTTTTTGTGGCAATCAATATTGATCGATCGCTTCTTTGGTGAGTCTGGAACCGATTTAAGGCGAGCAAGCGTTGGAAAGTACAGTATTGGAATCAAGGCAAGTAGATTAAGTAACTCGTTGATTTAAATGCCTCGTGGGAATAACTGTCTCATGAGTCGCGATTATGATGCTCCGACAATTCCGTATTTGCCTGTTTTGGCGCTGTTTATTTTCGCCATCTGTTGTTTTTTGGCAATTTATTTCCAAAAACCGCTTGGCGATTTTTTCATCAAGTCGATTGGATTAGCCGACGAAACGAAAACTGAAGTCGTAAAGGCCGAAATCAAAAAGCCGCTGCAATATGGCACTGCTTTGATTGCAAAGCGAGATATGGCGCCGGGTGAAACGATTAAAGATACCGACATTGCCGCTGTCGCAAAATATCCGGTCGAGAAATTGGCGACTGAAGCGCCGATGCATTATCAGCAGCTGATTGGACACAAGGTTCGCACTTACATTCCAAACGGCGGATTTTTCACCAACGGAAACGTTGAGTTTTAGACCGTTTTCAAAATTACTTTTCACCCTCGAATCGATATCCGACACCAGAGATGTTGGTTATGAATGATGGTACGTCATCGGCATCGATTTTCTGTCTGAGCTTTTTGATGCAAGTTCTCAAAGATGTGCTTGACGCCTCTGAGTCGGTCGGCCACACGCGATCGAGAATGGCATCGGGCGAGAACACCTCATTGGGATGTCTCATAAAAAACTCGAGCAGTGCGAATTCGCGAGGAGCCAAGTTGAGCTCCTTGCCGTCTTTGGTCACTCTGAGCGCGTTTGGGTCTAATGTGAGATCTTTGACTTTGATTTCTTGCCCGGTCACTTGCGTCGGTCTGCGCAAGAGTGCACGCACACGTGCTGTCAATTCGCGCAGGTCGACGGGCTTGGTGACATAATCATCGGCACCGGCGTCGAGTCCGGATTCTTTCTCGTCAATCTTGGTTCTGCCAGTCATCATGATGATCTTCGCCTCGCCGCCTAAAGTGCGAAACTCTTTGAGAATGTCCAATCCGGACATGTCAGGCAGCCCCCAATCGAGGATGATCAGGTCGTAAGGGAAAAACTTGATGCGTTCAAGCGCTTCTTTGCCGGTGTGCAAGACGTCGACTACGTAATTGTTGAGTTTGAGAAAGTCATGGACGAGGTTCGCCATGTTGGTGTCGTCGTCGACAATTAGAATTTTTGCCATGTTCGCAATTACAGAAAGTGCAACCGTTTTTCAGAAACAATAACACAGGAGGGCATAGGCTCTCATGTCTTTGCAACGGTTATCCGACGTCTGCACCCACGCCTTGCAAGTTACTGGCAACGCCGTGGTACGAAGGATAGGGAGATTTCCAAATATTAGGCAAGTTACCAAAGGAAGAAAGTGCCACGCCGCGGTCTAAAGTTGAAAGACACAGGGTTGATTTTGGCTCTGACGCCACTGCTTGTAGAGCTGGTCTTTCTGGCTGTTTTGACCTATGCACTCAACGATGCCGAGCAGCAGGCGTGGCAGTACAACCACACCAAAGAAGTGATGGGTGCTGCTGATTACTTGATAGGGTTGTTTAGCATCTCCAGTCTCGCTTTGATGGAGTTGACCGTGACGCACAGCCCGCAAGCGTCGGCGCAGTGTGATGAGGCTCTCAGCAAGATCCCGGTTCAGTTGGATGTGATGCGCGCTCTCGTGAAGGACTACCCCGAACAGGTGCGAATTCTTGATGAGCTCAAGGTTGACATTGATGCGGTCGCTAAGCAAATTTACAAGCACAAGAAATTGGTCGAAGATGCAATCGAGACTCAGGATTTCGGTGCGCACAGCTTTCCCAATCTGCGAGCCGAGAAGCGCAAGTTGAAAGGATCGATGGAACGCATCGTCTCGAAACTCAAACAATTCGGCGAGGAAGAGAAGAAGCGCCATCCCGCGACCTTTGAGCAGGCCGAGGCGAGCCGTCGCGAGGTAAAGATCGTAATTACCGTCGGTGTGATACTCAACATCGGCTTGGCTATTGGTTTGGCTTTGTTTTTTACAAGAGGAACAGTCAGGCGTGTCAACACAGTCACGGATAATGCGATGCGACTGTCCGCCGGAAAGCCACTCAATCCTCAGCTTATGGGATCGGATGAGATCGCATATCTCGATTCGGTGTTTCACGTCATGGCGGAAGCTCTTGCAGAAGCGGCAAGGAAAGAGCGTGCCGTAGTAGAACAGGCACTGGATGTGATCTGTTCACTTGATTCAAAGGGAAGGTTTGTTTCGGTAAATCCCGCTGCAACGCAAGTTTGGGGATACAGCAAGGATGAACTGGAAACCAAGTCTTTGCTTCAACTGATTTCGGAAGGTGAGCGAGATGCTGTTGCTACGCTGCTCTCCGAAGTCGTGAAAGGAGGCGGCGAGACCGCCCAACGTAAGTTTGAAACTCGTATTATCGGTAAAGAGGGCGCCGTCGTCGAGACGGAGTGGTCGGCACATTGGTCTGAGGCCGACAAGGTTTTGTTTTGCGTGGCGCATGATATTTCAGCGCGCAAAGAGATGGAGCGCATCAAACAAGACTTCATGGCCATGGTAAGCCACGATCTGCGCAGCCCGCTTACCTCGATGCAAAGTCTTCTGATGCTGTTGCAGATGAATGCTTATGGCGAAATCGATGATACGGGCATGGTGCGGATTGCGCATACGGAGCAAGATATCGAACGCGTGATCAGGATGATCAATGATCTCCTCGATATGGAAAAGATGGAGGCCGGCAAGTTCGATCTCACGCTTAATGAGGCATCAATTGCCAAAGTAATCGATCGCTCGGTGCACTCATTGAAGGCGCTGGCAGAAAGGCAGGATCTCGTAATCGATGTTAGCACAGACGATTTGCGCATCAATTGTGATGAAGATCGATTGGTGCAAGTAATCGTCAACCTGTTGTCAAATGCAATCAAGTTCTCGCAAAAGGCAGGAACGGTCAAGGTATCTGCGGTGTTGGACGACGATAGAGTGAAAGTGGCTGTTACAGATAGTGGTGTCGGGATTTCCGAAGAGAACACGAAGAGGCTCTTCTCGCGTTACTCTCAGTTGGAAGATGGAAAGCGTCGCGGCGGAACCGGTTTGGGCCTTGCAATCTGCAAAGCGATTGTAGAGGCGCATGGCGGGACAATCGGCGTCGACAGCAAAGAAGGAGAAGGAAGCACTTTTTGGTTTTGTCTTCCCGGCGTAAACACTGTATCCGCAACTTCTGTTGCAGACACGATTTCCGGACGTTCTTGCTAAATTTCGCTTCTTGCCGATGAACACTATCCTGTCGGTTGCGTGCTGAATACCGTAGAACACTGGCGATTGCGTGATGGATCTTGGTTTATCCACGCTGTTTCCATCATTCGGCATGGACGCCGATCACAACAGGGCTTCAGGGTGATAGGATGTAAACCGTTTTCATACCCTGGCAAATATAAACAATCTATGAGCGACAACGATAACTCCAAAACCAGCTCCAGCCCACTGTCTTACAATCCGACCGTGATCGAGACCACGGCGCGGGGTGAGCGTGCATTTGACATCTTCTCCCGGTTGTTGAGAGAGAGAATCATATTTTTGGGAACAGAAATTGATGATGTCATAGCAAACAACATCATTGCTCAGCTGTTGTTTTTGGAGGGCGAAGATCCCGAAAAAGACATTAGGCTGTACATTCAGTCGCCAGGCGGCGATATCTCAGCAGGGTTTGCCATTTATGACACCATGAGCCACATTCGGTGCGATGTGGCCACCATCTGTTTGGGGCAGGCGGCGAGCTTTGGGGCGTTTCTCCTTGCAGCAGGAACCAAGGGCAAGCGCATGAGTTTGCCGCACGCGCGAATTTTGATTCACCAGCCGCTGGGCGGTGTTTCCAGAGGTCAGGCCACCGACATCGAAATTTACGCCCGTGACATGGTGAAGACCAAGAAGCAGTTGAACGAGCTGATGGCGCAAATGACCGGTCAAACGGTGAAACAAATCGAGAAGGACACTGAGCGCGACAACATCATGACGCCGGAACAAGCCAAAGAGTACGGCATAATCGATTTGGTCATCTCCAAGGAAGATTTGAAGAAGTAGGCTTTAGGGACGCCTCCTGTCTGGTTCAAGAAGCGCGTGGGAAGCTCTGATGCGCAGAATTTGCAGGCAGCTCATTTCTGAGACAATGTGCAAC
>CAZCZI010000052.1:43508-49325 GCA_964503045.1 uncultured Candidatus Obscuribacterales bacterium
GCCTTGGAGCTACTATACACACAAGTAGAAAATTCGGAAAAGAAAGAAGAGCGGGGAGCTCGCGACAACGCGAATTCGTTGCGTGGCTCCCCGCTCTTGCTTTGATTTCGTTTAGGCTACTTCTCGCATGCGCGGTTGTCCGGCACGCGAGAGGCTATCACGAAGGCGACCGACTGATTGGCGATCGCTTGCACCATTTGAGTGAACGCGTTGATGACGTCGAGATGCGCGTAGGTCGCGAAGCTTTCGCCTTCGAGATGCTGCACACACTCCCAGCTGTGCCCTTTCGGATCCACGTTGAGCATGGGTCCGAGCTTGCGGTCGCAGGCGACTTTGGAGTCGTGCAACACGCGGGCGGCGTGGTTTTTGACGTGATCTGCGACTGACTGAAACTCATCGATCTCTCGCATCATGACGTGATCGCCACCGCTTGGGCGGGGGCGCAGGGACTCCGTTTTCGCTTTGCGAACGAGGTCGGTCACTTCGACTGCGAGTTGCTCGATGGAGGCGGCTGCTCCGGCTTGACCATGAATGGCAAGCTGTGCCGGGCGGGCACTTTCAAGAAGCGCCACCAGCGTGTTAGACAGTGTTTCCAGCGGATTTACCGCTTTGGCAGTTTCCATCCAGTTTATCTCCAATGCATTCAGGTTGTTTCTGGCGGTTCAGAACGAGTAGAAGCGATTTCTTCGGCGTTACCCGCGGCGGCGTCGACGACGTGTCGTCGACATCCAGCTTTTGGAAGCCGAAGATTTCGGACTCGTTCTTCCGGTCTGGCTCAAGCGCGAGAGGCAGCGATTGCAGCGGCCGCTCCTCGAGCTGCAAGGGTCGCACAGTTTGATTGCGCGGGACGTGGTGAAGGATGGACAGCTAGAACATCGTCCAGCTGCGGAATTAGAAGGAAGACGAACTTTCTGGCAAGCACTGCAAGTCATACATTCTTGCTTCCTTTCTGGGTTGCACTTTCTTCAGAAAAAGTCTTCGGCCATGCAGCACGGGCTGGCATCAGCTGTAGAGCTGACACCGCCCGTCTGCGTGGACCCGATAAGCTGCAGCAAACTCGCGTAGCAAGAACCCCTTGTCTCCTTACTTGGAGACGGTTCTGAGAGAACCAGGGGTGCCGGCGACGGGACGCTGGCAGCGATTGCAAAGGCCGTGGGTCTTTGCGCACGAGCTGCACAACGTAATTGCCTTGCTGGAAGTCTTGGCAGAGCACTTGGAGCAAGAGCCGGGCTGGTTCAGAGCCGGAAGGGGCATCTTCTGGCAGCTATAGCAGGTCATTTCGATTACCTCACTTGGGTTATCGAACGCAAACGCGTTCCTTGTTTGTGGCACCACATATGGTGCTACGGAATGCGCACGGTTGTGTCTTCCTAACCGTCGCGGACTTTGCGACGGTCAAAGATTCGAGTGGCCGTGACAAAATGTTTTGTCCAGAACCCGAAGAAACGTACTTACTTCTCGGGACTCATGAAGAACTGGTGATGAGCCACTTTTCTAGTTTTAGCCCATCTGACCCATTCTCAGTCTTTTCTCGCGGCTGAGTTTCGCGTTGATCGCCGTCTCTCGAACACTTGGGTCTTTGTCTTCGAGGGCGCAAGCAATGAGGTCTTGCGCTTTCGCGCTGTTGAGATTGGCGGCGGCTTCGATTATCGCGCGCCTAACAGACGAGACCTCTTCTTTGGCGTAGGCTTCTTTCAAAAGCGCCACCAGGCTTGCTTCCTGGAGTGCGTTTCGATTGATGCCGTTGTCGGTGCTTTCAGGGGCGTTTGCTCGACGCCCTAGTTCGCCGATGGAGTTGGCGATGGTTGCGCGTACCGTGGGGTCGGAGTCCTTCAGACCCTTACTGAACGTATCCAGCAGGTCTTTGTTGACGTCGACCGCGGTGGCACCCAACCAGCGAATGGCGCGAAGCCGTTCGTCGCTGCGCGCGGCGGTGTCTTGCACCCTTCGAAGCGCGGAGTCAATCAGGCTGTCTCCGGCGACGGTCATGAGCGAGCCGCTTCCGGCGGTGCTCTTGAGGTGGTTTGAGGTGAGTGCAATCGCGACCAGTCCCACGCCGACCACGAACAGTCCACCCAAAACAAGGCGGATGAGGTGGTTGGTGGTGCTTCCGGATTGGTTCGAGGTCATAGGTTGTTCCTTCTGTTTGATTGTTGGTTGAACTCTACTTCCATCTGTACGACAGCGGCCACTGCGACTTGAGAAGCCGGCGATTGTCTCTTTCCTGTCGTGCTGTCTTCGCTGCGGCTCTTACTTCTTGCGAGCTGTCCTGTTCGCCTTTGGCGATCAAGTCGGCGGCTTGCGAGTCGTTAAAAGCGCTAGCAGCAGAAACGATTTTGGCGCGAACTGCTGGTTCGGCCTCGGTCGTGAAGGCGCTTGCCAGTGCTGTGAGCATCTCCTGTTCGTTGCGCCCGGCGTCCGCGCTTCCCTTGTTGTGGGCAGCTGCGACTTTGCCGATGGCTTCAGCCACTTCCACTTTCACTTCCGGATTGTGCTCGCTGATGATCAGGGAGCTTAGACGGACGATGTCTGAGTCTGACAGCGTTTCGGCGCTCGAGCTTACGGTGCGAACCGCGCTTATGCGCTCTTGTGGAGCATATGAAGCACCGGTCTGCTGAAAGACGAGGACCATCGGCTGGTTGGACGGCGTGGCGTGTGGGTGACTGACGCGAAGTGCCCCGGCGACGAACAAAAGTCCGATGCACGCAAGGCACAGTAATACTACTGGAACCTTAGATTGCACAAAGTCTCCTTAAGTTTAAGCTGAGCGGAGCGATCTGCCTGATTCATAGGCAAAGGTGAGTTTCTGTCTTGGCACTTCAATCCACTTTTCGACGGATATGCACAAGGTGAGTCGGCACTGCCGGTGTATCCGGAAGGCAATTGGCTCATCTAGTTTTCAGTTTCGCCTGCGAATGAATCGCTGTTTTGGTGGCTGGCTGGTCCGAGGAGGAGGGATTGAAAGAAGACGACTCACGCTATCCACCAGGCTCGGCTGAGATCAATTCGAGTTGCAATGTGTGTACTAAACATTTGCAAAACAAACAAAAATAAGAGGCGATTTTGAGGAATTTGGAAGGAACAGCAGAGACTGTAAGACCTTTTCCGTTAAGGCTTTCGGAGGATTACAAGAAGGTTCGCGCTAGGTGTGGTTAAGAAATTGTGTTTATTTCTATATTTCAGAAACATTGAAACGCGTTAATCGGTGCGGGTTTACTTGTGTAAAGCGAAAAGATGGGGTTTGTATGAGTTGTGGATATGTGTGCGCAAATGAGCGCTGTATCAGCATCTCGCCATGAGATGCGTATCAGGAAATTCCAGCGGCGTTTTAGTGACGACGTTTGCGTTTTTTTGTCGTTGTCGTAGTTTTTTCCGGCGGCTTGTCTTCAGCAGTCTCAACCGGCTTTGTGAGCCCGATTACGTCTGTGATGATCGGAAAACGTCCCATTTCTTTGGTCAGTTTCACAACAACTTTGAATTTGTGAACGTTCTCTTTTTCTGGTTTGCCGGTCTCGGTGATGGTTTCCTTTGCACTGACTCTGTATGTGACATCATCTTTGGTGGTATCAGATTCGGGTGTGGCAATGACGGCAACCTTGTTTGTTCTGCCGGATTCTTGAGCTTCTTGTGTGATTCTCAAAATATCGAGCGCCGAATCGGGGAGCAACTTTTGTGTTTGCAATTTCTTTTGAAGGTTTTCGTCGGGCATTTCTTCACGCATTAGCGTGCCGACTGACTCTTTCATTGTTGTCGGATTTTTATCGAACAGGTGCCCAACTGCTGATTCGACAAACTTTTCCATGAACTGCTCTCTTTGTTTTCGCTTTTGCTCGGGGCTGGCGCAGCCGGTAGCGACGACGAGGCAAAGGAGTGAAGAAAGGGCGAGGCACCAGAGGCTTTTGGGTTTCTGCATGAAAAATGCTTTGCGCAAGCGGGGACGAACAGCTGGGCCCAAGACAAGGAACAGCCGCAACAGAATATCCCAATTTTTCTCCTGATAACTACGAGTGTGAAGCTCCTTGGTGTTTGTTGTTTCCAAGATATCAAAAGAGGCATCACATGTGATGGCGTTAACCTGGAGCGCTAGCGCAGTTCGCGCAGTCTGAAAAGCTTGCTGGAATTGGATTTTCGGATTCGGTTAAGCACGGCTGGTGAGCCTCGCGCGAACCCGCTATTTGGTGCCAATTGATGTCAAGCGATTCAAATAGCACTCAGATGACGTTTTGAAGTCTCAGGACTACCCCTTTATTTATTTCTTGATCTCAAACCAACTAAATCATTAGGATGGCGTTTGTAATTCTTTCGTTCCTGACTTGCACCCTAGGAGTCCACTCCAAGCAACTGCCAATTCGCCCACTGATTAACTGTCAGCGCAGATGACTGGTGAAACCCGGGTCAGGTATTTGAGACGGCAGTCTCGTTAAAACGTATTAGGAGACTCAAATGTCGACCGCACTGCTCTTCGCGCTCTTGAGCGCGTTTTGCGTCAGCTTGGTTTCCCTCATCGGTGGCGCAGTAATTGCGTTTTCGAAGGGCAACCCGAGTCGATTCATTGGCGTAATGTTGAGCCTGTCCGCTGGACTGATGCTGGGAAACGCTTTCCTGCATCTTCTGCCCGAGGCGATTAGCTGCGCAGACGCACACAACCAAGTGGTTGCTGTGTCTACGCAGAACCCCGGGTCCAGTTCCAGTTCTACAAGCGTCGCGCACGATCACGATCACGATCATGAAGCGACCGCGACAGATACTCACCAAGACGCCGATGAGCACGACCATGCTGCTCACGCCGCTACTTCACATACTGCGCATGAACACTCGCACTCCCCTAACAGTGCCATGATTCTGGTCTTGCTGGGAATCTTCGGATTTCTGGCTATCGATCTGTTTCTGCACTCGACGGGTAAGCACCATGCGCAAGGCGTCCATCCCGTTGGCCGCCTCATCCTGCTCGGTGACGGACTCGAAAACTTTGTCGACGGTCTGGTCATCGGTGCAGCTTTTGTTGTTAGCGTTCCGATTGGAATTTCCACCACGATTGCCATTCTTCTTCACGAGTTGCCCATCGAAATGAGCGACTTCGGCGTGCTCCTTCACTCGGGGTTCAGCAAGAAGAAGGCGCTACTGTGGAACTTCCTTTCGGGGCTGATCTCGCTTGTCGGTGCCGCTGCCGCAGTGCTTATCGGTGACGTTGTCTCGGGTTTCCCGTGCATCGTCGCGCCGATCGCTGCCGGTGCGTTCATCTACATGGCGGGCTCGTCTCTGATTCCGTCCATCCGTGAAAACGCCACGCTCCCCAAAGCGGGGCTGCATCTTCTCGTGATGGCGATCGGCACCGGGATTATGGCGCTGTTGCTCTTGCTGGAGTAACACTCCTAAGGAGATTGCTGCTGCTCTTTAGTCCAGCAGGTCTTCGGACCAAAAATAGCAATCACAGGTAACATCACAATGTCCAACATCCCCATGGTTCTCGCGGACCACACTCCCTGGCACTCCCTCGTTCAGTTTCTGACGTCGCCCATGTTCTTGGTCGCCGGCGGAATCATCGTCACTGTGCTGGTCGTGCGCGCTGTTCGCAACAAGAACAACGGCAGCAAGTAAGTCCTGTGCGTTTGGCTGAACCGGCACCCAGTGTCGATTAGCCCGAGCGCCAGGCAGCCATGTTCGGTGTGTGGTTGGAGTCGTCGAAACCCTCGATGCCTTCCGCCACCATCGTTCATGGCTTTTTGGATCGCGGATACTATAACGCAGAGTAAATATTGGATACTTGGATTATTCGCAGTCGACTTATTTCGCGAAGTTGAATTCGCAGGTGATGGC
>CAZCZI010000053.1:0-1958 GCA_964503045.1 uncultured Candidatus Obscuribacterales bacterium
GAGGTATGTTCCTCTCGCTGCTCAATCACATTATTCGGTCGTGGCCTGAAGTTTAACTGTTTGTCTCAGCTGACCTTTTCCGATGGACATTAGCTAATGAACATAGTGTAATTGTTCTTGATGGGCTTTAGCAAAGTTGTATTTGCCAGTGTCAACAACGCACAATCAGATTTTCAAATTCGCCATCGTGAGCGGAGTAATACTATCGGTTTGGTTTGAATTGCCTTGGCCTGTGGCTTCAAGATCTAAGTCCGCTGCGCCCGAGCGAGGCTGGGTGTTGATGCAACGGCATCCTTCAATTGGGAGAGTCAACTTGACTATCGGTACAGGAGGTGCCAAAGCTGATTGTCTCGATCTTGGTATCGTGCTTGTAACTAATGATAATGAGTCCTGCGCCACGATGTACAATACGTCGAATCGAAAATCATTTACCTTTGAGAGAACCTCATGGACAGGGCGTAGCCTCGATGTATTGGCCACTCGAAATGGCGCCGATGTCGTGGGTTTTGTTGCTCGCAAAGGTCCGTCGGTGAAGATTTTTGGGGTGGATGCGTTTCAGGTGAGCCTTGTGCCACCTGACCGGAGCATGCTGTCGAAGCAAGTTGCCTCTAAGCGGTGTAGTGTTACAACGCAAGTCGAATGTGTTCTGAGCAACAGTCTGAAAGCATCGAACGCTACGAAGAAATTGCTTTTGAAGTTCTATGCGCTACCTCAACAAGTCGATGGAATTCCGATTTCGGTCAAATACCTAACAGCGGATGGAAACTCGAAGTCCGCGGTAAAAACAGGGGCCATCAAGCCTGTTATGATCTCCGCGCAAAGAGAGTTTAGTCTTCCTACAGGTCTAAAATCTGTGGAGAGGGAATCACAGCTCATGTCTGATGAAGCCGAGATCAAAGACCTGTTGAGCCGGTGAAACCATCGCCACGTTATCGCCACACAAGGTATGTACATTGTCCGCACTCAGTCCGAAAGTGATGTTGCGCGCAGCGACGCTGCCTAGTAACTGTGCTGCAACCTCACAGACGGACAATCCAATATCTCGTCGCCAGTACCCCGTCACCAGCTCCAATTGAATAAGTCGAAACCGGAGCATCCCGCGCCACTGTTTTGTGGTGCCTTATTACTAGCAGTGCAGAGTTGAACCACACGATCTCTCTTGCGAGGAGCAACTATGACTAAATGCACCGATCTTGCGGGCGAATCAGCTCGCGCGTTTAATGGTTTTGAAGACAGCGGCATTAGAACTGCATCAACGCAAGCTTGGCGCCCCGAATCACGAGGTTTTTTCAGGCATCATTCAAGGCATTGTTCTGATGAGTCTCTCTTACCAGAGGTAACCATTGATGATGGTTCATCAGATGCTCAAACTTCTACTGATCGAGGTGCTGGTCAGCTTTCGAGTGATGCGTCTGTTCCGGCGGCTGCAGGAAATGATCGAACGGCATCGTCGGATGTTCCAACTTTGTCCGGAGAGGTTTCCACACAAGCGGAGGTTCCAACCGTACCAGCAGAATCGCAATCAGCTGCTAATGGCTCAGCGGAACTGCCTTCGACAGGAGACTCGCAGCTTTCGAGTTCTCCAAGCGAAACAAATGATGAACATCAAAGAGAATGTGATCGGCAGCGTGATGTTGAACGAGAGCAAGAGTTTCAGAGACAACTTCAAGAACTCCAGGAGCTGCTTAGCAGGATCTTGGAACTCATTATGAGTATGTTGCAGGCGTTTGCTCCACCACCACCGGAAGAGTCTCAACAGCCAGCACCAGAAGAGTCTCAACAGCCAGCACCAGAAGAGCCTCAACAGCCAGCGCCACCAAGCGAGCAACCAGCGCCGCCAAGCGAGCAGCCAGCACCACCGGCGGAACCACGACCGCAGCCGCCAAGCGAGCAGCCAGCACCACCGGCGGAACCACGACCGCAGCCGCCAAGCGATCAACCCGCACCACCAACTGATC
>CAZCZI010000053.1:2058-6133 GCA_964503045.1 uncultured Candidatus Obscuribacterales bacterium
CCGGCGGAACCACGACCGCAGCCGCCAAGCGATCAACCCGCACCACCAACTGATCGTCCGGCGCCACCGGCAGAGCAGCCACCGCAGCCGACCTCCGATCACGCGAAGCTTATCCACATCTTTCCGGAAACCAACGCGGATTGGGACAAAATTATCGCAGATTCGCCGAAGGGAAGCCTGATTGTTCCGCTTCCATCGCGCGAAGTGAGTTGGGACAGCGACCGTCCATTCAATTCGCTAGATCCTGATTTGCAGCGCAACATTGCTGACGCGAGCGCTGCCGGGCTCAGCCCAATCGGATACGTCGGCACCCGAGGTGGTACCAGACCAATCGATGAGGTGAAGGCTGAGATTGACTCCTGGTACAGAGCTTCGGAAGTGAAAGGAATCTACCTCGGTGATTCAGGCGATCACAACGCAGGCGGCGGATATGCAACTGACCCTGCGACTGAAGCGTATTTCAAAGAACTTGGTAGATACATCAAATCCAAAGGCGGCATTGCCGTCATCAACGGAGGCGGCACTCCAAATCAAGATTACATGGACATTTTCGATGTGCAAGGTACGTTCGAACAAGACGCATATCACCTCGATAATTTTGCGCCGCCCGTAGCCGACTGGCAGCAAAACTACTCTCCAGACAGATTCTCGGCTGTCGTCGTCGGTGTCGGTCAAAACGACATTGGGCATTATGAGGACCTTTTGCGGTCTCATCACAATGGCTATATCGCTGTATCTCCCGATTGGGGAGTAGCAAGCTGGAAAGATGACGCTTATTGGAATCGCGCTCTAGACGGGCTTGATGGCCGTATGGACGGCCAAATACCAGACTAAGGATTCTCGAAGACGACTGCAACAAAGCAATAATGCAGCTTTTACATGAGGTTGAAAAATGGCATGAATAGTGGAAGATTGAAATTACTAAAACATGTCGTAGGTGAAATCCAAAAAACAGTTTTTGCAGAAACAAAGCTTTTGATAAAGTGCGGCGAAGGCGCCGACGATTCGTCGAACTTTCAAACTCGATCTCAGCCTAGTTTGCAACGTCCGACGATTTTAATTTCGTACGACTACAGGCGCTGACCAGTACGCTTAGTTGGTGCGAACCTTCAGCGTGTAGGTCAGAGTGCCCTTCTTGCCCGCCTCGACGTGCACGGTGCCGTTGGCCTGC
This sequence comes from uncultured Candidatus Obscuribacterales bacterium, assembly GCA_964503045.1. GTDB lineage: Bacteria > Cyanobacteriota > Vampirovibrionia > Obscuribacterales > Obscuribacteraceae > CAYZJR01. The sequence goes on from CAZCZI010000053.1 coordinate 3,230, forward strand.
TGGGCGTTCTTGCGAGTCAGCGGCTGGACGGTCTGCTGCTCGGCCGGAACGTTGACTTCCACGACCACGTCGACCGCTTTGCCGGTCTTGAAGTTGTGCACCGTCACCTCGAACTCCTGATCTTGGTAGACCGGCTGGTTCGGGTTGGTGCGCGGCGCAGGCTGCACAGGCGAGGCCTTGGTCAGGTTGCGCTCCGCCTTGACGTCGCTGGAAGTGCCAAGGCTGATCTCGAACACCTCATCGCGAGCCAGTTCCTTCACGCTCGTGGAGGACGTGAGCTGCAGCTTTTGCTCCGAGTTGCGCTGATAGACCTTCACGAGACCGGCGGGAAGCGGGGTTCCCAGACCGTGCTCGTCGCAGTTCTTCACGCGCAGGCGGACGCTGACAGGCTGAGCACCGGTGCCCTGGTCATAGACGTAGGAGTTGGCGGGCAGGTAGTACTCATGCTCGACCGGGACGTTGCTGCCCGTGAAGAGCGGAATCTGCCGGCTCTGGCCATCGCCCAGTGTGACTCGGTCTTTGATGCGGTACACCTTGCGCTCGCCCACGGACTCAACCGTGGCGGCACCCGGGGCATCCGCCATTTCGGCAGAGCGGGCATACGACGCAGCAGCCACCCGACCACCGCGGTCGCGCACGGCTCCAGAGAGCAGGTACACGTTGGCGTTGTCGAAGGAGGTGCCGGACTGGTTGACGACGTTGACCGTGGTCTCGAAGCTCTCGATCTTGCGGGTCTCGTCGTTGTAGATGGCGGAGTGCTTGGCGCTCCACGACAGTCCTTCCGTCTCGTACAGGAAGTGCAGGTCGTAGGTGCCGGCGGCGGAGACATTGGCCTCGATGGTCAGCGAAGCAGTTGCGGAAAGACCCGCGGGCAGCTTCGGAACCGAGATGTCGCTGGTGCCGGTGAGGTAGGTGGTGCCATCAGCGGCGGTGATGATTGCCTGACCGCCGCGCACGCTGGTGAGCGTGCCTGTCACTTGCCGAGCCGTGGCGCCGGTGCCGACGGTAGCAGTGACATTCTGGCCGACCGACAGTTCGAGAATGCGCTCGGCAGTCAGGTTGGCGGGCTGATATGTGGCGGACTTGTAGGTGAAGGTGCCGTTGCCCTTCACGTCGATGATGCGCAGACTGTCCGCGCGATATTTGCCGGCGACGCCGTTGAGCTGGATCTGGTTGCGTCCAGCGTTGAGCTTCACCTGGCGGGTCTCTTCGACCTGCGCAAAGCCGTCGCCAAAAACGGTGATGTCCACCGAGCTGGCAGCCTGAGTGACGGACAGCTGGGAGTTGGCGGCGTCTTGAGCATAAGCCACGGAAGTGGTCATGGGCAGGACGGTGAGGGCAAGCGCAGCCAGGGCAAAGCCGAAGCGCGCGATCGCATTTGTCTTCATGCGTTAAGTTCCTAAAGGTGTCAGGACAGATCTCATCGCGATCTGTAGTGCTCTGCACCTTGGGTTTCTTCTTGGGAGGTACACACCAGTACCTAAGTCATTTTTTTGTCGAGTGAAGTCAAACCCGCGACACCACCGGTGTCGCAGAAAATGGAGTCTAGCCTTCATGGCTGGGACGTTAGAGGTTGGACCTTACTCGAAAAAGTTGCTGCAGGAAGAACGTCTCACCTTATGGTTCCTCGAACTTTTGTTCAATTCATCTGTGTTTTTGTGTGTGGAATATTGCAGTAATTCTGCTTAAGTTCCACCAAAGATTTTGTGTTGACAACTTGGTGCAACCTCCAATGGTGGCATGATGAGCCGAGGTGTCAAGTAGTGGGGCGCGTCCCTGCGCCACCTGCGCGAACGTGTCAAGCCTATCAGTTTCGATATTGCTCTTCTTCCTTCTTGAAGAACCAGCGCAAAACCCTGTACACGGTCCAGATTACCGAGCCGTTGAGGCTGAGGAACATCAGGTATGTGCTGAGAAGCGCCGAGAGGAAGTTGCTTTCACTGACGGTGAGGCGACCCATGGCAAACACGACACCGAGTGCCCAGAGCGCTGTCAGAATCCACCAGTAGCTGCCTTTGTCGAGCGACCTGCGTACCAACGACGCGCCGGTAAACAAACAGGTGGCGACAAGCACGATAGGCAGTACGAAGAAGATGAACAGGATTGTCCAGTTGATCTCCATATACCAGGGCCAGTTAGCGAGCAGCTGCCAGTATGTGAATAGACCGATCAAGGCTGAGCCCGTGATCAGACTTGCTGCGGACTTCTCTTTCTTGAATGCAGCGAGCACGAAAAAGCCTACGCCGGCGCCTGCAGTCAGGAGATTGATCAGCGGAACGTAATTGCAGTGGGTGTCATTGCCGTGAAGACACAGCCACGAGAATGGGTCGAACCCTGGCATGGCGCTTGCCGCAATGATTGCCAGAACGACGGTTACGAGGCATCCGAAGATCCTCTTTGGGGTGAACATAAATTTCTCCTTGAAGAAATCATGCTTAGTAGAACGATATCTGCACGCACATGCCGAGACCCTTCACGCGGCACTTTCCCGCATAAATGTAGTCGAGGCGTCCATGTGCATGACCGCCCATTTTGAATTCCTTGCGCCCAAATCCAGGCGAGATCATGTCAGCCACTCGATCGGCAGCGCGTTGGCGCACCTCGATTACGCGATCTTGTTTGGTGCGATCTTGCATGAATCGATCTTGCGTGGAGCGATTCCTGTCCCAGGGCTCGTCTGCAAGCGGCAACGGACGCTCGAAGCGTGGTTGTGCCGAAAACTTGTTCGAGCTGAAACTGGAATTGGGACGCGGTGTGAAGTCTTGATCGGTCAGCCGCCGCTTGTTATAGCGAGGGCTAAACGGATCATGCGCTTCCATCGAGTCATAGAGAGCAAGTGCCTCTTTCGCGAGTTTGACGTCGCGCTCTTCGGCCCTTGAATCGATCTGCGGCTGTTCATCGGCA
>CAZCZI010000053.1:6233-30451 GCA_964503045.1 uncultured Candidatus Obscuribacterales bacterium
GGGCGTCAGACTGTTGAACATCAACAGCCTGTTGCACCGGGTTTTGGTTTTCCTGAGCAGCAACCGGGGTTGAATAGAAAGCAATAGCGAAAAACGCGACGCCCATGGCGCCGATTACGTTCTTGTTCACTTTAAGCTCAAAGAGCCGCGAGGGCCGGTAAATTAGATTGAGGGTTATTCGTAACTGCTGGAAGTAATGTAATAGACCGATCAAGATTACGCGACTATTTCTGGGCCCAACAACCCACAAGAGCGATTCTTGGAGAGATCTAGTGCATTTACAGTTGCGGAAGGCGAAATTGGCCCACTCGCGTCCGTTGCGATTGGATCTCAATATTTGCGATGCGCCGAGACTGTTACGTGGTTGTTATTTTGCGCAGGCAAAGTGAACACACGCAAAGCGGTGAACGACTCGCATCGAGTCTCCCGCGCCATCCCCCCCGCAACTTGGAGTTCTCAATCATGGGAGCAGCAGAAACAAACGAATCTATTGGCGACATCGCTAAGGACCCGCTGAAAGGCGGAGCAGATCAAGCATATAAGAAACTTCGTTCTGAAGTTATTGGCACAGATGCATACGACACTGCCGCCGCCCACAACCGCATGTATGAAGCGACTCAAGATATGGTCAATCAAGGCGTATTGCCGCAAGTCTCTGCAGCGTGGCTAAAGAACGAGTTCTCGCGCATAGACACTAATGGAAACGGTCAGATTGATAGATCCGAACTGCAAATGGCTGAACAACAAAGAACCAGATTTGGTGCATTTGATCAGCAGTTCGCCTCGGTAGTCGATGAACAACTCTTCGACAAACTAGCGTCTTACGATCAAAGAACAGGTGAAAACAATATCTCCAAAGGCGCTCTCAATCGCTTCCTCCGTCGCGACGATCGCGCCAATCAAAAAGCAATCAATCAAGACGACACCAAAGATGTTCTTGCGCCGCTCTTTGAAGGACCTGACCCTCTGATCAACTATCTCAACAAAGATGGAAACCGACGTGTAAGCAAGCATGAAATGAAGGAGTTCTTGAAGGACTACGAAAAGTTTCAAGGTCAATACCCTTACACCGAACAAAACGCAAAGCTTGTCCAGGACTTGCTGAAGCATGACGTTCCGGAGTTGCACGCAGGAATCAATGCAGGATTCTCCGCCAAAAAATCAGCTAGAGAAATGGGATTGGATTCTGCACATGGCAGAAAACACAAAGACTTCTCACTAACCACAGAGGAATATGACGAGAAGAGACCATATCCTCGCAATCAAGACCAACCACAACCAGTGCAGGAGCCGGTTGCACCTCCCGGACAAGACAGTGGCACGACAGTTCACGAGCCGGAGAAGGTAATCTGCGCAGAACCACCGGAATCGTATACGGTCAAAAAAGGTGACTGCGTTTGGAACATCGCCAAAGGCAAACTAGAACAGCATCACGAAGACGTGAAGAATCGTGAGATCAAGCGCTATGTGCGCAACATCTCCGATTTGAATCGGCTCAACGATAATGGACGCAATGAAAACCTCATTTATCCAAACGAAGTACTCTTCATTCCGCCGATTTACGGGCCTTCGGAAGCTGCAGCAAGAGCGAACGAAGCAACCAATGGGCGCTCCGATGCCAAGCCTGACAGCAGTGTCAAGCCCATAGAGTGCTATCCACAGGATTCTGCAAGTCAACAGCCACAAACATATTTCGGACCTGAATATTACGAATAGTCGGTTGTGACCAAAATTAGGTTTGCGGGAGCGAGAGGGTGGCATGCCACTCTCTCCGGGCTTTAATGGGTTTTTGGTGGTAGAGTTATGCACTCGCAGATCTCGGTGCAACGCCGCGGTCAACGAACTAGACCGACAAGCAACGGAGGGAATATGGCAGGAACATTGAGATTGGCTGTAAATGGCACGCTAATGCGAGGGTTGGAACTAAATCCCAACCTGCTAGCGGTCAATGCCAAGTTTTTGCGTGAGGCAAAAACTGTTCCGTCGTATCGCCTGTGGTCTATTGGAGATCGGCATCCTGCAATGCAGCGCGTCGCATCTGGCGGTGTATCCGTCGACGTGGAAGTGTGGGAAGTTCCCAACCAAGGTGTCGCAGACATTCTGTTAAAAGAGCCACCGGGGCTGGCAATCGGCAAGGTTTCGCTTGCAGACGGTGAGGAAGTATTGGGCGTTCTGGGCGAAGCGATTCTGTGCGAAGGCGCAAAGGAAATCACGCAGCACGGCGGCTGGCGCGCTTATGCTGCGACTCTTGCGAGTCAAAAGGGTTAGAGTTCATCTTATGGAATTCTAGCCCTCTACGAAAGAGCGGGCGCATTCGGCAAGCAACGCGGCTCCATACGGAAGTGCATCTTCGTTGGCATCGAACGTTGGTGTGTGCAGCGAACGAATTCCATCTGGCATTAATACGCCCAAAAAGAAGTAACAGCCTGGATGCTTTGCCGACATGTAGCTGAAGTCATCGGCACCCATCACCATTGGTGCCTCGAACACGCAGTCTTCGCCTAACATCCTGGATGCAACCGCTTTGACCGATTCCGAAAGCTTTGCATCATTGATGAGCGCAGGGTTTTCACTAATATATTTGAGATCATAACTGCCGCCGAATGCTTCGACAACGCTCAATGCGCGGTTGAGTTCAGCCTCTACGAACTTACTCAGCTCCGGGTTAAAGTACCGTGCTGTGCCAGTGATCTCGACATGTTCCGGCACTATATTAGATCTGTATGTTGAGCTCTTTATGCCGCCAAGAGTCACGACCAATGGGTCAAGAGCCGATCGCCGGCGAGATACGATTGTTTGAACCGACTGAATTGCATGCGACGCGAGCACCAGTGGATCTACTCCCAGTTCGGGAAAGGCACCATGAGAGCCGGTTCCGTGAATCGTGATTTCGAAGGAGTCGCAGGCAGCCAAAACCGGGCCAGAACGAACGGCGATGCTGCCAACCGGCAAGTTGGGAAACACGTGCAATCCAATCACTCCGTCAGCGCCCTCGCCGGCGCCGTCTTCAAGCATCATTGTGGCACCGGACTTGCCTGCTTCATTGACGGACTCTTCAGCGGGTTGAAAGAGAAAGCGCACGAGTCCACGTTTTGGAGGGTTTGTTGCAAGAAGCGTCGCGGCACCGATACCACATGTGGTGTGCATGTCGTGGCCGCATGCATGCATGACACCGACATTTTTCGAGCAGTAATTAGTTTCGTTGGCTTCTTCGATGGGGAGTGCGTCCATATCGCAGCGAATCAGCAATGTCGGTCCGTTACCTGGGCCAATCTCAACCGTCACGCCTGTTCCACCCACTCCTGACTTCGGTTTCAAGCCAATTGCCTTGAGCTCAGCGGCTACCAACGCTGCCGTTTTGGTCTCCTGAAAGCTCAATTCGGGGTTGGAGTGAATCGCCCGGCGAACCTTCACTAATTGATCTTTAAGTGAGTGTGCTTTCTTGAGTGACTCTGCCAGTTGTGTGGAGTCTAGTCCTTTTGTGGTTTTCGTTTGCATGATGTGACCGAATGCTTTGCGGCTGGGGACTCGGTCGTGATCATAACCTATGGGTCACACTGATTTATACGATCTTGTATCAAGGTCAACAGAGTGAAACTATTTGTCTTTTGCCTGCACTCCCTGCAAAATCCGGTGCAAGCCGGTAAGACTGGAATGTGGATTCAAGTTGGCGCGATAGTCAGCTTCCTTGAACAGCGTGGTATTGCCGATGCCTAAGAACCCATCGGTGAAGTTGAGGGCAGTGACGTTTCCGTCCTTATCTTTCTCGACCGCGATGTGTCGGTTCTTATCTTCAAGGGCGTTGGCGCAGCCGGTCATTTTGTCGATCACAGAGGCAAAATCCTTTGGTGTCATTGCTTGCCTGTCGGCGTTGACTTCGGCAATTACTTTCTGGGTATCGCCACTCTTGACGGCATTGCAGATTTCATCCGGCTGATATGGTGGTCGTGCACCCATAAGTTTCCCTCCGCCATGCGTCTATTTGCCTAACAAGCGCACTCTAACATTGGCCTAGTGGAGAGTGGGTGGAGAGAACGTGGATTTTTTGTGGAGTGCATTCGCCGTTTCAACTCTTTTTCAAAAGTGCCCGCTAAAGTAACGTCACCAGGCAACCGACGGCGCAAGAATATAGCTCTAAGAGGCAAGACCTCCTCATTACTAAACACTAGAAAGTGTCGCGTAATGAATGGTTGAGACAACAATTTCCTTTTTCGAGAAAGATTTTCCGATGCGGGCAATTTTTGTCACAGGTTTGTCATGCATGGAGTCGTATTCTGAGTGCATCGAGACGCCACTCCCCCACCCCACTCTGGAGAACGCCAAAGATGTGTAAAGCAGCCGCCTACGGTACCGGATTCGCAAGACTCGTCGCTCGCAGAAGTGAATTCTTTTCAGCATGCGAAAACGAAGCGGTTGCGCAAGCCGAACAAGTGGTCATGCCAATTACCAACATCTCATTCCCGACTCCTACAAAGACCAAAGCCGAATTGGAAGCCGAACAAAAGGCTCAGCAAGCGGCAAGAGTACAGGTTTCTTTGAAGGTGCAATCACTTCAAGAAGAAACAGAACAGAGTGAAGTCGAAGCCGAAGCTGAAGTCGAAGTGCAGCAGCCAGCGCCGGCCGAACTGCAAGCCCTTCTTCGCCAGGGTGAATCTCAAGGTCTGCAAATCGGACGCAAGGGCGAAGCACCTTCGAAGTCGTACAACCAACTTCAAGCGTTCAAAACTGCAGCTCAGAAGTTCAGAGCAATCGGCGGTATCGATGTTCTTACGATCAGAACAATCATGACGATGGCTTCCTGCGGTTACAACCATCATGCGATTGGTCGCGGTCGTCTTCTGTTCACCAACCAATCTCCTGACACCAACCGCGGACCACTTCATGTCGTTTTGACACTGACCGCGATTGCCGACAGCTTGACTGAAGTCGGACTGACAAGCGCTTACCAGACCACGGGACCGCTCGCTGGTGAAATCGTCAAACGCCATCTTTCGAAACTCAGACAGCGATTGGAAATGTCCATCGCCGGTTCGCGCGCGGCATAAGCGAACAACACGCGGTTGTGAAACTCCGTTTTTCTGAACCGCAATTGAAGGCGTACAAAAAGCTAGGGAAGTCGTTTTTCACGCAAACGGCTTCCCCGGCGGTTTTAAGGGTGTTTCGCCTAACCTGCGAAAAATAGGTTGTCGGCGTCATTGGTTGCAAGACTCTTCAGGGGAACAGCCGTAACCTTGTCTGAGAGTGTGTATTGTTTGCTTCCCGGATAGAGGATGAAAAGGCGCTCAAGCTCGAGGTCTTCCAGAGCCACATGCATGGATTTAGTCAGGCTTGGTGCATCCTGACGTTTGCATTCGAAACCTAGTTTTTGTTGATCTCGAATCAAGAGCAGATCAAGTTCTGCGCCTGAGTGTGCGGCCCAGAAGTAGGCCTCGTCGTGTTCGACGCATTTGAGAATCTCTTCAATGGCATAGCCTTCCCAGGTCGCCCCACTTTTGGGGTGTTCCAGCAAAGACTTCTGCGAGGTTATACCCAGCAGTTGGTGAGCGATTCCGGAGTCTCTAATAAAGACTTTCGGCGATCGCACTTGTCGCTTCTTGAGGTTTACATGCCACGGTTGTAACTTTCTGATCATCAGCAAGTGTTCCAAAAGTTCTGTATATCGTCCGATCGTCCTTTCATCGACACGCATCGAACGTGAAAGCTCCGAAGCGTTGAGAATCTGTCCGTGATAGTGCGCGAGCATTGTCCAGAGGCGGAATATGTTTGCCGACAACACGTTGGAGAACTGAGAAATGTCACGTTCTACGAATGTGCGAACAAAGTTTTTCCGCCATGCGACGCTGTCAGATTCATTAGCGGCAAGATAAGAACGAGGAAATCCGCCCCTAAGCCAATGCCTGGGTATATGTTCGTGTCCGATGTCAGCCATTGAGAAGCCGCTTATTTCGAGTGTTTCCACGCGACCTGCCAGTGATTCCGAAGACTGTTTGAGAAGCTCCGGTGAGGCGCTTCCGAGTATTAGGAAGCGCCCGGGTACGGGATTATCGTCGATCAAAACACGAAGAACTGGAAAGAGTTCTGGTCGACGCTGTACCTCGTCGATTACTACTAAACCAGACAAATTACCGAGTGCTGTACGTGGTTGTTCTAGACGGATCAGGCTGACGGGGTCTTCTAGATCAAAATAGTTTTCAGACTCAGGTGAGACAAAGGTCCTTGCTAAGGTGGTTTTTCCACACTGCCTAGGGCCGATTAGTACCACGGCACTGCTTCGTTGCAGTGCTGATTGGAGTTTTGAGGTAATCTGGGGGCGATCGATCATGTGTTGAGTATACTTGAAATTTGCGCACTAAGTGCGGAATTTTCAATGATAAATACGAGTAGATGTAGTAGTATGATTGGACCAAAAAAGTCCCTGAAAGCAAAGTGATAAATGCGTTGGGGAAACCAGCTCATTCTGGAATCCCGCTCTCCAACCAGAGAAACTTGTGTCTGTTAGCTCAGCTTCTGTTCGCTGGCTTCTTTTGCGCGGGCTTCTTCCCATTCTCTCAGTCTGGCAGCGGCGCACTTAGCGCACTTGCCAAAGTAAGGAGGGGTCTGTTTCGCTCGCTCGGCGTCGCATTTTCTGCAACCGCCAAAGTAGAGACTGACAGAAGTGAATACCCACAAAAGAAATAAACCGATGCTGACTGCCTGCCAAAGACTGGCATACAGTGCCGCGAGAATGCTCACGGCAAAGAGACCGAGTCCAAGCAGAATGCCAGCGGAGACAACGTTGAAGATGTGTCGCACGGCTTCGTACCTGTGGTGTAAGTCAAACCAATCCAAACCAATCCAATCACTGCAGAAATTACGTTCGTTTCTCGAGAAACGGAGCCGCCCAGGACAAGGCGATTGAAGAGAAGCCGAAGCTTCAGACCTCAATCGCCCGTCCCGAACGTGCCTACTTAGCTGAGCGGCGGAGCAACACGCGGCTTGGGCGGACGCACGGTCTCTTCGGCGGTCGCGAGCGCTTTGAGCGCCTCGTTCGCAGCCATGGCGTCCATAGCGGCTTCACTGCACTGATGAATCAGCATGTGACCCGCGTGCATCGTGTTGAATACCTGCTCCAGGTCACCACCGGCGGTAGCAGCGTTGAACTGCTCGATGGCTTCCCGAAGCGTCTTGTCGCGCGCAGCAATCGCTTCTGTCTTCGCGGTTTCGAGCGCAGCGATAGCGGCTTTCACCGCGTCATGCGCTTGAACCCGTGCTTCTTTGCTGGTCATGATGCACCTGTCTTCTTCGGTTACTTGCCGGCGTTCGGACCACCCTGCCCGTTGCCCTTGTCGGAGCCGGAAGCAGAGTCGTTCTTGGAGTCGGGCGTGCCCGGTCCAGAACCGTTGGTGGGACCATTGCCGTTTTTGTCGTTGTCGTCTTTGTCGCGAGGCTTGTTCAAGCGCTCGAACGAGCCCATGAGGTCATAGAGCAGGAAGCTGAGAAAGCCCCAGACCACGGTGCCGACGATGATCGTGTCGAAGAAGAACTTGACGAGATCTCCACCTTGGAAGAGCGTCTGTGCAACTCCGAACGCGTAGTAAAAGCACATGAAGTACAGAGTAATGAAGAACGAATAGAGAATGGATTTTCCAAAGCGTCCCATGGGGATACTCCTCTTCTGTCGACCCACTTGTTTGTCGTGAATCGAGCTGTTGATTGCAGGGACTGCAAACTGGTGGCGCTGTAGTTGAGATCTTGCAGCGGGCCGAAGAACTTGCTGGTCTGGCTTGCGTGCACTCGTCAGCGGCGACTAGTTGTCAGTTTTTAGAACGAACGTATGTACCTTCATCTCGTGAAGAGAGAACAGAAAGCGACGTATTGGTGATGAGATGCTTTGTTCTCGGATCTAAAAAGGGAGATGAAGGAAACAGGATGTAATCCTAAAAAGAGCGCTTTTAAAGTTCAATGAGCTTTCAATAGGAGAGTTTTCTTTGAACTAGTCATGAGTTTTCAATACCCCAGGGAAAGCCGCGTGGCATCGGTGTTTTCAGAGTTGTTATTGTCAAGAAGTGATATGGAACGATCGAAATTATCGTCACTACAGCAATGGCGCGGCTAGCGCCGACGCTCAGTGTGTCCCCGGTGTCCCCGGTGTCCCCGACCACGCCCCTTGTGAACCGTCAAAGGCTGCCTGCAACTGTAGTTCGCATTTCCTGTTGTCAATGCAAAGTGTAGTTTGCAGGGTTTCCAAGCCAGTTTCGATGCACTTGGCAATCACCAGACAATCGCCAGGCAATCACCAGGTGATCACCAAGTAATGAAAAAGCAGGAACCTCCGAAGTCGCAAAACGTCAAAATCTAACTGCGACACGATGAACCACATTTGGTGGCGGAGGATTGTTGAGCTTGCTCAATTTAATTTTGCATTGATTGTGCCACCACCTCTGATGTCGGACTCGTGCGGCGAAACACTGTTCCTGTCTGAGAATAGCCAGCTGGTGCTCATTCCTGGGTGTATATACCCTGGATATATTGAGTGTCTGAGAAATTTATCGTGGTATCGCCGGTGCCATCGTTTTACAAAAATATTGCGATGGAAAATGGCGCAACTCGCAATTGTTGTGTTATTGTTCGCAGTGTATAAAAGTGCGCTAGAAGGAGCTTCGCATGAAACGAACACCTATGAACATGGTCCTGACCGGTGTTCTGTCTCTGGGACTGGCTGCCGGTGGATTCCCTGCCTTTGCTCAGACATACAACGGACAGCAACTGAAAGGCAACGTCACTTACGTTCCTACAGGTACCCCTATTGACGCGGCTTTAACAAGTCCTATCGACAGCGGAGTTTCTAAGCCTGGCGATATTTTCAATGCGAAGCTTTATGCTCCGATGTATCTCGGAAGTGATTTGGTGCTTCCAGCTAACACCGCTTTGGAAGGTCAGGTGGTCTCCGCCAACAAGAGCGGAATGGCTGGCATGAACGGGGTTCTCACCCTTCGTTTGACAGCGGCTGTCACCCCTGATGGTGTCAGATATCCGCTATCAGCAGTGGTGACTGCCGATCAAAAGGCACCCGAAGTAAAGCATGACAACAATGGCAACTTGAAAGGTCGGACGACAAAATCGTCCGTCAAGAGCGGTGTTGCCAGAACGGCAATTTGGACGGGCGCCGGTACTCTTCTGGGTATCTGCTTTGCTCCAATCGTCGCTGGTTCAGTCGGAGCTGGTGCTATCGCTGGTGTCGCCACCGGCGGTGCCGTCGGTCTCGGCAGCAACCTTTGGCGCAAAGGCAAAGACGTGAAGATACCGAGTGGTACTCGTCTTCAGTTTGCATTGGATCAACCGATGTCGCTCTCAACCAGCATGGCTGGTTCCAGCACATTGCACTAAACGGCCTTGCACGATGAGTTCGTAAGTGCTGGGGGGCATGATCGGACTCGTACCTAACCTGATTACGACCCGTTCTATTGAGCGGGTCGTTTCATTATTTGGTGATTCAAGTGAGTCTCTAGTCTTCTAGTCTTCCAGTCTTCTAGTTCTCTAGTTCTCTAGTTCTCTAGTTCTCTGGTTCTCTGGTTCTCTGGTTCTCTATATGTAATTCTGAGGACCAGATTCTGGTGTGGTTTTGAGCGCAAGTTCTGAATAGTTGGTTTATTAGTTTGTATTTCTGAATACGTAGTTTCCGAATTAATTCTGACCTCTGAGCTACGTATGGTCACCATGGGGGATCTTCCCCATCAAGTCGGCTTCTTGGTACATTGTCAAGAACTCGCTAAGCGGTCTTCCAATACCAGCGGATACCGCGATTAAGGTGTCATATTGTCTCCAGAAGCACCACGTGTGCCCGAGATCAAGCCTCTAATAGATAGCCAATATCAGGCTAACTCTGGTTTTCTTGACGAAGTTTTCGGCGAAAGAAAAGAACAGACGATCGCGGGCTGCGTCATAGGCACGGTGCGCGGTGTGTTCTCAGAGCCCGACAGCGCTCAGGGTCAAGCCGAGCGAGCGGAATCCAACGATCAAATCGCCATGATCGCTGCCGACACAATTGCCTCGATTCCAAAGCTCAAAGCCGTGACTGGTGGGCTTGTTCGAGCCTCGATGCTGGTTAACCCGCATGATTCTTTAAGTGATAACACTCTTTCTTTTGGAACAAACGCACTGGAAGGCGCTGCCCTGAACAAAGTCAGCCGGCTTGCCATGCCGGAAGGCGCGTTTGCCAAGTCGTTAACGGTGCGATTGGGTTCTGGATTGGCCGCAGAGACCGCATCGCATTTGACAGTCGGCTTCGGATTTGGCGCGGTCAAAACTGGCTTCAATTCCGAAACTTGGCGCGGCGGCATGAACGCGAAGGGATTGATTGAAGGCACTGGACAGGTCCTAAAAGGTGGGTCTGTTGGTGCGCTCATTAACGTTCCTGCCGGAATGATTGGTGTGAGAACGGCAAAAGCCTCGACAACATTGCTTTCTAAAGAAATTGTCTCGCCCCATGTCGCCAACATGATCGCTGGAGCTGGCTCCGGATACGCGGCAGGATCGGTGTTTGGCGGTGTCGATGCAGTCATGCACGGCAAGAAGTGGCCGGATGTGCTGACGCAGATGCATCAATCGGGTTTGATTGGCGCCGGTACGGGTGGTTTGATGTCGACTATCATCGGCACGCCCAAAGAACATCAAAGCCTTCAGGTGAAGAAGCCGCCCACTCCGACTTGGAACGAAGTCACAGTCGGCATCGGAAGCAACGGCAATCGCAGCTTGATCCTTTCTGGTGACGAGATTGCAATGTCGGCGACCTCCAAGAATGTGTTAGGTTCCAAAAATGAGTCGGGTACCGCAAAAGGCTCTAAACTCCTTGGTTTAGACGAATCTATGCCTTCCGATACGCGGCGCAAGGGCTACGTGTCTGAAAAGGACGAGGATGCCGGCGGTAGGGAGTGGAAAGAAGGCGATCGCAAAGGCATGAAGCGGCCCGATACGAAAGGCGACTCTACAAAAGGCAAAGAGTTGCCGAAATTGACCGCTGAAGAGCAAAACGATCTCGTCGAAAATTACTGGTTTGACCGACTTGACTATGTTCCCAAAGAGGAGCGACCCGATCTCGCGATCCTCTCGAAGCGCCTCGGAAAACCATCGGAAGGGGTTGAAACAATCCGCGAGCTGAGTGAAAACGCGCCTAAGAAGTTTCGCAATAGAGAGGAATTCTGGCAAAACATCACTGTTTCCGATCGCCCTGTCAGAGTTTATGACGTCGAGGGACACACGACAAAAATAGTGGTTGAAGAACGGTACGCAAAAGAACTCGACTTACTTCGCCAGCAGAGACAGATGGCGGAAAAGTGGCGCACGAAAGCGGAAGAACCGTGTGCATACGATGATTTGCCCAAAGAACAGCGGCAACTTGTACAGGCTTCAATTGAAAATGGAACGATGGAAATTGCACGCAATATCTTGGGTAAAGATGCAGACCACTCAATTGAAATAGTCAAGGCGCGCATGGCTTATTTGAGAATCCCGCAGCAAAACAAGATGCTTCCGGAAGATTTCATTCCGTTTTTGGACGAGCTGCCTAATCCGGGTCTGATTAAGCAACTGACGCTCGTAAAAGAACGCAACTACGAAGATGCATGGCTTCGACAGACTTATGACAAAGATTTCCAATCGGCTGCCACTGCCTCGACTACCGGCGAAGTGAGATTCTACAATCCGAGTCGCAACTATGTTCGCGAGTTTTTGATGCATGAGTGGTCGCACTTGGTCAAATTCGGTCAGAGGCAGAACAGCAGACTATTCGATCTGGCGATGTTGGTCGACAAAGAAGACATGAATATGACGCATCCGCCGCGTGGTGAAGATGGCAAGTTTCCTGAAGGCGAGCTGAAGAAGGGAATGTTCTTCGCTTCGCGTTATTCTCGTCGCAATGAAGATGAAAACTTCGCGGTGCATATGGGAGAGTATTTCCTTACGCCGGACGGCGATGAGTTTATCCTGCTTGCACGTAATGCACCGGTGAGAGTGGCAGTGTTTGGCCGCGCGCTGCAACATGAGATGAACGCGAGCGGCAGAAAATCGCCTTACGAACCATACTTCCAAGAGCGCGTGCGATACATCGAAGAGCGAGTGGTGCCCAAAGCAAAAGAAGTTTTGCAAGAGTACTTGTGGCATCCGGACCCCAGTAAACGTGCTGCTGCTGCCGATCTTCTCGGGTATATCGGTGATGAGTCGCACATTCCGGTGCTGAAATCGATCGCCGCCAATCCCAACAACAACACACCCGCTGATGTTTTGACGACTGACCTCAAGGTTCCTACCAGCGTTTCCAAACCTAAAGTTGAAGGTATCAAGAAGACGGTTGCAGAAACAGCGTTTGACGCCATGGTGCTTTTGCACGGTGATGAAAGCACTCGACTCCAAGTCATGATGCAACATGCGCAAAATGGATCGCCGGTCAAGGACTTGGCCATAGCCAGAATGCGATCGTTGGGAGACAGCGCAGCGCATCAATACGCCAACGTTTATCAATTGTCTGGAAATCCTGCCAACCTGCCGCAGATGATTGAGTTGATTCCGAAGCTGGGGATAAAAGATGCAGCCGTTCAAGCCTTCCACGAAGCAATGCGTCTTGCGAAATCCAGTGAGTATTCCGGTTTTGAACAAAGTCTTGCATTGCGTGTGCTCGACAGGCGTCAGGACATGCAATCGGAAGCAATGCAGGTGCTTTTGAAACACGCTGACACTCTTGATCTGAAGGCGCTCGGAAAGGTCGCCCGATACACGCAAGTGAGCGACAAAGCTGTTGCCGACATGGCCAAACGCATTCTTCTGCTCAATAAGAACTCGCGCGGACCAAACCATGATGGCGAGGTGCCGGAAGCGACATGGACACTGTACAGACAGCATGATTTCGAATGCATCACGCCGCTTCTCGATGCCGCGATTCACTATGGCAACGTGCAAGCATATGAGGCTCTAGGCTCTTTCGCGCGACCTGTGGTCAAACATTTCTCGCGCAACATCAGACAACAAACACCGACACAAGCGAGACGGTTGGACGCTTTGCTTAAGGGTTCGCCGTTTCCTGGTTAGAGCAACCCGCTGCACCGTATGTAATGGCGTTGCATGGCGTGTGAGTCGCTATCCGCAGTTGAAACTTCGTTATCTGCCTCCAGGATATGTCTATTAGTGCTTAGCACCGGGCATAAAACCTCGGGGATCTTATAGGTCTTAAGAATCTAGTTATGTCTAAAGACAGCGAATTTAAATACAAGGACAATGAGCAGAAACTCGTGGAGTCCCAGCCGGAGGTTTTGGAAGCGGCAGAGGAAGGAGCTAAGGGAAACGTCGATAATGCCGGCGCTGACGAAACTGATTCAGCAGTTCCAGAAGACCCGGGCGAAGTCGGCAGGGAGGCGGAAGCGGCAAAAACAAGCAACAATTCTGCAAGTACACTCCAAATTTCAGCACCTTCGAACCCCAACAAAAAACCCCCATCAAATCGACCTCAAACTGCAAAAATGGTTTTGACTCTCGGTTGCGTCTTTGTGGCGGTATTGCTCACGGCAAGCTCGTCGATACGAATTGGTCGCGCCAGCATTCGGGCGCAGATTGGAGCGCTGTTTGGTGCTTCATCAAACCAAAGTATTGATTCATCACTCGATCTTGTTGAGGCTCTCTACCAAAAGGCGGCCTACGATCCAAAACGCTCACATCATCTTGGCGATCTAGACGCGGCTCTGGCGCGCACAGTGACGAATATGGAATCGACGGGTGTGCGCGACATGCGCCTGGCCTTATTGAAGCTCAGGCAGTCTACGAGCGCGGTCTGGCGCGGAGATAAGGCGGCGGCATCTTCGCTTGTCGGCGAGGCGATGCAGTTGATTCCGCAGCAACCGCCGGCGCTATTCGAGGGAGTTCCGCACAATCTCAAAAACGCGATGGCAGAAGCCGGATACAGGCTGGCGTCCGCGCGCGAGTATAAGGCAGCATTGCCGCTTCTTGAAGCGCGACTCGCATATAAAGGTCCCACGCATGAGTGTTTGGAGAGGGTTCGCGAACGCCTCGGAGATTGCTACCTGAATCAAGGGGACTATAAGCGCGCTTTTGCCTGCTATCAACAAGCATTTGACGATGCTAAAGGACCATGCGGCGGTCATGACCCCGAAAGCATGCGTCGAAAAGCGTCTATGGGCCTGGCCAAGGCGAAGATGCATGAATACAAGGAAGCGGCGGGGTATTTCCAGGAAGCATTTAGTTTCTACAAGACGCATTATAAGGGCGCCGGATTGTATGGCGGTTTGGAATTTGTCGCTGACTACGCTGATGTGCAAATGGCGCTTGGTGACTACGACGGCGCCAAGAAATTACTGACAGATTCAATGAATGAACTGAAGCAAAGCAAGGCAAAACTTGGCTATTGCGCAAAAGCTCTCATGAGTCTGGCGCGTTATTACAAACATGCGAATCAACCACAAGAAGGACTCAAGCTTCTCGATCAAGTAATTGAGGAAATCCAGAAAGGCAGTCCGGTTCCACTTCTTGAAGAGGTGACTCAGCTTCGCGACTCGTTTGGAGTCAAGTAATGGCTGAGTTGGAAGTCAAAATTCTATACAAGACCCTGCCGGCGAAAGTCGCCGTGAAGACGATGTTTTACACGTTTCCTTTGTGGGCTGTGGTGGTGCCTGCATGTCTTGGAATTTTCATCGGGCACATCATTGCGTTTCCCTCGTCAATTCCCGTGTTCATGACGGCTGCAATCTGTTTTTTGATCGCTGGAATTTTCTTTGCGAGTTTGATGACAGCTGCGGTTGCTGAAGACAACAAAATTCACTTTTCAAAAGACGGTTTGGCCTTCCCTCTGTTCATGCTGCCCATGCTGAAATTCAGACGCAATCGTGCATGGGAAGAGCTGGTGCGCGCCGATCTGATTGGTGAGGTAGGTGCGCAGCAATTGCTTTTGGGCTTCTCGTCTGGTGAGATTGTTCCACTCAGATTGGATATTTTGGATGGCAAAGATGTGGAACAGTTGCTGCTTGCCGTCGAGCTCTGGGGCACGAAATGCGAGCGCACGAAGCTTCTGGTCGACTACCAGCAACAGGTGCACAACGAAGCGCATGGTGTTTCGAAAGGTTACACACAAATGTGGGAGGAAGAGCTTCGCCGGCGGTTTACCAATACTGCCTTTGTTCCTTTGGAGCCGGAGCAACTCTTGTGTGACGGCAAGCTGAAAATCATTCGACAACTTGCATTCGGAGGACTTTCCGCTATCTATCTTGCATTGCGCGACAATCTCGACATGGTCGTGTTGAAAGAAGCGGTGGTTCCGCCGAATGCAGATGAAGCCAGTCGCGCCCAGGCAGAGCAATACTTGGAGCGCGAAGCACAGTTTCTTGCGAAACTCAGTCACCCGAACATTGCCAGAGTGCTCGACCATTTTGTAGATCAAGGGCGGCACTACATCATGCTGGAATACTTCAACGGACCAGATCTCAGACAATATGTGAAACAGAATGGAACGGTATCGCAAGTGGTGGCGCTTCAATGGGCTTGCGAAATTCTCAAGATTCTCGCGTATCTGCATGAGCAAGAGCCATCCTTGATTCACCGAGACTTGACGCCGGACAACTTGGTTTTGACCAATGACGGCAAGTTGATCTTGATCGACTTCGGCGCCGCAAATCAGTTTGTGGGCAAGGCCACAGGCACCGTGGTCGGCAAGCAGGCGTACATTCCGCCCGAGCAGCTGAGAGGCAAAACCGTCACACAAAGCGACATTTACTCTTTTGGAGGAACAATCTACTATTTGATGACCGGCAAAGACCCCATGCCTCTTGCACCATCGAGAGTCAAAAAGTTGGTCTCAGATGCCGATGACCAGCTGGATGAACTGATTGCGAAATGCTCCGCGTTCGAAGTGAAGGACCGCTACCAAACAGCCAAGGAAGTTTTGGAAGCTGTTGAACCAATATTGGCGCGTCTCTCGAGAGAACCCAAGGAATGCGCAATATGACACTGGGCAAGCAAAAAGTGGGGAAAGAGAAGCAAATCGAGCTGGCAGAAGCAGAATCGGTTCAACTCAAAGTCGATGACGAGCAAAAGGCCCAGCTTGCGCAACTGGCTATAAAAGCCGCTTCGCCGGCGCTCGAAAACAAAACGGACGATTTGCCGGTTGCTGCAAGCGCGACGATCGAATCAAGTTTGCCTTCTGAAGATCATGGGCCCAAGTCAATTCAAGGAATGTTGCCATCGGCAAAATGGGTTGTTCTTTTTACGACTGTTGCTTGTTTGATTGCGCTCCCGTTTCTTGCAGTTCCAGCTGGAACCATGATGGGAGCGGCTCCATTTGCCATTTTTTGGGCGTACTTTCTTTCTGTAATTTCGCAAGCCGCCGGCAAAAGATTTGGTGGTAAGCCGCCGGTGTCCAACCTGGAAATCGGCATTCTCGCTGTGGTTTCATTGCTGGCCATGCCGCTTCCATCTGAAAGCGCAATGGTCATGGCGCTTGATCCGACCTTCTGGTTGTGGCTTGCGGCGCAAGCATATTTCCCGTTCAAGCTGGGGCGATTCTTCGAGTCATGCGACCGCAAGAATGAGCACGGACTGCGCAACATGGGGCCGGTTCTCGGAATTATCGTCGCGATCTTGCCTGCTGCTTATACCTTGGCTTGTCACAGCTGTCTCGATCCGCTTACAGCCGGCACCAGCTGGCTGTTATCGCAGGGGGCGTGTCTCAGCTACTTTGTCTCGCTTCTCACCGGCAAAACAGGACCTGGAGCGATTAAGACGACCAAGCAGAAAGAAGAGTATCACCAGGGTAATTATGTGCTGAGATACCGATCCTTCGCTCAGATCGAGCGCTGGTATCATCAGATGTTCGATGAAGCGAGCATGATGAAAGGCGTCAAGCTCGTGATGTTTTGGATCTTAGGTCCAGCATTTGTGGTCTTGAGCGTGCTTGGGCTCGGCTACTTGTACAGCTCTCTTGTTGCATCGTCGGGTGTCGCCAAGCAAGCCGTTAGTTTGATGGCGGGAGCCGGCGCCACGGCCAGCGTCAACATCGCCTTCATTCTCACATTTGTGCTTGGGTCGCTTGCAGCGGCTCTGGCAGCCACGATCTATGTCTCGACAAAACCGACACATCTTGCAGTAGGTGAAAAGGGACTGCGCCTTCTTTGGCGGCACAAGCTCTGGCGGCGCGACGGCGCGCAGCTTTTCGAGTGGAATAAATTGAAAAACATCTATATCGAGCGCCCCGATGGTGCGACTTCAACCAGTGAAGACCGGCTTTGTCTCACTCGCGACGACGGCAAGACGCTGAAACTGCGACTTGATTCTTTTGACTCGTTTGCAGACAGGGAGATACTTCTCAACGGCATCAAGCACTGGGCGCCGAAGGTAAGCCGCGAGGCACGAGTGATGGAGAGCTTGCAGCCGCCTGCCGATTACAGTTATACAGAACTCTGGTTGCAGGCGCTGAGCGCGCCCCCGAAGCGCGAGCGGTTTCAACCCTTGGTGTCCGGCGCGCAACTGAGAGATGGGCGTTATCACGTCATAGATTCGCTTGGCGTAGGCGGTCAAGGCTATGCATATCACACGAAAGATACCGACAACAAAAGGCAAGTCGTGCTGAAGGAATTCATCTTGCCGGTGTATGTGGACGTAAATGTAAGAAAATCCGCACTGGAACAGTTTGAGAATGAAGCCAGGATTCTTAGGCAGTTGGAACATCCTCAAATCGTGAAGCTATTGGATTTCTTTGTTGAGGATCACAGAGCCTATCTAGTATTGGAGCTCATAGACGGCTCATCTCTGCGCCAAATCGTCGAACGCAACGGCAAGTTGACGGAAGAGCAAGTGCGCGGACTGGCTTCCCAAATGTGCGATCTTCTGGCCTATCTGCACTCATGCTCACCGCCGGTGGTGCACCGCGACTTTACTCCTGATAATTTGATCTTGGGCAAAGATGGCGTATTGAAACTAATCGACTTCAACGTCGCACAAGAAGAGGCAGAGGCAACCACGACCGGGACAGTAGTGGGCAAGCACGCCTACCTGCCTCCTGAACAGTTTCGAGGCATGCCTGTTCCACAAAGTGACATTTATGCGTTTGGAGCCACCTTGCAGTTCCTCCTGACTGGTGAGGATCCAGAGCCTATCTCTGTTTCCAAGCCGCAGGAATCGCGCGCCGATGTCTCCAATGGTCTAAATCACATCGTTGAGCGTGCGACGGCGCTCGAGCTGGAAGAACGCTATCAAAGTATTGGAGAGACCGCAGAAGACTTGAAGCAGATGTGATTGTTCTATCCAGGGTGGAACATCTGGAACAGTTTGTCCTTTGAAAACACCTGGCGAATCGGGCGCCCATGTGGGCAGGTGTCGTTGCGCGGCGCTTTGAACCACTCGCACAACAGTTGAATCATCTCGCTTTCGCCAAGAGCCATGCCGTTTTTGATTGCTGATTGGCAGGCGATTGATTTCGTCGCTTCCAATTCGAGGTTGGCATGATCGGTCTTGCTTACTGTGTCGACCATCTCTTGTACAACCACCGCATAGTCTTTGTGAGCCAACTCTAAGGGAACTTGAGTGCACACGATATTGCCGGATTGATTTTCGAAGTCGAAGCCGAGAGCCTGAAATTTTTCGAGATGCTGATCGATCATCTCTCGCTGTTCGGGGCTGAGATTGAGCGGTGCGGAGATGACTAGTCTTTGTGAACTTTCGCTAACTCTTCCGGGTGTTTGTTGGCCGGCAAGCAGGCGCTCGTAAATCAGGCGTTCATGCGCTATGTGTTGCTCTACGATCTCCATGCCGTCGGTTGTTTCAAGAATGATGTAAGTATTGTGCACGTAACCGGCGATGCGATATCCGGCAGGCAGAGTCGGCAAGACGCGTGATCTAAGCGGGATGCTGCCTGGTGTTGGAGCAACTGGTGCAAATGGAGGAACATAGGCAAGGCGATCTTTGAAGCGCAGTTGTTGCACATGTTCTGGTCTTGACGCCTCGGCAACGGAGGACTCCGTGCGCGTGTCTTCGGCGTATGGGTGTGACGGATTTACTCCTGAGCCTGCGAGCGTTGCAGCTGGAGTGCCACCAGTTGGAGTGGCATGTGACTGCATGGCATGGTGTGATTCTACTGCCGCATTGTCATCGTTGATGGCGACACTGCTGTTACCACCGTTGGCCGGAGATCTCATTTGTGTACTCGAATCTTCCGCTTGTGGTCGTTGTTGTCTGAGGGCATCGAGAAGCGATCGTTGAATTGCGCTGTACACTTCATTGCCGCTGGTATATTTCACCTCTTTCTTGGTGGGGTGAATATTGACGTCCACCTGATTCGGGTCGATCGTCACAGTCAAAACCGCAAGCGGATATTTGCCTTTAGGAATCAAGTCGGAGTAAGCATAGTCGAGTGCTTTGTATGTGAGTGGACAACGCACGGCGCGGTTGTTGACGATCGAAAGAATGCATTTACGGTCGCCGCGGAAATGCGTTGGGCGAGCCAGGTATCCATAAACTGCCATGCCGAATCGTGTGTCGGCGGACAAAACTTCGACGAGTTCTTCGCGACCGCTGAAAATGCCGGCTTCGACTATCGCCTGCGCCAACTTTCCTGAGCCGGAAGTTTTGAAAACCAATTCACCCTGATTCAAAAGTTGAAACATGACTTTCGGAAACGAAACGGCAAGCGCTTGCACAGTTTCGTGAATGTGCGCGAATTCAGTTGAAGCCTTTTTCAGAAACTTCAAACGTGCAGGAACGTTATAGAACAGGTCGGTGATTTCCATTACCGTGCCCTGCGCGCAACCGGTTTCGGAGGCGGAAACTGAACCGTCTTTAACCTCTATGCGGGTGCCTTGCTGAGCTTCGGCAGTTCGCGTGAAGCACGTGAATTTTGAAATTGAGGCGATGCTCGGCAGCGCCTCGCCACGAAAACCGAGTGTTCGCAGCGTCCAGAGGTCATCTGCAGATGCCAGTTTCGATGTGGCATGTCGGCTGAAGGCGAGTACGGCGTCATCAGGTTCCATTCCACAGCCGTTGTCGGCTATGCGGATGTCGCGCGTGTCAGCGCCAATAGATATTTCAACTTGGGTTGCGCCTGCGTCAATCGAGTTTTCAACGAGTTCTTTCACCACCGAAGATGGGCGTTCGACGACCTCACCAGCGGCAATTTGGCTCGCGACATGATCTGGCAGCACTAAGATTTTAGGCATTGCAAAATATTAGCACCCAAGGCACCAAAGAGAGGGTCGCGGCTCCCTGTCGTGACTTTGTGTCATGGGGCTGCTAGTTGCACTAACAGTCCACTTTGCTTCGGTATTGTGAAATGCGCGTAAGCTATTGATCGCCTTTGAACAACTTCGCCAGGTAAGCCTCATTGTCATTCTTTGCTGGCTGCGATGCGAGCTCGCTAAGGCGTTGCAAGTCTTTGATGGTGACACCGGTTTCAGATCCCTGGTCATCGTCGGAGAGGTTTTGAATCAAGTCGAGGTTGTACAAAAGAGCCGAAGAGCGCTGAAAGTCTTTGATGTCCATTTTTCCGAACCTGGTGAAGACATCGTTTTCGAATCTGCCAACCTCGGCTCTGGTGATGTGTTTGTTAC
The DNA here is from genome assembly GCA_964503045.1 of uncultured Candidatus Obscuribacterales bacterium. Classification (GTDB taxonomy): domain Bacteria; phylum Cyanobacteriota; class Vampirovibrionia; order Obscuribacterales; family Obscuribacteraceae; genus CAYZJR01. Next base: position 26,804 of record CAZCZI010000053.1, read on the forward strand.
CGTCAGCGTCAAGGTCGGACATCCACTTTTGCGGATCGAAATCGGTATAGACGTGTCCCGGCGGTATTCGGGGTCTTGTGCCCGGTAGCCTGCCAGCGTCGGTTTGAACGTCGGGCGAAGACGTGGTGTTCTCACTGGTTCGATTGGAGCTGTTTCTACCGGCACTCGTCTGTTGGTCGGCAAGGAACTGCTCTACCCAGGGCTCGGCGGCTGGTTGTGCACCTTTCGCTTGTTCCAAATTTCGCTCGTTGAATGCCATGTCTTTGTCCCTCAAAAAAGAATCTACTGCCCGCGGCGGCAAGTGGATGAAACATAATCCGAAGTCGTAAGGAAGTCGTAAATTGCCTGTCGCGATAGCTTCGCTATATCGCAACTAGATGCAAATCGCTTAAGGTGCAACGCATGAGGCTTTGACTATGTTGTCAAAAGCGGTACTGGTGCTTGTCAAGCGCTTTATGATCCAGTGTTCATCTGGGTTTCCGAGCTTCTATATCAAGAATGGCTCTGATACTGTGAATGCATATTTTGCTCCTTGAGCAATTTCATGAGGTAATCATCGAAGTTCACTAATTCTCGAAAAAACCAGGCGCTATCCACATTCTCGCGGGATGTTGTGATGTTCCTGTTGTTTTGTTCGAGAGTTTTGGGTCCGTTACCGGTGAACTTCAGGCAAGAGTGTTTCACCTGCACGCGCGATTATTCGCGTCTCATGTGCAGGTCCAGATGAGGCAAGGTCCTTATCACGTAGTCCTCCCTTCGAAAAAAGGGGGTGACGCGTTCGCTCATTGCTGTCTTAACAACCAGAGCCTGGCACCAGCAATGGTATCGGGCAATAGGAGTCTACAATGACAGACAACAAAAGCAAGCGGACGGCGCGCCCCACCAAACCGCGAATCAAGCTTCACGTACTTGGGGCAGCCGGTGACGTCACCGGCTCATTGAACCTGTTCGAATATTTCGACGGGTCCAAAGTTACTCGATTTATCCTCGACATCGGCCTGCATCAGGAAGATGAAGGCATCAACCAGAAGAACCGGCTGCCGAAGGGCATCACCGCAAAAGACGTCGACTTCGTGATCATCTCGCATGCTCACATCGACCACTGCGGCTGGCTCCCCAAGTTCATCCACGACGGATTCACCGGCCCGGCCTACACCCATCCCGCGACCAAGGATCTGATGGCGTTTCTTCTGCCCGACTCCGGCCATTTGCAGGAGGCGGCGGCAGAGCGCATCAACCGTGGCATCAGGCGTAGGGCTCAGAAGAAGGGCAAGCGCCCGACTTTTGAGATGACTGCTCTGTACAACGAGCAAGAAGCTCGTGAGAGCCTCAAGGTTGTGAAGCCGATCGAATACGGGCGTGTCTACACGCTTGCCGACGGCATCCAGTGCAAGTTCACGGATGCTTGTCACATCCTCGGCGCCGCTGTGGTGACTCTGTTCATCGGCAAAGGCGCTGACCGCAAGACCATCTGCTTCACCGGCAACGTCGGGCGCCCGGGCACGCCAATGCTCCGCGCCCTCGAGCCGGTAGCCGAAGCCGACTTGGTGATCACCGAGTCGACCTACGGCAACAGACTGCACGTCAAACGGAATCGCCGCGAGATTCTCGCCGGCATCATCAATCGCGGCTACGAGCGCGCGAAGGTGAAAGATCCGAAGTACGGCTGCGGCGTGATCATCATCCCCGCCTTCGCCGTCGGTCGCGTGCAGACGGTTTTGTATGACCTGCGCCAGCTCATGGCGGAAGGTCGCATCCCCAACCTGCAGGTCGTTCTCGACAGCCCGATGGCTGTCGCCGCGACCAAGGTGCACCGCAAGTACCGCCATCTCTACAACGATGAGACGCGCGCCATCTTCGATCGTGGTCAAGACCCGTTCAAGACGCCGCGTTACATGGAGACGAAGGACGTGCAACAGTCTAACGTCCTCGATGCAAAGGCCAACGAGCCGATCATCATCATCGGCTCAAGCGGCATGGCGGCCGGTGGTCGCATTCTGCAGCACCTCGAGCGGCGCCTCGATAACGCGAAGAACACTGTCGTGTTCGTCGGCTATCAGGGCACCGGCATGCTCGGTCACACGCTCGTCAACGAGAAACCGTCGGTGGTGTCAATCCACAAGCGGACCGTCAACGTGCGCGCAACCATCGAGTACATGTCGGATTACTCGGGTCACGCCGACTATCAGGAGATCATCAACTGGATGCGCAACTTCAAGCGCAAGCCGGCGAAGTGCCTCCTGGTGCACGGTGACACCGAAGCTCTGACGGCGTTCAAGGGTCACATCGAAAGCCAGCTCGGCTGGAATGTTGTGATTCCGTCGACCCGCCAGGTGTTCGAGCTGTAAGAGCTCGCAAGTTTTTAGAAGGCAAGGCAAGAAGGAGCGCTCGTAGCGCTCTCAAGGCGGCGAGACACGAGGGCTTCCGGCCTTCGGTCTCGCCGCGTCTTGCGAACTCCGGCGTTATACACGCCACCGAACGCTCACCAAAAGTGAGCGCACAGGACTCAATCATGGAACTCTTTTTTCTTGTGGTCATGTTTGCGTTGCTCGCAATACTGGTGGCAATGGTGCGACTCGCACTGAAACCGCCGGTCGCGTGCAATTGCTCTCAGTGTGCGGCCAAATTCAAATTCAAAGCCGCCGAACGCGGCTTCGAGCTGCCGGAGATGTGTCCGGATTTCGACAAAGCAATTACGGACATCAACGAGCCGCTCACGCCTGTGGATTACTACCACAAGGTTTGGCGGCTGGTTCGCGATAACTTTCTTTACTCCGACCGGCTCGCTGAGTTCAACGCGTGGGAGCATGCCTACGACGGCAGGCTCAACACGTTTTCCGAAGCGGGTGCTGCGGTGCGCACGATGCTGGCGTCTCTCAAGGATCGATACTCGATGCTGCATGACACCACCTGGTGTCTGTCGCACACGAATCATCAGAAGACCAGGCGTGTCGCCGCTTCCCGGATGCTGTCCGGCGGCGTCGGATACCTCAAGCTTTTCACGTTCGATGCGCCAAACGTCGGAGACGACTTCAGAAGCCACCTCGGCTCTTTGAAGGACGCTTCTGCGATCGTGCTCGACCTGAGAGGCAACCTCGGAGGCAAAGTCTCTGCCGCCATCGACGTGCTCGATGCGTTAGTCGAGACCGACTCTACCGAAGGCGTGCACGTGTTTTCGCTTACCGGATCGCAGGCGAGTTCGTACGATTGCAAGCTCACGGCGACCAGTGTCGTCAAAGAGGGCAAGCCGGACGACGAAGCTGTGCAAGAGCGTAAGGGCAACCTCCTCAACGGTCGCCCGCTCGTCCTTCTGATGGATAGGCAAAGTGCTTCAGCCTCCGAACTGGTGGCCGGCTCTTTGCGCATGCTCAAAAGGACGCCGATTGTCGGCACCAAAAGCTTCGGCAAAGGTGTTGCACAGTCGCTCTGGTACCTCGATTGCGGAACGCTTCTTAGGGTGACCACGGCGAAAGTCGTGTTGCCTGGAGGCGACTGCATCGACGGTGTAGGAATAATGCCTGACCACGTCTGCTTCGAAAACATGCTGTTGCCCGGAGACAAGCCGCTGAGCATCGCCCGTAGCTTGGCTTGCCAACTGAGCCGACAGGCTGCGGTTGTTCCTGCGGCCCAGCAGCCCATTTTGCAGCC
>CAZCZI010000053.1:30551-48905 GCA_964503045.1 uncultured Candidatus Obscuribacterales bacterium
TATTACAAGATGTAGTAAGAGTGAAGACAAATGGAGAGTGGAGAAACGGGCGTGCCACCAAGGACGGTGGTGAGTTCGATCGAGGGTGAAGAGCAGATTTGAGTTCAAAATCGCATCAAATCAAATCGTAAATCGCGTTCTTCTCTTTAGCTGTGAGCTCTCTGCCTAAATCGTAGAGCCTGTATTGCCACTGAGTAGGTTTCACGTTCTTGCCGCCTAACTGCTCGAGCTGGCTGATTCTTACTTTACCCGTGTATCGTGTTGCGTCGTGCCAAGGCACGGGCTGCATGAACTCAGATGGAATTCGCCTGCCTACAAAAGTCAAATAAGGAGTCTCATGCTTGCACGTTGATGTCATAACCGCGACTGCATCGTCGATTCCCAGGGTCTTGCTGACGTCGGCCGTGTACCAGCTGGGCATTACGATCTCCGTCGGTTGGCGAACGGCAGTCATGTTTGCGAGTACTTGCGGGCGCAAGCGTTCGTGCAATTGGGCGCTGGTTTCGGCGGCTCCTTGCTGAATGCGCTGAGTGATTCCGAATTGAAGTTTAGTCCATGGTCGCGTCTCAGCCACTCCAGTGATCTTTAGTTCGGGCAACCCACTTTCGGCTCCAGTGGCGAGCGCCGACTCAGCGCGACCAATAAATGCGGGTCTGTTAATCGCTCTCCATCCGAACCTCGCTGCTGCGGCAACTGCTCCTGCCGCGACCAGGGCCTCTAATCCGACCTCCACTTTTTCTGACAAAGTCGACTCACCACTAAGAACGTGGTTCCACGACTGCTTCGAATGGTGGTATAGCTCTGAGATCACTTTGATTGGGTTCTTATGCTGAACATCCTTATGGTATGGCCTCGATGGACCCTAGTCATGGGTGAAAACACGGTGGCCGCTGGAATTTGAATCTCATTGAATGAAACATTCCACCTTTGGCGCTGCCGTGGCGACGTGAATTGGTACAGTCGTTAGACCTCTCAACTGTTGCGGATCTTTGCAATATTTTTCATATATCGGGCTCATTCGTATTTTTCGCACTGACAGAACTGTTTCGATATCGTAGGCTCTTTTTCTGGGGCGTGTGCTGGTACTTCAAGGACCAGCACGGGAAGAAAGCTATAAGAAGGCAATTATGGGTGGTACCCTCTGCTTAAGCGCCTTGATTGTGTTGGCTGGCTAACGGAAACCGAATGGAAGACTCATACGACAATCAGTCATCGATTTTAAGCGAAGGCGCAACCAATCATTCGACCACTGTAGGTGAAGATGGGCAGCCGCTTTCTGGCACCGGTGCAAAGAAGAAAACGCAGCCGACGCTCAAAAAAGCACCGCAGGACCGGTTTAAGTATCTGACCGATGAACTGCCGCACATGGTCTTTATTGCCGATTCGGAAGGCAAAACCGTATATTACAACAAGCGATTTTACGAGTACGCCGGCATCAAGAAAGAAGATGACGACGGCTGGTCTTGGGTTAGAGTTTTGCATCCGGAAGATTTGTTGCTAGCAAACATCGAGGGTGCTCGCGCCGCCGAGGAGAATCGCTCGTTTCAACTGGAGGTTCGCTGCCTTTCAGGAGAGGGAAATTATCGCTGGCACCTGTTGCATGCGGCACCTCTGTATGATGAAGAATCGGGTGAGACTCAGTGGTTTGGAACGGCCACGGATATCCACGCTCAAAAACAGATGCATGAGGCGTTGCGCCAAGACGAATCGAGATTGCGCACTCTCGCCGATGCAATTCCTCACATCATCTTCGTTACCGATGATCGAGGCGAAATCGAATTTTGTAACCACCGGTGGTATGAGTATCTCGGTTTGACGCACGAGCAAACTTTTGCTGGCGGCTGGAAACTCCTTATTCATCCTGATGATCTGCCTGCCTACCTCCGATGTTGGAGTGAAGCTCTAAAGACTGGCGACAGCATCGAAATCGAATTCAGGCTGAAACGGGCTGTGGGCATAGGTCCGCAGAGTGAGTACCGACTGCACCTTGCGCGAGCAGTGTGCATGAGGTTAACAGATGGAAACATTGGAAAGTGGTTTGCCACCTGGACTGATCTCGAGCACACGAGTCGCACGCGAGAATAGATATTCGGAAGTAATTGTTAAACCCCAAGAGTGCTGGCGGTGGAATGCCTTGCACTGAGCCATGTTTTAGGACAATGAAGAAACCGTAAAACCTCGCGCCGCTTTCACAGCCGCGCTAGCAAAGGGTGTCAAGAGTGGCGATTTAAGCTTGTCTTAAGAGATACAGACTTGACGAAAATTTCTTGTGCGCAATCGATCCCGGCTGATTGAGATCGCTCAAAACCGTTCCCCACAAAGCCTTTATAGACCTGAGAGCGCTATTATCCGGGGACTGAATTTATCACTTTTATGTTTGTTGGATATGCAACGATTGTGACTGGCTGCCGGGTTGCTAAGTTTGCGACGTTTGGGCAATTTCCGTAGGTTATGCGGGTCTTTCGTCATACCTATTTCTTTGGAACAAACCCCAACCAGCGCCTTTAAGCAACCATCATCAGAACCGACCACCATATGTGCACCGCCGAGAAATCGCCGGATAAGTTGCATGTATCTTCGAGTCGGCACCCTGACGGTTCCTTCAAAGGCGGCTTGCTGGGAGATTCCGAACCCTCAACTCGTACGCTTCCAAAACGTACGCAACAAGGAGAACGATCTATGAATCACACTCTTGAAATCGATGTTCAGCCTGCAAACATGGGCGGCTCGCATCGTTGTCTCAACTCTTTGATCGGTCCTGACTGCGGAAACTGCAGGGGCTGCAATCGCCCGGCTGTGCTGGTTCAGCGCGGTCTGTGCGTCTCTTGCGCCGTCTCCAACCGCGCCAACCTGACCGAGATCAACCCGCGTCCTACCACTGATTGCGACTCTCGCTAAAAAGCGAAGCACTTACACTTACAAGGGAACCGCATATGTCTCGCCTTCATCCACTAAAGGCACGGACGGAGGCGCTGACGGCACTTACAGGCAAATTCCGCGGACATGAGGGCGATGATCCTCACATCGCCGCGGCGTGTGAGCACTTGCGCAATGCCCGTGCGCTCGTGATTGCTTGTGAGAGGCTCGAAGTGTCGCTCGATCCTGTGCATCTCGAACTTACTTTTCCGGTCGCCGGCGATACATCGTTTTTGTCGGCGCTTGTTGCTGATGCGGATGGTTGTGTGGAGGGTAAAGCGCGTGTTTCGACCTCGTTGGACCCTGGTGGCCGAGTGGGCTTGCCGGGTTCACGCGGTGTCGATTTGCATGCTATTCCAGGACAAAAGCCGCCTGTGCCCTGTTTCACGCCTGATCCTGCAAAGTTTTTCGGCAAACCAAAGCCTGATTGTCCCGACGGTGATTCACGCGACGCCGACAAGCCAGACCAGCCACCTGTTTGCAAGAACGGCAATACCTTAGACGGCAAAGCGACTTATGTCCTTTTGATACCGTCTCCCAACGGACGAGGATATGCCGGGAGGTTGTTCGATGCCTGTCAGCGTAGTCTGGAAGAGGCCGAGAAGCTTCTGGTCGAGTAACTGCTAGTTTCTGTTTCTCTAGTGCGAGTCGATAAAAGCTCTGGAACTGGTCGCGGGTGCGAGTATTGGCGGCTTCGGCTCCCATATTCGCCCCGCTTCCTTTTCTTTCGGGATTGGAGAACCAAACGCGGTGCATTGCATTGAACTGGCTTGTGATGCAACTTTTGGCAAATGGGACGATGCGTTTTGTTCGATTTGGTTTTTAAATTTAGATACTACGTCATGTCGCAGGGGCGGCTATTCAGAATTTGATTTGCATTGCTTCTTGCGCGTTTGGGTTGTTCGCGGGAATATGGAGCTATGGCGTGAGTATTCTTCTTGATTTCGGGAAGAATGTGATTAGGTGACCTTGGTTGTTGGCGTGCCGGCCCTTTCGGTAGCCTTGGCGTGGACGGGATAGGATGAGCGATACCTCTTCATCGTGGCAAGGCGCCTCGTCAGAGGCGCATCTTCTCAGGCTGAAAACATTCGCCGAATCTGCTCACCAAAAAGGTGAGTACAACAAGGCCGAGAGCTATTGGCTCGCCATTCAGGAAGAAGCCGAAGATTTTGGACCGCACGACAGGCGTCTGACCTATGTTCTAGAGCGGCTCGCGGAGTCATACTGGCACCAAAAGAAGTATGCGGAAGCCGCACCTGTGTGCCGGCGCATCCTCAAGACCTACAAGGTTATGCTCGGTCGCAATCACACCGATGTGGGCGTCGTTGCGAAGAACCTAGCCATTCTCTATCACCTTTGGCAGAAGCCAATCGACGCCGAGATGTTTTATCGCGAGGCATTGTCGATTCACAAAAAGACGCTCGGCATGCAGCATCCCGATGTCGGAAATCTGATCAACACATATAGAACGTTTCTGACGGAAATAGGCAAACATCAAGAAGCTGCGCGTCTTGGCTCCGATCAGCAAGACATCACCATTACCTGGACTCTCTCCGGAATCTATAAAGCAATGCCGCAGAAGGCGAAATTAGGGAAGGGCGGCGAGTGAGCAAGAAGTGGTACATCTATCGCGCTGCTGCCGAAAGAGAATCCGACTTCGGAAACGCTGATGCTGCCGAAAAACTTTGGTTATCCGCACTTGAAGAGGCCGAAGATCTGCCAATGAGCGATGCCAGGCTGACGGTCACTCTCGAGAGCCTTGCCGAAATCTATTTTGGAAGGAACGATTATTTGAAATCGGCGGCAGTATGCAGAAGAATTTGCAAAATCTATGAAGACGCCCTTGGACAGACACATGCTGATGTTGGAACCATCTGCGGCAACCTGGCGCTCATTTACTATCGGTGGGGCAGATTCGACCGAGCAGAGAAGTTTTATCGCCAGGCGATCAGCATTCTGCTGCCTGTTTATGGCAATGACGACGCGCGCATTGTTAAGCTGATCAAGGAATTCAACGATTTCTTGAAGGAAGTCGAAGACAGCAAATCAGGCAAGAAACCACCGGAAGTGCGTGTGGAACAAACCGCGGGTCGATGGGCGAAAACCGGACGCTGGCAGGCGTTGCCGCCGGTGGAAGCTTCGCAAAAGTTGGGATAGCTTGGCGGTTCGCACTAAACGATTGAGATACGTGCGCGAGTGGCTTTCGGAGCGCCCGCGTACGACTATCCTGGTTGTATTGATGTTGGCGGTGATTCAAGCTGTGAAGGCGCCGCCGGCTTCTGCAGAACCTAAGTTTGAGTGGATCATTAGCACGACCCACACTGGCTCGGGGAAGTACGTTTACTATCTGACTGATGATGCGGTCAAACTGGAGAGCATCGCCAATGGTGGCATTGCAATTGCCAAGGCACCTACCTGGCGTGTGTCTTGCTTTCGAGACAGCGACAAGCTGGAGTTTACTTCCGATTTAAAGCACTTCGATTTTTCCCGGCTATTTTCACTGATGCCGAAAAGGGGAGATATTTCGATTGTGCCGGTGGTGGATATTGGAACCGAGAAGTTGAAAGGCCTGTTGTGCAGGAAATTCCGCCTTCCGGACGGACAGATCCATTGGACTCCGGCGGAGTTGAAGACTGCTCCTGCGGTGTCGGAAATGGTGGCACGATACTTTGGCACTCCCTCTGTCTCGTTTGTACCTGTGCGCAGTTTGAAGTCTATCGAGGCACAGAAGCTGGTCTTGCAACAGCGAGCAAAGGAAGACCAATTGAAGAAAACAGTGCCGTGGATGTCTACCTGGAGCAACGTCGAACTGAACTCTCTCGATCGAGTGACGATTGAGCTAACTGGCTGGAAAAAGGTGCCGTACAAAGCTTCGGATTTCGAATACCCGGTTGGTTTCAGGCAGACCAAAGATCTCAAAGAGGTGATTCTTTCCGGCTCGACTCGAAAAGACTTGATAGATTTGCTTGGAACCTTCGATGAGGATGGAGTGGACAAGGGCAAGCAGTCCTCGGCTCCCAGTGGAACCCCGCGTAAGCGTTCGCGGTAAGGACAAGCGAGATGCCCGATGATAAACGGCAAAAGCGAAGCCCTAATACTACCGCATGTAGCATAACGGGCGAAGAAAAGGAAGACGAGAGCCTTTTGGGACTCTCGCCTCCTTTTCGGCGGTCGGTGTTGCGCGCTCAACTCAACAAATTGCGATCAAGGTGTAAGCCTTTGACTGCGCTTGTGAGTGATTACTTCTTGGCGGGTTGAGCGCTGTCGGCGCCTTGCGTTTGGGGCTCGCCGTTGAGGAATGCGCGAAGCTTTTCGACCGTTTGGAAGCTGGTTGCCTTGAGTGTGTGCACGTCGACGGCGACGAGCATCACGAAGGCGTTGGATTCCGGGTCGTTGCGAATGACGGTGATCAGCCAGTAGGTTCCCTTGGCTGAGTGAGCCAATCGCGGTTCGACCGCGATGTAGTGAGACCAGTCGGCATTGGGGTCGCCGTTCATCACGTTGAGCAGCGCTTTGCGCGGCCCGTTGAACGACTCACCGGCTTTCGGACGATATGCCTTGACCTTGCCTGTGACACCATCGAACAACAGAAGCTCGCTCAAGGCGTGGCTTCCGCCGACGGGTTCGAACGGCACGATCTGCTGCAGTCCCAGCTCTTTGAACGACTGGAAGTAAGGGTAGCCGTTGTGGCTAGTCTTGGCGTCTTCACTGATCTCAAAGAGCTCTTCTTGGGTCATGACCGTGTTGAAAGGCCCTTTGTGATATGTGGCGTATGCCTCGGCGTACTGCCGCGTCAGAGCGGTCGGGTGCAACGCGGCACCCGGGAAGAGCCTCGCGGCTTCTTCTACGGAGTGGTCTTTGCTGAAGCCGTAGGGTCCGAACTCCATGACGCCCGCCATTTTGGGAATCATGGTGCCAGTCCAGGTCGGCGTGTAGCTGACGTAGGACATGAGCATAACCCACTTGCCATCGGGCTTTTGCCAGTAGACGACTTCGCCCGGCTCGGAGAACGGGTGACGCACCCGGAAGTGCCACTTAGTCACCCAGGACTGGTCGCCGAACAAGAAGAACGCCGACTGACCCGCGGTGTCGATGTGCATGTCGGGAGTCTCGGCGTCGACGCGCACGAGCTCTTTGACTGCACCGAAGGGCCTGTAGTACCAAACGTTGTATGTCAACGGAATCTGCCACCACAAGTGGGTGTCATTGCCGCCGGCCTGTAGCAGGTGCGGGTCGGTGACGTCGAGGCGGTTGTCGCGATTGGCGTTTTTGGCGTAGTCGCGAGCGGTCGAGCGCGGCAGAAGCCGGCTGTTGGTCGTCTCAGGCAGCGAGTCGAGGCGCTCAGGATTGAGGCTCGACGACATCTGCCAGGCGATCACCCAGGACGACGTGTTGGCGTAGATCGTCCACCCGAAGAGTGGAACGACGATGGCAGCCAGAATAACCCAGGGCTTCCAAGCCCTTTTTATGGTCGCTCTGACTAGGGGTGCCGGTGTTGGCGTGTTTGGCTGCGAGGTGCCGGTTGCGGGCGCGTTCGTCGAAGACGCCGCGGTTGCCGCACTAGGCGGAACTGCTTGCGACCCTGCCGGTGCCATCAGTTTCTTCTGGCGGCGGGAAATGAAAATGCCCACGATCGTGCCCATGAGGAGCACCATCAGTGATGGCATGAAGCGAGTGCCGGCCACCAGGAGCGGATGAACCAGGGGGACTATGAACAGGTACGCGAGAGCGAGCGCGAACATGCTCAGGAGAATTCTCCAGCGATTTCGCACCACAAAGCCGAATCCGCCCGTGAACGCGGACCAGCTGTTGCGCATTAGTGCACGCATTGTAGATGCCTTCTATTCGAGGTTGTAGTCACATCGACCTTCGGTCGATGTTTGATGACTGTTCTGCAGTAACGATACCCCTCAAGCGTTTTATCGCTTTGATTTTTATTGAACTCCATACGCAGGGACAAAAAATGCAGTAACGACTAAACCTATGAAGTTCAGATACAGGATCTCAAGCATTCGTAACAGAACTGAAACTCATGAAAGTACGTACTACTGAGGCTTTTGGCCTCTAGCGGAGATCGCGCAAACCTAATAAAGATCTCAAACTTCAACATCACTTGATGTTGAAGTCCAATATCACTAGGGTTTGGTAATCGTTCTTTCTCATTTTCAGAAACTCAAAGGGGCCTCCACCCAGTAGCTCACCAATAGTGACTCACAACGCCATCTAATCGCCTGCCTGCGCGGGATGTGTGAGTATCGGTGGATAAATGGCATGACACTCTCGCTCGTTCGTGAGTGAGATGTTGGCTTGCCCCTCCAAACAAAAGGACGTGCTATGACACTATCAGTGGTGGCGACTGCAACCTGCGCAGCCATCGGTGTTGTATTCGTGCTTTTAGTCGCGTTCTTCAGTCGCCAACGCGGTTGGAGAATGGTCGAAACGGTTCTGCCCGCATTCGTTTTTCAGGGTTGTCTGCAGTTTGTCTCGGCGCTCCTTTGGTGGTCGCTCGAGGCAACCGGCAACTCCCTTGTCTGGTTTGTCACGTACGAACTCATTTGCTGCCTGCTCCTTTTCCGGCTCATTTACCGGAGTCAGGTGCGCAAGAAAGAGAAAAGGTAAATCCCATGGCACTCGCCTTCAAGTTCTGTCCGCTTTGCGCGACCGCTCTCGCGCCTCGCGATGTTCTCGGCAAGACCCGCAACGCCTGCCCCAGCTGCACGTTCGTGCACTGGAACAACCCCGTGCCTGTCTCGGTCGTCATCGTTCCGACCAGCGTCGGCTTCCTGCTCATCCGGCGCGCAATCGAGCCCCGCAAGGGAACGCTCGCGCTTCCCGGCGGTTTTGTCGACGAGCTGGAGCTTCCGATCGACGGCGCCATTCGTGAGGTGTTCGAAGAGGCCGGTCTCGTAATCGAGATCGACAGGCTTCTCGACATGCAGCTCACCAAGGGCAACGAGATCCTGATCTTCTATCTCGCCAAGCCGACCGACGCCACGCCCGTCCCCGGTCCCGAGTCGAGCGAAGTCGTCGTCGTCGCGCACGGTGCTCCGCTGCCGGCGGACCTCGCCTTCCCGCTCCACAAGCAGGCCATCGCAGACTGGATCGCCGGCAAGAAGTAAGCTGCTAAAGTGTTCTTTGCGTCTTCGTGATGCGGTGAACACTTAGGCAATCGCAATGGCGAGAGACGGTGTCTTTGAAGTAGGCTTCGGAACTTAACCTCCGAAGACCATGCTTCGAGCATCGTCTCTCGCCGTCGCCACAGGTGACTTGTTGTTCTCATTGTGGTTTTGGCACCATATACGATGCCCTATCTGCTTTCTGTTTTTCGATTTTTCGATTCAGTGATACTATCTGCAATAGCAGAAGGGAAACCAGTTTTTTTGGTCAAGAAAATATTGAACCCTGAAGTGACTAGAGGCAGCTATCGAGGCTTCAGCATGAGTGGTAAACTAACCTATCTAAACTCTGGAGGTGCAGAACATGCATCCATGCTGCTGGGGAAATTGGATTCACGGATTGCTTCAATTGATGCCCTTTCTGGCAGTCTTTTTATTGTGCGGCAGAAAAATATTTCAGAGTTTACGACAAGCCGTGCCATCCTTCATGCACAGAAGCAAGAATGAGAAACGCTGTTGCCGCACAGATAAACTGATTGGATGAAGGCGCCTGTCCAAGTCGGCGTCAAAGAGTAATACAGATGAAGGTTGGAGGGGGACTTCGGAAAGTCCCCACTCCAACCCATGATCTGTTCACCTGCGTTACTGCAAGTGCTGTTGCAAAAGCTCGATTAGCCGGTCAACCTCAGCTTCGGTGTTGTAGATATGCAGGCTGACGCGAATGTAGTCGTCGCCATCGCCTCGCTTCCACAGGCAGTGATCGCCGGTGCGAACCAAGATTCCCGCCGCGTCCAACAAGAACGCGAGGTCCGAAGTCGCAGCCTGCTCGAACCTAAACGAAACAATGCCGAAGCCGCGGTGGCAACCGCAGCGATCGACGCCGGGCGAAAAGTCGATGCCCGCAAGCGACTTCAACTTTCCGTACAGGTAGCGCGTAAGCGAAGACAGCCGGTCGTCCACGACTTTCAGTCCGACACGCGCGATAAAATCAAGCGCCGGCACAAGAGAAAGGATAGCCGGGATGTTCTGCGTACCTGCCTCCAGAAGAGTGGCCGCCGACTTGCCGGACACGACAAAACCGGCATTTTTACCGACAGTCGCCATGCCACCACCGACGGTGACTGGTTGCATCTTCGCCAGCAGGGATTTGCGAATATACAATACGCCGACCCCGTTGGCGGCGAACATCTTGTGACCGGAAAAGGAGAGGAAATCGACGTTTAGGCTGCGCACCTTCACCGAGCGATGCCCTACGCTCTGACTGGCATCCAGTGAGATGAGCACTTTGCGCCCTGTGATCTTGCGAATCTCGCGGATTTCCATATCCAGCCCGTAGACGTGATGCACGTGCGAAAGGGCAATCAACCTTGTGCGTTCGGTAAGCCCCTCGCGGATGCTCTTGAGCTCGTAGTCTCCTTCGTTGTGGAGGCGAATTGGCACGATTTCAATATCGATGCCGAAGCGCTTCAAAGTTGCTTGCAGGTTGAGCCACGGCATAACAGCGCTCTTGTGGTCGTCCGGGCAAAGCATGATTTGATCGCCGGACTTGAGATTGGCAAGCCCCCAGCCCATTGCCACAAAGTTTAGACTCTCTGTGGCACCGCTGGTGAAGCAGATTGTATCGACTGGCGCGCCCAAGAATTTCGCGACTCTACTGCGTGCCTCCTCTATTCGAGAGGAAAGGCGCGTACTCAGCGAATAGGACGCGCGACCCGCGTTAGAGCATTGGCGCCGGTAGAAGTCGTTGATGCAGTCGATTACCGCACTCGGCTTTTGGGTGGTCGAGGCGTTGTCGAAAAACACGGTGTCTGTGTTTTCAGCGAACACCGGAAACTGTGCACGCACCGCTTCGGTATCGAAACCGAGGGGTGTGGCTTCGCATGCTAGTGCCGGAGCACTTTGCTGCGACCGCAGATTTTGATGATTTGACATCACTCACCTCACTTTTTGACGAGTTTCGGCTTCTCTACAGCCTTGCCGGCATCGCGCCAGGAGATGAAACCACCTTTCAGCGAGGCGCAATCGACACCTTTGCCGCTGAAGTAAGCAACATACCGCTTCGACTGGTCGCCAACCGGGCAGACAAACAGCACGCGCTGCCCATTCGCGAAAGGCACCCCGAATTCGCTGAGTTCGTCGAGGTTGTCGGCCGGCAGATTGATAGAGCCTGAGATGTGTCCGGCCTTGAAAGCGAGCGCGCCTCGCAGGTCGACGATAAGCCGGCTGCCTGTTGCTTCGGACAGCCACTTCTCAGCAGCGTCAGGTGCCAGCTCTTTTGCTTTCGCCATCGCCTGATCGCTTACTGAGCGCGCCGAATCTCTCTTGGTCAAGCCGAATAGTTCTGGGCGATGCTTTTGAAGGTAGCTCAGATACCACTCGACGCGGTCGCAGACGATGAAAACAGCGGTACGTTTTTGGGTTAGCGTCTCGTCGATTTTCTTCAGCTCGCGCAGCGCCGAAGTGAATGCCGCACCCGAGGTCGGTCCTGCCAAAACCCCCAGCCGAGCCAGCTTTACTACGCCGTCGATGGCATCATCGACACTAACCTCGACGATGCGTTCGTACAGTTCCTTCTTGAACAATCCTACCTCGAACATTTCGTCCGAATTGCGGATGCCGGGCACCACATGGCCCTTCTTTGCCACCACGCCGATCAATTTCAGATCGGCATTGTGAGACTTCAGGAATTCGCTTGTGCCACGCGATGAGCCTGTGGTGCCCATTCCGGCCACGAAATAGTCCACCTTGCCGCCTAACTCTTGAAGGTCTTCGAGAATCTCAGGACCGGTATGAAGGAAGTGAGCGGCGCTGTTCTTCTCGTTGGTGAACTGGGTCGTGTGCAGGTACTTGCCGGGCTCCGAAGCAACTTGCCGTTCGATCCAGGAGACTGGATTATTTGGGTCGGTCGGATCCGGACATGAAGACATGCCCGGAAACTCGGTGATTTCGGCGCCCAAAAGCTGCAGAATCTGCTTCACCTCGCGCACTTGGATCTTGTTTGTGACGACGCGAAACGGCACTCCATGCATAGAGCAGATAACCGTCATCGCCTTCGCCATATTGCCGCTGGACGATTCGATAACCGTCTGCTTGGCCGCGGAGGCAGCCGCGATCTGGTCAGCAAGTATGTTAAAAGCGGCGCGGTCCTTGAGCGAGCCGAAGGGGTTCAGGTGCTCGAGTTTCGCGTACAAAGCAATGTTTTTAAGCCCATGCACGGCCGGGTCGATTTCGAGTAGCGGCGTGCGACCAATTAAATCGGTAATTTTTTTTACTAGCATGACAGTCTCCTATCGATTCAGGCGCCAGATGGGCGTGTACAGCTCATCCAGCATCCAAACGAAACGATTCTTGTCCTCAACCACCGCCACTCGGCGCGCAGGCGGCTGCATGATGGAGCGCGTGGCGCTGAAATCCATCATGTAGGCAGCCGTGTTGATGAGTGCCACGATATCGCCAGGCTTTGGCAAAAATGGCAGCCATACTTTGTGGCGGAAGATAAGGTCGCTCTCCAAGCAAAGGTTGCCGCAAAAAAACACAGAAACTGCTCCGGTCGCTTTCCGCTTGCTCACGAGCACCGGGTCAACAAATACCTCCTGATCGAGAAAGGCGATGTCCTGGCGTTTCATGTTCAATCCGATCAGGGTCTGACCGTCGGACGATTGCTTGACGCTGTTGACGCGAGCGATCGTCAGTCCGCACTGATCGAGTAGAGCTCGGCCAGGTTCGATCCAAAGCTCGATCATGTTTTCGCGAAGGACATCGGATAGGCGCTGATTATTGAAGCCTGGCATTTCAGAGTTCAAGAGGTCCTCGAGAAAGAGAGCGCCGGGACGCGGCTCCCAGTAGCCGTAGGAGTTCAGTTTGCCACGCAGAACTCCGTTGTCGGCAGCCAGTCCGAAGTGGTTGTGCTGCCACGTGACGGGCGGGCCAAGACCGAGAGCGGACTCTCGAATGGCGGTTGTATAAGTGTTCCAATCTCCCTCGTTATCGAGGTAGTTGATCCGGAAGCCGCCTCCGACGTCCAGCACGCGCGGCTCCATCCCGAGCGCAAGGGCTTTCTCGAAAGCCGTCAGGCAGTTCTCGATTGCCACCACGCGCTCATCGATGCTTATCGAATCGAGGTGAAACGAGAATCCCAGCAAGTGCAGGGCGGGCTGTGCTGCCACCGCATTCAGTGCCTCTTCGTGCTTGGCAAAGGCGATTCCGAAGCGGCTCTGTTTGCTGAGCACCGGAGTGTGTGCGGCTGAGAAGCCGCAGAAGCGCAGCAGGACTCGCGCCGGCTCCGCCAGCTTGATTGTGGCGGCAACCTGCGCGATGTCTTTGATCTCCTGCAAGCTGTCGGCGTTGATGGCGAGGCCGTGCTGCAAGGACAAAGCGATGAACTCTGGCGATTTCGGCCCGGTTGCTTCCAAGCGGTCGCCGGGAAAGCCTGCTGCCAGCGCGTGACGCAGCTCCTCCAGTGAGGCTACGTCCGCGTTCAAACCCTCTGTGGCCATCTGCCGGATGAGGCTCGACGACTGGTTTGACTTGTGTGCAAAAAAGATCTTGCCGGATAAGCCGTGATTGAGAAGCACCGTTTTGAAAGCGTCGGCGTTGTGCGCAATTTGGTCCGGCAAAAGGATGTTCAATGGCGAACCGCAGGCTAGGGTCAGATCGCGAAGCAGCGCCCGCCGAGAAAGCAACTTCTCGACGAGCGGAGATTTGCGTGGTCTAAGCAATAGCGGTTTTGCGACTGTAGTGGAATCCATGCTAAGGCTCCTACATCGACATGCCGCTCATTGTGAAAAGCGACGGTGCAATCGTCATCAGCAACATCACCACACCCATGCTGCCATGGACGAGGTCGGAGCCGATGTACAGTTTGTTGCCCGAGCGGGCGTCGTGCACCAGTTCGTAGGCGTAGTAACCCGAGAACCAGAGCCAGAAAAGAGCGAGAGGAACGGAAATGATGGGCGTGGTGATGCCGGCGAACATGAGTGCCATACCCGCGAGCATGCCGACGTGTGCCCAGTCCCACCACCACTTGGCGGCATAAGGCACACGCTTGCCCCAAGTGAGCGCGCGGGCGGTGAACCAGAGCGCGCCGACAGCAAGCAGGATTGTCCAGACGAGCGCCGGAATCGGCAAAAACATCGGTGCCAGCATTGACACCATCGCCAGTGCGCAGATTCCGTGACCGATCTCGTTTTCTAGATCGGCATAGCCGTAAACCGCGCGCACCTGTTCGGGAAACAAGGCCCGATAGAGATAGAAGGCAGCCCCTGCGAAGAACCAGAGGGCAAGCGGCAATAGAATTGCTTCGGGCAGCGCCGAAGCATGAGGGAAGAGGTTCATGGAGGTCTCCTTGAGCTTCGCGAGCGAAAGCCGGTCGGGCAACAGCCCGGCCGGCTTCCGTCGAAGAGTATTAGTTGGTGTTCTTAGAGGGGCAAGTTGCGCAAACGCAGAGCGTTGGCTATTACTGCCACCGAGCTGAAAGCCATGGCGGCGGCTGCCACCATTGGGTTAAGGGCAAAACCAATCACTGGTATCAAAAGACCTGCAGCAACCGGTATGGCCAGAACGTTGTAGGCAAAGGCGAGAAACAGGTTTTCAGCGATGTTTCTAAGCATCGCGCGGCTGACTTTGAGAGCGCGAACGATGCCTCGCACGTCGGCGTGTACAAGGACAATATCTGCGCTATGCAAAGCGATGTCAGTCCCGGAAGACATGACGATGCCCACATCGGCCTGGGCAAGTGCCGGCGCATCGTTGATGCCATCGCCGGCCATTGCTACTTTGGCACCTTGACTTTGCAAGGTTTTGATAAGAGCCGCCTTGTCCGCCGGAAGCAAGGCCGCATGCACATCGGTGATTCCTAGTGCATTTGCGATTGTCGCTGCAGATTTCTCGTTATCACCGGTTGCAATCACGACCCGGATGCCGCGCTGCTGAAGCTCCTTGACGGCGGTTTCCGTGGTGGGTCTAAGCTCGTCGGCGAAGTCGAGCCTGCCTTCATATTTGCCGTCGACGGCAATGAATACAGAGGTTGCGCCGTCCGCGCCTTTAGGCGAGCCGGAAAGATCGACGCCGAAGCTTTTCAGGTATGCTTGCGTGCCGACAACCACGATTTGCCCGGAGATTCTGCCTGTTACACCGGCTCCAGGCACGGATTGGAAGCCGTCGCACAAAGCCGGACTCAATGCTCTTGTCTTGCCGGCTGCGCTGATGGCGCTAGCAAGTGGATGCTCGCTGTGATGTTCAACCGCAAGAGCCATGCCGAGCAGATCGTCGTCAGTGAGCCTGCCGGCCGAGACGATCTTCACCAGCTCCGGTTTTCCTTGGGTGAGTGTTCCGGTTTTGTCGATCACCAGGATATCGATTCCGGCAAGCAGTTGCAGCGATCTTGCCTCCTTGAAGAGAACGCCGGCTTTGGCTCCTCGTCCTGCGGCAACAACAATCGACATTGGGGTAGCCAGTCCAAGAGCGCACGGACAAGCGACAACCAGAACGGCAACGGCAGTTGAAAGTGCCGTCAACAGATCGGCGCCGTAATAAGTCCAGGCAGCGAATGTGCCAAGAGAAACGATCAAAACGGCAGGTACGAAGATGGCGGCCACTTTGTCGACAAGCTGCTGCACCGGTATGCGACTGCGTTGCGCTTGACTTACCAGACCCACGATTTGCGAAAGCAGTGTATCGGTGCCGACTTGTTGCGCCTCAACGACCAGGCTGCCGTTGCCGTTGATTGTTCCAGCCGATACTTGGCTTGCACTCTGCTTCACAGCAGGAATCGGCTCGCCTGTGAGCATGCTTTCGTCGACCGAGCTAGTGCCTTCTAAGACACGTCCATCAACCGCAATGCGCTCACCGGGACGAACGCGAATCTTGGCACCGACTGCAATGTCACTTACCGGCAACGAAACCTCAGTGCCATCAGCCAAGATGACCGTGGCTTCGGTCGGCATGAGCGCCACCAGCTCTCTGACGGCGCTGGCACTGCGAATGCGCGACTTGGCTTCGAGCAGTTGCCCCAGCCAAGCAAGCGTGGCTATGACTGCGGAGGACTCGAAGTACGCCATGTGTTGGCTAGCGCCCTGCTGGAAGAAAAACGTAACGGCAATCAGGGACAGCAGGCTGTAGGCGTAGGGAATTGCTATCCCGAAAGACAAAAGCGTGAACATGTTAAGGCTTCTGTTTTTGATCGATGACCAGCCGCGGTGGAACAACGGTCTGGCAACCCACGTTATTACGGGCGTAGCCAGAAGCAGCTGCAGCCAACAGCTGACCAGGTGGGAAGCACCATGGGTGGTGCCGCTCATCACTCCCGGATTGAACATGTGAGCCATACTGAGCAGCACCAGTGGAATGGTGAACAGAGCACTCCATCTGAGGCGTTTGCTGATTTCCTTCACTTCCGCCGAGCCGTCGTCGGCGGTTGGCAGCATTGGCTCAAGCGGCATGCCGCAAAGAGGGCAATCGCCAGGCTTGTTGCTAATCACCTCGGGGTGCATTGGGCAGGTGTAGTCGGCACCTGCAATCTCGGCTTTCTTGGCTGCGCCAGAGGCAGGTTGAAGAAAGTAATGCGGATTAGTGCTGAACTTGCGCGCGCAGCTCTGTGCGCAGAAATAGTAGCGAACGGACTGCCAGTCTACTGTGGCAACGGCAGACTGCGGATCGACTTTCATGCCGCACACCGGATCGACAGCCGTTTCAGAAGCGGCGGTCAGCGTTGAGTCCTCTTGGGTGCAAGCGGTAGAGCCGGCGATGACATATTTGTCTGGATCGGCGATGAATTGCTTCAAACAGCCAGGGTGGCAGAAATAGTACTGGCGGCCTTCGTGTTCGATTGTGGCTTTTGCATCGCCCGGTTGAACAGCCATTCCGCAAACAGGGTCGGTCTGTTTCGCCGTTGCGTTGCTATTAGTGGCCGGCTGTTCGACTTTGTCACTCGAGCAGCAGGATTTGGGAGTGAATGACGCCATTGTTGTTTCTCCTTTTCTAATGGTGGCACAGAAACTCGCTACTTTTCAGATATGAAAAGCAGCTAACAGAGGCGAACCGCGAACGATTCGCCCCTGCTTTTGTTTGCTGCCAATTCAAATGCCAGAAATGTGAAGCCCTTAAGACTTAACGTACTTGTCCGGGTCGGCCACGAACTTTTTGAGGCAGCTAGAGCAGCAGAAGTAATACTTCTTGCTGTTGTGTTCGTAGGTGTTCTTGGCCGTATTTGCATCTACGGTCATGCCGCAGATAGGATCGATCTGATCGCCGCTTCCGGCTTGGCTACCAGTGTGAGATTGGCTGCCGCAGCAGGATTTTGCTTTGTGATTACTCATTTGGTTTCCTTTTGTGTTTCGGATGAGAATTTGTTTGCATCACTTGATGTGATTAGCGATGAACGCCTTGAGTTGCTCGACATCAGTCACATCAACAGTGGAGGGGGCGGCAATGATGTTGTTTCTGTTGACGATGAACACGTGAGGACAGTCGGTCACTGCAAATCGTTTGCAAGCGTCCGGATTGCCGTCCTTGTTGATTCGAACGAACTTGGCCTGGTCGGAGAGGTCGCTTGCGATTTCGTCGAGCACGTGTACCTCTTGCGCACACTTCTGGCATCCACCGAAAAAGAGTACGACCACGGGCTTGTCAGAAGCGAGTACTTCATCGGCAAAGTTGTTGTCATCAACAACATACGTATTGCCTTGCTTGACGGCGCTATGGTTGTTCGGCAACAGCGCTGGGGTGTTGTGTGCCGACGTGCTGTACATGGTGCGCATATCGTGCCCATGAGCGAGCATAAACGCTTCAGGAAACAGCATCATCAGGAGCATTACGGCTCCCATCAGAAAATGGAAGAAGTCTGAGCCGAGATAGAGAGCCTTGAAAGTGGGCAAATCGCGGACGATCTGCCAGGCATAGTAGCCCGTGAACCAGAGCCAGAATGCTTCCTGGACGTAGACGAACCAGGCGCCCAGATTCAGTGGGTAGAACATCAGCGCCATGCCAAGAAGCATGCCGACATGTGCCCAGTCCCACCACGATTTGTTGTAGGGGAGCTTCCGCCCCCAGGTAAGTGCCCTTGCAACAAACCAGGCGCCGCCAATCGAGAGCGTCACAGTCCAGAACATGGCCGGCAGCTGAAGACACTCAGGGGCCAGAGATGAGGCCATGGCCAGCATACAAAGGCCGTGTCCAATCTCGTTTTCCCAGTCTGTCCAGCCGTAGGCGCTTTTGACAGTATTGGGGCGCAAAAGCCGGTAGAGATAGAAGCAAGCACCGGCAAAGAAGATCGTCGCGATGGTGTATAGGAGCCACTCCGGGAGCATGTAATGTCCCATGTTGT
>CAZCZI010000054.1:0-41690 GCA_964503045.1 uncultured Candidatus Obscuribacterales bacterium
GCGCCACAACTTCGCCACCGATTCGCCACTGATTGACCAACGCCTCGCTGTATGCTCTCCCGTGTCAGAACAATCACAAGTTGGTTCGAGGTTAGAGAAAATGACAAATTTTGAACTGGATGCCCAAGGCGTTCAAGCTTCTTTGGATCAAGTAAATACATTGCAAGAGGATGCATTGAATGTCACCGAACTACAAAGTTTCCTAGGAAGGAAATTTGGCGGCAGAGCTGTAAGTTTATCGACGCTATCGCATTACAAGGCAGAGTCAGTGGCGGACCAAAGAGCCATCACACAGCTCGTTATTAACTTCGATGCAATCGCAGAACTCAACAACGATCAATGGGGAGCAGAGACGAAAATCACGGACAAAGATCTTTCTGTGCTAAAAGAAAAGGGACTGCCTAGCCCCGTTCAAAGAGTAGAAAACGCTAGTTCTTGGAGTTCTCTCAAGAGGGCAGTAGAAGCTGACTCCGACTACGCTGAAAATCTGAAGGTCGCCGAAAGAATTCAAAGCGAATTTCGAAAGTATCGTAATGAAATGGATCTCAACGATGACAAAGAGATTTCCAGAAGTGAACTCAATAAGTTCTCGAAGCGCGACGACCTGGATGTTGGTGCGAAGCAAATGGTCAAATTCATGCGAGACAATTTCGAAAGTCTTTCCTATGGCAACACAACTGTCGCAGACAAGACGATGAGCGAGATAGGCAATACTTTCAGCCCTAGATACGAACAAGTGAATGCCTGGTTGGGTGGAGCAACTGCATCTATGGAAATCGGTGCCATTAGCACATTGGGAGCGATGGGCACGATATTTGTTGCAGTCGAAGGAATAGCTGCAATTGCTCCCTCTCTGGAGATTATGCCGCCACCAGTATCGGTGCCGGCGGGAATCGGTTTAGGAATTACGCTAGGGACCGCGCTCTTTATAGACAAGATTGCTTTTGACGGCTACAAGAGCTCCTACGGCAAGAAAATGACCCAATTTAGCAACGCACGCACACCTTTCCAGTCTTGATCATGTTTGTCCTCAAGCTCGCATGGTGATGCCTACTGGCGAACAAACGTCCAATTGTACGTGTTGCTGTAACCCAAGAGTGACTTGCTACCTCAGAGTCACTTGGAGCTAAGCACGTACTTGATGGACTTGTCCGCCAGCACTGCGTGCGACTTGAGTATTTGCTTTTCCGCTTCGTTTTTCTTCAGGTACGAGTCCCAAAAGAGAAGGCTGGTTCGTTGTACAAGATCAACTTGGTGAGGGTCTTCCGGGCCTTTCATGAGTGAGTGTTTCACACCGGCGATTCCGCCGAAGTGATGATAAGCGCCGTCAATCACCAGAAGATACTTGTCTCCCTTTGGACTTAAGTTGTATGGATCTTTGCGCCACTCATAGCTTTGTTGGTTGCGACCTGTGTCATTCGTTCCTGTAATAACCATCATTGGCCTCGTAAATGACGACCAGGAATTGTCGTCCAAAAGCGAGCCGCCTTCTCCGCCAAATCCCTGCTCCCTTCCTTGTGGAGAAATCAGCAAGAAGGCAATCGGTCTCTTATCTGCAAATTTGTTTGTGCCACCAACCTTGGTGCCACCCAAAAGCTGTGACGTGTGCGCTCCGAAAGAATGTCCGCCTACGCCGATAATGGACATGTTCATCTTGCCTTTGAGACCGGGCACCATGCGTTCGAGATCACCGAGGCTGTCCATGATGAAGGAAACATCGAGCGGTCGATTTGGCCAATCTTGAAATGGACGATCGCCCAGCAGATCCTTTTTGGATGAGCGGCTTTTAGCTTCCCTCAATTTTGCCAACTGCGCAAATCGACTGCCCCTTCCTGAACCATCAGTCCCCATAAGAGTTATGGAGTCGGAGTGCGTCGGTTGTATGCAGACGTATCCATTACCCACCCAGTACTTAATTAGGGGCTGGTAGTTGTTTTTGCTGCCGCGTGCACCGTGAGAAAAAATGATTACAGGATAATTTCCAGTTTCTTGTGGAAATGACACCTTTATTGGCAGTTTCTTTTGTCTTTTAGTGTCGTCAAGAATGAGATCTTCAGACAATACGGTGAGATCTCTTGATGATGTTGCCGCAATCGCCGAAGAAAAGTGTTTTTTGCAAAATGCCTCTTGAACAATTGCAACTGACCCCAAAAGCGCAATGGACGCCAATAGCGATGTCGTTAGCTTTCTCACGATCACTCCTTACCTTGCTAGAGGTTGAATACATTGGTTGGTGTGTGGTGCGGTATTACTAGATAAACGCTCGAGACCACTAAAAAGTTCAATGAAATTTCCACATTTAATCTTTGTGGCAGGTACCATATTATGTTGAATCGCCCGGCTGGGTGTGTTGTCAATTGTGTAACCACAGGCATCAGCATGTCACTTCCACCAGACAAACCAAACTACTCCGTCGACGATTGGCAATACTGGGAGCTCTGCTATGAGCAGGGCAAAACTCCGTGGGAGCTGGGTCGGCACGCACCTCCGCTTGAGACGTTCTTGAATTCGCCAGGAGCCAAGGAGTTTCCACCAGGGAAAATTGCAGTCCTGGGTTGCGGCACTGGGCATGATTGCATGCTGTTCCTCAATAAAGGTTTTGAGGTACATGCAATCGACTTTGCACCCACGGCTCTAAACGCCACAAAGCAGAAATTTGAGCAAGCTGGTGTGTTTGGAACAAAAGGGTTTGTGATTCAAAAAGACATATTTGCTTTGGGTGAATACAAAGGTGCGTTTGACTACGTGCTCGAGCACACTTGCTTCTGTTCAATCGATCCTTCAAGGCGCCGGCGCTACCCAATGCTAGTGAAGGAACTGCTCAAACCAACAGGAAAGTTCATTGCGCTTTGGTGGATGGGAACAAGAAAATCCGGTGGTGCACCCTTCGCGTTTACCAAAGATGAGTTGTTTGCTTTATTTGATCCGCACTTTACGCTAAACCTTGTTTTCGATCCTCCAGATTCGGCTCCGCCGGATCAAGGCAAAGAAGTATTTACTGTGATGACTTTGCCATAGGTCTTACGAAAGAACATTCAAAATCAGATCGCGACACTCGATTTGAACCGGGCTGGATATCTGGTTTAAATCGAATGTATATCTATGCGATATCCGCTTGGCGCGCTGAAGTGTTCGTTTCGCTAAACCTTCCGATATGACTATTGATCCGGCTCTTAGGATCAATTTCGGTATACGAAAAACGTGATTGCTCACAGCTTTAAAAATTGCCAAGGGATATGCATTAACTGTCCATTGGGGGACTTCTCAGACGTTGGAAGTGCGGTAAACTGTTGTGCATGAACGGTGAGTTCTCACTTGAATGTTGAGGACTTTGAGCCGAGGGGCTTTGCGGAAACGACAGGTCGGCGCTGACCAGAAACCGTAGCAAGTAGCCCGCTTCACGTGAAGGACTGGCTGAAGCGTGATGAGATACTGAGCCCAAATCGCAATGGGCAGTTAGGCAGTAGCAATAACACCGCCGCAGAGCAATCTGGGTGGTGTTTTTGTTTGTGTGCGCGCGATCACGCAGTCGCTCCTACGAACTTAACGGAATCGAAAACCAAAAGTTACTTCCATGCGGTTGCACGGGCGTAACTCCAATTTTGCCTCCGTGATGTTCGATAATCGATTTACAAATTGCAAGCCCGAGTCCAAAGCCGCGTTTCTTATCGCTTTGGCTCACCTGTTTGAACTTCTCGAAAACCTCGTCTCTTAGATGATCAGGCACACCAGGACCTTCGTCGCACACGTGAACTTCCAGGTTGTCTGCATTCTTGTGTGCGCGTAAAGTCACCTTGCCACCATGCGGTGAA
Source organism: uncultured Candidatus Obscuribacterales bacterium (assembly GCA_964503045.1). GTDB lineage: Bacteria > Cyanobacteriota > Vampirovibrionia > Obscuribacterales > Obscuribacteraceae > CAYZJR01. The sequence continues at coordinate 3,813 of CAZCZI010000054.1, forward strand.
TATTTGATCGCGTTGGAAGTGAAATTTTCAATTACACGTTGTAGAAGTTCGCTATCGGCTATGAATTCTAGCGATGCATCTGGGCAATCTATTTCTATCGTGACTTGTTTGGCTTGTGCCAATGCCTCAAAGTTTCTAACAGATTCTTGAATGAAATCTGAGACGACGATCTGAGTTTGTTCCAACAAAATTTCTGTTGAAGTCAACTTTTCGAGATCCAACAAATGAGTGACCATTTGCTGGAGGCGGTCTAAAGAATGGCGCGCTTTTTCGAGGTTCTCCTTAGCGCTTTCGGGCAGTTGCTGAGCATGTCCATCGATCACTAACTCCAAGAGAATTCCGACTGAAGCCAATGGAGAACGAATATCATGGCTCACCATTGCCAGAAAGTTTTGTTTCAATAACTCCAGGCGTTTGCGCTCGGAGATATCATTAATGGTGGCAACAAATGTGCGACCACTTTCGGATTCAAAATCAGTGACTGTGACCTCGACAGGCACGTACTCACCTTCTAGAGATACCGCCTCAGTCTCTAAAGGCGCACGAGCAGTCTTCTCCATCATTTCAGGCATCACCTTGCGTGCATTAGTTGCATCGTGTGCCATCGGCAAGATCTTGTTGACGCGATGACCGATGATCTCAGTGGCGGAGCAATCAAGAAGTCTTTCTGCAGTTGGATTTACGTTTTCGATTTTGCCATCTTGAGATACCGTCACCAGTGCAAATGGCAAATTACCAATCAAATTCGTCAGTCTGCGCTCGCTCAACTTGCTTATTTCAATCGCCTGTTGTTCTTGATGTCTGGCTTGCTGAACCGTATCAGCAGTTTCGTGGAAGACTCGATCGAGCAAGCAAATCTCATCGTTGCCTTTGAGTTGTTGAATCAGTTTTTCACCGCGCGAGAAACGTTTTGCATTTTCACTCAGCAGATTCAGCCTTGTTGCAATGCCGCGCAAAAAGAAAATCATCATCAGTACAGCAATCAAAATATTGACGATTACAATCGTGGTGATTAGTTGGTTGACGGACTCTCTATTCTTTTGTTCTATGGCAAAAGATTTGCTGGTTTTCTCTTCTTGAGTCAATGCAAAATGAATGAGTTCTGTCTTTAACGCTGTGGATGCTTTTTGAAAGCGATTATCGCTGCTTAGTATGTCTGCCAAATCGTCAGAACCGGCATTTTGAAGAAGAGAGGTGGTTAGTTCTTCTCCTTGATGCACGAAATTATCGGTGAGCCTTTGTATTTTTTGTGCTTCTGCTTTGTCGTCGTACTCGGCCTTCAAATACTCGTTGAGGTTTTTGAGGGATTCAAGCAGGGCTTGATGCGTCCTATAAATCTGTTTGATTTTTCTTTCCGGTTCGGCCTTGCTTGTGAGAAGTACTTCCAGCCAATCCGCAGAAACCAACAGAGTCGAATTGACTTTCACCAGAGCACGTTTAGAGACCTCTTGCGTCTTTGCCTCTTGCTCTACCAACTCCAGCTGATGCTTCAAATACACAAAGAATGATGTTTGGATGGCAAGCGGCACTAGGACAAGAATCAGTCCCTTGTGAATTAATTTGAGGCCGAGCTTTGCCATAGTCACTCACACTGACTAATCGACACAGGGGGAGTCTACCAAACATGAAGCCGCTCAACTAGTCTGGTGCGGCGATTCGCGTTCAAGGTCGACCAAGCGCTGAGTTCGCCTATTTCGTCCGCACGAAACTCAAATTTTGAAAACCCAGAACTTAAATCTCTATCTTGCGGTGAGGCTATTATCTTGATCCCTGATAGTATTGGTAACCCGCATACAAAAGGAGTCACTATGAATATATTGCTGTTGTGGCCCGAGATCCCAGTTACTTACTGGGGCGGTCATTTTTCGACTGCGCTGATCGGAAAAAAAGCATTCATGCCTCCTTTAGGGTTGCTGACAGTCGCGGCTCTTTGCCCACAAGATTGGAATTATCGATTAGTAGATCTCAATATTCGCCAACTCACCGATGAGGACATTGCTTGGGCCGACATGGTGATGATGAGCGGCATGGTAATTCAACACAAGTCAATGATGGAAGTGTTGCAGCGTGCAAAGCTCGCAGGCAAACCGGTTGCTGTGGGCGGACCACATGCTACATCTAGCCCTGAAAAGTTTGATGATGCCACTTATTTGATTCTGGATGAGGGTGAGATCACACTGCCACCATTTCTTGAAGATTTGGCAAAGGGAACGGCACAGAGATCGTACACCGCCAATGGTGACAAGCCCGATATCACGAAAACTCCAATTCCGCGATACGATCTGCTCGAAGTAAATGCCTATACCCACATGTGCGTGCAATACTCGCGCGGTTGCCCATTTGCATGTGAGTTCTGCGACATTACGACGCTCTACGGAAGAGTGCCGCGTACCAAAACTCCAGAACAGATCGTCGGCGAAATACAGCGCATTTATGATACTGGCTTTCGAGGCGAAGTCTTCCTTGTCGATGATAACTTCATCGGCAATAAGAAGAACGTTAAACTGATGTTGCCGGCGTTGATTGAATGGATGGAACAACACGATCATCCCTTCTGGCTATACACCGAAGCTAGTATCAATTTGGCTGATGATGACGAGTTGTTGGAACTAATGGGGCGTGCCGGATTTCACTCGGTGTTTATTGGGATCGAAAGCCCATCGCTCGAGGCTCTGCGCGAAACACACAAGTATCAAAATGTGCATGGCGACCTGCTCGGCAAAGTACATAAGATTCAAGAACACGGAATGGAGGTCATGGCTGGATTTATCGTCGGTTTCGACAGCGACACCGATGATATCTTCGATCGCCAAATTGAGTTCATCACTCAATCAAGAATTCCGATGGCAATGATCGGTCCGCTTAGCGCTATGCCTAATACCCAACTTTGGGTAAGACTTACAGATGAAGGCAGATTGAACGCCGATTTCGAGGGTGATACTTTTGGTTTCTGCAACTTCAAGACGAAGCTACCTGAAGTGACTCTCGTAAGAGGATACCGGAAAGTCCTGGCGACTCTCTATAGTGCCGAAAATTTCTTCGGTCGCTTGCGAGGTGTCATTGGTTCCCTCAAGTCGGGTAAAAATCAGAGATTTGGACGACTGAGCCGATCTACTCAATCTCGATATCTCTTTCCTCTGATGTCCGGATTGTTGCGCATGAGTGGCGATGACGGCTATCGCAAGGAATGTTGGAAGTTCATGCGTTGGGTGCTTTCGAATCATCCGGACAAATGGTTGTATGCATTGTGTCGAGCGATTACTGGGTATCACTTTATCCGTTACACATCTTCAGTGATGATTCCACGATTGACTCGTCTGGAGGCGGAATTGCTGGAAAGGGAGAAAACCCTTACTGTGGCAGCATAACGGGCGTTTTGGAAGAAAACGGGCAAGTGAAGAACTTGTTGGACAAGGGCAAAATTGTCACAACTTTTTCACGCAGCGATCTGTAACTTCTAGTTAAGTCCTGCTGGCGCGACTTTGGTGTCGTGCATGTGCGTTCGTCGCGCACTTTGGACAAATATTCTACTCCGGCACTATATGTGGTGCCGGCGGTAGGCGCGCGTGCAATCTCTTTTTCCTGGAGTCAAACTCACCATGTCTAAAGGCGCTGCCTTCGATGCTTCAACGATTTTTGGAGCCCCGGTCGAAAACCATGAATCCAGCGCTCTCGCGCAGGGTGATGCAGCCAGGGGCAAGTTGCACGAGCAGGCGATGAGCTTGATGGCTGCTAAACCGTCCGGAGTGAAAGCAGACGCCGGCGGCTCAGACGCCAAGTCTACACCTGCGGCAGACACGACTGCCAAACCCAAAGACGCACAATCAACATTTTCCAGCCAACTCTCCGCTGAGTTTCCGCTTGATGCCGCCAAGTCCGTTTCTGAATTGGTAGGTGACGGTTCGCTCAAACAATCCAAAGATGCAGTCGCCAAAGCACAATTTGCCGACAAACTGAAGGATGGCAAAGCGCCCGAAATTACCGTGCAGTTTACCGGCGAGAAAGATTCAAAACCAGATTTCCTGGTGAAAAAAGATGGAACTATTGAAGTACTCAATGATCCCGAAAAGAATCCGCATGCAAAAGTTGTTGTTCAAGTTGAGCGTGACCCAGGCGTGGTGTCCGATCCCACTGCCGAACAGCAAAAATCAGTCGATCGCTTAGTTGACTACTTGGGAGCAAGAGTAGCTCAAAAGCATCCTGAAACCAAAGGAAAGGTCGTAATCAATGACGATCAAGCCTTGGTCTCCGACGAAGTGGAAAAGAGATTTGGTTCTGGGCCTCTGACTCAGCAGGCCGACCGACCAATTCCGCAAAACGTGCAAAACATGTCAGACGCAATGAACAGATTGCGCGGAAGCAATGGCGGCGGCATGAGCGTTCCGCGCGGGGATGTCGACAGTGAGATTCCTCAAAGAAGCGTGCCGCGAGCCAAAGACGAAACCAACAATATCTTTGCCATCAAAGACTTGGTCGCGTCACTAAATGGGGCTGACAGACAGAATCCCTATGAATCGGCTCGACCACTGTCAGATGGTAGCTATACGGTAGGGCGTTATGGATTCAACGCGGAATTAGTCGGTGGTTTTTTCCTCGATCTCCTGTCTGATTGTGATGACCCAGAAGCCATGGCGCAGTTGGGACATCCACCCGATCCCAAGAAACTAGGAAAGGTTCTAAAAGATCATCCTAAACTCAAAAAGCATCTTCAAACTAAACTCGCCGCGCTGGAAAAGAAGGGCAAGCTCCCTCAGGGATTTGCTGAGAAATTCGACGCCGACAAACTTGGCGGACTGTTGGAAAAGATGCAAGGATCAAAAGGAACTGTAACTGGACAAGATATAAATGGTTCCCTGCCAAAAGAGCTTCAGGAAGTCATTGCACAAGACCGCATACAAAAGTTCTCCGGAGCGCTTGGAGCGGATCCCGGCAAAGTCGCACTGGCAATGCGTTTGGGTCACGTTCCCAACGCTCAAGAGCTAAATGATCCTGAAGCTCGTCGTTATCAAACAGCCGCCGATAACATGTACCAGCTGACTATGGCCAGGCAGCAGGGACCCGGCGACATCGACTTGCGGGAAGCCAACGGCAAGATTCTCGCCACCGCTCAAAGCAATGTGGGCGAGCAACTCTGGGCTCAAACCAAGTATCGCAACTCTGTTGAAGGCGGCAACCTCGGTTGTGCCGCTTCTGTCTCGAAATGCCTGCAAGAAGCCGGCTATAACTATGCTGACAGCGCCGGGGTGAAGGGGCTCGTTTCGCAGCTGGAGAAACATGGTTGGAAACGTCTTCCAATTTCGGAACGCAGGCCCACCGACGTTGTGTTTGGCATCGAGCCGAACCGCTCTGGCAGTGGTTCTGCCCACATAGGAATTATGGGAGAGAACGACACTGTGTACGACAACAATTCGGCCACAACCCGATGGACACATCACAGTATCGATAAATCTACGTTCAAACCGAACAATAATCGTCGCTTTGGCAATCAGCTTTGGGTTTTGCGTCCACCGGAGTCTGATACAGCTATCGCTTAAGCCGCCGGCAAGCAAATTTTCGCCCGAAACCCCTTGAAGCGGGAGGTGAGCTGGCGATATAGCATTTGTATATCCAACGGTTGCTTGGCGGAACTACATTATGGGCCCAGCGCTTAGCATCATATGTGGTTGCATTTATCCGACACCACAATTGGGTTTGCAATATTGCCAAGGTATGCACATTAAGTGTCCATTGGGGTACTTCAAATACATTCTCAACGCGGTAAACTAATTGCATAACCGGTGAGCACACACAAGTTGAGTGCTTCGAGCCGAGGGGCCTTGCGGAAACGACAGATCGGCGCTGATCAGAAACCGTAGCAAGCGAGCCCGCATCACGTGAAGGACTGGCTGAAGCGTGACGAAATACTGAGCCCAACTCGCAAGGGGCAGCTAGGCAGTAGCATGGATACCACCGCAGAGCAATCTGGGTGGTGTTTTTGTATTTGGCGTTTCTTCCGTGCGTTCTGCGATTAGGATTAGGATTGTTTCCAACAAACAAAAATTCGAGGGTTACAGGCTGGTGCTTCCCCCGAATATTTTGTTGGGCGTAAACTTCGATTAGCTGAACAAGTTGGCGTCGCGAGCAGAGGCGACGAGCCAGTTGATGACGCCGGGAGTCGCGAGTCCGCCGGTTACACCGGCGCCGCCGTGGAGAACTCTCTTCATCGCGTCTTGTGTTCCAGCAGCCATGTGCATGAAACCAAGAATCATCGTTGGGCCGCCCCAAGCGATACCAAGAATTTCCATACCGTTGGCGATGATGTTGAGTAAAGCTTCTAAGTTAGCCAAGTTGTTGACGCGAACAGTACCGGCAGTGTTGACACCCATGACGACAGTAGCGTCAGCGCCTTGAGGTGCGATGGTGCCGTTGGTTGCACCCTGCAATTGAGGTGCTTGCCCGTTGTTGTATTGTTCTGTTTGGCTTCCAGTATTTTTGTCGCTGTTCTGAATCTGATCGCCAGTGTCGCCTTGCGAATTGTATGCGTCACCCCAAGATTGAGCCATTGCTGGTTGGACTGCGACTAGTGATAAAACAACTGCTGATAGTAAAGAAAAACGAGTAAGCAAATTAGTAAGCGACATTTCAAACCTCCGCGCCCTAAGACGCCTTGGGGAATCGAATCGAAGTCTAAGCATGATAAAAAACGCCGCATGAAAAATTCGTGCAAAAACAGGAGGTGCGTTTAAGGTTATTGTGCAGGGAGTACGGTTGCGAGCACTGCTGCGAACTCCTTGTTCAACCCAAGAAACTCTCCTTTACTGCATCTAAGTGAGAGATGATAAGTAAGTGATGAAGGCGACAATTTGAAATAGACGTGTCGCTCGAGAGTGTGATCTGTTCCTTTAGTAAATTGAACCAGAAGATCTACACCCTCAATTTTTCTGCTGTATCCCAATTGAATTGATTGGTTCCATCCAAGTTGAGCTTGTGTTTCGGCGCCATTAGTGTTCATTTCCGTCCAACTTTGCCTGTCCCTTTGCGCTGCGCTAACAGGCGTCGTCTGTTCGGTGCGTATCACAATCGTGGCGTCACCTCGAGCTGCGGTGCTGATCAAACGCGCCTGTTCGCCTTCTTCCGGTACCTGCTTTTGCACCCACGTCGTCGGGTAATAAAAAGCAAGTCCTTGCGCCTTATATAAGTTGGGACGAGCTGTTGCAGGCTTGGTTTGCGGCTTCGTCGGTGCAGCGGTTTTCGGCTGACTTTGAGGTGTTGCTGTTTGAAGAGGAACAGTATTGATGTCTAGAGATGCAAGCAATTTGTCTTGAGTTAAAGTGCCATTGGCAAAGGCTGCCACATCACCTGTGGTGACCGAAACTTCCCGATAAGCAGTTTGTTCAACATCGTAGAAACGTGTTTTTACTCGTGTAATGTGTGCGCTTGTGGACATTGTCTTTTGTGCCAACAAGATAGCTTCGATCTTTATGTCTGTTTTTGCGTTTCTCGATGCCTGATTCAGGTACGCTGAAATTATGGCTTCATCTCCCTTTATCGCGACCGCGACTCGATAGTCTGATTTGAGAATATTTGCGCTTGAGATTGCCTTTACGATCGAAGACTCTTCAGGTGTTGCACAGAAGGCGCATGTTATAGATGCGCACAAGAGAGAAAGCAATGAGGTTGCACTCTTCCTCATTTTTGTTTTTTGACTCCTGGCGTTGCCTTTGTTGATGAAGCGGTAGAACCAAGGCCCTGAGCTTGTAGCGTAACAAGCATATGTTCAAACGCAGCATTTACCTTCTGCATGTCTTTGTATTCTGCGTGATAACGCAAGCAATAAATGCGACCTGGCTTTCCGAAGAAAACGTGACGTTGATAATATCTATACTCTGGATAATTTTCGATTTGATATGTGATTAAACGGCTGATACCAGGGATGGAGCCCTTCGCACCCAGCTTGAGAGCACCGCTGTAGACAACCTGATAGTTTGGCTGGTAGAGCCAATCGCGATACTTCTCATCGGCTAATCCTTCGACACTTCGATTGTCATTGAAGAAATCGATATCGATGTAATTCTTGTCGGATAAAGTCGAACTGAAAAAATGTGCCAATACCGATGCACTAGCGCCACGCTTCGCAATCCAATCTCTTGGATAGGTAAAGGAGATGCCTGCCGAGTTGAATGTGGGAACGGATGGTGTTGTCGGTTTAGAGATAGCCGTAGCAGTTGATGGCGTGGATGTCGGTGATGCGGCTGCTGTAAGCGGTGTTGATGGCGTCGTCCCTGCCGCCGTAGGTGCAACACTCATCGAGGGAGTCGATGGTGTTGTCGGTGATGGCTTGGCTTGACTGCTTGCCTCTGCGCTGTTAGCGCCGCGACTGCCGCGCGTAATTTCAAGCGACGATAGTAGTTTGTCCTTGTCTATTTGTCCGCCACCAAGAGCCAACACATCTCCGGCTTTTACGAGGACTTGCCGATAGTGATCGCCGTCAACGTCGTAAAACAGTACTTTCACCTTGACCAGATCAGCATCGATGTCCATCAGTTTCTTCGCCAACAGAACTGCATTGATCTTGCAGTCATCATCTGCTTTGTTTGATGCCTTATCCAAAAAAGTTGACAGGGTTGCCTGATTTTGTTCAGCGACGATGTTAATTTGATATTCGCCGCTAAGTATTTTTGCCTTTGTTATCGCATCTACAAGTTCAGCTTCAGTAGGCTTTGCTAGTGCCGGCGCCATCCAGAGGGTTCCGATAAGGACTGTAAGGGACACCACGATCAATTTTGCTCGCATACCAATCGCCTCGTTCCACTCGTATTACGCCTCACGCCTCACGCATTACGTGCAGATTCCATACTAAACGTATTTTGGCAGAATTGAACGTTTCTCATTTAAACCGGTGATATAGCGATGTTCTATCGAATTTAAATCCGCGATCGTCATAAGTGATATCGGACGTATATGCAATTGGCGCGTGGTAATCGTATCTTATTGATCGGGCTCCTGGCATGCATTATTGTCCTCGCAGAAGCACTAAGCAAGTATGTTTTCTGATTGCCAAGGAATACAGATTAACTGTACATTGGGGGACTTCTCCAATAGCGTTAACGCGGTAGACTAATACACATGAACGGTGAGTGCTCACTTCAATGTTGAACACTTTGAGCCGAGGGGCCTTACGGAAACATCAGATCGGCGCTGATCAGAAACCGTAGTAAGCGAGCCCGCATCACGTGAAGGACTGACTGAAGCGTGACGAAATACTGAGCCCAACTCGCAAGGGGCAGTCAGACGGTAGCATTGATACCACCGCGAAGCAATTCGGGTGGTGTTTTTGTTTGTGCATGCTTTTGCGCTGCCGATTACGTTGAGTTGGAAACTTGTCCCTTCCTTTTAAGTCGATTTACTGGTCTGGACCTGGCAAATGGCGTATTCAAGAAGAAACCAGGCTAACCTAGGCGGGCTGGCGGTTCTGCCCCCGATTACCGCAAAAAAAGCGTTAACTCGCGCCCGGAGACAGTAAAAACTTGCTTTCGATAACACATTGTCCGGGGCTACCCGTATACAATTTATGACAGAGGTTGTTGTCAAGCCTGGGTGGTTCGCAAGGGCAGAACCACAGACTCAAAGGCTCAATCGACCCCTTAAACCGTTCTCCATGCGAGAACCGAAGGAGAGAAATGAAAAAAGTGCATTCAACAGCCGTGGCAATCCTTGTGATTTGCGGCGTTGGACTGACAAGTTGCGCGGGACCTCGGGCCAACCAGCAAGCCGAGCACTACGTTTCTTCGCAAGTTGAAGGCGAAGAGCAAAAGATCAATCTCGAAGAAGTGCAAAAGGCATTTTGGGAAACCAAAGGCACAGACCCCAAGGATTTCAATTCATGGATGGGTGCCTTTGAGAAACGTGTCAACGAAATCTATGAAGGTGATGGAGTTGTCTCCATCGATGCCAGCCGTGAAACCGGCAAACTGACCGTGACTGGATATCTGGAAGACAAGAAGGAACAAGGCTTCCAACCCGGCGAAGAGAAGCTCTTCTCAATTGAACAGACCGGTGACGTCACATCCGATAACCAGCTGCCTTATCGCGTCAACGATTACAACAATCGGCCGTATTACGAGGGCCATAGAAGCATTCTCGACAGCCCATTTGTTCAAATGATGGTGATATCGCATCTGATGGGCGGCTTTGGTGGTCGCTATTACACTCCGTATCCATCGATTGTAGTTCTTCGCGATCAGCGCAATACATTCCGTACGACACCTGCTTATTCAACTCAAAAGGCTGCGAACACAACCTTTAAACAAACCAGCAAGGCCAAATTCGGCAGCGCATCCACCACAACCACATCCAAGAGAGGGTGGGGCGGCTTCGGCAAAAGCAGCAGCTCGTCGTCGAGTTCGACACGAGGCTTCGGCTGGGGCGGTCGCAGAAGCAGCGGTTTTGGAATGCGTGGTTGGGGCGGCCGGAGGCGCTAAGTATGGACTGTTTTCTCAATGTAAGTGACGCTTTGCAGCGCCACATGATTGTGCTTGGTCTTCCAGAGCGAATTGCAAAGCAACCTGCAATCGATGTTGTGTTCGAGGTGTTGGGAGCAGAACCCTCGAAACTCGTTGCTGATGGCATTCTGACTGAAGGTCAAATCGACGATTTCAAAATCATTCAAAACATGATTTTCGATCGCGATTCGCAAGGCATGTTCATTCGCGACGATGTGACTTTTCGCGCCAACGGTGCCGAACTCGATCCCGATGCAACAATGACGGGGGCGTTTCTTCCAGCTTCGAAGGAAGGAATTCAATATAAACGTTGTGAGCTTGTGGTGGGCGGAACAGCCGCGACACAAGTCACCGCACAGGGATTGTACGGAGCAGAGACTGCAGACACTATTAGCTCAAAGTCCTCAACTGATCAACACGGATCAATTCCGGAACTTGCGAAACTGTACTTCCTTCATCGGCTTGCCATCGGCACTTCTGTGGATGTGACCAAGGATATTCCGGAATTGATCGATGTCATTCAAGAATGCGAGCAAGATGGCTTGATCGAAATCGACGTGAAGAATGCATCCTACAAACTCACCGCGAAAGGGGTGCGAACCCATGATTCATATATCGAAGAAGCGCAAAACCTAATTCGACGATATGACATTTACGGAGACGTTGATGTCGACGGAGCTGGGCAAGTGTACTTCGATACAGGTTTGGGCCAAGATGTTCGTGTAGCCGTGTTTGAATCGGAAGGCATCGATCCATTTCGCGCTCGTTTCCTTCTTGGACTGAATGACAAAGAGTGGGACGTCCTGGAAAATTGGGAACAGCAATGCACCAGCGAAAAATGGTATCGAGAGATATTTGCTCCAATCGAACAAGCACCCGCTGTCGATGAAATTGGAAAGGGCAAATTGCTGCACATAATCGACAGAGGAAAAGCCAAGCTTCGTCAAAGCTCCGCATCATAGCTAAACAGTCAGCTGAATCCAAACATAGAGCAGACAGGCAAATAGGGTAAACCCTAGAAATTCGACGGTGCTTAGTTAGGTGAAACACGCCCATTCGAAGGGTAAGGTATTAGTAATGGTTCGCCCAGAACCATTTCCCTTTGAGGAGGTGCGGCATGTTTAGCATCACACCGGTTCGTCTGCTTTCTGTGGCTGCCATCGCAGTCGCTGCCGTGGCAGCTTTGGGAACCAGCTATGACGTCAATTGCAATGCCAACCTCTTCGGTCTTAGCGAGACACAGTTGAAGTGGAAGTGGAAAGGCTTTTTCGTGCCAGCGGCAAAATCGTCCGCAGAGTCTTCTGAAAATGCAGAGAACCCGAAGTTTAATGCATCAGTAGGAAAATTCGCCGATGTAGAGTGGCACGGCACGTGGTATCCAGCTACTATCGAAGCAGTTGATGGTGGTTTCTACTACATTCATTACATCGGCTATGGATGTAACTGGGATGAATGGGTTGATTCACATAGAATTCGTTCAATCAGAACTGGGGTCTCTCGCCACTACGTCCACTACACGCACGATTCAAATATCAAGTACCAATCACAAGCGTGTCAAAAGCGGTATGACCCGCAAGAATTCAACTCTAACTGCTACTCCAACTGCAACGACAGTCCTACCAGTGACGTTTCTAGAGCAGACCGAGCTATTCCTGCAGCTTCAAGCTTCAGCAAGAATCAAAACATTCGCGTCGAATGGCATGGCACCTGGTATCCGGCGACCATAGAAAAAGTCGATAACGACAAGTTCTACATCCACTACACAAGTTACGGCAAAGAGTGGGACGAGTGGGTCACACCTGCGCGAATGCAACTTTTGAAGTAGACTGTATTCGCTGCCCGAGGTACAGGTCGTGAAATCCAAAAACTTCTTTCTACCGTGCACAATTGCAATTATTGCGATTCTGCTTGTCGGTGCATTCTCTGTTGGAACATTCTTAGCCGAGCCGGCTTGGGCTAAGGCGTACTACCCAACCGCCAAAGAGATGATTCAGAAAGCTGACTGCATCGCCGTAGTTCAGATCGAAAAGTGCGAGGAAAAAGAAACAAACATAAGTTATGGATACAGACAACTTTCAACTGCTACTGTAAAAAATACAATCAAAGGAACGCTGCCAAAAACAATCACCATCCTTGGTGCCGAAAACTTCAGATGCGCACATTGCTCCTTCCCGGCCGGCGAATCTTTGGTGTTTCTCAATAAGGCTGAAAACGGTTCATACGTTGGAGCTGCCTGGGGTATCTCCAATCTATTTATTTCCGATGGCAACTTGCCCTGGTTCAAAGACCTGAATACCAGGCAGTCAGACGTGAAGAAGAGCCTCAAAGATGTGATTGCCGAGATCAAGAAGGAGATAACAGCTAAGAATCATCAGCATCAGTAAGTAAAAAACAGATCCGCGAAATTCGATTTTGCGCCTACAAACTAGCTAATTTCCTGTGCTGCTTCTGCTTGAAGATCAAATTTGGGAAGACCACTAATGATGCACATGCTCGCGCGGCGAAGCATCTGATGCCTTCGGCTTGCCAGGTCCACGACCTGCCATCTTGAAGATCCAGTTTTGAAGATCATCAATGTAAGTAAACACGACTGGCACTACCACTAGTGTCAGGAGCGTAGATGTGGTGAGTCCACCAATTACACAAATTGCCATTGGCGCTCTCGCCTCCGCGCCTGCACCAACGCCAATCGCGATCGGCATCATACCGGCAATCATGGCAATCGTCGTCATCAAAATCGGACGCAGTCTGGCCTCGCCGGATTCAATAATTGCTTGCAGCCGCGGAGTACCCGCGTGCATTGACATCAGACAATACTCCACAAGCAAAATCGAGTTCTTCGTCACAAGTCCCATGAGCATAACGATCCCAATCAATGTATAGAACCCCAATGATTGCCCCGTTGCTACCAACGCAATCAGAGCGCCTCCAAGCGCCAATGGTAGAGACATCATAATGGTTAGTGGGTGGAGGAAGCCCTCAAACAAAAGCACTAGCACAGCGTAAATGAGAAGCACGGCTGCAGTGAGCGCGGTGCCGAAGCCACCAAAAATGTCTTTCTGAATCTCGACGTCGCCGGTTGGAATTTCTCTGACTGTCTCCGGTTTCTGTTTGAAAGCTGGCAGTTCATGCACAGCCTTCAGTGCTTCACCCAAGGTGAGTTTGGACGCAAGGCTTGCCTCAATCGTTACTTGCCTGGATCGATCCAGCCGGTCCAGTTGCGATGGTCCACTTCCCATTTGAATCTCGGCGACGGCGCTCAAAGGTACTAAGCGTCCGCCCTTTCCTGACACCCTCATATTGCGAATGGTTTCTCGATCTTCTCGATAGCGAGGGTCAAGCTGCACTCGTATATTGATTTGGCGGTCGGACAAATTGAACTTTGGCAGATTCGACTCAACATCACCCATGGTGGCAATCAACGCGGTGCGTGCAATACTTTGGACAAGCACTCCTTGCTCCGCAGCGATGTCGAAGCGAGGTTTGACGTTTATCTCAGGGCGTTGCAGTGATGCACTGGATACGATGTCTGAGACTCCTTGTATACTCCTCATTTGATCTTCGAGTTTGCTGGCGGTCCGAGAAAGAACTACTTCGTCGTCGCTCGTGAGGACAACGCGCAGCTTGCCTGTAATGCCACCGATGCGGTTGAATGCTGTTCGTGCTCCTGCAACTTGCCGAAGTGTAGGACGTATCTTCTCTTCAAATTTCTGCTGCGAAATACCTCTGACATCTCTTGGTTTGAGCATGATGTACATGCTGGCTTTGTGTATTTCACCGGCCGAACCCTTCGCTCTTCCCTTGCCGGCTGTTGGTGCGCCAACGGTGGCAAAAACTTGCTTTACCTCGGGGTACTTCAAAATTAGATTGGTCAGCTCTACGCAGACTTTATGAGTGTCTTCGAGAGTTGCGCCCGGAGGCAATTCGACTTGAAGCAGGCATTCGCCGCGATCGACTTGCCCGATGACTGAAGTCGGCATGCTTCTAAACAAAAGGATGCTGGCACCGAAGAATAACAGCGCCGCGACTATCGTGAGAATTCTATGGTTGAGCGCCCAGTGAATCAGTTTGTCGTAGGCTCGTACCGTTGCGCCTTTGTTTGACCCATCGTGACCGGGGTCTTTGAGGAAGTATGCCGCTACCAAAGGCGTCAGCATTCTGGCAACAAGAAGAGAAAATGTGACTGAAACAACAACAGTCAATCCAAACTGTCTGAGAAACTGTCCTGGAATGCCGCCCATAAATGCAACGGGCACGAAGACAACGATAATTGACATAGTTGTGGCGACGACCGCGAGTCCAATCTCGTCTGCCGCATCGAGAGCGGCCTGAAATGGCGTCTTGCCCATGGCTATGTGCCGGACGATGTTTTCAATTTCGACAATCGCATCGTCGACGAGCACGCCAATAACGAGAGACAACCCAAGCATCGACATGTTGTTCAAAGTGAAGCCGAAAGCTTGCATGACAAAGAATGTCGGAATCAGAGACAACGGCATTGCCATTGCCGAGATGACCGCTGCACGGAAGTCTTTGAGGAAGAGCCAAATCACTATGACCGCAAGCACTGCACCGATTGCAAGGTGTTCGAGGCACGATTCATAGGATTGGTGGACGAATATTGATTCAGATCGAATTTTTGTGATCGTAAGATCTTTCGGCAGAGTCTTTTGCAGTTCGTCTATCTTCTTTTGCACGCGCTCTTCAACATCAACCATGTTGGCGCCAACGCTTCTTACCACCGAGAATGAGACTACTGGCTTGTTATCCAACATTGCAAGTTGTCGTTGATCTTCGGTTGAATCTTGAATGGTTCCCAAAGTATCAAGTCTTGCGAATCTGCCATTGGGCAATGCGATGCGTGTAGCTGCCAAATCTTCCACGGTGTTTGCGCTGCCGAGTGTGCGGATGGCTTGCTCTTGCGGTCCAAACTCGCCTCTGCCACCAGGTAGGTTTATGTTCAGCAGTCTCAGTTGCGTGCTGATTTGATCTGCAGTTACTCCAACCGCCTCCAACCTGGATGGGTCTAGGTTGATACGAATCTCGCGATCTACGCCACCCGAGCGCGTTACTTGACCGACGCCTGCGACAGACAGAAGCGACTTGGAGATATTGTTGTCGATAAACCAGCTGAGTTCTTCAACGGTTCTCTTTTGTTTTGTGGCCAAAGTGTAGGTGACAAAGGGTCCGCCAGTGAATTCGAGTCGTTGTACTACCGGCTCATCGATTCCTTGCGGTAGCATCTGCCTAATCTTTGCAATTTCATTTCGCACATCGTTGGTTGCGCGATCGCTGTTCGTTCCTAACTCGAATTCGATCGTTGTGGTTGAGATGCCCTCGTTTATTGCAGAGGTTATGTGTTTGATGTTTCCCAAACCGGCAACGGCATCTTCAATTTTTCGAGTGACCTCGGTCTCGAGTTCAGACGGTGATGCGCCTGCCTGAGTCACTGAGACAGCCACTGCCGGAATATCGATGTTGGGTGATTCGTCGATACCCAATGTTCTGAAGGAACAAAATCCGAGAATGGTCAAGATAAGAAACAGCACCGTTGTGGGCACCGGATGCAGTATCGACCAGGCTGAGAGATTCCGAAAGTTCATTCTTGCTGCCTATCGTTTATTAGGGCTGTTCGCCTGGTTCACTTTGGCGGTCGCTAACTGTCACGTAGTCGCCATCTTTCAGAAAACCCGCGCCAGCAGTGATTACCTTCTCACCGGGTTGAAGACCTGCCGTCACTTCTACATAGTCGCCGTTTCTTGCACCGAGCAACACTTCTTTTGCCACTGTTTTGTTGTCGGTCACAGTAAACAGGAGATTTCGATTGTCGCGTGTCACGATTGCTTGTGCCGGCACAGTGAGCGCCTTGAAGTCTTGAAGAAAAACATGACCTTCTGCAAACATTCCTGGCTTAAAGCCATCCGTGGCAGGCAAATCTATGCGCGCCATTCCAAGACGGCTGTCCGGATCAACTTTTGGAGAGACTTCGCGCAAAGTTGCAGTTACCGGCTTCAACCCTCCAGACGAGCTGGTGACACTGACGCGCATACCGGGTCGCAATCTGGGAATGTCACGTTCAGGAACTTGAGCGCGCAATTCCAAGCGATTATCTCTCACCATTTCAAAAAGCGATTCGCTCACCGATGATGTGTCACCGATGTGTGCGTTGCGTTTGAGTATCAGACCGTTGCATGGTGCTTTGATGATTGTTTGTGCGATCAATGCTTGCAATCTCTTGATGTTAGCCTGTGTGCGGGCGACTTCCGCCGAAGCCATGTCTATGTCTTCGCTTCTGCCGCCTGATTCGGCCATATGCAATCGTTCTTGCATTTGCTTGAGTGCAAACCTGGATGCATGAACTCGTTGCTGTGCATTGCGCACTTCCGCTTCGCTCACTTTGGTAAGGGTCGATTTGTTTTCGGACTCTTGAACGCTGACAGCGCCTTCCTTTTGCAATGCGGCATATCGCTGGGCATTATGCTGAGCCTCTACGACATTTGCTTGTGCTTGCACCAGTTGTGCTTGGCTTTGTTCTACACTCGCTTGCGCCTGGGCAACTGCCGCTTGCAATCCATGAATCTCTTCTTGGCGGTTTGGCTGCAGTGCTTTATTCCAAGCAGCCTTGTTTGACCTCAATACGGCCTGCTCGCGTTCGAGCTCTGCTTTAAGAACCGAGTTGTTGAGCAACACAAGAGGCTGCCCTTTAACGACTCTATCGCCCTCTTCGACCAGTACATTCTCGATTTTTAGCCCGCCTACTTCTGTGCCAATTTCCAGTGGATCCCATGCCCACACCGAGCCGGTTACCTTGATTTCTTGGTGAATCGTGCGCATCTCGGCAGGCGCCATCGTGACCGTCATCACCGGAGTTGGGGTGGCAGCGGCAGTTGGTTTCTTTTGCAAAATTCCAGAATTGAACACAAGGACGCCGGCTGCAACAAGCACAACAATTACCACGAGCACGAGCCAAGGAATCCACTTGCCACCGGATTTTTTCTCAGGAGCAACCGGTGCTCCCGTCTGTTTTGGACTGGGATCATTGGTGGAAAATACTTTCTCTAGATCGGCTTTCATATACTAGGGCTGCCTTGATGATTCCTGTGTTTGCTTCGTGGTGGTGTGAGGAGCATAAGTGATTTCGTTTTTGTGCTGCGCACGTTCGGCATCTGAGAGTATGCCGCGCATACAAACATCAATAATGTCTTCTGCGCGCTGCTCGAGAGTTTCGTCCTGTGGCGAGAAACGGTGAGTAAACACTGCGCCATAAAGCAGATTGCTGAGAGCTCCGGTAATTCTTGCAACTGGAATGTCCCGAATTCTGCCTTGCTTGATTAGACCGCGAATCATGTCGTTCCATGGACCAATGTGCGCTTCGCGGTGCTTGAGATAAGTCGGTTTGAAGCGGTGCTTAAACTCAGATCGCTCTTGAATCAGAAGCTCGGCCAGCTCGGGCATTTTGTCGAAAAATCCCAGGAACGCCCGAGCTGCCGCATGCAGTTTCTCTAATGGATCACTTATGAAGCCGGTCTTGACGGTTATGTGATCGTGAAGCAGAGTCATACCGTTATCCACGGTCGCAAAAAACAGGGCTTCTTTGGAGGGGAAGTACCTATATATGGTTCCCTTTCCAATACCCAGCTCGTCTGCCAGCTCTTGCATGTCGGCGTTTGCAAAGCCATGCTCGGCGAAGAAGCTGGTTGCCGCTTCGAGAATTTCTAGCTCTCGTCTGGCAAGGTGTGCTTCGTCGCGAGGTCTGCCTCGCCTTCGTGGCTCAGAAACAACCATAAAACTCCCCAAAATCGGTGTTTTCTTTTTTATGACCACTGCGTCCGTGAATTTAATCATATCAGATTGCACCAAACCCAGGCAGTAAATCGAGCACATAAAAGTAAAAAGGTTCGTATAACCCATATTCTAGCGGTGCCTCACTGCCACTTCCTTTATAAACTTGGACGATGCGCCTGCCGCCTCCGACTTTTACAGGTGTCCCATACCCCAGTTCAAACAGGCTGCTTGTACGAGCCGGAGTACAGCGAAATATTCGCTGTACATCTTCCCCTTAGCGTGCCGGTGCACCGTCCTATTTATGAATACGCTCGAGAAGTCAAAAAGTTCAATTTTGACTCAAGAATTTTGAGATTCCGAAAGCCTCAACCAGCGGCGTCGTGCCATTCTGCTAGTCTATTGGACGTGGAGAATGGAGGGCTAATTGGATTTCTCATGACTCCAGAGCCTGAAACGAACTCAAAGCCAATCCTTTCCTATGCCATTTCTCATTGGCTCTACTTTAGATGTCTTGGCTTGATTTTTGTTTGCGCCTTTCTTTCATTCTGCCCTCAGGTACTTGGTTTGATTGGGTCGGAAGGAATAGTTCCGCTGTCGAATTCACTCACTTGGGTGTCAGTGAATGTAGGTGCCCAAGCCACTTCTGAGTATCCGACCATCTTTTGGTTCAATAGAACCGATCAATTTTTGACGCTTGTCCCAATCATTGGAATCCTGTGTGGTCTGTCCATCGTCCTGGGTTTCTGCACTCAGTTTGCGCTTTTGGCGGCAGGCATTCTCTATCTCTCACTTGTCACCGTAGGTGATGACTTTACTGGTTTTCAATCAGATGGAATGTTGGTGGAAGTTGCTTTTCTTTCTCTGTTTGTCGTGAGTTGGCGCCAGTTTTTGGCAGCTCCATGGAAGATTGGCTCGCAGCAGTTGTTTCAAAAGTTCTGTATGGAACGGCCGGCAGATGGTCTCATCAAGCCACATTGGCTTTTGTGGTTTTTGGTTTTTAGAATTATGATTGGCGCCGGCATCGTAAAGATCTTGAGTGGTGATCCAACTTGGCGCAATCTGACAGCTCTTTCTTACCACTACGAGACACAGCCCTTGCCGACTCCAATTGCGTGGTTTGTATTCCACATGCCGATGTGGTGGCACCAATTTTCAGTGGTGGCAACGCTTGCAATTGAAATATGTCTTCCCTTCTTGATTTTAGTTCGCGGTCGCTGGAGAGCTCTCACAGCGGGCGGAACCATTCTTTTACAGGCAATGATTATCTTGACCGGTAACTACACCTTTTTGAATTGGCTTTTGATCGTGCTGTGTATTCCTCTGTTGGATGATTCAATGGTACGTCGAGTGCTTCCGCGCAAACTATCAAAAGACATCGTCGAAAGGGTGATACCGCCGCCGGTGAATAGAAACGAACTGAGTTATTTAGCTCGTTTGAGAAGGGCATTGGCCGGCGCCATTGCATGCATATTGCTTATGCTAGGTGCGGGTCGCCTAGCAGCGTTGACCGGCAGCATTCATATGGTGCCGGTTCCCATTTTGCAATGCTTGTTTGCGGTGCAAAGCTATCATCTGGTTGGTTCATATGGAATGTTTGGTGTAATGACTACGACTCGTCCGGAAGTGGTGATCGAAGGAAGCAACGATGGAATACACTGGCTGGAATATGACTTCAAATACAAACCAGGCGATCTCGATCGAGCACCATGTTTTGTGGCACCGCACCTGCCGCGACTAGATTGGAGGCTTTGGTTTGCGGCGATGGAACCGGTTGATAGAACCCTTTGGTTTCGACCTCTGATGCGGCGATTGTTGATGGGTGATAAGCAAGTTTTGTCACTGTTTCGAAGAAATCCATTTTCTGACCATCCGCCGAAACTTGTTCGAGCTTGGGTCTACGAATATCACTTCACTGACTTTGATGAATTGTCTAAAACGGGACGTTGGTGGCGACGAGACAATAGACAGGTCTTTTTGCCGTCTATGAGTCTTGAAGAGCCGGGATCTTAACGTTCAGTCTCTATTGTTCTTATTGTGCTTATTGTTGTGTGTGGCTTCTTGTGGAGGCCAAAACCACTCGCCTGGTGAAAATTCCTGCACGGTTACGACTCCGCCGCTTGGAAGTCGAGCAACACCGACACCGACCATTACGTGATTCCTGTTCAGAATGCATCCGCGGTGGTTGTCTGGAACATTTGGAGGTTCCGACATCATGTCGGCTTCGCAGCGCTGCACTAATTCTGTTTCGGGATAGTAGCCGCCTTGCCAGGCGAGATTCTCCCAAACAATCAGTTTTAGACCCATCTCTCTTGCTCTGTCTCTCGGCAATCTTCCTTCCGGATCCACGTGGTTGAAGAAGCCTCGTTTTGCCATGTCTTCGGCATAGGCTCTAGCCAGGCGTGCGAGCTCACTGTTGTACTGGAGTGGTGGCAATCCGCCGTTTTTTTTGCGATCGTCATTGATCAGTCTAAACATGTATTGTTCGAGCTGATCCATTGAAGCAGCTTTAACGGTGGCTTGGCCGGCTCTAGAAAACGTGCTCTTCGATGCGTCGCCATACGCCGATGGGGTGACCATCGAGTTGGTGGACATAAGATAATTTACGGTCGGGCTGTAAAGTTGAGCTTGGCCTCCGGCGATTCGTGCAAAGACGGCTTTCACTTTCCCTTGTCCCAATGAACTCAAAACTCTGTCTGCTTCTTGGGAGTCGGAAGTGACTTTGCCATTGAGCGAAAGCAACACGTCGCCGGGGATGAGCCCGATGGCTGTGCTAACACCGGTCCCATTTATTTTGGCGATGAACAAGCCTCGCTTGCTGCCTCCAGGAAGCATGATGTAGACGGGGTTGCCTATGACATTGAGTCTTTCCGAGAGACTTTGCTTTTGAGAAATACTATATAGAAGCTGTTTTTGAGCAAGCGCCGGCAATACTGTCAGCATTAAGTGTATTGCGACGGTCGTCGAGAATATTGCAGCCAGGAGGAGTCTCATCTTACGCAAGCTAGGAATCCGAAACGAGTCTACAAGAGGCTCTTTAGCGTAGGTAGCAAGTGTCGATACAAGTCATTCGTCGGGTTGTGACCGGTTGAGTCGGACCTCAACACAAAATTCTGGTCGATTAGTTGAAAGCCCGGAATCATATTGTAACTCGCATTGCCCACCATGTTCTGTTCGCCGGCGAGTACGTAGCGGTTGCGACTAGTAGACATCTGAAAGTGTTTTGACCACGCCTGTGCTTCAGCCAGTGAGGGGGCCTGCAGGTTCATGTTGTACAAAATCAACTGCACGAAAACAATTTTGGGATTGTCGAGTTTGACCCCGGCGTACGTCTGCGCGTACTCTTCGAATGATCGTAAATCTGATTGTGGTGTTACACCCTGAAACGAGCCGAGTCGGTTGCCGCCGGCGAATGCCTGGCAAGCTGGGCAGGAAATTCCTACCGGTTCGACGATAATTACTTTGCCTTTGAATTGAGAGAGCGAGACTTTTTTTCCGTCTTGATCTAGGAGTGTGAGATTTGGATAGTAGTAGTTGAGCTTGGGCGGCCAAAAGACATCCTTGCCGGCTGTGGCAACACCTGGTTTTCCTTTCTCGGCGTCTGCCTGCGAAATCGGGGTGCACGCAACTACTAGGGCAAGCATACAGAGAACCAATAGTCTCATCGATGAGTTCATCACTTTATGTTCTCCTGTGATTGCAGTCATGCTTTTTTCGATTTGCCGATTTTCAATGCCCGATCAGCGGCTCGGCGTGCGGCAGTTACTGCGGCTTCAGCTGATGGGAGTCCTTGCAGGCTGCAGTGAGCCAAAGAATAGTTGTCACTGTCATCAACCATTGATTGAATCTTGCTTATGCGGTTGTAGTAACCGGGCACCGGAATAGCCATTGCGTGTCCCCATCTGGAAAGCACGACTTGTTCGAGATTTGATTCCAGGGCTCCGGCCTTCATGAGTTTTGCTACTTGATCGACAACGGGTTTTGCGAGTTTCTCCTTGTTTCCATCCAAAAGTATGCTTCTTCCTTGTGAACTCGAAGCGTATGGCTGGTAAACGGTAAGCACTGAGCCCATTTCGGGTTTGTACTTATTAGTTACCATATATGGGGTCTCAGCAATCGTCATATCTGCGAATGTGTAGGGGGAACCAACAAAATTGTCAAATGAGCCCGAGAATATTTTCTTTCTCAGAAGCAGGTTTGCGACAAGGTAAGAACCGTATTTGAACCACATCAGGCTGGCTTTGGATGCATCTTTCATATTTGTGAGCAACCGCCATGATACTAAAGACGGTGAGGCAAGGATTACGTGTTTGCAGTCGACTCTGTGTATAGAACCATCTTTGGTGCCATACACCACGGAAGCGCCACCGTCATTCAATTCAATAGACCACACGAAGCAATTGGTGTGGCACGCGTCTTTGTTGACAGCTGCGATTTTGGTTGCCAGCGCTTTTGTGATCGCCGTATTGCCACCGCGAAACACGCAGCTAGGCACTACCAAATCTTCAACGATGATGTGTCCTGCCAATGCCGAAAGATGTTCCACACCACCACATGCCGATGCTTTGAAAAAGCTGTCCAGCAGCGATACAAACTGAGGTGAGTAGCCGCTCAAGACGCTCGAAAATGGAAGCGTATCCAGCCTGGAGAGATCGGCATTTCCAAATGGAATTGTAGGCTCGCTCATGCCTTCCCACAGTCCCCAAGTTTTCTTCGAGTCGGCAATCAATCGCTTAAACTGGCTGTACAGCTTGTTGTCGGCGGTTCCTTCAACTCCTTCGTAGAATCGATTGTCCCAGAAAAATGAATTCTTTTTGGCTGGGAGTAATATAGGTTTGAGTCCGAGGTCGGAAGTGAGATCTTCCATCAGACCTTCGGGTTCACCGATGTATGCGGCGCCGTACGAATAGTCGATGCCGCGGTGTGTCGCGCCGCGTGACTGTCCGCCGACTTTGTCGTATTGTTCAAGCAGAAGTGTATTGTGGTTTCGTAGATAGTATGCGGCTGTTAAACCTGCGACACCGCCGCCGACAATGACGAAGTCGACTTTGCGTTCGCTGTTTTTCGGCATGCGAGGCAACTCGCGAGCTCTTAGCCTGTGTCCCAGAGTGAAATCATCGCCTGTCCAGGGAGCGATGTTTAGTCCTTTGGTCGCTTTCGCCTCAGCTCCTAACGACCAGATGGCTTCTTCGGAAAATGCGCCGGCAGCGCCCGAAACCAGGAGCAGTCCAAGTCCTTTGAGAAAGTCGCGCCGCGTTGCTTCTGTCACTTTTCGCCTACTTTTTGCGTGCTTTGGTGCTCGAAGTCCATTATATAGAGCCGGTTCTCAAGAATTCCTGGCACTGAGCAAGATTGAACCTTGCTAATATTTCGCCCGAATTGCTGAAATCATTTAGGGTATGCGGGTACTTGACGTGCCCCTGGCAGTAGAATAATTCCTTGTTCTCCGTGCCGGAATGCCCGGCCAGAGATGCTAAATGCAAATGTTTCTTTTGGCGTGTCCCCCAGACGAGAAAGTATGACAGCGGTAAATTTGAAAGAGCAAGAATCAAAAATGGAATTGGAAGTGAAGACCCCGAGCAAGGCTAATAATCTAGACGATCACATCGCCAGAATTCGCAAAGGCGGTGCACCCAAGTACCATCAAAAGCTCAAAGAAGAGAAAAAGCTTTTTGCTCGCGAGCGGTTGACACTGCTGCTCGATCCAGGTTTTGAAATCGAAGACGCGCGCTTTGCCAACTGCAATGAGCCCGATCTGCCGGCTGATGGTGTGGTGACTGGTGTCGGCCAGATTGAAGGAAAAACCGTTTGCTTCATGGCAAACGATTCAACTGTAAAGGCAGGCTCGTGGGGCTGGAGAACAGTCGAGAAGATTATTCGCATTCAAGAGACTGCGATGAAGTTGAGGGTTCCACTCATTTATTTGGTCGACTCTGCCGGCGCCAGAATCACCGATCAAATTGAGATGTTTCCTGGACGCCGAGGTGCAGGACGCATCTTCTATAACCAGGTAGAAATGTCGGGATACATTCCGCAGATTTGTTTGTTGTTTGGACCTTCTGCCGCTGGTGGCGCGTATATTCCTGCGTTCTGCGATATCGTCATCATGAACGAAGGCAGAGCATCGATGTATTTGGGATCACCGCGTATGGCTGAAATGGTCATCGGTGAGAAAGTAACACTCGAAGAAATGGGCGGAGCGCGCATGCACTGCAGCGTCTCTGGATGTGGCGATATTCTTGTCACATCTGAAGAAGAAGCGATCAAACTCTGCAAAGACTACATGCGATTCATGCCGAGCAATTGCGAGCAAATGCCCGCGATCTTGCCACCGGTCGATCCCACGCCTACTGAAAAGACTCTGGAGCAGGTGATTCCAGAAAGAGAGAACATGCCTTTCGACATGTACCATGTCATCGACAGATTAGTTGATGCTGGTTCTTTCTTTGAGATCAAGAAACTTTTTGCAGCCGAAATGATCACCGGGTTTGCCAGACTTGGTGGGCGTCCTGTAGGTATTCTAGCCAACCAACCAAAGGTAAAAGGAGGCGTGTTGTTCATCGACTCCGCCGACAAATCTGCACGTTTCATTTGGCTCTGTGACGCTTTCAACATTCCGCTTCTGTTCCTTGCTGATGTGCCTGGATTCATGATTGGAACCAAAGTGGAGAAGGCAGGCATCATCAGATCTGGAGCCAAGATGATTTCAGCAATGTCATCGGCTTCGGTTCCAAAAATTTCCGTCATTGTGCGAAAAGCTTATGGAGCGGGGCTTTATGCAATGTGCGGTCCTGCGTTTGAACCAGATGCATGTTTGGCGTTGCCTACTGCGTGGATTGCTGTGATGGGCCCTGAAGCCGCTGTTAATGCCGTCTACTACAATAAGATTATGGAACTTCCGGAAGGCGAACGCCCTGCATTCATTGAGGAGAAGCGAAATGAATATCGCCAAGACGTTGATATTTACAAGCTTGCCGCCGATATGATCGTTGATGACATTGTCGCTCCGCATAGTTTGCGCAACGAACTGATCAACCGCTTCAATGCTTATGCAACAAAACAAGTGAGACCAGTGAAAAAGAAACACGGTGTGTTTCCTGGCTAATTCCGGAAGGAAAACCGCTTTCAATCTGGGTTTTTAGTGGACTGGAAACGCGCCTTGTCTACGTCACGTGACGATCACATAGCATTGCTATCATGCGTTCACGATCGTTCATGACAACGTGCTGCACAGATGAGATTGCTCAAAACTTTTTTGAAATAGGGGCGTGATCGATTTCTGATCTCTTCTGACAGCAAGTCTGTGTGCGGCTTTTGACGCAGTCCAGATTGTCAGATTGTTCTGGGAAACATTTCGGGAACACCCGTCGTCTGAGTTCAAAGTAAATAAGGCAAGGGCCGTGTTCCATTTGCCGTCAGAGTAAGGTGCTCCCAAAATATAGGGAAGAGGATTGTACTCATGAAAAATGTAAAAGCGATAGGAATCGCATCCTGTCTGGCTGTGGTTCTCTCGGGAATCTTGATCAGCGCTCCGGCTGAAGCGCGTCACAAATTCCGTTTCAACAATTTCAACAATGGTAGTTTCAACCGCGGTTGTAACAACGGTTGGAACAACAACAATAAGGGTTGGCATAACGGTTGGCGCAATGGAAATGGAAATGGTTGGGGCAGGCGCCACCATCGCCATCGACGCAATGTAGGTTTCAACCAATACAACCCCTACTTCAACGGCCAAAATGTTGGTGCTTATCCAGGCTACAACCAGTATGGATACGGTACCAATTTGACTGGACGACTGACGAACTATCTACGCGGTTTCTAGTCAGGGCACCCAACCAAATTTGCCCTGCCGTTAGGTAAGGGGGCTGCAGCGTTAATCGCATACATAAGATCGCATGGCTTCTCATGACCTGCCAAAGCCATTCAGATGACATGTGATCTTATTGGTGCGAGCAAACGTGAACACAACAAGTTCGACCCATCCAGCAG
Source organism: uncultured Candidatus Obscuribacterales bacterium (assembly GCA_964503045.1). Classification (GTDB taxonomy): domain Bacteria; phylum Cyanobacteriota; class Vampirovibrionia; order Obscuribacterales; family Obscuribacteraceae; genus CAYZJR01. Next base: position 30,065 of record CAZCZI010000054.1, read on the forward strand.
CTCCCTTGCCAAACGGAAATCAGAATTCTTGGCGACCTGTGTAAATAGAATTACCTTGCGTTCGACTCCTTGCTAAACTAACAAGGGTTCTGAAAGCAAGGTTGAAATGGTTGAAGCCAAAGAGACGGATTTCTCTCCGGGGGTGCAAACAGATTCCGCAAGAGTGCTAAACGCAGCGATTGTGGGATATGGTCCTGCTGTCGAATATCTGCATGCCAGGCTGATTTCGCATACTCCTGGAATGCGTGTGCAAGCGATTGCTTCACAAGATCCTAAATTGCAAGCAAAGGCCGCCAGAGATTTTCCATCTGCTGCAATTTTGCCTATTGCTGATGCGATATGGGAAGAACCTGATAATTACGACCTTGTCGTGCTCTGTTCAGCACCTCATGTGCGTTCCATTCTTGCCAAAAAGATACTGGAAGCCGGTTTGCCGGTTGTGGTGGAACCGCCTATGGCCCTCGACTTGGCCGAGATTGAAGAACTTGTTCAAATCAGTTTGAACAAGAATTTGACTTTGACTGTTCCTCATATTCGCTTATGGGATGGCGATTTCCTCACAATTCGCGAGATAAACGAGACGGGTCTTCTTGGACCGATCACTCGTTTTGAATCAAGGATGGAGCGCGCTAAACCGGTAAATGATTTTGCGTTGTATCGTGATGCAGCCAACGATCAGCAAGCAATTTCGGCGCTCTTCAGTTTGTGCGGCGATCTCGTTTATCAAGCGCATGCCTTGTTTGGCAACCCGACGGTGGTTTCGGCTGAGCTGGATGCTCGTGCGCCTGGTGCCTATGCCGATGATGACTTGATTGTTTCTTTGACCTTTGCGGAGAATGTGCGCGCGCAGCTGTGGTCGAGTGCGATCGTTCGTACACCGGGTCCGCGTTTCAGGTTGAGCGGTATATATGGAACGTTCGAGAAGTGGGGGCTCGACCCGCAAAAAGAAGCACTAGTCAATGGCTTTTCGCCCGCTGATCGTGAGTGGGGAGTAGAACCCAGGTCGCTATGGGGACGTGTTTCTACAGATCTTGGTGGTTTGCACTTCGAGGGCTTGCTTGAAACGGTGGCTGGACGTTACGGGCAGTTTTACCCTGATGTTCGGGATGCAATCACAACGGGTGAGCGTGTACCGGTCGATCCACTCGATGCATACTATATACAGATGATTCTTCAAGCCATGCTGCGCAGCATAAGAAGCGGAAAGCCTGTTGAAATCTAGGTTTTCGCGGGATCTTTCGCTCGCACCCTGGTTTTTCGGTCACGAAAATCACTCGGTATTTCGATTAGTTACCTCTCATCAAGGTGTTTCAATTTTCTTAAGGTTGTCAAGGGGAGTTGGAAAGCCTTAACTGGGTGGACTTTCGAAATTTAACGACTTCTTGACAGGCTCGCCGTGCGCATGCAAAGATGCATATACGGTCTTATAGCGCTCCACGGACGTTTTTAGTGTGTCCATGGAGAGATTGGCTGGCGTTGGTGGGAGTGTGGCAGCTCCCTACATTGAGGGAAGAGGGAAAAGCAGGCGTAAGTCTGCGGTTTAGATGTGAGGATACAACGAGACGCGGTTGTGCAAACCGTGTTTGATTGAACTTGGGATGCTGGGCCCGAGTCTCATCAAGCCGCAAGGCTTGTGTCTTCTTGTATCTTGGTGCACTGATAAACCGAAGAAGTCTGGACCCTAGGAGGGTGGATGAACGACGCGAGATACAGATATTTAGTGCAAAGGATGTTTGACGAAGAGTTGCCTCCCGAAGTCAGCTATGCCGTCAAAGGGTATCTCGATACAAGTGAGCAAGGATCTAACTTCTACCAAATTTTGAAGGAGCTATTGGAAGCTGTAGAGCAGATCCCACTGCCGGAAGAGTTGAAACCGGAGCATCCAGAACGACTGAGCGTTCATATTTCTGAGCGCGTTAGCTTGCAGTCGACATCGTTTTTCAGATTTGTCGGACGATTGTTTAGGCGCGAATCGAAGAAAAAAGGAAATACGCAGACACCACGCTCGAAGTCAGCCGAATTGACCTTGATTGCAGGCGGCAAGACGAGTGGCAAACGCGATGCCGAAGAGACTCAAACAATTACGAATCGCCTTCGAGCGATCAGCAAAAATAGAGAAGAGGTTTCAGAATCTGAAATTTCGGCTTCTTCGTTGCTCCACACTTTAAAAGGAATTGAACCGGAAAAAGTGGTTGCAGAACCACCAAAAACTCTTGCCGACGCCATTCGTCAAAGAATGCGCGATACGAAAGAGCACGAAGCAATTTCGGGAACTTTTTCGACATCAGACACCTTCTCGACCTCCGCGACGTACTCAACGTCGGGGACGTACTCGACATCGAGCACGTTCTCAACTGTAGAGCCGCTGCCTGATCCATGGGAAGAGTATTTTGAGCAAGAGCAGGAAACCACACAATCGTTTTGCACAATGGAAGCATTCTATACCGCTAGCGAGTCTTTTTCTACTGCTAGCGTGACCAAAACTCTAGATGACGTGTTTAGCCAAACTGATACTGGTAGCCATGCACCAGTTGCCGAACCGCCTGTAGAGCTAGTCGCAGAGCCGGCACTAGAGCTCGATTCGAACAGTGCGCAGGAACCAGCAGAATGTGCGCAACGTCAACAATTTCAAAGTTCTTGCGAAAATACAGATCATCTAACCAGTGCATGGGCTGCCGACTACAGATGCGAAATGGCTGAGACTGTGCCACCTACAACGATAATCGGAAACGTCTTCACTGATGATCAAGCAATCAGTCAATGGATAAGTGATGGCGCTAGTTTTGCAGATACCCTGCCGTTGTCGTTTATTGATGTTGATCCAACTATTGTTCAGCAGCCATTGTTCAATGCTGTTCCTCAAGATTTGTTCGGAGCTGACTATGACAAGGCGATGAGCGCAGGCGCTCAATCGATCTTTGAATCAGTGCCTGAGAACCTTTTCGGTCCACAGTTTGAACGAGCGGTCAGAAAACAGGAGCGTCCCGCCGAGCCAAACTCGTCACCACGGCCGATACCGGTAGACGCAATCATGGATCAGCTTGGAAAACTTTTTGTCGGACATGACGCAAGCAAGCAAACTCGTGAGGACAACAGGCAAGAAGCCGCACTAACTGAAAGTCCACGCATCGTCAGTGTGACACCACGTGGGCAGGCTTCTCAAACGCCGGCACCACCGGCGGCGTCGACTCCAGTAATTTCTTCGCAGGCGCCGGACCCAGCGTCGCCGACAGCAATGGCGGCACCACCAGCCCCGGTACCGATGGCGCAATCAAAAGATCAGTATTCGAAAGAGGTGATATTTGATGCTCCTGTGATTCGGCACATCGCACGTTTGAAAACAACGGCGGATGATCCTAATGTTCCTCAAGGCACTATCAAATCAGTGGGAAAATTCCTGCTGCATGACGGAACGAGAGAAAGAATTGCCGAGATGCTCAATGAGGGCACAATCAGCGGCAGACTCAAAGTTCTGACCGCCGAGGCATCTTCTGAAATCAACGGCGTTTTGAAGTCGCTCGAAGAGTATGAAGGTGTAATTGGCTCGTTGATTGTCGGATATGATGGAATGACCCTTGCAAGCACTTTGCCTCAGAGCCTTGATTCTGAGCTGATTAGCGCGTGGGCGTTGATGTCTTACATAAGCACTTCGGAAGTAAGTGGTTCTATCGGCTACGGACGTGTCTATCAGATTGCGTCGAGGACTTCCACGGGGTATGTTCTGCTTGCGGACTTCGGGCAGGCGCTTCTGGTTACGCTGTGCAATAACCCGGCGTCAGATGCCTTGGTGCCATTAATGCGAAAGGTGATGGAACTTACAGCCTGATTAAACAAGAGGTTTGACGGAGCGCGCGCCTGTTCGCAAATGTGAGCAGGTGCGTTCGCATTTCATCTTTGGCATTTCATCTAAGGATTTCAGGCTAGTTGGCTTTTGAGCAGTTAACATAGGGAAAGACCGCCTTTACCGGAGCGATTGTGCCAAGACCTCAAAAGGAAAGAGAAGAAGAGAAGCAAAAGCTGGTAATTTCAGCTGATGCTGTTGTACCAGAGGGCAGGGCAGCGTCTGATTCGCGAGATTCTATAGATGAAGGAGTCGGTCTTCGTCGAAAGTCCGAAGCGGAAAAACCAGATGATTCGAGAGAACCAATTTCAATTGCTCCGGCACAACCGCCAAAGCCATTACACGTTCAGACCTCATCTCATTCAAGTGACAAAAAATATGTATCGGACGGACTTCGCAGGCATCGTAGAATCCTCTCGGGAATTTTTGGAGGGCTGTTTCTTTTAGGTGTCGGAATGGGATGCTGCATAGTCACCGACAGTGTGGCAAGTGTCGAGGTCGATAAAGCCTTCGATTTACTGTTAGCGAAGAAGTGGGATGAAGCAAACACCTCGTTTGGAAAAATTATAGATGCCGATAAAGTGTCTAAGAGGTATTCCCGCGGTGGCGGCAACAGCAAAGACATTACGATTTTGCTCTTTCCGGACGAAAGAGTACTAACTGACCGTGCTGATGAACTGACTGCCAAGAGTAAATTTGAAGAGGCTGAGGTTTTGTACAAGCAGGCGATGGCTCTGAAATACAGATCCTTCAGTACAACTCTTGCGTCCTATTACTCACTGGATTCCACTCCATGGCCTACTTATCAGTATGGAAAACTGCTGATGAAAATGCAGCGCAAAAAGGAGGCTCTAGACCTTTTAAAGTTGTCCAGCGCAATGTATGTTCCAAATTACGAGATGGAGAAAATTGCGCAATGGCTTGGCGTCCCAAAACCGAAGATCATTGATGGCAGCGACGATATCAACAAGTACTCTACAGGTATCCAGGAATCACGAAACGAGTATCGCAACATAACCAGCGATGTTCGCTCGAACCCAGCTGAATTTGCAAGCAGAAGACAGGCTGTTTTGGCTAGTATCGATGAGCACATTAAGAGATATCCGACTCTTGCACCAGCCTGGCTCGTGCGTGCAGATGTGAGCATCGATGACGATACTGACCAGGCTATTAAGGATTTAAACCATTTGCTGGGCATGTATCCGAACTTGCCGGAAGCCCTCGATATGAGAGCTTCGGCCTTTGAGAAAAAACATGATTACAACTCGGCCCTCGAGGATTATGATCGTGCGCTAGAGGCACTACCGGGCGCGGAAAAATTGCTGCTTGCAAAAGCATCGTTGCTTGCAAAAATGAAACGTTTTGATGAGGCGCAACATGCTCTTGATTTGGCTCTCGAGCATAATCCAGCAAATGTTGAAGTGTTCCAAGAGAAATCCCGCATTTGGGAGGAATCTGGAAATCGCATCGCCAGCTTGGAGCAAATCCAACGAGCTGTATTGTTCTTTGAGTTGAAACGAAAATTACAGGGTTATTGGGGCGACAATCAAAGCGTTTGTACAGAGCTTGCAGAACGGCTTGTATCACTGGGAAGACCCAAAGATGCTTTAGCTGTGTTGGATAAACACCCCAACCAAAGCAGTCCGGAAGTGAAAAAACTGCGCAAGAAGATCGAAGAGGGAATGAAGTCTTAATGCGGGAACAGTTTCATACGAAAGAAGGCGAAGAGCAGAAACTCGTTGTATCTGATACTGAAAGTAGTACCGAAGGTTGCGCAGAACAAAACGACGAAAAGACGAACAAACAGGCGAACGATTCGCTGAAAGAACAGGCGAACGAACAGCCGAGTGAGCAATCTTCTGCGGTAACACAAAAAAAACAGTCATCCGAATTGTCTTCAGAGAACTTGTACAGCTGGAGTCCCATCCCAGAGTCACAGGCTCTTAAGCGACACCGTTTGATAGTGCGTAGCGTGGCTTGCTTGCTTTGTGTGCTAAGCGTCGCAATGGGAACTTGTATCTACAATGACGGCGAAGTGAACAGAGAAATAGACAAAGGATTGGGTTTGGTGGCCGACAAACAGTGGGTGGCAGCTCTTAAAGTTCTCACACCAATCGACAAGACGAAAGTGAGCCGCCGTTTTTCTCGCGATGGATACGAGAAGACCGCCTTGATTATGTATCCGCATGACGAGCGGTTTATCAATTTAGGAAGGGACCTGCAAGCTAAGGGGCAATTGCAGGAGGCAGAGACAGCGTATAGAACTGCATTAGGTTTTCACTACAAGGACTTTGATACGCAGATGAAGAAAGGCTATGCAGTGAATGCACCGCCTACACCGATTGTTCGACTGGCAGGGGTACTTAAAGAGCAGCATAAAACCAAAGAAGCGATCGAACTGTTGGAGCTCGCCAAGGCGATGTATTGTGTGGATTACGACACGACGAAACTTGCAGAGTCTCTCGGTGTTGATATTAGGACTGCCATGACGGAAGAGTGGGCGAAGAATCGGGAGTATATCGATCAGTTGAGGAATGCTTGGATTGCCACTCGCAGGCTCGAAAACGAACCAAGTGATACCGAGTCTTATCGGCAAGAACGGCGCAAGCTTTATGAGTCGATAAATAAGCAAATCGCAGACTTTCCTGAATTCGTTCCGGCATATCTCGTGCGGGCCGAGTTCAATTTCATGGCTGATCCCAAGGCAGCGATGGCAGATTTGAACCACGTGCTCGAACTTTACCCAGGGCTACCTCAAGCTCTTGAATTGAGAGCCAAGCTCTATCTCCAGTTAGGTATTCAGGACCAAAGCAAAGAACTACTGGCCTTGCAAGACTACGATGCTGCTCTCAAAACCCTGCCTAATGCCGAATCGCTGTTGCTAGCGAAATCAGAAGCGTTGGACAGGATGCTTAGGTATCGCGAGTCTGCAGCCACTCTCGATCTCGCGTTGCAACTTCACCCCGCAGACGTGTCGATACGCGAGCGGATGGCTAGGGCTCTCATTCACTCAGGTGACAAAGACGAGGCGCTTATGCAACTAGAGCAAGCTTCTGTCTTTATCGATTTGAAGAGGCAGATTGGTTTGATTCATCGCGAGGACAGAGAGGCGACTATAAAAATAGCGGCACTGTTGTTTCACCTAAACAAACCCAAAGAGGCTCTTGCAATGTTGAATAAGGAGTACTTGGTGAAGGATCAAGATGCGATTGAGTTGAAAAAGAAGATTTACGATCAATCCAATAAGTTTGAGCTAGGAATCGACTAGCATTGAATCAGGACGTTCAAACTGAGCCTGTACAAGGCGTGCGTATGTCTTGCCTGATTCGAGCAACTTGTTGTGTGTTCCTGCCTCAACAATTTGACCTTGATGCAATACAAGAATCTGATCTGCGTGTTTCACAGTTGAGAGTCTGTGAGCAATTACGATTACCGTGCGACCCTTCATCAGGGCGCTCAATGCCTTTTGCACCATTGCTTCCGACTCGTTGTCGAGCGCACTGGTGGCTTCGTCCAGTATCAAGATTGGCGCGTCTTTGAGGAAGGCTCTCGCGATTGCCAAACGCTGTTGCTGCCCGCCAGAGAGTCTTACACCACGCTCACCGATTTGAGTTGCGTAGCCGTCCGGCAACTCGACAATGAAATCGTGACAGTATGCCGCTTTGGCTGCTGTCTCGACCATTTCTTGAGTGGCATCGAGTTTTCCAAGACGGATGTTCTCCGCAACAGAACAGTTGAAAAGGAAGTTGTCTTGTGTGACAAGCGCGATTTGCGAGCGCAGAGAGCTCAACGAATAATTCGTGGTCGCCACATCGTCGATCAAAATGCGTCCGGACGTGGGGTCGAAGAAGCGTGGCACCAAGTTTGCCATAGTCGTCTTTCCTGATCCGGAAAGTCCTACAAGTGCGACCATTCTTCCGGCGGGAATATCGAGCGTGATGTCTCTAAGAACCATCTGATTGTGCTTCGGATACTGAAAGTAAACTCTGTCGAATTTGATTCTGTGTGGGCCTTCAGGCAGTGTTTTGGCACCTTCGATATCAGAGAGATTTGGCTCCAAATCCAAGACTTCAAAGACACGTGCAGCAGCAGCAAGTGCAGGTTGAATGATGCCGTTGATTCTGCCGATGTTTTTGATTGGTGTGTAAAGCAGAAGTAGGGCGATGATGAACGACGTGAGCGAGCCCATCGTCATGTGATTGTGCAGTACCTGATAGCCGGCAACCCAGATGACTGCAGCCAGTCCGACTGCGCCTATCATCGCAAGTATTGGGGACAACAACGCTTCGGCGCGAATTGCTTTTACCGTGTTATCGAAAAACTGGCGATTGGTGGTGAGAAACTTCGCGGTTTGATACTCTTCCAGGTTGAATGATTGAACGATCTTGGCGCCTTGGATTGATTCGGATAGAACAGAAACCAAATCTCCAATGGCTTCTTGCCCGCGCCGTGCATTCTTGCGAATCTTCTTGCCGAGAATGCTAACCGGAACCACAATCAGCGAAAGAATGCTCAAAGCGATGACTGAAAGCCAGAAGCTTTGCACGAACAACACGATTGTCAGAGACACTAGAGTGACGACTCTGCTGATCATAGCTTGGAAAGCCTGAGAGATGGCGTGTTCGATCAGCGAGATGTCGTTTATCATGCGGCTTATCAATACGCCCGAGGATTGCCCTTGGAAATAGAGAAGCGGTTGCTTTTCCAGGTGGCAAAACATCTCATTACGCAAATCGCGAATCGCTGATGCACCGACATATCTGATGCAGAATGCTTCGAAAAATCGAAAGACACCTTGAAGCAAAACAATAACAAGCACCGCAATTGGTACCAGATAGACAAGCGTGTTTTGACCTTCGATGAATATCTTTTGCAGTCCTTGACCAGAGAGATATGCAATGGCGCCATCCATGGCTCCGGACGGAAGCGCGACAATCATCCCGCAAACAAAGATACGCCAGTACGGCTTGATGTAGTTCAGAAGCCGCGCGTAGACTTGTATTTGAGTTTCGTCGATAAATCTTTTCAAAGGTTTTCCCTGGTGGCGGTTTCCCGAGTCTTAGAAAGACTCAAAACTTTCAATATCTCTGAAGCAGCATTGGGAGCAAACTCCCCTTGTCCGAGCTGATTGCGCAAGGTCAACAGCTTCTCAGATATCTCCTTTCTCAATGCAGGAACATCGAGCAAGTCGACGCTATATCTTACGAGGAGTTCGGCTCTGCAATCCAGTTGAAGTAGTTCAGGGACGAGATCGCCTTTATAAAGAATGTTGGGCCAGGCGACTCTCTGTAGGTTTTTTAAGATAAGTACAAGCAAAAAGCTCGACCAGGCGCCACGGTAGAACACGATCATCGGCTTGCCGAAGAGTGTGGCTTCCAGGGTTGTCGTGCCTGACTTTGCCCACACGATGTCGCAATTAGCCATCAAAGGATAGTTTTGCTCTGCATTGCACATAACGAAGCGCCCTGTGCTGGTGTCTATTTTGCTCTTCTTCAATTCCTCTTGCATCATGCCGGCAACTCTGTCGTTGGCCTGCGAAATAACGAACTGGACGTCATCGCGCATCTTGGACATCCAATCGATAGCTTCAAGCGCAACCGGCATGTGTGAGCTTATTTCACCGCGGCGGCTGCCGGGAAACACGGCAATGATGGGCTTTGAGGCATCGAGGTTTAGTTGTTTGCAAAACTCTTCTTTAGTCGGCAAGCTTTCTTTAGCTGGCAATGAAGTTAAAAGCGGATGCCCGACAAAGCTGGCGTCAACACCTTTTTCGCGATAAAAGTCTTCCTCGAATGGAAAGATTACCAGCATCTTAGAAATGTTCTTCACGACTGTCTTTATTCGCCATGGCCTAGATGCCCAGAGCTGAGGCGATATGCAATAAATAAGAGGCAAATTAGGGAAACGTTTGCGAATATGCGGCGCGAATCTCAAATTGAAGCCGCCGAAGTCCACCAAAAGTACAGCCTGAGGTTTTCGCATCGGCACTTCATTGAGCAGCTTGAATGCCAAGGGGATCATCTTTGGCAAGTATTGCACCACTTCGATCATGCCAACCACGGCGAATTCGCTGTTGTTGATGAAAATTTCTACTCCCTCAGCTTCCATGTGCGGACCGCCCACGCCCCAGACTTTGAGACCTGGTGTCAGTTTTTTTAGATGCGAGACTAGCTTGGAGGTATGACGATCTCCTGATGGATCGCCGGCGATGACCATTAGATTGAGGGGTTCACCAGATTCTGAGACAACTTGGTTATTTGTAATTGGTTCAGTTGGCTCAATCACGCCACTGTTCCTTTATGCAGAGCCACAGATCCCAATGCCATGGGAATGTGCTCAACTTCCGTCAATCCTGCCTTTTTGAACATCTCCGTTAGTACACCAGGTTTCGGGTACGTCGTCAAAGACTCGGGAAGGTAGGTATATGCCTTGCGATCGTTTTGCAAAACCGCACCGACGATGGGCACGAAGTGCCGAAAGTACATGTGAAAAATCTGCGAAAACACAGGCACTGTGCTGTGTCCGAGATCTAAGTTGAGAACCAATCTGCCGGGTTTGACGACACGTGCCATTTCGTTCAATCCTCTTTGCAAATCGGTTAGATTTCGCAAACCAAAACTGACGATTGCGCCGTCGAAACTGGCTGGTTCAAACGGAAGGTTTTGAGCGTCACCTTGCTGCCAGTCAACCGCAGCCCGTCCGTCCTTTCCACTCTTTTCGCTTCGTGCGTTTGCCACTTCGAGCATTTTTGTGGAGAAGTCCAGTCCGGTGACTTTTGCTGTTGGAGGAAGCTTTTGGGCAATTAGGAGAGCCAGATCGCCGGTTCCACAACACACATCGAGCACATGCGCGTTTGCCGGATTCTCGATTTTGCCCAGAAGCAGATTGACGGCATACGACTTCCAAAAGCGGTGCATGCCCATGCTGATGGCGTCGTTTGTCATGTCATAGCGCGCCGCGATTCGATCGAACTGCGTCAAAACGTAGTCCGCCTTCTCTTCTGGTGTCGGAAGCTTAAACTCCGAGTGCCTCAAGGTTTCACAAAACCGAAGCCAAGTACCATAGACACTGCCAAAAACAACGAGAACACAGTCCACGTCAGCTTGTCGAGTCCTGACTCCGCTCCCCGCTTGCCGGTAAATAGGGTTGCTGCTCCACCGATACCGCCCATGCCTTCGCCTTTGGGGGCATGCAGCAGGATGAGAATGACCATAATCAATCCCAGAAATCCTTCAAGCACCATGAACAGAATGTAAGGTGCGCTCATCGCGACTCCTCTTTTGAATGAAGCGCCTGCAAATAGAGCAGGGGCTAAGAGGCGATTATAGCGTATCCCCCAATTTGTGGATTCACTAACACTCTCAAGAACGATGCCGATCAACCCTCAAGAATGATGCGTAAGACGGTTCGCACAATCTATTGTGGATGTAGGGGAGCCGGGGACGCACGGAACATGCTTCCCGATGTGCCTGACAGCATGTTTGATTCTGTTCTGGAATCCGGCAACACGGTTACTTGTCAAACCGTAACCCGCGATGCGAAAAACAAACATGCGGGCTTAGCCATAAAGAGAGTGCTGATCAATATTTTGGATAATGGTTTGAAGTTCACCCCCGGTGGTGGCACCGTCAGAATTGATGCCATGCAAGATTCGGCATCATCGATCTTGCTGTTCGTTGCCGACACAGGCATAGGGATCACTGGTGTTGGTTTGTACTTCTGCCGGAAACTTGTGTCTGCACATGGTGGTGAGATATGGGCTGAAAGCACCTTGGGCAAAGGAAC
>CAZCZI010000054.1:41790-48772 GCA_964503045.1 uncultured Candidatus Obscuribacterales bacterium
CGATCGACGCCTCCAAACGTTCTTCATAAACTGCAAAAAATCTAATTGATTGAGGCCGCGAGCTGTCCGTTGGGCAATCCTAATTTGTTGTAGTATTCGTCACTTGTGCAGTGACTCAGTTTTCTGAGAATTGGTACATGGGTCCTGTTAGGTCGAACAAATGCTGCGGAGGCGCTCTCAATGACCGAGCACCATCAGATCTTGATAGTCGGCGGTGGTACCGCTGGAATCACAATTGCAGCCAGACTCAGGAAAGAGGGTCCTGATCTTGATGTCGCAATCGTAGAGCCTTCGAAGAAACACTACTACCAACCACTTTGGACGTTGGTAGGGGGCGGCGTTTTTTCAAAGGAAGAAAGCGAGCGCGATCAAGAACGATTGATTCCGCCGGGTGTGCGATGGATAGAAGATTACGTCACTGAGCTCTCGCCGGAGGGTCACTCGCTTAAAACGAAATCGGGCAAGCAGATAACGTATGAGTATCTTGTCTTGGTTCCGGGCTTGCAAGTTGATTGGCATAAGGTCAAAGGGCTGACCGAAGCGATTGGCAAAGACGGAGTTTGCAGCAACTACAGCTTTGATTATGTAGAAAAGACTTGGGAGTTTATTCGAGAGTTTAGGGGCGGCACCGCAGTTTTCACGCAGCCAAACACACCGGTCAAGTGTGGCGGCGCGCCTCAAAAAATCGCCTACTTGGCGGAAGATTATTTCCGAATCAATGGAGTGCGAGATAAAAGCGAAGTCGTTTTTGCGTCCGCCAATCCTTCAATTTTCTCGGTCAAAAAATATGCCGACACCCTCAATCAAGTAATCCAAAGGAAAGGGATACAAGCACGCTTCAGGCACGATTTGAAGGAAGTCAAAGCGCACAGTAGAGAAGCAGTTTTTGTGAATCTCGACACGAATGAGGAAGTTTCGATAAAGTACGACCTACTTCATGTGACCCCTCCGATGAGCGCGCCTGATGTTGTCAAATCGAGCTCACTCGCCGATGCTGCAGGCTGGGTTGATGTTGACAAAGCAACCCTGCAGAGTAAAAAGTTTGAGAATGTTTTTGCCTGCGGCGACGTTTCCAACCTGCCGACTTCGAAAACCGGCGCTGCGATACGAAAGCAGGCGCCGACTTTAGTTTCCAATTTGATTTCGTCTACCAAGAAGCAACCGCTGGAGGCGCGCTACGACGGTTATACGTCTTGCCCGTTGGTAACGGGATACAAGGGACTTGTATTAGCTGAATTCGACTATGATTTGAACCCGCAAGAGACCTTCCCGTTCGACCAGTCGAAAGAGCGCTACAGCATGTATTTGCTCAAGAAGCATCTTTTGCCGGTCTTTTACTGGGAAGGCATGCTGAAAGGCAAAATGTAAATCGAGGATTTTAAAATCACGACAAGACCTCAATGTCACTGAGGTTTATCACCCTATTGCGTGCTATGCAGATGGGTACATTTGGGTTATGTTCAAGAATGGGGCTAATGATACTCATGAAAACACCGGATGCCTCGGTGACTCCGCGTGCCACGAGTTATTATTAGTAAGGGCGGCGGCGACATGAAGAATACTACTAAAGTCCTCGTGGTCGGTGGGGAGCCACCCGAGAGGCAAGTCATCGCGGATAGCTTGACGCACACGGACAGTCACCCGTGGTCACTCGAGTGGGCGGAAACCCCACAGCAGTGCGTCGAACTGCTGAAGACTGAAGTCTTCGATTTAATGATGGTTGATGACCGGCTGCTGAGCCGTAGTCCCGGCGCTTCACTTGGCCATATTCAGGCGCTTGCTCCAAGGTTGCCAGTGTTTATTTTGAGTGCTGAAGCTGACGAGCAGCGAGCTCTGGAATACATAAGTTTGGGAGCTGCCGATTTCATAACCTTTGAGGAGTGCAAGAACGCCGGGGTTCTCAGTAAGGCTGCGAGTCGCGTGGTGCAGCGGGCCATGTCTAATGTCCAGCTCGTAAACCAAATCAGTGACTTTGTCCTGACCAGCGCATTCGATGGTGCTGTCGCTTTTGACCTTCATTATCGAATTCTTTTGTGGAATCCTGCGATGGAGCGCATGTTTGGTCTTAAACGCAGAGAAGTGTTGGGGAAGGTTGCATCAGAAGTCTCTAGCGATCTGTATGGACACGGTGAAGAGGAGAATTTCCTTGAAGCCTTGGCTGGGCGCAACGTAACCGGAGCTGTGAGGGTCTTTGAGGATGAGGACGCCAATCACAAGGTTCATTACCAATCTTTTTATAGTCCTCTAACCAACAATCAGGGACGAGTGGTCGGTGCCATTGCGCTTGTTCGTGATTTGACTGAGCACCTCGAACTGCAACAAGAAATTCGTGATTTCGAAGATAGATTGGTCAAAGTCGCTGACGCGATTCCACAAATTGTGTGGCTCGCCGGTTCGGATGGACAAAGGAAGTTTTTCAATCGTAAGTGGTGCGAGTTGACAGGCGATTCTGAGATGCGTGGCGAAGCTGTTGCCAATCAATGGCGCGATCGCATACACCCGCAAGATCAAGCGCGGGTTTTGGCAGCTTGGGCGAGGGCAACGGAAGAGCGTCGCAGCTTGCACGTGCAGTATCGATTGAGGCGCGCTGATAATCAGTATCGTGTGGTATTGGATTCGGGCAGCCCTCAGTTTGATACTACCGGAAAACTAAGCGGTTATCTTGGATTTTGTACCGACATCAGTGAAACGCGACTCACGCAAACCCGCATGAAGCCTAACGTGGCAGCGAGATCGGTGCGGGAGCAAACCGGAACACTGGATCATGCGCCCATCGGTGTTTGGAAGCTTGACCAAAATCTGATCATCACCAAAGCCAATCCTGCGGTTGCTGCGCAATTGGGAATGGATCCCGAAATGCTGGTTGGGTTGCCGTTTAACCAAGTTGTTTCGTCTTTGCCGCAAGATACATTCTCACCTGTTTTGCGTCGAAGCGAGCGCATTCAGATGGAAAATCAGCCGATTGTGATCGGTCTTGGAGAGCAGCAGAAAAACGTCTTTTGGGATCTATCAATCTGGCCTCTGAAAGACACTAACAATCAAGTGATTGGTGTGTGTGTCAGTACTATGGAAGTCACGGAAAGACAAAAAGAACATCAGCAGCGTGAAGACTTCATAGCCACTCTGGTGCACGACCTTAAAACACCGCTCATCGGTGCCGATCGAACACTTGAGTGCATGGTAAACGGCGCGCTTGGTGAGGTTGATAACAACCAGGCGGAAGTACTCAACATGCTCAGACGCAGCAATCAAAGTTTGCTTACGATGGTGCAAAACTTGATTGAAGTGCACAGATATGAACTAGACAAACCAAATTTGACTTGTGAAAATATCGATTGTTTTGAACTCGTTTCCGAATGCGTCAGAGAAATGTCTGCGGCTGCAGAGCATAAGGGGGTGTGCATATCCAGCAGTTTGCCATTTGGGTTGGGAACGGTTTATGCAGATCGCTTAGCCATACGCAGAGTGTTTTTGAACCTGGTCGACAACGCCATCAAGTTCACCGGAAATGGTGGCATCATCAAAGTGTTTGGAGAAGAGAACGACGGATACGTGACGATTCATGTGAGAGACACCGGCATTGGTATTTCGGAGCAGGATCAAAAACATATTTTCAAGCGCTTCTGGCAAAGTGAACGAGGAAAGAGAACCGCAGTCGGAACCGGTCTTGGTCTATACCTATGCCATCAAATCGTGGCGGCTCATGGAGGCCAGATTCGCGTAGAAAGCAAAGAGAATGACGGCACTACATTCTCCGTCAAACTTCCATGTAAGAAAGACTGATTCAAGCGGACGGCGGTGGTTCTTTTCTGTCCAAAAACTTTTGCAACATGGTTGCAGCTTGTTGCATGTCAACAACCTTGTTCTCTTCGGTTTTAACTCCCTGCAGAGTCAGAGTTCTGATTGCGGAGATGGTTGTCATCCGCTCATCTTCATAGATGATGGGTAAACCAGTTACTCGCGCCAGTCCTCGGCAAAACGATTTCACTTCTTCTGCATGTGGATCTGGCGTGCCATCAATGTGTTGTGGCAGACCTACGACGATTTCTACCGCGCCGTGCCGCTCAGCCAACTGTTTGACAGCATTGAGATCTGCTTGAAGTGTCTTGCGTTCAATAGTTTCAAGACCTGCGGCCGTTACTCCAAATGGATCGGATATGGCTACACCGATTCGCTTGTCGCCGATGTCAAGTCCGAGGATGCGTGGTATGTGACCCATCGCTCAATATTAATACAAATCTGTGCTGCTGCATAATAGGGTTGCAAGACTGTAGAATTGCTCCATGAAGTTGTACCTCACACGACATGGTGTGCCAATCGACCGAATTGGTGGTGCGATACTAAACGATTCGCAACGCCCATTGGCTGATGAAGGCAAAGAAGAAACAATGCTTGTCGCAAAAGCATTGAAGAAGATCAACGTGAAGCCCGATCTGGTTGTGAGCAGCCCGCTCATTAGAGCAAAGCAAACGGCTGACATTCTGCAAGAGATCTTAGGTGGAGAGAGTCAGGTAACAGACAGCCTTTGCCCGGGCTGCACCGCCGGTGAAGTCTACAAATATCTCAAGAAGTTTCCAAACGCAGACGAAATCTTCCTTGTTGGCCACGAGCCTGACATGGGTCAAATAGCAGGAAGTCTTTTGGGTGCCAGTGCTCATTTCCAGATGCCTTTCAAGCGAACCGGTATTTGCCGCATCGACGTCGCTGATGTTCCACCTACAATTCCCGGCGTGCTCAAATGGTTTGTGCATCCAGGTCTTGTTCAAGGATTTAAGGGCGAAGACTGACATGTCGGAAACAACGCGAGTAGATCTGCCTAGTCACGAGTATCTCGATCGGCTGAACATTGCATATGACAAGAAATCATTCTCGCCTGAGACGGAAAAAGGTGCAGCCAATGTAGCAAACGCAATCGGGCTCAGAGAGCGGCAGGCAGTGAAGACGCTCATCTTCGAAGCCGACACGGGAGAGTGCGTATTGGTGATGTTGGGCGGCGATCAAAACGCCATCTCAGGTCTTTTGAAAAAAGCAATCGGCTCGAGAAACATTCGCCTTACCAGTCCGGAGAAGGTGAAGGAACTAACTGGCTATGTAATCGGCTCGATTCCACCGTTTCACTGGCAGCCTGAAGGTTTTCGAACGATAGTCGAAGCGACGTTGATGGACGAGGAAATGCTCGGCGTAGGCACCGGCTTGTGGGGCAACGAAATTTTGATTACCCCTGCCAATCTCGTGCAAGCAAGCAAAGCGAAAGTCGTGAATTTGACAAAGAAGGACTAGTCTTGACCTCCTCCCCTCCCTACAAGGACGAGGCTTGCCGCGCGTTCTGGTCAATTCTTGCTTGCGACGCAACCCAAATTGGCTACTCTTTGTTGATTGTCATCAACATTTGAATAGCTTGCGCGCGCTTGACCGGCTGTTTTGGAAGCAGATAGGTATTTTGTTCGTTTTTGTCGTATGGATCTGTGCCAAAGACTTGTTTGAGAATTCCATGTTTGTTTGCCAGAGCCACATACTTTTTGGTGCTCGCACTCAATTGAGCCGCATCACCAAAAGTCTTATCGCCTTTGGTTGAACTGGCAGGATTGTACGCCAGGTATTCATCGACTTCAGCTTTGGTCAATTTATTGGCGATCGAAGTTTCGCCGGTGAGCGTGCAATACCATTCGGCGAGTTCTTCTCTCGTCAATGTTTTTGCTGGGTTGAACGTTGGTTTTGTTTTTCCTTTAGAACTAACAGTAATCAACTTTGCCTTCACTGCTTTTTCTATGGCCTGGTAGTTTGGATTTTTGGCAGGAACATCCGAAAAGGTCGGTGTCTTCGGTGATGCCGCCGGCAGTTTGCGAACAGCCACAACCCAGGAGATGAAGTCGGCTTTGGTGACTGGTTGATCTGGGTTGAAGGCGCCGTCTTTTCCGAGTTTGATTACCGAAGTGCGAGCTGCCCGGGTGATACTGTCTCTGGTGCTCTCTGGAGCCTTGTCGATGTCTGAGATTTTGACATTGACTTTGGCATCGTTCTTCTGGACCGACACCGGTGGCAGTGACGGGTCAACTATCAGCGAATGGCGGCTATTGAAGCCATACGCAAAGCCAAAGAAAAAGGCATCGACCGTGCTTATGAGTGTGATGAATAAAACTGTTCCTCTCACAGGTCAGTCCTTTGAGTTGAAGGTTTTTGCATCTGAGAAATCTTGATTGTCAGCAGCTGTCCGCTTGTATGTGAGCAGAATATCGCTGCCTTTGAAGTCTTCTTTGTATGCAGTGCCGCAAACGACATTCAGCTCGATTGCAGAACTCGAATCGCCTTTGTGTTTGTTGAAACCCTCTTCAAGCATTTTGGCTTCAAATTCGATTTCGTTTTTACCGGATTTCACTTTTTTTGTAATTTCAACCATCTTGCCTGGTTGGAAGAAGTTGTCTACTTGCTCCCCGTTAACCAGGACCTTGATCAGATATCCGACATCTTCCGTTCCGGAAGACGTAATCCAATACCTAGTCTTGCTTTTCGGGGTTTCTGTTTTGGCTGGTTGGGTTGTAGAACCCGTCGAAGTTGAGGTGTTTGTCGAAGTGTTTGTCGACGTTGAGGTGGAAGTCGGATTCGAACCAGGGTCGATGGTTTGGGAGTTTAAGCTAATGGCTCCCGGTGTTCCGGGTGGCACCAACTGGATGGGACCCAATCGCTGTTGAATTCCGACGAAATAGCCGCCAGCTGCGGCTCCACCGACAAGAAGGACAAAGATGATGAGATCCCGTATGGCTCCAAAGAAATCGAGTCCTTTGCCTGTTTTTTCGGACATCAGCGCCCCCAAAAATTCGTACTAACAGTTTTCTATCTTATCGCAAAGAAAAGGGGCAAAAATTCCCTTGCTGTTTCCTGCAACTGTTCGTCTTTTACCCTGTGCACCATTAACGGTGTCACTTTGCATCATATTATTTCTTTAGCTTGGCAATCTCCTCTTGCTAGATCTTGGAGCCTTGAT
>CAZCZI010000055.1:0-47303 GCA_964503045.1 uncultured Candidatus Obscuribacterales bacterium
GTCAAAATGCAAACTATACTTAACATCGACGGGCATGACTGGCGGATTTACGTAACAAATTTGCCTTGTCTAATTGTGCGTGTAAACTACAGTTTCCATTTGGAATCGCAATGCAAAGTATAGTTGCGCTATGTTACGCGGGACGTGATCACGCGCCACCGAACCGTAAAAGGTGGTTCGAAAAACCAGATCGCGTCGCTCTCCACGCGTCGCTCTCCACCCGTCGCACTCCACCTATCGCATGATATCGGATCAAAGCTCCCACACAAAAACGGTCTGCTTGTGACCACTGATTTTGTGCTCGAATTCGAGCATGTACGCTTCGGCCTCCTCTCTTGTAGCGAATTCCGCCAGCAGAAACTCATTGCCGTTGTCGTCCAGCCGAATGACTTGAAAGCGCACGATGATCTACTTCACCACAGTCACAGGGATTGCTCCGGGACTGCCGCCGCGCTCTTCGTCAAACATGTTGCGAACGCACACAGCGAAGGTTTGAGCTTGAGGTTTTCCGTCAGCTCCTTCCGTTATCGCGGTCGTCGCCAACGGAACAACTAACTTCGATTGACCTGCAAAGTCGAGAGAAAACAGCTTGATTTGTCCGCCGCCGATTACGCGCGATAGCGCATCAGGTAAGCAGACCCACAACAGATCGCCGGTCACATATCCATCTTCAAGGGTTACAACCAGATTGACCGCATCGCCAGGCGCGAGCTTGGATACCGCTTTTCCGTCTTTCTCCAAAGCCACCTTGAGACCTACGGTCATGGAAAACTTGTTCCAATCCTCTTCAACAATGCGATCGGACGCGACGGCAGCAACTCCCTTCAAGACCTTGACTGTAGTCATGGGATCGGTTACCAGATGCGCATCTTGAATGTTCATCTTCTTCCCGTTGATTTCGACTTCAGCACCGCCTCCGGTGACTTTCGCGGCGTTCAGTTCTGACAGCAAGGCAATTGCCGCCACCGAATCACAAGTTGAATAAAGTCGCCCCTCCTCGTTAAATTGGCTAACGACCTCGTCTGCCAACTTCAGCGCTTGTGTCAAGTTGCTTGCGCCGCCGGCGCGAAGCAATGAAGCGGCGGCGTAGCTCTTTTCCATTCTGTCTGAGACTTGCCACCCCATATATGGTGGCAGATTGGCAGGTTTGGGTGTTTTGCCGTTCTTTTTGGCTATTTCAGTAATCGTCTTCTCAACGAAACCGAGAGCCTTTTCGGCAGTTCCATTGCTGCTGAACCTCAGCGCTGCATAGGCATCGGCACATGAAGCAAATGTCTGAGGCGGAAACTGTTGTTTGTATGCCGAGGTCGCGTCCTTGGCCATGGCCAGCCCCTCGTTGATTGCATCTTGGAGATCATTGCTCATGCGGTGGTAGCGCGATCCACCCCCTCCGTTTCCACTATCCCCGTTTCCGCCGCCTCCTCCGCTTCCTCCGTTTCCACCGCCACCGGTGGCAGCACTGAACTGATTGAGAAGAGAGAGGTTCCACAAGTAAGAAGCGGCTTTCTGTCCGAGATAGCTTTCTGGATGATTCGGACCTTCGGGGTAGGCTTTAAAACCTTTGCCCTTGATCCACATTTGCTTCTCTCGACGAATACCGGCAAGAATGACAGCTTCTGCTTTCTTGCGCCTGTCGTCGTCTTCGGCAAGCATGTACATCGCACAGCCGGAAACAATTTTTGCAGCGGTCTGCTCGCAACAGCAGTGAGAGTAGTCCGCCGTAGCATCAACCAAAAGTTTGAACGAGTTTTGAATTCCAGGCATCGCTTGCAACCTGACGATATCGCCACCATCTGCAATGGCAATGCTTTGCCCTTGTTCCAACAGCCTAAGGGAGCGAACGCGGCGCTTCAGCTTGCCAGGTTGGTCCACTCGGCGAGCCGTTTCAGAGACGATGGTCGAGTCCTCCAGCATCAACTTCGCTTCGAAAAGTCCAGGATGCGCGACGAACTCCAGATCATGACTGCCGGACATGACTTCACCGCCTGAGACAGCTATGCCGTTGCGTCTCAACTCGATCGGCTTTCCATCCTTGAGCAGTTGAACGCGAACCTTCTGATTCGCCGCAACCACATGCAATCGTCCTTGCGCATATTCTGACGGAGAAGAGAAGGTTGGTGTCGTAAGACTGATGAACGGATACTTCTCTGCTTTGAAGCTAGCTTCTGCAAACGACCAATCGAGTTTTTCAACAGCAAAGCACTCGACGGTGTAATCGGCAAAGCAATCGGGGAGATCAACACTCAGCTTCGCAACTCCATCTACGACGTTTGCAAATCCAGCAAAAAGAACTTCAGGATCGCTGGTCATCACTGGTTTTGTAGGCAGAGGGTATGTTGCAGAGTAACTCTTGAGTTCCACTGCTCCTTCTAAAGAAGCCTTGCCGAGCAGTTGACGAGACGCCGGACTTCCCCAACCACTTCCGGACATACCGCCACTTCCTGCGTCATAACCGACACCACCACCCGGCGACCCCCAAACACTTGCTTGAGGCACTTCCATTGGTGCAGCCGCGCCAAACGACGCACCCAGCGCAAACGGTGAACCGCCTGCAGGCGGCGGGGACCATGCCCCGTAAGACCCGGTCGTGACACTGTTGAACTGCTGAAGTATCGACGCAAGATCGGTTTGAGCAAAGGCAACAGGCAACGCCTTGCCTGACGCTTCCACGTACGCTTTAATACCAGATGCCAGGCGAGTCAATGCTGTATCAGAGCTTAGCAGTCGAGCATCTTTGACGATACCGTATACAGTTGCACCTTTTTTGGCACACTTAACTTCGATCTCGACTCGCTTGCCGGGTACGGCATTTGTCGGTGTCTCAATCACGACACCGAGCTTAGAAGGCACGATCAGCGACGTCCATCCTTCCCACGCCTTGCCGTTGACCATGGCACCGATTGCAAGTACGGTCGCAGGACTAAATCCAGGAACTTCAATTACTTGACCTGGTGTGAGATTGTCAAAGACATACTCTTTGGTTCCACCAGAGACTAAAACCTCAAATTCAGGATGACCGCGCAGTGCCGCGAGATCCGCATCACCAGCCAAATGCTCGAACTCGTCCCATCCTTCGGTCAGCGAACGCTTCAAATCAACAAGGGCGCCTTCCAGGTCACCCATCTTTGCTTTGCAGCACGCAATCCAGTATGAGTAATATGGGTGGGGCATGTCGTGCTGGGCTCTGCGTTCTTCGAAGATTTTGCAGGCACCCGCGAAGTCGCCGCTCTCGTTGAACAGCTTGGAAGCACGCGTGTATTCGCTGTCGTACTCTTCGGGGTGAGAAGCCGATTTTCTGTCTACCACACAGCTCATTGCATGGGGGTGGGTGGGATTGATTGCAACGACCGTGGCCTTCTCGATGTTTATGTTGGCTACGATTCTTGCAAGATCAGAATCAACACGCTCCAGTCTAAACGGCGAAGTGCGAATCGCACCGTCGGCAAGATAGATTCCTCTGACTTCACAAGCAGTCGGATCAGGCAGCAAGGAGCCCATCACCTCAGTTCCCAGCGGTGAGAAAATCGTCTGAGCTCGCTCTTCTTTCCTGGTTCCTCTCAAGGGAACGCTCGCTGTCTTCATCGGATCGGCGACGACTTGCAATTGAAGCGAGTGCGGACCAGAACCCTTCAAATCGACGGTCAGGTTCATCTGGCCATCTTTGCACGTGGCTTTCAGTGCGGCAGTGCGACGATCGTCATCCATCACGAAGACATTAATGTCGCCGGATATGGGAGCACCAAATGACTCCACCTGCAGTACCACCGCAACCCTGTCGGGTGACTCCGCACGCATGCTTGCCACCGAAGCCACAAGGGGCACTAAGCGATATTCGGCAACTGTGAAGCTGCATCGTTCTTCAGCCTCCAGATAGACCTCATAGTCACCAACTGGCAAATCCCGAAGAACCAATTTACCCTCACCGTGTGCGCCCAACTCAACTCTGTGACGGGAAAACTCTTGTTCGTTGAGATAAACATCCACTTGTGCTTTGACATTTGGAGTGAGCGGATTCAAAACCAAAAGATTTACGGTGTCTTTCTCTGCTTTGTAGATCGGTTTGTCAGACGTGACGTTGGCAAGACAGAGTTTGTCCAAGACTGTCGGTTTGATCTTCACACCAAAGAGTTGCAGAGGGTCGCGACCGAATAGTGGAATGATTGCGCCGGTCGAATTGGTTTGTCCGGCACCAGTAAGACGTTCCAACCAGGCAAAACTAGAGTGCTTGAGGGCACTTGATGGAAGAAAAACAAATCCCTTGCCGACAATGAACTGCTTAAGCAGATCGTTGTCAAATGCATCAGCCGTTGAAAATCTGTCTCTATCTTCCATCTAACGAGCCCTCGCAGGAGTTACTTTTAGAGATGCCGCAAGCCGCCAATAGTGCAAATAGCCACAGCAAAGTGGCGTGAGTTCAGCATCAAGTCCATTTGAGCCGAACCACCTAATGGTAGTTGATTAGTGTGCGCGGTTCCCTATTTCAGAGTTACCATCCCGGCAGAGTTAATGTGAGAATAGGAGGGCGATTATGACGAATCGTAAGCAAGAGGCTGCTTGGGCACTGTCGCCAAAGTTCCAAGAAGCGTGGATGCCAGCCGAACAGACAGAAACCTCTCAAACTAGTAAACTTTAGGTTGTACGGTTAGCTGGAAATATGATGCGTTATCTCAGGCGCTGTTTCATTCTTGCGATTTTGGTCTCGTCCATGGCAACTCAAATGGCGTCGGAAGCCGCCGACCCGTCGTGGACTGCACTCTATCAGCGCGGCGAAGAAGAGATCGCCAAGCAGAAGCTGGAAACTGCCGAGACTTACTTCCGGTCGGCGCTCAAGGCTGCGCAAAGTCAATCGAAAAACACCCAAGACACCGAAAAGTGCATGCTCAAGCTAGCAGATACTTTGGCGCTGAGAGACAAAACGGACGAAGCTCAAGCTCTGTACCAAAAACTGTTGGACATTCTCGTAAAGAGATATGGAAGGAACAGTTCTCAAATTGCCCCGGTATTGTTGGCTCTGGGTTCAATTCAAGAGTCGGAAGGGGATCACACAACGGCTATTGAGTACTATCAAAGAGCGCTCGCCATAAATGAAAAGAACTACGGTCCGTATAGCCCGGCTGTTGCAGGGAGCTTGCATCATCTAGGCAGAGCCAATTTTAAGAAAGGGAACAAACCGCTCGCTGAGAAACACTACAAACAGGCGCTCTCCATTCTTTCAAATCAAGCGAGCCTCTCTGCCAGTTCCGAACTTCAAAGCCTAATGCATGATTATGGCGACTTGTTGAAAGGAAACGACCAATCCAATCAAGATTTGATCAAGGACTTTCAATCAGATGTTCTGGGCGATCCCTCCAAGAAGGGGGCGCCGCCGCCGAGTGGCGGCTGGAACGCTCCGCCGGCGAACACATCAAATCCTCCCAGCTCATCGAGTTCGTCGAGTTCGGCATTCCAAACCCAGAGCGATTTTCAGTTGAATGCCAGCAAGCAATCTCAAAGCGACGAAGATCCGAAGATTGTACTTAGGGGAATCAGTCAACCGGCTTCGGATGCGACTCTTGCGCCAGCTTTTAAAGTCATGAACGACACGCTCTTCAAGCAAAATCATTACCAGAAGGGTGAAGAGTATTACAAGCGCATGATTGCAACCGACGTTGATGCGTTGGGTCCCAACCATCCTTCTGTCGCCAATGATTTGAAGGGTCTTGCACAACTGTATATCGCCGGTCATAAGTATGCCGATGCTAAGCCCCTTTTGACACGGGCCTTGGGCATTTACACACAAGCGTACGGTGACAATAATTTGTTGGCGATCAATACTCGCATTTCTTTGGCTCTGGTCGAGTTTCATATCGGCAATGTCGAAGAAGCAGCCAAGCTGTATCGCAGCGCTTTGAACAATGGACAAAGTACCCTTGCGCCAAATAGTATTGAAACGGCACGACTACTGAATGACCTTGCTTACCTGTACTTCCACCAAGGCAAATTGCAGGACGCATGCACGTTTTACGAGTGGGCGGTAGCGAGCACTGAAGGTGCCGTTGGAAAAAATGATCCGCTTCTGGCTGCATGCCTAAAAGATTATGCACAAGTGCTACGTGGGTTGGGACGCACAGTAGAAGCCGCGAATGTCGAAACTCGCGCCGCCGGAATTCTAGCGAACGCGCAACCGGCGACTGAGCTTCGCTGAACTCTGTAAGGCTGCTCGTGTCACGATGCGTGATCGCCCACTCGTTTTTCTAATCACCCACTCGTTTTTCTAATCACGCGCCGCGTGATCACGCGCCGCGTGGCCACCACATACGATGCTTTGCCATCACATACGATGCTTTGCCACCGCATACGATGGCCATGCGTTGCGTGATCACGCGCCGCGAGATCAAACAAAAACTATGGGCTAGCTTGCTGAGCCGATTCGCTTTTTGCTTCGGAGCTGGGCGCGGGTTGCGTCGACTCGCTCTTCGCGTCTTCAACCGGGGACGGCTTTTCGATCTCGGGCTTCACCTTCGAGCCGTTCTGCACTTCTTCGCTGCCTTCTTTGGCAACGCACTCGCCTTCTTTTACATTGCCGAAAATCTCGACCATTTCTCCCATGATCTGTCCTTTTCTGACTGTCACCCAGTCAATCGTTGCCGTTCCATCCTTATCCATTTGAGACTTGCACACAAATGTGTTGAGTGGGGTGGAAACGACCGAAGAAATCGGCACGAATAGAGATGATTGACGGCGTCGCGTCGGCCAGAATACTTTGCAAAACATACCCGGAAGAATCTCGTATTTCGGGTTGAAGTAGTTGAGTTCTACAGGCATTGTTCTTGTCGCTTTGTCCAAGCTGTTGCTAATACGGGCAACGGTGCCCGTAAATCGGCGTCCCGGAAACGACGAGACGGTGAATTGCACATTTGAACCAACGAGAACTCCTGCTGTATCGACTTCAGGAACAGGCGCAACTATTCGCAAAAGATCCAATTGTTTGACGCGGCAAATTGGGGGATAGGCGCCGGTTCCCTCGGGGCCGACAAAGCTTCCGATGTGCATTTTGCGTTCTGTCACATAGCCATCAAATGGCGCCGGAATTTCGAGATATGATGCGAAGTCGGCAAAGTTTTCGAAGCCTCGTACTTCGGCATCGACTTGTTCTTTTCGCATCGACACTTCGTGGCCTTTTGCGTTCACGCGCTTCATGTACGTGTTGACGTCCTGCTCGTCAACCTGCACTGTTTGCGCCCATTGAACGACATCGTTGTCTGCGATTACGCCGGGGACCAATGACGCCGCATAGACCCTCTGATATGTCGACTGATCGGCAAGCAGATTTGCCTGGCGCTTCTTCAGCTCCGCTTTCAGATCTTGAAGTTTCGATTCTTCGGCTGCCAGCGAGGCTTTCGCGGCTGCGACTTTCGCGAAAGCTTCGTTGCGGCGTGCGAGATATTCAGGCGCATACATCTTCACCATGAGTTGCCCGGCCTTAACGACGGAGCCGCGGTCAACACCGATCCATTTTATGAACCCAGGCACTTTCGGGTAAATCAGCACATCTTGATACGCTTCGATTTCTCCAGGCAATTGATCTTCGCGAAACAATGTTTTCGAAACGATAGGCACCACTTTCATCGGCACGATCTCAGCCGCTTGCTTCGGTGCCTCTTCAGGCTGCTCGTGATAGTGTTTGTACAAGAAGTAGAATGCCACACCGGCTGCCGCCATCACGGCCAGCACGACGATGATGTTCTTAATATCGAAGATGGAAGATTTTTGCATAGCTGTCTTAGTTGGCTTTGTCGGCTGATGATGCCTACTTACTCACCGTGATCCTCCGGGTGCAATGAATGCGTTGAAAGTGATGCGTTGTTTTGAATGATCGAGAAAACCAGGGGTAGAAGCGTTAAAACGGACAGTGTCGACATCGTCAAACCACCGATAACTGCGCGTCCCAGAGAGGCGCTCTGCCCGCCGGAAAGAGCCATCGGCACCATCCCCGCCACCATGGCGATGGACGTCATCAAAATCGGTCGCATGCGAGCCTGTGCTCCGTGAATCGCGGCCTCGTCGGCCGTCATTCCCTTGGCGCGACTTTCCTCGGCAAAGACGACGAGCAAGATGGCGTTGGCGATTCCTACACCGGTAGACATGATGGCGCCCATGAATGATTGCACGTTGAGGGTGGTTCCCGTAACCGTGAGAATCGTCAACACTCCAAGGAAGATAGCAGGGGTGGTCGACATAACAATCAACACCACTCTTGCCGCCTGGAAGTAAGCCAACAACATCAATGTGATGACGACGACGGCTAAAAGCAAACCCGTCAAAAGATGGAAGAAGGTATCGTCAAGCAAGGGCACCTGACCCATGACATCGACGAATACACCCGGCGGCGGCTTTCCGGCACGCTTGACGGCTTCTCTGACCGCTTCGCCCGCGCGCCCGAGATCGTGGCCGTCAATATTGGCAGTAAGCGATACCATGCGCATCATATTGAAACGATCGGTTTCACCATTGGTGACACCATACTCGACCTTCGCCACGTCTGAAATCAATGGGTGCTGCTGCCACCTGTCATGGTCGCCAGGATAGTATTTATCAACGTCGGGATTGTAAAACGGCGTTTTCTGTTCCAACTGCTCTTTGCGCATGCTGTTCATAGTCGGAAAATCTTCGATATCGTCCTTCGAGCGAATCTGATCTTGCGGCACTTGAACCTGCACCTGGTAGGAGAAGCCACTGTCAGGGTCGCGCCAGAGGCTCAGGTTGACGAAACGGCTGGAGAAAAACGCCGGCTGCAGCGAAAGTCCTATATCGCGAGGGGTGACACCGAGCTGCCCGGCGAGTTCACGGTCAATATTGATTTGGCAGGATGGATAATCGAGAGCTTGCCCCCATTGAAGGTCTCGCAGTTTGCCAATCTTCGTCATCTCTTTGAGAATCTTGCCGGCGTAGAGTTTGTCGGCAATGATGTTATGACCCATTACCTGCACTGTAATCGGTGTCGGCGAACCGAGGTTCATAATTTGACTGACGATATCGCCAGGTTCGAACGAAAACATCGTGTCTGGGATTGCCTTTTCAAGCCTCCTGCGCAACTTGTCTTTGAGCTTCTCAATGTCGATTTTCGCTGCTTCTTTCAGTTGCACATCGACAACTGCCTGGTGCGGTCCGCTGGTCCACAAAAAGGCGGAGCTTATCGGAAACATCGGCGGTTGCTGCCCCGCATAGCCGAGGGTTTTTTCGACATTTTGAGCGCCGACTTCATCCTTGATTTCGGCAATCATCTTGTTGACGCGCTGTTCAAGTGCTTCGACACGCATTCCGGTCGGTGCGCTAACGCGCAAGCGAAACTGAGTCGCAAACGCGCTCGGGAAAAGCTCTTTACCGATGGTTTGATAGAGGACCACGACGGTGGTTCCCGCCACTGCGAGGTAGACGATAATCACGAGAAACTTTACCGGCATCAGTGCTTTGATGAAAGCACCCAACCAATCTTTGAGCGTATCGATAAAGTCGCGCCCGTGCTCCTTGTGCGACGGCTTCAGGATCCACACAGCCATAATAGGAACCCAAGTAGATGCAAGCGTCGTGGATGCAACCATGGCAAAACCCACAGCCAAAGACAATGGAATGAACAATTCGCGGGTAATGCCGGTCATGAAGAATGATGGAACGAAAACAGCCACCACCGACAACATCGCCAGAAGCCGCGGCACCATGGTTTCCACGCACGCGTCAAAAACCGCGCGCGCAAGTACGGCCCCTTCGGCTAAGTGGCTGTGAATGTTCTCGATACAGACTGTGGATTCATCAACCAGAATTCCAATCGCCAGCGCCAAGCCGCTAAGCGTTTGAATATTGATAGTCTGCCCGCATAAAGACAAACCGACGATCGCCGACATCAATGACAATGGAATCGTCGTAACAACAATTAGTGTACTGCGCCAATCTCTGAGGAACAGCAGGATCATCAGCCCCGGCAAGATAGTGCCCATGAGCCCTTCATGGAACACGTCATCGATTGCTTCACGGACGTACTTCGATTGGTCGAACTCGTAGCTTATGGTTACATCTTTCGGCAACACCTCCTGCATGCGCGGAAGAGCTGCATTGAGAGCATCGACCACGGAAACAGTCGATGCATCGTTTCTCTTTACCGCTGGAATGTATACCGTTCGCCGCCCTTGGAAAAGCGCATAGCCGCACAAGATATCGGACGAGTCCTGGACTTCTCCAATATCCTTGATGAATATTTGAGGACCGTGACCGGTTCGCACCGGCAAATAATCGAGTTGATGAATGTCAGGCAAGTCAGAGTTTACCGGCGCTATTCGCATGTAGTCGCCAGTGCGAACGTTGCCGGCAGGCAAAACAACGTTGCCCGTTTCGAGGGCTTTGATCAGTTCGTCACCCGAAATGTTGTAGCGCCTAAGCTTGTCAGCATCGACACTTACGACGATCGTTCTAATGTTTCCACCAAATGGCGGCGGTGCCTCTGCCCCAGGGACGGTGGCAAGCATCGGTCTGATTCGCGTATAGGCGAGATCTTCAAGCTCTTTCACTGTCTTGGTCTCAGACGAAAGAACAAGCTGCCCTACAGGCAAGCTGCCTGCATCGAATCGTAAAACGAAGGGGTTGTAAGTGCCATGCGGCATAAGCGACGTAGCCCGGTTGGCCATCGCAACCACAGCTGCCATGGCGCTTGCCATGTCGGTGTCAGATTGAAAGAAGATTTTGATCAATGTGACGTTCTGAATCGAGCGCGACTCGATATGCTCGATGCCCGGAACGTACAAGAAATACAGTTCGTACAAAGATGTAATGTAGCCTTCCATCTGGTCAGGCGACATGCCACCATAGCCCTGAATCACGTAAATTGCAGGAATCTTAAGGTCAGGGAAAATGTCGCGCTTCATGCTCGAGAGCGCCATCATTGCACACATAACGATGCTCAGAAGCGCCGCCACAACAGTGATCGGTCGTTTCATCGCCGTTGCAATCATCCACATATCGTCTACTTGCCTGCCGTATTGCCTTCGACGATATTTACCAATTGCAGAAACGGTGCCAGATCACCCTGCACGTACGACAGCGCCAGAATCGAACGCCAGACGTCGATTTGCGCGATCGCATTTTCAACTTCCGCTTCGGCCAGTGCTTTTTCAGCCTGCGCCAATGACACCATGTTGGTCAAACCGGTGCTGTATCTCTTCAACACCTTTATCTCTCTGACGCGGGCGGCCTCGACAAGTATCGGCGTTTCGTCCGCCACCTTGCGTGCCTGCGCCAATAAAACTCTCGCTCTTGCATCTTTCTTTTCGAGAATCTGCATTGCCAAATCGAAGTCGGCTTTGGCGGCCAACTCGTTGCTGTGAGCCATGTCTCGCTGGCATTTGAGCGGGAAGTATTCCATTATCGGGAAACTCAACGAAAGCCCTGCCATGTAGTTGAAAACTTGCGGCAAAGCTCCCCCGCCAAACTTCCGCAAAGTGTTTGCATTGTCATTACTTCCTTTTCCCCACACCGAACAGTTGAGCCAAAGGTGCGGTCGGTAGGCGCGATCGAGCACATCTTGCTTTGCTCGCCACCGATAGATTTCCGCCGTCTTCACCAACGCCAACGGATGCGACGCCAAGTTCGTCGGACGAAACTCAGTGGGAAACTCCATTGGGCGCCTAATCAGAGGAGTCGAGATAATGTCCAAATCAGTGGCAGCCACGCCCATCTTCTCTGCCAATTCAACCAGAGCCAATCTCGTTTCTTTCTCGGCTTTGATCAAATCGATCTTCGCTTTGGACACCTCATAGTCCCAATCAGCCGCATCAACACCTGGTCTCAGCCCCTCCGCCACCAATGTCTTCGCTCTGAGATTTGCTGCCTCCATGTGATCGAGTGCAGCACGCGTCGAGATAATCACCTGTTTGGCAGCCACCGCGGTGAGAAACGCGTTAGCGGCATCGAAGGCCACATCAAGCTTTGTAAGGTCAACGTCTGCACGAGCAGTGCGCGCGTCGGCGTACGCGTATTGGTCGTTTGCCTTGCGCATTCCGAAATCGACAAGCAGGCAGTTGAGGTTGAGACCTTGCAAATTGTTGATGTTCGGTCGCAAGGAGGTTTTGGTAGAAACCGGACCGGAGTCGACAGGAACGGTGTCAAATCCTGACACGTTGTTCATGACAACGCTGGCGACACGGTTTCCAGTAATTGCAGACTCTTGAATATCCCAGTTCAAGTTGGGCAAGTACTGCGTCTTGGCAAGACGAACGTTGGCTTTTGCCGCGCTCAATTTAAAACGCTTTTGAGCAATCGTCGGAAAGTTGCGAAGCGAGACATCTACCGCCTCCCGAAGCGTCACCGCTTTCGTAGGGGTAATCGGCTGAAATTGATAGTCAGGAACATTGACTTCTCTGCCAGCTGCAAAGACGATCGAAGTCAAAGACGAGGTTGCTATTGGGAGGAACCACAAGATGGCTGCCAACAGCAGCGAAATCAGTTGTCTTGCAGGTTTCCAGAAATTCATTTAGTTCCAGATATTAGTCTTTAGCATGACTAACATGCCTGAGAATAAGCGCATAATTTTACTAGATATTTTTGAGATCGACACTTATCCGAGATGGGCACCAGGTCTTGGAAACACGCGACGAATCTGGAGTTCGAACGGTAGAAGTTCGAGGCGAAGTTAACGGTTAGACGAAGTCGACGGAACGATACTTAGCGGGTGTAGAATCAGCGAATGTTTTTCCAACATCTTCGAATGAAAATTTCTTGTTCTTTTCTGCTCGTGCTTTTGATGAGCACGTGCACCTGCGCTTGCGTACTTGCCGACGATGCACCGGAAAAGAAAAACCTAACGAAGTACCAAAGCAGCGACGACACCGGCGGCGGCGATGATCTCCAAAAGATCGACACGCGAAGCGGTCGGCACGACGACTATAAAGCCCGAGACGATCTCGACGCTATCGGCGGTCAGGATTCGGACAAAGACGACAAACATTCAGATGACGACAAAGACACCGGCGACGACACGGACCGCGACTACAGCTCGCCGCGCCCGGGCGACGGGTATCTTTTCGGTGGTTCTGAATTCAAACTTTCCGATTTCGTCGACACGGATTTTTCCAAACACCTATTTCGCGATCTGTTTTCGCCCGACAAGAAATGGGATCCACTGGCTGACTTCACCAAGCCGCTGACAGCAGACGATGACGCTATGCGTGGTGACGCTGCCGAATCGTATTTTGATTTCGTCGCAGATCGTAGAAAACGAGATATAGACGATCGCCGCGAGCGACTTTTAAGAAAGCTGATGGAACCTCATTATGGAGTTCCCGGAGATTGGGTGCCGTCGAATTTGGACCCAACCAATAATGGTGGCTTCACCACTGCAGCAGACAACGGATCACCTGTGCCTTATAGACTAAACGGCTGGATAGACTTTCAACGCAAATTGCCGTGGAGAGCCGACGACAACTAGATTTGCTCGTCTGCCTCATGTGGCGGAAGCCTTTAAGGCTTCGCGAGCGCGGCTTGCCGAGCTAATGCTCTTCGAATGATTCTCTGCGCGGATGCTTCCATTCGTTCGGCATCAGCGCCCTTTCCGGAGCTACGCAGAACACGTCCGTAATCGGTCAAACAAGTTGCAGCCAACATGCTTTCTTCTCCGCATGACGCAGCAGTGTCTGCGACGGACCATGCGTAGAACGTGGCTGCATCAGCAACACGACCATAACTATACGCGAGGAACGCAAGATAATTTATGCGAAGAGCAATCTCTAACTTTTGTGCAGCAAGAGGAATCACTGGCAGTCCAATAGTGTAATCCAGCGAACCGGTGTCTTCAGGACTCGGAGTTTGTTGCTGATCGATCATGTTCAACAGATTCTTTGTACGTTGAACCAGCAGAGCATTTTGATCATAAGCTTTTTCGTAGACGCTCAAGGCCCGCGCCAGAAGCGGCTTAGCAGCATCATACTTGTTTTGAGAGAGATAAATTGACGCAAGCCCATACAAATCACGCGCAACACTTGGATGATCGGCACCAAGAGTTTTGATATCAATTTCGATCATGCGCTCGTAGAAGTCGATGCGTTGCCTGTTGATCGCCTCGAGTGCGGCGGGATCCGTCGAAGGAATTCTCGCCAAGTCAAAGCCATTACCTGGAATTGGACTAGTGGTGGCACCTGAATTAGATCCATTGGCCCCAACTGCAGCTTGCGCCTGTGAATTGGCTTGACTTGCTAATCTTGCCGACACCTCCCGGTTCCAGCTGGATTGAGCAACTCCCTTGGTTCTTTCCAAATTTTGCAAATTGTCTTTCAGCAACTCATTTTGAAATTGCGATGTGAGTGTTTTATGCGCATCCGGAGACTTCATGAAAAGATCAATGTAATCTGCCAGTACGAGTTCCAAAAGTGTCGTGTTTGGAAGATCGCGCAACCCCATCAGCGTGGTCAACGAAGATTTATACAGCTCCTCTGCCTGGCGAGGCTGCCCCATTTCAAATGTTGCAAGACCAAGCCTATGTTGGTAATCGGCGTAGGTTAAAGTGTTGGTTCCCGGCGTCTTGGCGGCGATGGGCATGGCTCGGTCGTAAAATTTGATTGCCTTTTTAAATTCGTTTTCGCCCTCAAGCGTGTCCGCAATCAAAATGAGGGTAGGCACGATCACTGGGCTCTCTTTGCCATGTGCGCGTTGTTGAAGTCGCAGAGCTTTTTTGTAGAGCGGCCAAGCTTCCTCAAACTTCCCTTGCCGGCGCATCGTTTGCCCGAGCGTCAACATGCAGCTGGCAATCTCGTCTTTACTTGCCGCCCTGTCTTTCCTGACGCCTTTGAGCGCGTGGGTGTAGCTGTCTTCAGCTCCTGGAAGGTCCTGGTTTTCAAGACGGCGGTCCCCCTCTGCCATCTGGATTTTCCAGTCAGAGGCAATGGAGGGAACAGCTTTAACCGATCGACCAACACACGACTGCGGGCAGAAGCCCACAACACAAGTTGATACTGCGATGGCGATTAGGGTTGGGTATTTACTAAACAGCATGAAATCAAGAGCTCGCGCGAGCTGAACACAGAAAGGTCGACTGGCTGGAAATACCAGGAAATTCTACATGGTCCGAGCTGTTGGCAAGTCCAGTACACTACGACGTCAAGCATGGATCAAATTCTTTGGGTAACTCGTTTATGATTCCACCACTCCTTGTGGGCAATAGATTAAAGGTTGCAAAAAAGCCATGATCTGATCGCTCATTAGCTCCTACCTTCGTATTTAAATGCCAAGCGCTTTAGTTGAAATCCTCATCATTCTCGTTCTTATTATTTTGAACGGGCTGCTTTCTATGTCCGAGATTGCAATTGTTTCGGCGCGCAGGACCAAGTTAATGCATGACGCCTCACACGGCGACAAGCGGGCACAACAAGCATTGCAGCTCAGTGAAAACCCCTCGCATTTGCTTTCGGCGATTCAAGTGGGCATCACATTGATCGGAGTTTTGACAGGCGCATTCGCCGGTGCCACCGTGGCAGAACTGCTAGCAGAACAAATACTAGAGCCTCTAGGTGTAACGCCTGCGGTCGCAGACACGATTGGCGTCACGGTAATCGTCATTATCGTCACCTATTTTTCAGTTGTGGTTGGCGAATTGATACCCAAAAGAATTGCCCTCAAGTTTGCGGACGACATTGCAAAAGTCGCTGCCGCCCCGCTTTGTATATTTGCCAAAGCGGCATCGCCATTGGTGCTACTTTTAGCAGGCTCAACCGATGCAGTTCTGAGATTGTTGGGCTGGGATAGGCAAGAGGGATCGGTAGTTTCAGAAGCGGAACTCAAGGTCATCATTGACGAAGGTGCTAAAACAGGGGTGCTTGATGCGCAAGAACATGCAATAGTTGCGAAGATTCTTGATCTTGGCGATCAAAAGGTCAAAGCTTTGATGACACCAAGGCCCGAGATTGCATGGCTGGACGCCAACAGCCCCTGGAGCACAAATCTGGAGAAAGTGAAAGAATCGACTCACCTCATCTTTCCAGTCGGCGAAGGTGATCTTGATAATCTGTTAGGTGTGATCAGCATGCGAAAAGTGTTGTACCAGACCACGGCGCTGTCAGATGTAGATATTCGAACTTGTCTCGATCATCCGCTGTTAATCCCCGAAAACAAAACTGTCTTCGGTGCACTCAACTTGTTCAAAGCTTCGCGAGCTCATATTGCCCTGGTTGTCGATGAGTACGGTGGAGTGCAAGGACTTTTGACTCTCAACGATATAGTTGATGAAATGCTTGGTGGCTTGCCTACCGATGAAGACCCGCCGCCTCGTTGGACCGTCATAAAACGAGAAGACGGTTCTTGGCTGCTTGACGGGCTGATGCCGGTGCAAGAGTTTGCAGAACTCTTCAAAATTGAACTATCCGAAGAACACACACCGTTTAGAACTCTCGCCGGATTCATAACCCACACTCTGGAACGTATACCGGCTCCGAAAGACTCTTTTTGCTACCAGCACCTGACCTTAGAAGTACTGGATATGGATAGGTATCGCGTAGACAAAGTGCTCGTCACAACAACGATACGAGAAGCTGAAGATAAAGAAGAAACGGTCGAGCACGAAGATCAATAAACGTTAAACGTGACGAATGGACCCGACACGTTCCTTTTTCATTGCGGCCAGACGGTTAAACCGATGAGCTTACCGTCCGTCATTGGCACGGGTATTTTGATGAGGTATCTCGCGCATGAGGTCGCCATTCGTTGACGCAGACAGTGCTGCAGGTGCACACAATAGTAGAGACGCCAGCATTGTGGCAATCAGAATCGTAACCAATTGGGTCAGTTGCTCGCCTGATTTACCCAAGATTGAATCTAGCATCGAGCAATCTCTTTCAAGTTGCTTGCAAGAGATCAACGGCGTCGAAACACCGATGTTCAAGTTGTCCGGTTGTAACCCTGCTCTAACCAAACGCTTGTATGCATCCAGCGATTGAACGGTTGTTCGAAACTGCGGCTGCAAGATTTTGTCTACCCGCCAAAAACCCTTTGGGTTGGAGGGAGAAGCAGAAATCGGCAGATCGCATTCTCGCATAATAAAATCGAAATCGGACTCCGACATTCCGTACAAGTGCGCAACGAGGGACTCAATTGTACAGCGAAGCCTGCGGCGATCGTCTTGTTGAGTGGCCCACTCTATCTGAGTATTGGCATCGGCATCGCACAGATTCAACCACTCTTTTGCGAACCTTCGATGGGCAAACGTCAGGTTCGCTGCAGCCCGAGCCAGCATCCGAAGGACTTCAAGACCGCCTGGTTGCTGCCGAAAGACAGACAGGTTGGGAAGCGGGCATTCCTCCAGTACAAAATAGTTGAGATTGACGCCACCAAGCCTGGTGCGCAGCGCGAAATCGAAAACAAAACTGTTAAAACAACAACTCAAAACGAGAGCGATCTGCAAATCCGTTAGTCCGTCCATGGCTCCGAGAAAAGACGGGTGAGGCCGCAGCACACCGACAGAGTTTCCGCACGGAAGATCAGGCAACACAGAACAAATCATCGACCTGGAATTAGTCGCCGATGCAATAGCGAGAAAGCCTAGTTTCACACGCCCGCCGGGATAACGCATTCTGTAAGAGTCGGACAACATCAAATACTGGGGACCGAACACTTTGTTGTCAAAACCAATAGAACGCCAATCGGCTCGCCGCCCCTTGCCGCCACACCATTCCTTTTGAGAGATGTCGTATTGCCCGACCATTCGTCCTTCGTAGACGGGCAAAATGACTGACTCGATATCGTCAATGCATATCTGGCGAGTTCCACAAATCGATTGAACGGCATTTGGAGATGTGATCACGTTTGAACCGTCGAACTCGCGCCAGCGTCCTTTCAACCAATTGCCGTAGACGTCGCTCAAGACGCCTTCGCGTTGCAAGTCATCACGCAATAAGAACAATCCGGAGTCGTTGGTCATGTCAAACTCTCGAGTGAACTCGACCGTTTCATCACCGACCAAGATCGATCCGTCATAGATTTTGCTCAGTACCTCCAAATCTCTATGATGCCCCAGTTCCAAAAAGACGTTCCACTTCGGACTGAAATGCTCGACCGAATGTTTTGGATACTCAAATGTTTTCTGGTCTTTGAGCCAATTTGAGAATGTTCCGGCAAAAGTTGCAGATAGGTTCTCGGTGACACCACCTTTGGAGGCTGATAAAATGCAGAATTTGAAGGAACGATGAATAGAAAAAGTTCCATCGCGATTTTCGAATGAGAGAATTGCATTCAATTGGCAGGAGGTCAAAAGATGGCGGCGTAGAGCCGTCGTGCCTTGATCCGTATAAATGTTCGACGGCAGAACCATGCCCAGGCGACCGTCTGGTTTAAGCAAAAACAACGACTGTTCGACGAACATTTTGTACGCATTAACGTCGGCGAGACTTTGCAATTGATATGGTGTTTTGCTGTCGGCAGATGCCGAAGCCGCACACCTAAGCCATCGACTCATGGCCTTGAGGCGGTAGCATTGTTGGTTCCAGAGATTTTGTATTTCGACGTCTTTTTCAAATAGCTCTTTTTGTTTTCGGGTTGCTTGCTGCTTGCCGTATGTCCAATATTTAGGATCGTAGCGAGAGAAAAACTCTCGTGAGTTCGGCTTCTCAATTTCCCAAGGAGGGTTGCTTACGATCGCGTCAAATCCGCGCGTCGAGCCATTTGCGAACACCCGAGCGAACTCCAACTCCCAATGAAAGAATCGTTCGGTTTTGACGATAGAGTGCCGGCTATCGCCTTGCCATGTCTCATCATCAGCTGAAGGAGGGGTGAACCAAAGAGCACACCAGTGGTTCATGCGTTCGCGAAGAGTCTCGGAAGAAGCGAATCCGGTTTGATGGGCTTGAGAATTTTCGAGAGACGCAACCCCTGTTGTATTTACGCTGCGCTTGTGGCGTTTCCAAACATCTGGCGGGTATGTATCAATCTGCGATTTCCATGCGCCAATAAGAGAGTTGCCAACTTTGATCTGCGGGAAGCAGTGGGACAACTGGCTGCTGAAGTTTCCAGGTTTTGCCGTCAACCACAATGCCAACCGAGTGACTTCAGCTGCCAACGGATCGATGTCGACGCCATAGAGGCATCGCCTGGCGATTATGTGGCGCAGTTTGGGAACCTTGGTTTGATCGCCGATGACACGGCTAGCAGCGTCAACAAGGTAATTTAGCCCCGACAATAGAAACGCTCCGCCACCACAGGCGGGATCAAGGATTTTAAGAGACAAGATACGCCTAAGCCCGGTATGGACACTAGGGCTTCGAGAATCGACCAGAGGTTGCAGCGTTCGCTCAACGCACACAGAAGCCAGGGTCGCGGGTGTAAAGAAATTGCCGCCCCTTTTTTTCGCGGCACTAACCTTCTTTCGAGACCAGCCCGCTTCAGTCTTTTCATAAGTGAATTCGAGAAGTTCCTCATAAAGGCGCCCAAGCAACCACGGGCCATCGAGCGACGCGGGGATCGACCGCGACGCGGGGATCGACGGCGACGCGGGGATCGACGGCGACGCGGGAACCGACTGTCGCACACAATTGAAAAGTCGACTCACGGCATCGAACGCGGCCTGTGCTTTAGTTGGATTGCACGGCTTCAAGGCGATAAGTTCTGATGTTTGCGGTTTCGAGCAATTTTTTTGGCCGTCACCAACAGAATCATGCAACGAAAGCAGCCACAGCGAAAAACCATCTTCCCATAATGTTCCACTCAAAACATCAATTGCCTGAGCAGCAAATTTCTCCGACTCGCATAATGCAAGCGCCACCATGCGCAATACCAAAGCCGTGGCATCCTCTTTAGAGATCTCCGGCAAGTAGTCGAGAATTGCGACAACACAATCAGATGTCAGGTCAACCAACTTGGCACAATTGGTCGATCCCTTATCAGTTTCTCGTCTGCGCGCCAATCTTGACCTTACCCTGCAACCTATAGCAATTTGGGTTATGCCGATTTCACGGAATTGAGGCAATTTTACCTGAGCCTGCAGATAGAATATATAGCGGTGACCGAGGCAATCCTATGAGAAACAGGAAGTCAGTTTCTTTCAAGTCAGTTGCGCATCCCGTTGCAGCGACCCTTTCGCTTTTGATGCTAATATTTGTATTTGTGTCAAACCAGGCTATAGGCAAAGGCGACAAGTACGGTTCGCTTGACGAACTCAGACAAAACACGACAGCAGATGTCGACTATCGTGTGACACGCGTCGACCGAGACAGCTGGGCGACGATCGTTTCGCCGCATGGCGGCAACCTCGAGCGCGGAACCTCGGAGATAGCCAGAAAAATTGCAGGTGACGAATACAACTTATTCGACTTTCAAATTTTGCGAACAGAGAACGTGCAAGAAATGCACGTGACCTCCACAAACTTCAAAGACAGCAACCTCAATAGGCTTTTGGAACGCTCAAGCGTGTGCGTAAGCATCCACGGAAGAAAAGGCGACGACCAGGTGGCGTGGCTCGGCGGAACCAACGAGTGCCTCAAAACCCTGATTGCAAAATATCTCGAAGAAAACCAAATTCAATGCACGCTCACTCCACCGAGATTAGAAGGAACCAGCTCCGAAAATTTCGTCAATGCTCCAAAAGACCATGGGGTTCAGCTTGAGTTACCGCGGGCATTAAGGGAGAGTGGGGAACACGCCCATACTCCGAAGAAGCTCGTTGAATCAGTGCGAAAAGCACTCGTTGCCTACGCCAAACTCAACAAAGTGAGCGACTTCTGAGGCTAACCAGGTTTCCAGGAAAGTCTCGTTCTAGTAACATGATCATTCAATCGGTTCTGATGGTCGATGACGACCCTGACATCCGCAAAATCTGCCGACTCAGCCTGGCAAGCGTTGGAAAGTGGCGTGTGCAGCTGGCTGCCGACGGGCTGGAAGCGCTTGAATTGGCAGCAAAGGAGCGCCCCGATGTAGTGCTGCTCGATGTAATGATGCCTGGCATGGATGGTCCGACCACCCTCAGCAAGCTTCGCGAAATTCCATCGATGGTGGATGTTCCCGTGATCTTAATGACGGCAAAAGTGCAAACCCACGAGGTCGAGAAATACCTCAACTTGGGCGCGCTGGGGGTGATCGCCAAACCGTTCGATCCTATGACCCTTCCTGATCAGATCAAATCCCTCGTTGAACAGAGAGGCTAAGCGCTTGGTTAACGACGACGAGATTCACGATTCGAACTCAGATGATTTAGACGCTGAGCTGGCCAAGCTAATCAAGGAATATGCGCAGAAACTACCACGGGAGATTGCAAACATTGCAAAGCTTTTGGAGCAAGCACAGGAGGTAGGAACAGACGAGGCGTTAGAACCGGCAAAACAATTGGTGCACAGACTAAAGGGAACAGCCGGATCTTATGGCTTTGACAAGATCTCTGAAGAGTTGGAACAGTTGGAGATCGTAATCAAAGAAGGCACCGAATGTGGTGTACTCCAATGGTTCCGAATTGCTGCGTTCGTAACGAGCTTAATGGCATTGGCGGAGAACGAGGCGGAACATAGTTAATTCCGTTAGCCAGCCACAATGATGGTTTCTCTTTTTTTGGTCTAGAGCTTGCTGAACAATGTACGGAAGCGCCGCCGACGATTACGACGGCTTACCCCAGTACCAGCCCTGCCCGTATTCAACACCCATTTCAATAAGCATTTCGAGTTCGTCGCGTCTTTCGATGCCTTCAGCGATAAGCTCAGAGCCGAGAGCGTTTACAACCTTCACAAGTCTCTTCAGAAGTCGCGCTTTAGTTGGTTCGTCGGCAATTCCACTGACATATTTGCGGTCTATCTTCACAATGTCCGGTTCCAAAATGATCAAACTCTCGAGCGAGCTGCGACCGAAACCGACGTCGTCAATTGCGACCATGATTCCCCGCTCGCGAAGCGCGTTTACGTGATCGCGAAGATAAGCAGGATCTCCAATGAACTGCTGTTCGGAAAGTTCAATGCAGAAGCCTCCGCTCTTTCTGTTAGATGGAAACAGTGTCATCAGGCGATCTATTGGAGTATCGATGATCGTGGAGGGGAAGAGGTTGACGTGAAAACGCGCAGTGTGATCGAAGCGAGGATTGATACTTGCAGCCAAGCAAGTTTTCAGACATCGAAGATCTACAATGGTCAGAAGGTTGTACTCGACACTCACGCGGAACAAATCATCAGGCATCTCAAACGCGCCGGCAGGACCACGACTCAGGATTTCGTAACCAACGAGCTTTTCATCCTTGAGTCGCAAGATGGGCATAGAAACCGCACGGAAACATTCTCCCCGTCGCAATTTCTCCGTGAGCTCATGCAGAGCTTCTTTGTCTTGACTCTCTTCAACGTCAGGACGACGATGCTTTTCGCCTGATGAAACGCGGTTCTTGCCCAGCAACTTACTTTCACGCACTGCCAATCGTCCTAGTGACAG
Source organism: uncultured Candidatus Obscuribacterales bacterium (assembly GCA_964503045.1). GTDB lineage: Bacteria > Cyanobacteriota > Vampirovibrionia > Obscuribacterales > Obscuribacteraceae > CAYZJR01. The sequence continues at coordinate 22,402 of CAZCZI010000055.1, forward strand.
CACTTCTTCTATCGAACAAAACTCATACGGCAACGTAAGCACGCCAAGACTCGCCGTAACGCGAATCGTTTCAGACGCCAGGCGCAGTGGGCTTTCCGCTACCGCCAAGCGAATCTTTTCGGCAACGAGCATACCTTCTGCAAATCGCGTATCCGGAAGAAGAAGCAAAAACTCATCGCCACCAATTCGTGCGATGTGATCGGTCGGTCTCACTGTTTCCTTGACTCGTCCTGCAACTTGCTTCAAAACCAAGTCACCAACAGCATGCCCGAGTTGGGTGTTGATGCGTTCGAAATCATCACAGTCCAAAAGAACCGCAACCAACGCCCAACCACCACGTTGAGCTCGAATAAACTCACTTTCTAGTGCGCTTTCAAGCCCCGATCTATTCAAGGTTTCAGTGAGTGGATCGATATTGGCTAAGGCAGCCAGTCTCGATGTTGCAGCCTCCAATCGAACCGTCGCGTCTTTGAGCGCGTCTTCCGTTCGCTTGAGATCGAGTGCGTGGCGCATGGATTGCAAAAGTGCACGCCCATCCAGATCGCGCTTCACAAGCGAGTCCTGAGCACCTTTCTTCATCGCCTCCTGCGCGTCTTCTACCTTGTCGCTCAACACGACTACGGGAATCTCGAGCGCATGTTCTCTCACCTTCAGGTATGCATCGACGCCACTTTGATCGGACACCGAAAGATCAGGAACCGAAAGGTCAAGAACCACCAAATCGACGTCGCCATCGCCAAGTCTCTTGATGCCGTTTGCCAGTTGATTGGTGAACTCCATTGAAAAGTCATCCGCTTCGTGAGCCCCGCTCGCTTTCTTTAGAACCGAACTAAGCGCATTAGGCTGGCCAGGGTCGCCTTCGATCAAAAGCACCTTGGTCTTTCTGCCATCCATCTTAGTTACCAACTCCGGGTTCCTTCAGTAAGATTAAATACCACCGGGTGACACGCAGCCGGGGCTATCGAGGCACGTTAAATCGAACAACTGCATCCTTCGACGAAGTTGTGTACTATCATGATGCGGGCATTGGACGGGCTTTGCTCCGTCTTCACTCGATTCCTCCTGACACTGAGACTTGGCAAGTGTCCACAAATAATTGCCCGAAAACAGCGCCCTCCAAACACTCAATCCCAGGCCCAGGCAAATTATCTGCCACCCATGAGCTTTTCCGACCAGATATCACCGGTAGACCCTCCAAAACCACAAAAGAATGGAGTCACAAGCGCCCTCAAGCAGCTCCTCGTCTTCGCGCTGGCGGCACTCTTTCTCTGGTTGGCCTTTCGCAACTGCGATGTAAACCAACTATTGGCATATTCGAAGGATGTCGATTTGACGTACATTGGCATTCTGATTGCCGTTGGCATCTTAAGCCATTTGATTCGCGCATACCGCTGGCTTTTCATCCTGAAGCCGCTCACCGATAGAAAAATCAGCTTTTGGAACTCATTTTGCGCCGTCCTTCTAGGAAACGCGGTAAATGTGGTGATACCGCGCGGAGGGGAAGTGGCTCGGCTGATTTCCATTTGCAAGAGCGAAAAACTGGAGTGGCCGGCGGTGACGGCAACTATGTTTATTGATCGGCTCTTGGACGTGGCGCTTCTGGTCATGATCTTGGGTGCCACACTGACGATTTTGCCCAAGTCAATTTCCGAATCGATGCCATGGTTGGTGCCGGGAGGCGGGGTCTTGATGGTTCTCACCGTCACCGGTTTGGTAATGCTGCCTCGCATGGGCAAAATCATGCATTGGATAATTGAGTTGGAACAAGTCAAAAAAATCGTTCCAGCAAAGATTCATGGACGGTTAGCGGGACTCGCAGAGCAGTTCGACATTGGAACCAAATCTCTCACCGACCCCGCAGCTTACCCAATCATCGCTATTCTCAGCGTTGCGATGTGGTTCACCTACTGGTTGAGCACCTTTCTCATGATTTACGCAATGCGGCTCTCTGACAAGGTTAGCGCGCTTCAGAGCTTGATTGTTTTTACTGTGGGTTCAGTCGGTGTTTTGATTCCGACACCAGGAAGCGTCGGCAGTTTTCACTTCCTCGTCAGTCAAGGATTGATCATGACCGCCGGCGTAAACAAAGATTTGGCGCTGGCTTTCGCCACAATCTTGCACATACTTTCATTCATCGTCAGCACCTGCATTCCTGCCGCGATTTGCATTCCAATTCAAACCCGAACCCTCAACAAGAACGCGCAGACCGGCTCGGGAAACTAGTCGCGCTCCGCTAATTGCTAGTCGCGAACTACGCTAGCAACTCGCTTCAGTACCCTGGCGATATCGTTTCAGATTCTAACTCTAGCGATATCGCTGAAGTCCTCAAGTTCTACCGATAACCCCGACAGGCTCTTCCATCCCATTGTGCTTGGGGTTTCGGGTTTGAGTCGGGCCCAACTAGTCTCGTGTTCTGTCTTCTACTTCTTATCGCCGCTGTCTGTGTATTTAGGATCTAACGCCTGAATTTCATCGGTACGCGTGGCAAGAATTGAATCAAGCCTGTGAAGGGTACCAGAATGTTTTCGTGGTGCAGTTCCGGGATATCTCGTTTGCCCGTTGTTAAACCAGTGCCCTTTCGCTTCATGATTAGGCAGCGCAGGAATGTCGTTGACGGTTCTTCTTGCCGCCGCTAACTTGTTTTCCGAACGGCGCCCGACAGGCTGCGCAGCACTCTTCTCCACTCGTTGAATGAGGTTGGCAACACGCTCGTGCGTCGCCGTATGAAGATTAGGATCAGAATTAGAAGTTTCAGCTACTGAGACTGGCTGTACCTTAGTTGACGATTGCAACGGATTTGTCTGTTGGGTTGAAAGCGCATCTACATTCACCGACGAAAGCTGCGCAGTCGGCTGTGTCGGTGTCGTTGACTGTGTCTGTGTAGTTGGCGCCACAGGCATCGCGGATGTTCCGTGCAAGCGCGCCAAACCCTCCAATTCTTCGATATACGCGCGGCGACGTTCGGGCACTTCAACTTCTTCGGAAATTCGATGAACTCTCCTAATCGGGAAGTCCTCATCAATGAGTTCGCGATGAGTGACTACTACTTCTTCTTTTTCTAAACGAAACACTTTTACCAGCGACAGAACCCATCTTGGTTTTCTGGACATCGCAACTCCTCCTGCAGGTACACGAGGTGCATTAGATAGATAACTGGTGATCAAACAAACCAATCCGGACCCAACGAATCATGCAGCACAACAATCGATCTGCCGATCGTGAATCCATCTAAAAAATGCGACGACGATAACCCTTCTCTCCTCAGGCCCTTATCGCTTCTTGGTGAGTTTGCCCACAAGCATTGCCGCGGTAACAGACCCATCTCAATTTATTACGATGGCCAATTGAGGTGATTCCCACGACTCCACGCTTTCGAGAAATTTTGCGCATTGCTTCAAAGACTGTGGATTTACACAGTGACTTTGGGATTAAACGGGTTTCTAATGTGAAGACAACCCCACCCCGCCGAGGAACTTGATATGCGACCACCACTCGGGTCGACAGCTTCGCCCAAGCTGATAAAGAAGGTTATGAGAAAGTTCAGAAAGAAGTATAGCAACGACGCCAAATGCGTCGATGGTTTAGTCGACGAGGCGAATCTCGACACAAAGAACTGTCGAGAGTGCGGCAGCACCGACGTAAAGCGAAAAAAAGGAACGCCAAAAGTTCACTGCCAAAAATGCAAGGCAGTAGTAAATGTCTTCAATGACACAATATTTGAACGAATAAAAAAACCTGCAGCATATCTGGCTGCATTTTGGTTGAAGAAACATCAAATTGAGGTCAGCGAGAATAAATTCGCATCGCTTGTGGGCATTGCCCAGTCTACGGCACACGAGATTCACAAGAAGATAGACACTGTCATTCTTGAGACTTTAATGACAGACCCGGCGGTGGTCGACTCAAGAGTGTTTATCGAAGTTGTTTGCAAACGCAGCATCGAAACTCCCGCAAGACAAGAAGCAAAATGCGAACAAGATGCCCTTGACGAGAAGCTTCGCGAGGAAAATGCAAGGGAAAAGGCAGAAGGCAAAAATCGCGAAGCAGAATCCACAAGTGATGAAACGGCTGAGTTCGATGATTCTGTTGTCCCAGCGGAGTGGAAAAAGAAAGTCTACAGTTCCTTTAGCGATCAACCGGTGCACTGCGACGATTTACTTGGAAAGACCGATTTGCCTATATCGAGTATTTTGGCAACTCTCTCGTGGCTTGAGTCAAAAGGAAAAGTTGAACGCGCTGACTTTGGTATGTACAAACGCGCGACAAAAATTGAAAGTCTCGACAAGTTTTTCCAACTCGATCAAGCGAAACTGCAGGAGTTTTTCAATTATATTCGCGAAGTTTTTCACGGAGTCAGCAGAAAGCACTTACAGAAGTTTCTAGCCAGATACTTTGCTCATATAGGGGCAATCTTCAAAGGCACGGATCTACTCATTCAGGCCTGTGGGAAACATCCTCCAATCACTCGAGAACAAATACGAGCCTTTGTGACTGAGCCACTCGTAAAAGTGCTCTTCGCCTAATCAAATAAGGCGCGTACATTAGACGCGCAATACCTCCGTTCAAAACATCCGACCAACCACGAAGTCCCAATTCTGACGGCACTTCGCCAGCAAGTTTGCCATTCTCAATACTCAATGAACATCTCGTTCGTTGAGTCGCTTGCTTTTACACAATTTCAATCCACACTCGGTTTTCTACCCGGCTTTTCTGCGAATTTGACCTGCCCGACGAGAGGTTCCGACGATATCGCTCCCCAATGATAGTTCTAGCGATATCGTCGAAATCTCAACTCTCCAGCGATATCGTCGGAATTGCGAGAACAGCTGGCACGAAAAGATTCAAGTGCTAAGAAACAAACACGATAACGCAAAAGGCGAGCCGAATGACTCGCCTTTATGTCTACCCTCAATTTTGAAGTCTTAGAACTGGCTCAACAGTTGGCTCACCGAGGTTATTGGAGATCCAGTGCCTTGAGCCGGCGAGTTCGCTTGCAGAGAATAGTCTGCCTGAATCAGTGCTCTGATTGGAACATTGTCAGGGAATCGCCCAACATTGGTCACGAACAGAGGATCAACCTGTGTTGGAGACAACAAGGTCGTATTACCCGTCGTTTTATATTGTGTGTTGTTTTGACAATTGAACGGAATGGTGGGCGACACCTTCACTACACCGCCATAGAAGATGCTGCTCGAAACACTGTCGTAACCGGGTGGATTAGTAGATCCCGCAGCTACCGCCACGCATGCGTGAGCCTGACCGAATGGATTCAATTTGGTCATGAATGAGGTGACTCTTGACGTCATCAAACCCTTGGCTGAATAAATGTTAGCTCTGGTTGCGTTGATGAACAAACAGTTGGTGACGCTTTCAGGAAATGTGCCGTTGCCCTGGATGTTGAAACCAGTTTTGAGTCCGGGTCCAATTACACAGTTTGACACCATGACAGATGTCCAATTGGTTCCATCACCCAACTGAACACCGTCAGAACCGACTGTGTAGCTGGAGTTGTAGATCCAGCAAGTGCTTATCGCACTCATGATCGGCGAAACCGGATCAACAAGAACGTTCAACCCATTGTCGTGAATCGTGCATTTTCTGACGACATTATTGAATCCGCCATGCAAGCGAAGACCTCGCTTGTTTCGCACAATATCGACATGATCAATGTAGTTATGAGTACCCGCGGCAACATCCACACCGTCTACCCAGCCGGTGACCACTATGCCGCCGGTGCGCATTCCGTCAAGCATGATACAGCTTTGTGCGCATTTTATGCCAGGCCCAGCCTGACCGTTGCCGGAGATGATCACTGTACCATTATGCCCTGCCTCAGTTGAGACTCTGACCGGCACTGGATACGGTGCATTCTGCGGAGCGGACGTCAACCCGGTATTATAGGTCATACTGGTGGCGCCACCGTCTATGGTGAGATCGTCGCCTCTGTAGGCAGTGATTAAGTTCCACTGAACCTGATTCATCTCGTTCCAGGCAGTGGCCCACGATTTCCCATCACTGTTGTTTCCGTTTTTAGAAACGAAGTAATGAATTGGAATGTCTCCTCCGTCTGCCAACGCAGGAGAACCAAGGGCCACTGCCAAACCACAAGCCGCTGCGACGCTGACACTAAGCGCCACAACAGAGCGAACAATTGCCTTACCATTTAACAAAGAGACGATCTTCATACGACCTCCTAATTTCTGACAATGCGGAGCCCTGCCGTGTAAGGCGGCATTTCCGAATCAGAATTGGGGAACACAGGGGACTTTGTGAGGAAGTGAGCCCAGTCTAAACCCGCGATCGTGAAGTGGTGGTGAACCCGGCGTGAAATCAGCGTGAAGTACCCGCTTTCGCAGCTATAGCGGGGAAGCAAAAATGTCTATCCCAAAATTGGGTAATAATAGTAGTTCGATGCAAGGCGAAACTCACGTGACTGAAAACTCCAACATAAATCTGAGCTCTATCAACAAATTGGCTGAAAACGATGCGCCATCTGCGGTCCCACTCAGCGTTCCCGACTCCGCCGGACTATCTTCAATTGACGCCGAGTCGAAATCGGACGTCCAAAACAAAAAGGTTGTCGATCTTCAACATCGACTTGAAGATCTCAGCAAGCTCTCCATTGACTTCATCGCGCTGCTGAGCACGTCTACAATCATCGCCACGTTTGGATTATTTCAAAGTAGCGCCGCAGTTATTATTGGAGCGATGATAATTGCGCCACTGATGCGCCCTCTTGTCGGATTGGCGTTGGCCATATTGACCAGCGATCTGCTTTTGCTGCGCAGAGCAGCGCTTACAGTTCTTTGCGGAACGATAACAGGAGTATCGATCGCAGCAGGATTAGCCTTAGTTCTCCATCAGATTGAGCTGACTCCGGAGATCTTGGCACGCACGAAACCGACACTTCTCGATCTCGGAATTGCTTTTTTTGCAGGAGCAATTGGCGCATATTGCCAAACGAAAAGGGACTTGGCTGACTCGCTTGCAGGCGTTGCAATTGCTGTGGCTTTGGTCCCTCCATTGAGCGTCGTCGGAGTTGGGCTCGCACTTGGACAAACGGAGCTCTGGCAAGGCGCTGCCCTTCTGTATCTCACAAACCTAGTCGGAATCACTATCGCTGGAGCTCTGGTCTTTTTCGTGATGGGATATGCGACCCTCAGGGTGGCAAAACACGGCTTACTCGTATCGTGCGCAGTGCTGGCCTTGCTTGTTGTTCCGCTAGGATTTTCGATGAGCGATATGATTTTAGAAAACCGATTGAGTTCAGAAATCAAACAGATACTAAAGGAGAAGACCTACACGTTCAAAAACGTGAACCTGCGAGAAATCGAACTTAAGCGTTATCGCATTCCAAATGTTGTCATTGCAACCGTCTTCACCGATCAACAGATTACTTCCACTCAAGTGCGACTCGTCCAAGAACTTTTAATAAGAGAACTCAACATGCCTCTTGAACTCAGACTCAAAGTGGTTCCGCTTACGGAAATTACTGCCCAAGAGGCGTATAACAAATCACAAGCGCCTATTGAAAGCAGTCATCCTAGTGAGTCGGAACAGTCACACGCCTCGAACGATGGCGGCCTGCCAACGACGACGATTCCTCCTGAAATCGATCGAGCAGCCACGTCGGCCGGCCAATGACGAGTCTTCGCGGTGCGCCACAAAGCCTCTGCCAAGTTGCTACTCGGCGACACAACATCTGAAGTTTTCAATTACCTTTCAATCAAGAATGGCACTTTTTCTTTTCAATCTCGTTTCAAAACTCCGATGTTGAAGATACGAAAATGTTTTTGTTATTCGTATGAAACTGGGCACAAATACTAGCAATTCAACTCCTTATAGCTTGTAAGCTAAAAGGCGATCGGATTTTGTGGAGAGACTTAACTACGTCCGAACTAAGTAATAGAAACAAAGAATTTCTCAGGCAGCACATCAAATCGATATGGCAGCTGGAGCTGCTTTTGCTTTTCAAAAACAGCTCAGCTAGTTTAACAGCGGCCGATGCCAGTCGAGCTTTGTGTATCACACCGCGCGCCACCGAATCTGGTATCAAATCTCTCACGAACTCAGGAGTCCTGGCGCAGGATGGCCTTCACAAGTTTAGATATGTCGCTGCAGGACCGATGTCACAATCCGTTGATGAAATAGAAAGAATGTACTTAGAGAAGCGAACTGCGGTTATCAACTCCATTTATTCCTCACCTCTAAAAAGCCTATCCGATGCCTTCAAACTGCGCTCAGAAGAGGAGGAGTAATGGCATCAATCATCTACGCGCTCTGCGCACTCACCAGCGCCTGCTGCCTAATCTTGCTGATGCGAGCATATTTCATGAACAAAACACCGCTGATATTGTGGAGCGCATGTTGTTTCCTGTTCCTGACCGGTCAAAGCGCCATACTGTTTGTAGACTTGGTTATCGCACCTCAAGTTAACCTTGCATTGATTAGAACGGTCGCCGGCTTCATCGGCCCTTGCATATTGCTCAGTTCGCTAATCTGGGAGCGTCCTTAGATGTTTGATCGTGCCATAGATTTCATACGCGGCGCCACCATGATGGCTGAGATCGGAATTGCCATAGCATTCCTTAGGTATTATCGAGAAAATGATGACAAACTCTTCGGGTTCTTCTCAGCCTCCTTCGCGGTAATGGCGATCAGTCAAGCAGTGATCTTCACATCCGGTGATCAAGGTGACTTCGCACCAATCGCATACTATCTCAGATTATTGGCTTTCATTTTGCTGACACTCGGTGTCATAGTGAAAAACGTACGAAAGAATCAAGGAATAAATAAGTAGCAGTAGAAGTTCCCTTCACTGCCCGGCCAGAGCATCCAATCAATCTGGCAATAAAAAGTAAGAATACGTTCAACAGACTTGCCGTCGCCTCCGACCTTCCACTTAGTGCAGCAACTATTTGCGAGTGCGCTTCGTTGGCAAACATCTTAATTCTCCAAGAAGAGCCTTCCTGGCAGGACGCACTACGCATCTGCCTTCTGCCTCATCATACGGTTGAGTTTTTCGATGATAGCCATGAGGCCATTTTGCAACTTCAAAAACGGCAATACGATCTTGTGATCACCCGAATACACTTTAAGTCGAATGACGTCTTCAAATTTTTGAAAGAGCTGAGAGAGGAACCGATGACAAAGGATGTTCCCGTCCTCTGTTTTTGCGGTCTCAGAACACGCACCGCCAATCTAGCGAATGCCGCAATCAGCAAAGCTTGTCACGCTCTTGGTGCCACCAAGTTCATGTCGATCGAGGAATTTTGCACGATTGATACATGTGACTTAGAAAAAATGCGCAAAGCCATTGAATCAGTAATCCAATAAAATTTCGTCCTGGGAGTTTGAAATAAACCCAGAACTTCTAGACGACAGAGTCTTCGTTCTGAGCAAGCAACCGATTATCATCGTTATCCAATTTCTTCCTCGAGACGGTTGAACCCTCCACTTTAAGCGCCACAAGCTGCTCATTAAGCTTTATTCTAACTCCGTCGATCACTGAGTCACTCACCTTACGTCCGCGAGACAAGTTATCGAGGCAATCCATCTGGGCGGCAAGCAAGGCGGTTTCGATCTGTATGTTCTCAACTTCTTCAATTGAAGCATTGCCCTCTTTCAGTTGGTCTATCAGCGTCGACAGTTCATGCTTCCTTATTTCTATGCTCGTCTTTTTTTCTAGATAATCTCTCTTGAGAATTTTCTGCGCTGCAAAACTGTCCGTCAACTTCTTCATCTCTGCATCACATTGTTTAAGATCCGATTGCAAGCTCAAGTATTTAGGAACGCCCAGATATTTGTAACCAACCTTAAGAAGGCGCACAAGCGGTTCGACCGTAAGACCCTGGACGAACAGTGTAAACGCGGCGACGCCGAAGGCCATCACTATAATTTGCTCCCGCGCTGGAAATGATTCCGGAAGGCTCAAGGCCATCGCCATGCACAAAGAGCCTCGCAACCCGCCCCAAAAGAGTAAATGACACCAAGGCAAGGGAAGCGGCCTCTTCTTTGATGACACAAACGGGGCAATGCCATATACAACAACAAGGCGACTGAGCAAAATAGCAACAATTGCAGCTCCCACCATCGGAGCGTATTTCACGAACAGCTCCAATCTGATTTGCATGCCAATCAAAAGAAATACCAAAGATTCCGCCAAAAACGCGGCATATTCCCAGAACGCATTTACTGCAAGCCTTGTGCTCGCTGACATTGCTATCTTGCTTCCGAAATTTCCCATGACCATACCGGCAATCAAACAGCAAATTACAGAAGATACGTGAAGCTGTTCGGAAAGCAAATACGCTCCATATGCAAGCAACACCGTCAAAGTGATTTCCAAAAGATGATCATCAAACGCTCGAGTGAGTAAAGAGCATGCGTACCCAATAGCAATCCCTAAAGCTGTTCCGCCGAGAGTAACAATCAGAAATTCTGCCCCCATATGCATCAATGAAATTGGTGCACCGGCAACGGCAGCAGCAAGAAAGATGCGAAACAGCACTAACGCCGTACCGTCATTAAACAGGCTTTCACCCTCCAGAATAGTGGTAAGACGCCGATCGACTCCCAGCCTCTTGAACAATGCCAGAACCGAAATCGGATCCGTCGCCGAAACCATCGCTCCGAACATTAGCCCGGTAACAATGTCCATACCGATGAGATGTCTCAAAACCAGCGCAATCATCACAGACGAAAGCACGACACCAAGGGTTGCAAATGCAAAAATTGGTTTGAATGACTCTTTCAATGCCTTCAAATTAAAGTTCCAAGAAGCCTCGAACAAGATCGATGGCAAGAAGATGACCAGTATCAAATCCGGTGTCATTGTCACCGGCGGCAACAAGTGAAATAAACCGATAAGCAGACCAACCAAGACGAGACAGATCGCATAAGGCAAGCGAATCCACTTCACGACCAAGGCAACTCCGCATGTAACCATGATCAAGATCAAAAGTATTGGCAAATTTAGCGATGTGGCTTGATTCATTGTTTCCCCCGCGCAACTACAGATCCTAGATCAAATCGACCTTCTCAACAAATGTCCGCCGCCAAGCGATCTGAAAGGCGGTTGAAAGGTTTGCGTGAAGCAGGACAGGATGCTCACTTCAAGCGTACCGCGGGACTTTACATCGCTGAAGCAAAATGAAAGACACATGAAAACTTCGCAATTTGCAATGGTAATTGACGCGAGTCATTTGTCCGGCTTTGGTGCGGACATAACTTTGGTGCGGCAATAAGGATTTAAGTAATATGAGCAACAAACAAGTTCGGGCACGCAAGGGAGCAGCCATTATCGGTCTTGTCATTGCGCTCTTCTTTTTCATGCTGCTCGCCGGCATTTTCGCATTCGATGCAAGTCGAGCACAAATGGCTCAACGCGAGATGATTGCAACATGCGACGCCGCTGCGCTTGCCGGAACTGCAATGTTGGCTAGCGAAGACATCAGCAATGAGACAACCCCACCGGCGGCAGGTGTCACCACGACAAAACTGTATGCCGCTCAGCAGAAGTCGGCGGGATATGCGCGCAATATGTTCCAGCATGGAAACATACTTGGCGTAAACCTGACAAACGCTAATTCGGTTACGACTATGGCGAACCTCACTCCGAGCGGGCCGGTCACTGCCGGTGCCGCCAATGTTCTAATCGGATTGGCGAATCCGGAGGCAAACTACAACTCGGTGTCACCAGGCGATCCAAATGGAAAAGCGATCATGGTATTCGCTGCGTATGGATATCATCCCGTCTTTCTTTCCATCATAGGCATTCAGAATATGTGGCTGAAGGGGCAGTCTACAGGCGGTTTGCCGCAGGTGGATGCGGTTATGGTTTTTGATTATTCAGGCTCGATGGACGACAACACGCGTGTCACTTTCGTTCGCAGATATTGGGATCGAAGAGCCAATCCTCCGAGTGGAAGCGATGGCTATTTAGATAACACCAATCCCACAATGCCAGCGCCGGTGCCCAATACGCGCGGATGCATTAGGTACAAACCAATTGTTCCATGGACAACAGCCACCGAATTGACAGAGTACATCAAATTTGATTTTGGTAATTTCCCAACTGGAACGCACCTAAATGTTCTGCCGCCACAAAATCTTCAAGCCTCAGCGGCAGGCAGTCAACTGGGTTCAGGAGCCAACATTTTGTTCGACGCGCTTCTTCGATGCCCCATAGGCAGAAGAGATGTCGGCACACCACCTGGAAATTGCTCCATCAACTCAGTCATCGGTGTTCATCCAAATCCGACTTGCAATAATGCGGGCAACGGCAACGGTAATTGGTCTTCCGGACAAGGGAAAGGAGGCTGCGGGCAATTTTATTGCGGCGGTCCCAGCTACACCGTGCAGATGAATTATGACGACAGCCACACCGGAGGCACAGGTTACATTACAAACAACGTCTACTTCACCGACCTGATCGTGAATATAGCTAATCCTGGAAGCTGGCCCTACACTCAACCGTTGATTGGTCAGAATCCGTTCGATTCGAGCGGAAGCTACAGCTGGACAAGCACAAGCGTCACTTTCGATTCAAACGAACCTGACAGCAACCTGCAGGGAAGAACGTTCGTCTTTCCCAGCTTGCCTTTTGTCGTCGAGGCAGCCCGCGGAAATTTGGATCGATCAAACAGAAGAAGCGCCTCGTTTTTGACACGAGGCGCACTATGCGATCTGATGCCGTCTGGAACCTCGCCAACATCATATGCAAGCGGGCACTTCAATCCCTCAGGCACCGATGCACAATATCAGAGAGCTTACCAGCGGCTTGCCATGCTTTATTCGCAACCTATCGCCACAGCGACCGACGGAGCCGACACTGGGTTCTTCCAGAAAGTGAACGCACTTTGCGATGCAAGATTCGGTTTCGTTGGATTCTCAGACAGCTTCTTCGGCACTCCGCCTACAGCCTTCTACGAAACACAAGGAAGTCCACAGGGCACCGCCAGCGATGACAATAGCGCGTTCATCGCGAACTCATTTTGCGGAGCACCGTACAATCTCTCACAAGTGATTTGGAACGGACAACTTACCTGCGCAACAAGCACCGCTTTACCTAACGGCGTTGGCACGACGACTTGCACGAGGGCACTGTCGTCACCCGAAGGAGGAGCCGGATTCAGAATTCCAAGGGTTCGATTGGCTAATGGTCCAAATCCGCCGGAAGATCAAGCAACACTGTTTGCACGTTGCGTTTCAAAGGCCTCAGGCTTCAGCGGCTCACCATGGACTTCGGCAGGAACCTCGGCCCCATGGTCGAGCGTAACCAGTGCAGCAGACGGTGTTTACAACGGCAGGCCGATGACCAATACCGACTGCTATGAAGCAATGAACACTGCGTACAGGTCGTTCACGACATACGATCCCGAGAATTACCGTATAGCAGCAAGGCGGGCAATCATCTTCTTCACCGATGGTGAGCCCACCGGCGGACTCTCTGCGTCCGAGGCTTCAAGCACTACCGCCCTGGCGCCCACCATTCGCGGCGCCGGAATCTCAGTCTACACAATCGGATTGAATATCACCGGCAATCTCACTCTGACCAACGATCAAAGTTCATTCCTCGGAAACAACGTTGGTGGCTTAGCCAAAGAGTGTGGCAACGGTGGTCGATTCTTTGCATGCAACTCGGCTGACGCTGTCAAAAAGGCGTTCGCAGCGGTCGCTCGCAGATTGACCCAAGCGCAGCGATAGCAACAAAATCTGGCACGTGGGAAAGCGACACAGGATCCTCTGTGCGACGATAAAGGATCGTCCAACACGAGGATCCTTGCGCCACCAGATACGGCATCACACTCTATCGGCGTACAAAGCGCATGAGTCGCAGGGCGAAAGACAGATGAAAGAAACGTTTGCTATGGACAATGTTCGCCGCAAGAGGCGTACTCATCAGCGAAGGAACCTAATGAATCATAGCGAAAGCGGAATTTGCTTGTTATCATGATAATTATAAGAACGACTGAGAATTTCGGAGTCGCACGACAATGGCGTACATCTTACTAGCAGAAGACGACCAGTTTCTCGCAGACGGTCTGTCACGAACTCTTAGACACAGCGGCCACAAGATCGATCATGCAAGAAACGGCTTCGATGCCGAGTCAGCAGTAATGTGCAATTCATACGATTTAATGATTCTCGATGTCGGATTACCGAAACGAGACGGTTTCTCAGTATTGCAGAACCTGCGAAGAGATGGGCATGCTCTGCCGATTCTTGTACTCACTGCACGAGACGCAGCTGAAGATCGAATCTATGGACTCGATCTCGGAGCCAACGATTACTTATGCAAACCGTTCAATGTAGGCGAACTGGAAGCGCGCATCCGCGCGCTCTTGCGCAAGGATAAGTGGGACAACCGAAAAGAGATCAAAGTCGGCTCGCTCACATTTGACACCGGAGGCAACAGGTTTTCAATCAACGAGCACACACTAGACCTGTCGCCGAGAGAATACCTGGTTCTCGAACTGCTCTTTCAACGAAAGGGGCGCGTTGTCTTGAAGGGCGATCTCATCGATCATCTGTCCGTGCTCGAAAAGGACATGTCCAATAATGCGCTCGACATCGTCATGCACCGCCTCAGAAGGAAAATTGATGACACCGGATGCATTATTCAAACCGTAAAAGGGTTAGGTTTCATCATCGAGTGATGAAGGAGATTGCAGCTCAATCGAAACGCGGCGAAGCTCAATCGAAACGCGGCAAAGACCAATGAAAAGATCAATCAAAAAACAACTTCTGTCGTGGCTGCTAATCCCACTGTTGACCCTCTCCGTGGTAAGCACCTTAGCTGCATATTTCTTGGGCATAGCGCTGGCACGAGAAGTCTACGACAAGCAGCTAGTCAACTCTGCCGACTCGGTGGTTGCCAGAATTAGAAACCGGGAAGGCAAAATCGAGATGGACTTGCCACAGGCGGCAAAGTTTATCCTTCAGCACAACGGCAGAGACGAATTCTATTACCAAGTGATCTCGCCTGATGGAAGACTACTTTCTGGCGACGCCCTGCTGCCGCCGCCCCTTCCCACCACAGCCGATGACGCTCCAAAGTTTCGAACACTGCAGCTCAAAGGAAGGCAGGTTCGAATCGTGACACTGCCGGTCGCTTACGAAGATTCCTTTCTGATAGTTCAAGCCGCTGAGACACGTAACGTGCGTTCTGACCTTGCCGGCCGAATCACAGCGAGCATTGTCGTAGCGCAACTCTTGCTAGTAGCATCAGGGGCGGTGGCAATTTGGATCGGCGTCGGCAGAGGTCTATCTCCTCTGGCTGACATCGAGAAGTCCGTAGAGAGCCGCTCCCCCGGTGATTTCGGACCCTTGAATGTACAGGAACCGCAAGAGATCACCGCGCTAGTGAAAGCACTTAACA
Source organism: uncultured Candidatus Obscuribacterales bacterium (assembly GCA_964503045.1). Lineage (GTDB taxonomy): Bacteria > Cyanobacteriota > Vampirovibrionia > Obscuribacterales > Obscuribacteraceae > CAYZJR01. The sequence continues at coordinate 37,784 of CAZCZI010000055.1, forward strand.
GGTTGTTCCAACAACTCGCAGAAGATATCGAACTGCAAAAACGATTCACATCAAATGCGGCTCACCAACTTAGGACACCATTGGCGGTACTGGGTACATATTGCGATCTTGCCAAAAAACTGGTCCGATCCGGTGAAGCCAAAGAGGCTGAAGACGTCTTGAATGAGCTGGATTCCGGCATCAACAGAATGAGCAAGCTGGTTAACAGGCTTTTGGCGCTTGCAAGATCGGAGCCCAGCGTCGCTATGAATAGAACGCACACCCTCATAGACCTCACAGCGATTGCATCAACAATAACTGCCGCGAACGTGCCTGAATCGATCCGAAAGAAAATAGAGCTAGAATTTCGATCGTCCACCAATGCACCAATGCTTATACAAGGTGATCAGAGCAGCATTGAAGAGCTAATCTCCAATCTCGTGGAGAACAGTTTGCTCTACAGCCCGGAAGGAAGCAATGTGACGGTTCGAGTGGCAACCGAAAATAGTTGCATTGAACTGATCGTAGAAGACGATGGTCCAGGCATTGCGATCGCAGAACGAAGCCTCGTCTTCGAACGATTCTATCGAATCCCCGGAACAGAACAGCCCGGCACAGGATTGGGCCTATCAATCGTGAAGGAAATCGCGCTAGTTCATAACGCAACCATCGCTATTAAGAATCGTGGGAATTCATCGACAGACAAACCGACAGGAACGATGATTTGTGTCAAATTTCCAAAGCCGGCGAGCGTAGCGGAGCCTGCCCACAAGCCTCTAGTCCAGGTTTAGCACCGGCAGTCCTTATAATTGGCAACATCTGCTCGAGTCAGATGATTGTCGAACGCCGCATCTTCCGGAGCACAATCGTTGCACGCTAAGCGAATGTCATCGAAGTGCAGCCACATGGAAGTCAGAATCGTCTGCTCATGAACGTTATTACTTACTAGAATTGCGTCCACTAACTCGTGTTCCGAAAGCATGTTATCTATCGGATTCGGACGCTTGTCGAGTTTATCGAAATTCTCCGACGCATAGCGCGAGATCTCATCCCTTGTTAGATGATTCACGCCGTCGAGAATCTGATTCAGAATATGTTCGTCCAGGCTTACTAATGTTTCTGCAAAATGACTTTCCTTTTTGTTTCTAGGAAACTCAATTACTCTTTCAAGAAGATCACGATCGGTCGATTGCATTTTTGGTATTTCACCTCGCCACCAATGCGACGAGTATATCGCAACCCCTTGACAACTACCGCCAAATTAGCAATCCCTTAGTTATCCCGCGAACTCAAGCCGGTTGCAGCGATTTGGAAATAGGGCAAAAAGGCATACATCTGAGTAGGAATGGCACGCACATAATCAATCAACTACTTCTGGCACTTAGTACAAAAATGCGCCGAGCGCCCAGCAATTTTTACTCGTTCTATCGCCTTGCCACAGACTCGACACTCTTCGCCTTTTCTTCCATAAACCCATGCCTGATTTTGATAGTTGCCGTTGACACCGTCGCTGTCAGTGTAGTCTCGCAACGTAGATCCACCGGCTTTTATAGCCGAACACAAAACTTGATCGATTTGCTCTGCAAGAAGATTCAACTTTTTGCCAGTAATATCACACGCTCTTGTGAGTGGTCGAATTCCAGACAGAAACAAGGCTTCATCAGCATAAATGTTCCCCACCCCTGATATCAAAGTTTGATCCAAAAGCGCACTTTTTACTGCTTGCGTCTTCCTTGCAAATAGTTCCTTTAGAATTGCTCCGGTCAAATTGCCATTTATTGGTTCCACGCCAAGATTTTGAAGCGCCGGTATGACTTCATCGAAACTCAATGTTTTGGGAACAAACCAAAGCCTTCCGAACACGCGCATGTCTTCGTAGTGCAGTTCGCGACCGCTGGCGAGTTTCATGCGAACCCGCAAGAACGAGTGATCATCCTTTTGTTTCGGCGAGCGAACCAGTAATCGTCCGGACATTCGAAGGTGAACGCCCAGTCCGGCTCCGGCGTCGAGCCCCAGAAGCATGTATTTTCCGCGCCGGTCGAACGTCTGAAACGTTCTTCCTTTAAGCATCTTCGCAAACTCTTCGGGCGTGTCCGGATACGCAATCGAGTCTTTGCGCAACACTTGAACTTGCGTTACCTGATCGCCTTTGAGCGTCTTGGACAGACCGCGAACGATTGTTTCTACTTCTGGCAGCTCAGGCATAACAATGATTTACGCGAAGAAGAAAGCGAATCCAAGAATCGTATACACAGCCAGCAGCTGCACGCCTTCAAGCCAGTTGCATTCGCCGTCTGTGGCCACATACTGAAGAATGATCACCGACACGACTATGGCCAGAATTTCGAAGTGCGAGAAGCACAGGTCCATCGGCTTGCCCATGATGAAGCTGGCAAAAACGATGACTGGAGCAACGAACAGTGCGATCTGCGCGCCGGAGCCGAGCGCGATGTTGAGCGCCAGATCCATTTTGTCTTTCATCGCCATTAGAATGGCGGTGCTGTGTTCCGCCGCGTTACCAATGATGGCGACGAGTATAACTCCGATGAATAGCTGAGTCATGTGCATCGTGTGCGCCGTCGCTTCTACGGCATGAACCATGTATTCGCTGAGAATCGCAACCAGCACGGTGCACACCAAAAGGATGGACACAGATGTCTTTACGCCCCAACCGGACACTCCGATTGCCTCGGCGCTTTCGTCATCAGACTCGCGAACGTAGAGTTGCTTATGCGTCTTGAGACTGAATACGAGACTTAGAAAATAGACGATCATCTGCACGATTGATATTGCCAGCGCCAGTTTCGTTTCACTGACATGGGCGTTCTGCTGGAGAACCTTGCATTCCGCCTCAGTATGCGGCTTATGCATGGGATTGTTCGTCAACGACGAAGAAAGTTCGCCAGAACCCTCGGTTGTCGTGCCCGCCGGCACGCTTCCGATGCTTGGCGTTCCGGCTGTGCCGGTCTGTTCAGCCGTGCCGGTCGTACCAGTTGCGCCGGTCGTTGAATGTTGAGTGGTGTCACGCGCGGTGCCGCCCTTGGCGCCACCTTCGCTCGGATGCGCAGCTTCAGCATCAGGCGTCTCAATCAGTGGATTGGAAAACTTCTCGCCAGGTTCGGGCACACCGCCGTGCACGTGGGTTATTGAGTGACTGTGGGGTGAAAGAACAGCGAAGTGAAATACAGAAGGAACAGTCAAACTGATTGCAGCCAACGCAAGAAGTGTCGCTGAGGTTGTGGCGGCGGTGCGGTTGAAGGATTGTTTTTGGTACTTCAAACCACCGGCAAGCATGGAAGCACCGAGCACCAAGAGGATGTTGCCTATAATCGATCCGGTAATCGAAGCCTTCACAACGTCGATAAGTCCGGCGCGCAATGCAGCAAGCGCGATGATAAGTTCGCAAGCGTTTCCGAAGGTCGCATTTAGCAGTCCGCCTATCCCTTCGCCGACTCTGTCTGCAAGGTGTTCGGTAGCTTTTCCCATCAGTCCGGCTAAAGGAATAATCGCCAGACAAGAAGTGAAAAAGACGACACTGGCGCTCCAGTGCAAATACTCACCGATAATCGGTACCGGAACGAAAACCAGAAACAGGTTCAGAACAGTCGCGCCTGAAATTTTCATTGGTCAATCATACGATTTTTCGACAGGCAGGTGAGATTTTTGGAAACCGAGAAGAAAATTCGGGCCATTTTATTTGTATTTGTCTACTGAAAAAAATTTTACGACTAAGAAATATGGTTGCATGGCCATATACATCGCATAGCAGCGGTAACATATTGCAACCTACGTTTGATTCGGCCTACGGGCTAGAGGAGGATGCCAGCATGGTTGCCCTTTCGTCAGTCGCAAGACCGACAATGGAGTGCGAAACAGAGCACTTTTTGATGGCGCAACGTCAGCTCGATGAAATAGCCCTGGAAATGGGTCTCGATCGGGAGCTGCACGAACGTTTGAGGTATCCAAAACGCGCGCTCATTGTCACGATTCCAGTCAGAATGGATGACGGCAGCGTAAAGACTTTTACCGGCTACAGAGTTCACCACGACGTAACTCTTGGACCAGCCAAGGGTGGTATTCGCTACCATCCAGAAGTGAATCTCGGCGAAGTCTCCAGTCTTGCCATGCTGATGACCTGGAAATGCGCACTCATGGGACTTCCATATGGTGGTGCCAAAGGCGGCATCCGCTGCGAACCATGGAAACTGTCTGCCGGCGAAACAGAACGTTTGACCCGCCGCTACACGTCCGAAATCATCAATCTGCTCGGTCCGGACAAAGACATTCCAGCACCGGACATGTACACCAATGAGCAGACCATGGCATGGATCATGGATACCTACAGCATCAACGTCGGACACACAGTACCGAGTGTGGTGACAGGTAAGCCGGTTTCGATCGGTGGATCTTTGGGACGAACAGAAGCAACCGGACGCGGAGTTGCGTATTGCACAAGACGCGCAGTAGCTCACGTCGGTCTTACCGGCACTGAACCTTCAGTAGTGGTGCAAGGATTCGGCAACGTCGGGTCTGTAACTGCCAAGCTGCTACACGAAGCAGGCTACAAGATTGTCGGCGTGTCTGATGTTCATGGCGGCATTTACAACCCGAAAGGTTTGGATATTCCGAGACTTTTGGCGTGGTTGTCCGAAATGGGCAAAGTCTCCGGCTTCCCCAACTCCGAAGAAGTATCGAATTCAGAGCTGCTCGAGCTGCCTTGCGATGTACTGATCCCCGCTGCACTCGGCAATCAGCTGCGCAAAGACAATGTCGACAAACTGCGTTGCAAGATTGTTGTCGAGGGCGCCAATGGTCCGACTAATCCAGAAGCTGACCTCACACTGCACGACAAGGGCGTCATGGTTGTTCCCGACATTCTTGCCAATGCCGGCGGCGTCACCGTCAGCTACTTCGAATGGGTGCAAGGATTGATGCAACTGTTCTGGACCGAAGAAGAAGTAAACAATCGCCTCGAACAGATTATGGGTCGTTCGTGCGACGCAGTCTTCGAAATGAGCGCCAAAGCCAAACTCAGAACCAGAATGGCTGCTTTGAGGATTGGCGTCGCCCGCATCGCCGAAGCGAAACGCCTGCGCGGACTCTATCCGTAATCGAAACGGACAAGTGACGAACAATCGCATAGAAGTCCAGGGAGAGCCGCTTAAGCGGCTCTCCGCTTTTCATCCATCGGCTTTGGCACTACGGACAATACCAGTTAGAAACGCCCACAGCTTGCTCAAGTCGCACTTGGCGGGTTGTAACAGTCCCGAACCGCCGCACTGGTTCGATCTCCTAGCCTGCGTGGCTGCCAATCACCTTTTCCGTCATGCACTCAGACTGCATCAGAAGGTCAAAACTTTGCTTGGAGAGCCGGAATCGCTCGTTCTACCAAAAAAAGATGGTAAAGTTTCACCTAAACGTGGAACAGTCCTATAGGGCAATCATCCCACCACGTTTGATAACGTAAAATTATCAGTCTCATTTACTCGGCAAACCCATGTATCGACCCCCCGAAAAACAATCGACCGGTCCTCGGACCATTCGCTTCCCGAAACAATCGGCCACTCCCAGCTACGACGACATTACGTTTTTAATGCAGGAAGGCCGCAAAATGCTGGGCAAGACTGTCGAGCTTCCATGGGCGACTGCCGACAAGAAGGGCGAGTTTGTCGTTTCCATCAAATACGACTATGAGGAAGCCGACCCCAACTGGATCATGTCTCAAATATCCAGTGCCGGCAACCAAGCGCTTTGGAACTACCAGAGCCGCGACCTCACTCTTATCTGCAACCTGATTGCTACAGCTGTCGGTAACGATCAGCTTCAAGACGTGATTCCATCATCGGCATTGTTTGGAAAGACGCAGGAAGCACCAACAGTTGGCGCAGGCAACGTCCCCACCCAAACTGGTACCTTCCCACCTGCCGGTGGCACCGGAACCACAGGTGGCGCCGGCATCACATTCGAGCCGCCACGCCCTGGTTTGAAGGCAACCCTTGAAGGCGACCTCAACAAACTCCAAGTGCCGAACCTTTTGCAGTCCATTCAGCTAGCGAAAATGACAGGCCGTCTGGATATTCGAACGCGCACCGAGAACTCCGAAGTGTTTTTTCAAGAAGGAATTCCGCTTCACTGCAAACTGAAAGAAGTCACTGGCGATGCTGCTCTCGTCGAGTTAATCACCTGGACGAACGGAGAGTTTCGTTTTTGGCCAGAAGAAAAAACCGGCGAAAGGACAATCAACAAGCGCCTAGACTCAGCACTCATGGAAGGCGTCGCCCTTCTCGACCAGTGGAAGTACCTGGAAACAGCAAACTTGAGGATGGAATCGTGTCTGGTCAAAAAGAACGCGATGATCTCCGAAGACGAGTTCAAGGCTCGGCTAGCAAAAGGCGCCCCGATTGCTTTTGAGCAACAGCTGGACTTTTACGAACTGATCGATAACCGCAACACGCTGTTTGACTTGCTGCGCAAGCGACCGATGAACAAGATTGAATGGGTGCCGATTCTCTTCAACTTGATTAGCTGCGGTCTCGTGCAAGTCACCGATCAAGCACCGACTCAAAACCGCCTGGCAAGCCTGAGAGCACTCGGCATAGACGATAGCGCCGTACAAGGCGTGGTTAAGCAGCTTGTGCGGTCGGAGACCGGCATTTTGAGCTATCCATCTTTTATATATTTCCTGGATTTGGAGTGGCTGAGGTATGAATACTTCAACTTGCCGTTCTCGCTGGTGGTCTTCAGCTTAGGACAAAGGAAAGGTATACCCGAAGGCTCGGTCGAAGCATTGCAAATGCTGGCAGTAAGACGGGCAATGCAGCGCATCAGCCTTGTGAAACGGCACGTTGATTTCCTCGGACACTACGAGACCTTCGACTATGCACTACTTCTTCCCAACACTAACTCCGCAGCAGCAGGCGCCTTGGCAAACCGCATCGCCGACGTGTTGAGGGAGGCACCGCTTGCATCCGACATGGATTCACGCAGCTTGGCAGTGGCTTTTGGTGTGGCTACAGTGCCTGAGGATTGCCAGGAACTGGATAAGCTGCTCATCGCTGCCAAGAAGGCTCGAGACAAAGCAAAACAGGCTCAACAACGGGTCGTACTGGCAAGAGAAGTCTTGATCACAGGCTTATAGAGGCCTTGCTGTTCACATAGTTATAGCTTGAGCGTGAATACTCTGTGAATACTCTAGCGATATCGCTTGAGCGTAAATGTTTTGGCAAAAATCCATGAACCAGTCCACATTAAATTCCCTTGACAATGTCCTTCCTTGATCTAAGATAGATCTCTGCGACGTTGTTGCCGTCCCGTTTCTTACTCGTCTTATTCGAACATACTTCCCCCTTCTACGAGTACAGAATGCAAGAGCATTTTGAAGTCTCCGTTCACCATCGTGGCAACGGAATAGATCACCTGCTGAAGAACCGCCAAACACAAAATGGCGAAGACTTGAACTGGAATAAGGTTCACGAGACCGGCTCCAATCAAAGTCCGACAGAACGCGTCTTCAATAAGTTTGGTTATGGAAAACCCTCAATCGCTCGCACCGGCACCGCCGAAGTCAGAGCTCAGGGTGACACTCTTCCACCACTCTCGTTCGGATCACGCAACGAAGCCGCTCCGCTCAACGTCCAACCGCCAAGATTGAGCCGCGAGAGCCTCTCAGACAATCCCAACAACTTTTATGCAGCAACTCGCCCCGAAGGCAAACTCGATATCGGTCTTACAGCAGCGCCAGGCTCCGGCAAATACAACGGAAGTGAAGTCGCCAGACTGCCAGGGCAATTAGAACCAGCCAAGATCATTCAAACATCGCAAGAGCTAGCTTCAACTCGCAAACCAGAAGCCTTTATCGTACAGACAGTTGGCGAAACCACACTTCCCAAGAAGGTCGAGGCCAAGCCCGTCGCCAAGCGTTCTCAGGACATGGATGTGGCAGCCCTCGTCGGCAAATTCGCCGACGAAGCCGATCTCAAACTAAGCCATAGTGTTCTTCCAGATGGAACAGCCAAAACGGTTCAAACCGCTTCAGACTTTACCGCAAGAACAATCACCAAACGTCCCGACAATTCAACGGAAGAAAGAATCACCGATCGCTACGGCCGTCCTGTCTACGCCAAGGAAGTAGGCGCAGACAACACCACCACAGTCACAGCCATGGCGTACAACGATGAAGGCGGAAAGGTCAGCCCATTTGTTTCCAGCAAACGCGTAACCAACGGCAAAGGAATAACCACCGAGTTCGTGTACGACAAGCTCGGCAGAGTTGCGCAACAAAGAGAACTTGGAGCAACCGTTTAGTTAGCTCGACGCGACTCGATTCGATTAACCAGCACTGGATGCAACTATGATTTGCATTACGCCTTACCAAAGCAAACTATAATTTGCATGTCCCATTCAAAATTTCGATTTCGATCGAGGTTGGGCTCTCGATGCAAACTGAATTTTGCATTTGTTGTTGTCAAAGCAAATCTCAATTTCATGGTCCTTGTTATTGATTCGCAAGAGATTCAAGATGCTGGAAAAACAGATCAATAAAACCAAAGTGTGCCTGTCACGAGGGGACATAACTCGCCAAGAGACAGATGCAATTGTGAACGCCGCAAATTCGGAGCTGATGGGCGGCGGTGGCGTGGACGGAGCGATACATCGCGCCGGCGGTCCGGCCATTCTCGAAGAATGCAAAGTGATAAGAAGCACGCAAGGGAAGTGCGCGCCCGGAAACGCCGTCATCACCGGTGGTGGCAACTTGAAAGCAAAGTTTGTAATACACACAGTCGGTCCTATCTGGCGAGGTGGACAGACCAACGAAGAAACCGTTCTGGCAAACGCATATCAAAACAGTCTTTTGCTGGCGGAACAATATGAAATCAAGACGATTGCCTTTCCTTCAATCAGTACCGGAGCCTACGGATATCCCATCGAAAAGGCATCACGAACAGCTCTGGATGCGGTAATCGACTTCTGCAACAAGCACGAAAGCATCGACGAAATACGATTCGTCTTATTTGACGAATTCACGCTAAACGCTTATAAAGACGCGCTGAATTAAGAATCACTCGTCGTCGAAGCGGCCGTCGTTATAGTCTTGCGTCCAGTTTCTCTTGCCGCCACGGCGCTCGCGATCACGTCGTTGATGTTTTCCACGCTTTTTGTCGCCGCGAACTTCTAACTCTTCGCCTTCAAAATCGTCGGTCCGTTCGTGGCGTCTGTCTTTGTTGTCGCGCGCACCCTCATCCACTACGCGGTCGGTCACCGTTAGATCTTGTCCGAGAGTTGCCAGTTTGGTGTGCACTTCCGGCGCTTGTGTATGACCAGGCTCGAACAACGTATCCAACAAGCCTCTGTAGAAGGTTGCGTTATCTTCGTTCTTGCGAGCTTCTGCCATCTTCATGCTGCGCTCGATTTCTGCTTTTGCTTTGGCGACTTGACCGGTTGCGATCATTCCGCGGTAGAGTTCGACCTGCGACGTGCGGAACTTCGCTTTCATCGCTTCTACATCGACCGAGCCGTCGGATTTCGTGACAAGTGAAAGGTC
>CAZCZI010000056.1:0-34287 GCA_964503045.1 uncultured Candidatus Obscuribacterales bacterium
AGCCAATGGGTCTACCGCAATCGAAGGAACAGCTCCGTGGCGCCGCGCAGTATTGAGCGCAGATAACGTGCTCCGGGTGCAGTAATCAAGAATCTCCCGGTTCATCTTAATCACCCTCAAACGCGCTACAATTCAGTTTCCGCGGACTTCGGCAAGGGACTCTTTAGCCGTTTCACCTATGAGCTGGATCGATAAACTGCGCACTTCACCAACCATGGTACTGTTCGTAGTGTCGTTCGGCCTTTTTGTGGAGGAAATTCTCTACGGAGTAATCGCGCCACTCACGCCGGAATCGCCTGCGCAGATTAAGGATGAGCACCTGATCAGCATTTTGTACGGTGCATATGCGTTTGGTTTGATCATCTGCACTCCGATTCTAGCTATCGTCACCGATCGGCTTGGCAGGCGCTATCCCATGGTTTTGGGTGTGGTGTTTTTGTTGATCGCAACGATTCTATTTGGGATTGGAACTACTAAAGAGATTCACATTGCCGCACGGGTTCTCGAAGGCGCAGGCGCCGCCTGTACCTGGACCGCTGGATTGGCGCTTATAGCAAAGTATTACGTGAAGAACCGTGTCAAAGGTATGGGTTATGCCATGCTCGGTGCCACCACAGGCTCAATCGTCGGCCCGGTCGTGGGTGGCGAGATGTTTGCGGCTGGTGGATATGTGGCGCCGTTCTATTTCGTCGGCGGCGCATTGGCTGTTGATGCGTTTCTTAGGTGGACATTTGTTCCGCACAGCAAAGTGCGCAGCAACCAGAAACCATGGAAAGACTGGTTCAAAGAGCTGTGGGGCATTGTTTCCGACAAGAGCGTGTTAGCAGCGGCGTTTGCGGTTGCGCTGGCGGCCGCCGGCTGGTCTTTGATGGAACCACTGTTTCCCATGCACGTAATCAAATTGGGGCACGCCACGCCGGCGTTGATCGGCGCTTTGTTTACGGCATCAAACTTTCTGTATGCTTTTTGTACCCCTGTGGTCAGCATCGTTTCTGAGCGGATTGGAGTGCGTCCAACAACTGTGCTGGGTTTGTTTTCGACCGCTGTTTGCTTGCCATTGCTTGCGTTTTCGACGAACGTACCTCTTGCTACTGGCGTGTTGTGTCTGGTCACTATCGGCTATGCATTCACTGTCAATCCAACCTCGGCAGAACTTGGAGATGCTGTCGACAGGCGGGGGTCCAACTCCTATTCCGTGGCATATGCGGTCTACAATCTTGCATATTCGTTGGGTATGATTGGTGTTGATTCGTACTTGCAATACGTCACTGATGAAGCACACAAGCTGGATCTCTTCCACATTCTTGCATTCGTTAGTGTGTTGTTTTTGATTTGCACTCCGTTTTTCATGTTCAAACCGAAAATACATGCTGTGTATGTTGAAGAAGATGATGAACGCGACAGTTACTCGCCGCCGGAATCTAAATCTGAGGCGAAATCTGAGCCTGAGACGAAGCCCGAGACAAAGCCGAGAAAATCAGCAACGATTGATTTGAATCTCACGATTAGCCCGCCCAACAAGCCGACGCCGGAGCTAAAACGCAGGCACACGTTGAGTGATGACGATGATGGAGCGGAACCGCCGCAAGCCGCCGAAAATGTGAAAGAAACGAAAGAGACGAAGGGCACAAAAGAAGCGAAAGAATTACCAAATCAAGAATCTGAAGTCAACACTTCCAATTAACAAGGAGGCTGCCGTGGGCCGCTCATTCATCAGCGAACTTGCAAATCGATTTCTCAGCCGTGACGAAAGAATGTCTCGGCGAGAGATGCTCAAGGGCATGATGGCGTCGGCCGCCAGCCTCATGCTAAGCACAACTTTTATGGAACAAGCCGCAGCTAAGAATTCCCGTCGCGTGATTGTGATTGGGGCCGGCTTTGCAGGACTTGCAGCCGGGTACGAACTGTCGAAGGCGGGCTACGAAGTCACCGTCCTTGAAGCGCGAGATCGCGTTGGGGGGCGGGTTCACACACTCTATGACTTCGTGGCGGGCAAGACGGTAGAAGCTGGTGCCGAATTGATCGGCGCCAATCATCCCACGTGGCAGGCTTACGCGAAGCAGTTCAATCTTGAAATGTTGGAGAGAACCGAGTATCCCAGCGCCGTTAGACCATGTTTTTTCAATGGAAAGATGATACCGGCTTTGGAGTCGGAGAAGCTTTGGATGGAAGTGGATCATCAACTCTCCAAGTACAACAAGCTCGCAGCTAATATTGACGCCGACGAGCCGTGGAGGAGCCACAATGCTTTCAACCTAGACAAGAGCACGGTCAACAACTGGATCAAGAGTCTTGAATGTTCCGATCTTTGCAAAAAGGCGATACGTCTTGCAGAGGCTTCGGATGCAAACGAGCCTGGTTGGGAGAGTCTTCTTGGGCGACTCGCAACCGTCAAAGGCGGTGGCTTGGAAAAATACTGGACAGAAACGGAGGTTTTCCGCTGCAAAGGCGGCAATCAACAGTTGGCTGAAAAACTTGCCGATGCGATTGGACGCAATCACATTCAGGTCGAGACTCCGGTAACTGCGGTGGATGCGGGCGACAAGATTGTAAAAGTTACCTTGGCGTCGGGCGTTGTTTTGCAGGCGGACGATGTGATACTAACTGCGCCACCAGGCACGTGGAAGCGCATTGAGTTTTACCCGCCATTTCCACCGTTCCTGTACCCGCAGATGGCAAACCAGATCAAGTTCTTGTCGGAGGTGCGCGGACGATTTTGGGAGCAAGACAAACTGTCACCCAACTCGTTAAGCGATGGACCGGTGGCGGAAACCTGGGATGCAACCGATAAGCAATCTCCAGAAGGGCATGCGTGCTTAACGGTTTTTGCCGGTGGAAATGCGGCTGACATTGGGCGTGGTTGGACACACGATCAACGAATGGCGCACTATGCACTCGAGTTAGAACGCGTCTATCCGAAGTATTCGGACAACTTTATCAAAGGACTCTTTGTTGATTGGCCCTCTGATCCGTGGTCGCAGGCAGGTTATTCGGCGCCGGCCCCTGGCCAGGTGATGACGATTGGTCCTGTGTTGTACAAAGGACTCGGGCGTTTGCACTTTGCAGGCGAGCACACGAGCTATGCATTCGGCGGTTACATGGAAGGCGGCTTGTATTCAGGTGCGCAATTGGCGAAGCGCATCGCCAAGCGCGATGGCGTTGTTAGTTGATCTACGCGACGTAACCACGCGATGCAGTCTATGCGACCACGCGACGCAGCTGTGCTAAGCAGCTGCCTTCTTCTTTGCACCTAATGCAAGTACTACTGGCAACATGAAAAATGGCGCCAGCGCCGACACCGCCAAGCCCCAGTGCAAGTCCGATTTGTCTGCTATGCAGCCGACTGCCCAGGGCATGAAAATTCCGCCTGCGTTGCCGAATGCGGCCAAGGCACCAAACATGGTGGCGCCGCCGTTTGGGTACTTGTCTGCGGTAATGGCGAGCATTGTCGGCCACAAGCAGCTTCCCGTCAGTCCTGCCAAGACGCAAGCCAATAAAGCAACTGGATAGAACGGTACGAACGAACCGGCAAGAAACAGAATCACTGATATACCGCAGCCCAGCGCCATGATCGTGATTGGGTTAACGCGGGCGCTAAGTGCGCCAATGCCCATACGTCCAATCGCCATGCACACCGAAAACGCAAAGAGTGCGGCGCCTCCAACCCATTGAGGATACTTGAGTGACAACTCGGCATACGCAGGCAGCCATTGCGCCATGCCCAACTCGGTCGCGCCGCCTAGAAAGATAGCGACGAGCGCGCCAATAAACCAGAGATCGGTCATCAGTTCTTTCAGCGGTGTTCGCTCTCCGCCTTCGGCAGTGAGCGCGGGAAAGCGCATGGCGCCCAACAAAAAGATAAGCGCGATCGGAAGCACCAGTAGAAACAGACTTGCAACGCGCCAGTTTATGCCGCATTGAAGTGCGGTGGTTCCGGCGACTACCGTGACTGTGGCACCGATGCAATAAAACGAGTGCAGCCAATTCATAGAGCTGGTGCGGGTGTCGGGGTTGAGCGCCGACACGACGGGGCTGAGAACCATGTCGAGAATGCCCGCGCCTAACCCGAGCAAAACGTTGGCGACAAGCAAGAGTTCGTAAGTCGGAGACCACCAGGTGGCGACCAATCCGACTGCAAGCAAGAGATTACCCAAGAGTGCAAAAACCTTTGCACCTAGCCTATCTGCAAGAGGGCCAGTGACAAAGATGCCCCCGGTCAATCCAATGAATGCAACTGATCCGATCTGGCCCAACTGTTCTTGCGTAAGTCCATGTCCATTGGGTCCTGGGAAAGAGCTTTGCACCGAAACCAAGAAAATCGGCAACAGATTGACGCCGATGGCGAGGCTCATCATCGCGCCGTAACAGAGATTGGTCAAAAGGCGCGGCTTGAGTTGGTCGCCATTGGAGTCCATAACGACTACTTCAGCGCTTTTTCGGCGACCGGACAGTGGTTTGCCAGCCAGGTGCGCACCTCGTGCAGAGATTTGAAAACGCCCTCTGCAATTGCTCGCGACTCATCCGACGGAGGAAGTAAATCCGGCACCAAGCACGAGCGCATTCCGCCTGCCTTGGCTGCCATCAAGCCGCTGTGCGCGTCTTCGAGTACGAGGCAGTCATGTGGTTCGATACCCACTGATTGCTGAGCTTTCAAGAATATCTCCGGATGTGGCTTACCATGCGTCACCATGTCACCGCCAATTACGTCGTGGAAGTATTCGAGTATCTGATGGTGTTCCAGCCGGCGCTTCGCTTCGTCGCGCACTGTGGATGTTCCAACCACGCAAACGACTTTCTCCGCTCTCGCCCAAATTAGCAATTCGCGGATGCCGGGCTTGAGTGGAATACCTTCGCGTTCGTGCAGTTCGTTGTACAACGATTCTGCACGAACGTGAAACTTCTCAACTGAGAATCCAGACCCAAATGCGTCGGCGAGAACTTGTTCTGCATCGGCAACAGTGATGCCAATTAGCTTGAGATAAAGCTCGTCGGTGAGGTCGAAGCCCATCTCTTTTGCCGTCTGCGTCCAAGAGCGTTTGTAGAAGCCCTCGGTATCGAGCATCAGACCATCCATATCGAAGATCAATGCTTTGGGTCTGCCCATTTATTTCACCACCAACGTGTTTGGGAAGGCTGGCGCTTCGTCAGCTTCCGGAGCTTGGAAGATGTCTACCTTGGGGTCGGCAAATATGTTGTCTGTTTCTTCATTGCAGAATGTGCTGACTTCTCCAATCATGCATGGTCCACCGACAGGAACGAATTCATGCCAAATTCCCGAAGTAAGAGTGATGCGTGTGCCCGACTTCATTTCAAACGGTACACCCGATTTGTGTTTTTCGAGTTTGCGATTGATTCTTACTTCAACCACTTCATCGTTGTTCGGGTTCTCGCGCGGGTTTTTCGACCACAGAGTGATTTGAAGTCTGCCATGGCGGCAGATGATATCTTCTTTCTTCTCGTAGTGAGTGTGTGCGGCGGTAACCATGCCTTCGCGTGCATACATGATTTTTTCGCAGTACTCAGCTTCATTGGCGAGCAAAACTTCAACCAGTCCTACTTTTGTGTAGTCACCGAGTCCGAAGTCGGTTGCCGACCATTCCGGCTCAGGCGGCAGAACCCAGTTTTGCTTCTTGAAGAATTCAGCAGCTTCGCCACAAAGTTTGTTTATCTCGCTTTGTTTCATCACTCTTACTCCAGTAAATTTGATGTCGTTTCGGGAGCACCGCTTCTATCTAGAGGCGCCAACTTCCGTGCGGATCAACTTGATTGCATTGGCAGCAGTTTCACCGTTGTGAAGCACCGCATGTAGTGCTGCGGTCATTCCCTTCGGATCTTTGTGCTGAATCACGTTGCGTCCATAGACGATACCGGCAATGCCCTGACCAACAAGTTTCTCAGTGTGTTGGAGAACCTGGAGATCGGAAGCCTTGCTGCCGCCTCTAACTGTTACCGGTACGCCGGAAGCAGCTTCGATTACGCGATGGAATTCTTCTTCCGGATCCGTCGAGTCAGTCTTGATGATGTCGGCGCCCAACTCGGCCGCCATGCGAGCGAGAGTGACGACTTTGGCTGGGTTTAGATCGCCGACCATTCCATCTTTTGTCTTTTTGAAGGAAAGCGGCTCGACGCCCATTGGCATTCCGTAGCGATCGCAAACGTTTTTCAGGCGAAGAATGTTTCTTACGCATTGATGCAGCATTTCGGGAAAATCTTCAACTTGCAAGAGATTAAGCAAGATGCAAGCTGCATCGAGGCGAACTGCAACTTCGACCGCTTCTTCGTACGGTTCGCAAAACAGTTTTGATGTGGGCAGAACATCGTTATAGAAATTCGCTGTGTCGGCGCGTAGCATCAAACCTGGTTTGTTGCGTCCGGGTAGTCTTTGCAGATGCGGAGCTTCTCCCGGAGAAAGAAGAACTCCATCCGGATTTGCGTCAGCCAGGGTTGCCACGGTTGTTTGCATGTCTTCAATGCCTTCCAAAAAGGCAGCATTGTTAAACAAAGCATGATCGACAGCGACCACGAGCGCGCGTCGAGATGTCGGGTGAAATAGACGGTTGAGACGATATTTCATCGTAAGCTCCTCTGGAAGATATCAGTAGCTCCGGAGAGCGCCGGAGAAAGTGGGCTGATTCTATCATGCAGTTTGCGCATCGATGTTCGACAACACCAACCGCTTTTGGATTAAATCAAACCGTCACGTTTAATCAAAAATACTTATAAAGGAGAGTAATATCTGCAAATTCAGTTTGGCTCTGGATTATCGGCTTCAATAACATCAGAGCGAATTCGCAATTGATTACGAAGAATGCTTTGTTCTTTCTGAAAACTGACTATTGGCATTGTTTTCAGATTACGATCTAAATAAGAACGGCGAATTTCGACGAAACAGTCGATGCTGAAACAAGTCGATGTTGGTGAAGCAGCCGCCATTAATGAGAGGCGGAGATTGAAAGTAGGAGAACCCACATGCAGCAAGTCGTTAAGAGTTCACGAAATGAGCTAATCGCGGCCCTTAATCGTGGTGAGTCTCTTCCATCGAGTTGGTATACAGATGCCGCTTTTGTGGATAAGGAAATCCAGAAGATTTTTCGCAAGACTTGGCAATACATTGGGCCAAAGCAGCAGTTGCAAAACATTGGCGATTTCATCACAGGAACAGTTGGTGCGATTCCAGTTGTAATTGTGCACAATGAAAATGGCATCGAAGGGTTCATCAATGTCTGCAGGCACCGTCGCCATGAGGTTGTTGCTGAACAGTGCGGTCATACGAAGATCATGCAGTGCAAGTATCACGCATGGACCTATGATCTCAATGGACAATTGAAGACAGCTCCGCGTTCTGATAGAGAGCCGAATTTTTGCAAATCGGACTATCCATTGCTCTCGATTAAGGTCGAAACCTTGGGACCTTGGGTATTTGCAAATGCTGATGAAAATTGCGATTCGTTAGAGTCGTATTTTGGACCAGTGCTCTACATTCTTGCCGAAACTGGAATAGATTTTGATAATCTCAAGCTCTGGAGCCGTGAAGAGTGGCAGGGCCAAGCCAACTGGAAAACCATGCTCGAAAATTATCTCGAGTGCTATCACTGTGCAATCGCACATCCTGCCTTCAGTTGTGCAATTGATGTTGATCAAGATAGCTATAAGCTGACGCCGTATGAGTGGTTTTCCAGTCAAGTCGGACACGCGCGCCAAGGCGTCACGGAAGGCAGAGGTCACGCGAAAATCTATGATGCAGAAGGCGAAGTGACGCAGGCGCAGTACCATTTTCTCTGGCCGAATTTCACGATCAACATCAATCCCGGACATCCAAATCTTTCAGTAGATGTTTGGTTGCCCGATGGTCCCAACAGCGCAAAAGGCTTTTCGGAACAGTATTTTGGACCCGGAGTAAGTAAAGAATGGGCAGAGGAATTGATTGAGTTCAATAATCAAGTCGGAATCGAAGACGAGGTTTTGACCGCGTCGGTGCAGCGGGGGCTAATTGCCGGTGTGCCGAGCGTCGGGAGGTTTCTCACCAACAGCGAACATCTGTGCATTCACTTCCAAACATTGCTTGTGAAGGCGCTCGCGGACGATTGATTGGCGTTTCTTTGCGGGCTAGCGAATTGGCGAGTCTTGATCTTGTGCTTCTCGTTGATCTTCTTGCTGTTGTTGATTTCTGTTTTCATTTCTATTGTTGTTGTCGTTACTTTGTTGAGCACGGTTTCTGCCTGCAAGCGGCGCTGCCAAGGCTACCGGAATTGCAATTGCGGCTGCGGTAAGTAGTATCGCGCCTCCGATAAACATGTACTTTTGCCATTTGCCCAGACTCGCTTTGGCAATACGGCTTTCCAGGCGTTTCTTGCCTACAATTGTTAGCATTTCATCGAGCGTCGGTTCAAGCTCGAATCGCGCTAGCTTGGCGTGAAAGTGGCTTCGATCCTGCGTTCCTGTTGGTGATGGGGCGGCGAATACCAAACTGGTGAGTTTGAACACTCTTGCTGAAACAATCGCAGCTATTTGCTTCGTTGCGATGTTTTGTTCCGTTGCTCCCACGAGCACTGATATTTGCTTATTGTCCACTGACGTGATCTTTCCAATCAATCTGCGTCCATCTTTTCCGGCGACAAGTTCGGCTACATTTGCGTCTTGCCCGAGTAGTTCTGTGAGTTTTTCACCTGAGTTGAAATAACAATATGCATTGAATCTCGTCATGCCATCGTCTGAAATTAGGTGAGGATTGAATAGGACGCCACTGAGAATCGTGTGGCGGGTGTTGTTGGTTGGATCGAGGATTTCGACATCTACTTTGTTTTCATCGATAACGAGTGACAAGTTGTGATCGTGAAGGCAAGCGATATTAGGCGCCGGTCCCTCAGCCCGGATGGCGGTCGGGGAGCCGTAGGGGGTGCGTTCCATTACGAGGTTGCCGGCACTCGCGCTCTGGCAACAGTTGAGCAGGACGCTTAGGCACAGAAGTGTGGAGACCGCTTTCATTGCGTCTTTCTCCCGAGCATCTCTTCCAGCACTTCGAGGGTGCGCAGTCGTTGATCGAGCAGTTCGACCGGCAAAATCTTTTTGTGTTTGGCTTGTTGTTCGTGCCGGATATCATCGATAAACCACCAGCCAGTGAGGCTCATTGATGCTACAGAGCCACAGGTCGTGGTTGTAGCACCTGCAAATCCCATTGCATTTTGCATGAAAGGATTGTTCTTCCACCCATACAAACCAATTGCGTTTACAACGTCTTGAGTCAGACCTGTGGTGCCAAGAAGAGGACCGGCGATGGTTGATTGCAGCGCAATCTGTGAGAGTCTGCGCATTTCCGAAATGCGCTTTTCGATGTACTTGTCGTATCGCGTCGACCAAAATGAGTATATGGCAAGCCTCGTTGCGATAGGTCCAATAAGAGACAGCGTGGGCTCATCAGCAGTGGCTGCCATTGCCTCCAAGCGATACATTTGCCCTTTGGCGTCGTTTTCTGCATCGAAAGGTTTTTCGTTGAGTTCTTTGGCAATTTTCTTGTAGTAGTGCTTGTAGAGCAGTTTCGCTGCGGTTGAATACGTTGGTGCTTCTATTGTGAAAAAACTATCTGACGCGAAGCCATTGTGCAAAGCTGGGTATGCCCATCGTTGGTTTTTGAATGATTTTGCTGCTAACTGATATGCCACCCAGCTGGTCGTATAGGCTGAAATGTCGAGTGTGTAGAAGACGTTGCAGCTTGCCTCGTACGATTTGACGTCGGCATAGACATCGGTGAACTCGTAAACGCACCAATCGCGAAAGGACTTCAAGACTTTTCCTTCGGCCACGTACATGTCGTATGCCGGGCTGTCTCTGACTTGTTCGACAAGCGCGTTGCGCTGCATTGCTAGCGCATCAATGTCTTTGAGAATGTTGACGACGGTGAGCTTCGCAGTTTTTGGATCTTTCTTTTGAATCTTGTTTTTGATTGCAGTGAAAGCGTTTGATCCCATCTCAAGAGCCGAGCTTGCGCCGCCCAAGATCGACGCGACTTCGCCAACCGTGCAGGAGTTCGTCAGCACGTGACCGTTGGTGTTGTTTGGTGTGTCGAAGTGCTTCGCTGTTTCTACCATGTTGATGAGGTTAGAAGCGAGGAAGCCCCCGGCTGCTGTTTGCTGTAATGCGAAGAATCTGTACTTTCGAAACTTTGGTTCTTTGGTCCCATGCATGCGGTACAGGAGATAGAAGCGCTCTAAGTCGACTTCTTTCAAGAGCAGCTGGTTGGTCAACGTTAGGATATCTGATGCGCTTCCCTGGGGCGATTGTATGGCATGCAGCTGTGCGACTCTGCGTGGTGTTTGTGTCGGTGGTGTCGTGGCGGGCACCACCGATGGTGGCGCTTGTTCCTCTTGGGCACAAGCGATGTTGGCACTTGCAAGCACGCAGAAAAGAGCGACTTGCAGTAACACCGCGATTCTCTTTCTGCGAGTCATGCCATCATGTCAAGGTAGCCACCAAAAGCGGTTTTAGAATACAACAGTCTCTTATAAGCGGTCAACATTGCCAAGTACACTGAATAGCTCGTGTATAGTCATTCGCTAGAGTTTCGGGTTAATTGTGAATCTTGTTCTTCTTGACGACGGCGTTAGGATGCTCGCCGCTTTTCTTCTCTGCTTTCTTGCTTCAGCCGCCGGAGCATCTGCTCGATTGCGCGACCGTCTTTGATTTCTTCGAGTGTGAAGCCTCGGGAATGCAAGACATTTAGCACTGTCAGTGGTGGCATATTGAGAATTCGAGCCAGCCGATTCAACCTGGCTTCGTCATAACGTGCGATCGGAGCTGGATCGCTCCAGCGGCGCATGCCGGGCATTGGTTGCCCGTCCATTACAGTAATCGGAAGTGGTGCACACAACCCTATGTGGCGAGCCTGATACTCAATGATTCCATTGGCATTAACGATAAAATGTACTTCGACTTTTGTTTCTCCCGCGGTGGTGGGCGGACAGTTGTTGATGGTAAGTTCGGCTAAGGATGCAGGTTGAGGTAAGTGGCCGGAGCCTTGAACGACGTGCATGTTGACAGTGGCATCCGGCGACTCACACTTTCGGTATGCAGTGAATGGCAGAGGTGTTCCTCGGGGGATGACTTCTTTGTAGGTTCCGCCACACTCCTCATAGACTGGCTCGGTAAGCACATCCCAAACTACGAAGCTACGTATGCTGTGACTGAGCAATGCTGCTTGAAGAGCGGCACCACGCACCGGATACAGTGCCGAGTTCAACAAGTTTACGCTCGAGCCTGGCAGAAGATCGTAAAACTTGTTCCAAAATGGAACCAGATTTCGATGATCTCCAACCACAAGCGTTTGGTCGATTTCACCAGATTGCAAGCCTGACTCATTGATGACGTCAGCCACAATATTGAGACTGCCCATGATGATTGGTTCGATCAGGTCCAGATACTCTCTGAAAGGAATGTTTGTTTGAAAGTATCCGGCGTCCTTTGATTCTATGCCTGATCTTACGACGTCGAGATTGGTCACTCGAATGTTGGCGTGACCGGCTGTGTGCAGATCGTCGATTGCTTGTTCCGCCGCCGCGAGCAGCTTCAAGGCCGTGTTCGGAGTTACATCCAGAGCGAACTCCGACTCGTTATTGAATTTTTCGATCATCCAGACAACCAGAGCATCGACAAAGCTGCTCCAGGAATAATTGTCGTCTCCAATGCTGTTCTTAACTTCTAGCAGTCCATTGTGGAACGACATTACTGAAGCTGCAAAAGATCCGGCTCCAATCTGATAGACAAGAACGTTCCCTACCAAATCTGGATTTTCATAATAGTAGGCAAACGCTGCCGCAGTCGGCTCGTTGATCAGTTGCAAAACATCTAAACCTGCAGCTTCTGCCGCCTTTAGAAGCAATTTGCGTTGGGCGCTCGTGTATGTCGCCGGAGTGGTGAGCACCGCCTTTGATACCGGGCGATCAAGTCGAGCCGTGGCGAGCTGGCTGAGGCGCTTTATGAGAATCTCTGTCAGCGCATTTGCTGAAAAAAAGCCGTCTTGCGCTTCGACATACCATTCTGTTGCTACCAAACGTCTGAAGTGATGGATAACTCCCATTGTCTTGTTGGATGGCGAATAGCCTACCGAAATATGACCAGACGGCGTCCTGCATGCAATCGATGGTATCGGGGCATCAGTCAAAAGGACGATTTCATCATTCTCCAGTGCGGCGATTCGCGAGTATCGATTGCCGACGTCTATGCCCACAACTGCGTGCCCCGATTGTCCTGTTGCAACGAGATATGGCGCCGGCCAACCCGATCCCGGACCGCCTGCTTGTAAGACAGGCTCTGTCGGGTAACGTGGGTTTTCGACGCGTTCTTCTTTGTCTAGGCAGACAAGAATCCGTGTCAAGTCTTAACACTCCGTTTTGGATCTATGCATAGGGGCATCTTATTCCAGTATGCCATGAGCAGCCCAATTGCGGACACAGAAATGAGCAACCAAGAACTGAGCAACCAAGAACAGAATTGGCTCGAGTCGCAAGATCGGTAATAATAGCGGCTCACCACATTTTAAGAGGTTGAACATTGGCGTCAATCGAATTGCTTGAATATGCGACGGGCTCGCTGTGTGATCTGGCGAGCTACGTCGATGCCGACAAAGTTGATCCCAAGATACTGTCCGGTCTTAACTTGGATGGAGAGCAGCTCGTGGGCGTGTACTTTTGTTCGCAGATACACTACATCGTCATCACCACCGAGCACCTTCGACTTTGCGGAGCCCGCACCGAACTCATAATTCCGTACTCGCAATTGGCGGCGGTCGAGATTCCGGATAAAGACGCGGCGGAGATCAAACTCACATTGGAGAGTGGTGAAGTCGCATGGATAGACGTCGAGAATGAAACTGATAACACCGCTGATTTGCCGGAAGTCTTCATGTTTTTGCGAAGGCTTCGGCAAGTCTTCCAGCTGCGCACGCAGAGAATCAAGAGTGTCACCTCGAAGGAAGAGTTGGTTGCCTTCTTGCGTGAGCCGGACTTCTGGAACAACCGCAAGAGTCATGTCGCGGATTGGGTGGAGAAGCACTGGCCACCGCCCGACAGGCTCGAAGGCTTGGACATTGCGCCCTCGTTTTTAGAACGTCCTGAAGTGTGGAGACTCCTAGCTTTGTTCATTTCCATGCCTATCGAGCGGCTTTCGGCTGAAGAGCTGGATGATGAGTGCGGAGATGGCGATGCGTTCGACGAGTATGAAGACACTATGTGACTCTTGGGGCGCAATCTCGAGGTGTTGTCCCTTCGTTGTCACATCTGACTTCGTAGAATTCCGGTAGGCTGGTTGGCAAACACACCCCAGGAAGCAGCACCGAGCCTCTTCCGATCACATTCTCGACACCCTCGTGTCGTTCCTTTTGATGGGGTCTTTTTTTTTATGACTGATACTACAGACACTCCTGCCAAAGATAGAACTGCTGTTGACGACAAATGCGTCGACAACCCGGTATGTGATTTCATCGAAAATCTGACCGGTATGAAGCTGACAAAATCGATTGTGTCCGGCAGGAAGCTAGAAGACAAAGGCGTTTTGCCTGGACTGCAAATCGATTCGACAGGCAAAGACACAAGAGGTGGTGATGCGAAACCCGCCGAGGCGAAGTTTGGCGACACAAAGGTCGGCGCGCCAAAGACAGACGCGAAAAACGATAACATGAAAGGCGCTGATGGCGAGGTTCCTGGAAGCCCACGAGCATCCGTCGGCGATATGGCTACCCAGTTTTCAACTCGCGCGGAATTCGAACTTCAGAAACGCCATAGCGGAGAGAAGAACACTATAAGCGGGAAAGGAACGCTGCGCGAAATCAAGTTTAACAATGAATACGCGGTGAAATTTCAGCAGACACCAGAACTGATGGCATTACTAGAACTTGGTCCTGATGTAACAGCTCCGCAACGTGAGTTGTACACCAAAGCCCTTATCGCTCTAAATCAAGACAAACTCGTCGACGATGGAACCGGACATAAGGTCTTCAAGGACGGAACAAAGATAAAACTTCCCGGACAAACAAAAGATGGTGGCGTCACGTATCTTGCAGGGATGGAAAGCGTGACGTTGTGGAACGACAAGTCTATGTTGCGAAAGCACCTGGTGGACGGCTCCGGCTCTGCCTCATTCAAACAAGATGGCAACGACGTTTCCGTTAGTTGGAACCGTGTCAAAGCTGAAGGAAATAAATGGAGCACGGAGGAAATGACGTTTACAGCCGGCGGCAAAACTGCGTACATGCAGAAGTCGGAAACGAGCTTTGACAGAAAGGGTCGAGTCGTCGTCAAAGTCACCGGCGAAGATGAAAAGACGGTACAGGCAGTGCGCGTCACTGAAAATCCAAGTTCTACGCTTGAACTTAAGCGCGGCAAGGACGGCGAATTTCATGGCAGGCGAAGAGTCGACGGCAAGGAAGTCGACGGCGATATGGGCATGACAGCCGATGGGCGTATATATGCGAGAACTGTCAACAAAGATCTGTCTGTTGAGAAAACGTTTGCCGATGAAAACAAAAAGGAAACATACAACAGCAAGGGCAAGCTGGTGCAAACAACGGAATTCGATGCCGAAAAGAGAACAACGACAGTGAAGCACTACTTGCACGGCGCCGTCGACGCCATGACGGTAACCGACAAGGATAACAATGTTTCTCAACTTAAGCTCAACAAAGATGGAGATCTCGAAGGCGAGAAAAAAGACAAAGACGGCAAAGTTATCGACAAAGTCGGAATCAATAATCTCGGATGGTATTCGCGAAAAGACACGCCCGCGGGGATTGAACTCACATACGAAAACGGCAAAACAACTACGTATGACAAATCAGGTTCAGTCTTGGAGATGAAGACGAAGGATGCCAAAGGCCGAACCATCGTCGAATCATTCAAAGGCGAACCCACCACTGCAACAGTGCAAGAAACCGGCGGCACAACCCTCGTGCTGAAAAAAGGTGCTGACGGCGATTACCATGGCGAGCGTCTCGATGCAAAAGGAAAAGCGATTGACACCAATGTCGGAATGACCAAAGACAGAAAGTTCTTCACCCAAAAAAGTGATTCGGATACAGTTGCCCGCACATTTGAAGATGGAACCTCGACAAAACGTGACAGCAAAGGCACGCTTCTCGAAGAAGGCGGCAAAGACGCTGCCGGAAGAGACAGCCTGAAAAGCTATAGACCAGGCGAAACGGTTCCTTACAAAATCGAAGTGCAAATTGATGGCACTGGAAAGAAGACGGAGTTTAACCGAGCACCCGATGGACGTTTCCTCCACGAAGAGAAATCAACAACTGGCGAAACTATACGCACAATCGAAGTAAACCCCAACGACGCCACGTTGATATATAAAGGTTTGAAGAACAACAGTCGAATGACCGTTTTCAAAGATGGTTCAACCGACTCGGAAGCCGATCTCGGCGGCGGCCATATTCGCCGAACCCGCATGAAAGGCAACGATCTCGTTACTACCGATCTTACAAAGGACGCCAAAGGTGTCGAGCACATTACTAAAATCACTTCGGTAGATCAGAAGAACAATGTCATTTTCGAAAACATCTATCACAACGATGTTAACGATCAGCTGATTATCCGCAAGCCGACAGGCACACTTGATCTCAAACTCAAAGACAATCAATGGAGGGGAACAAATACAAAATGGCTTGGCATCAAAGAAGAAGCCATCATGTATCCCAATGCCAGCATTATGTACAGAAACGCTTCAACTGGCGAGGTTCGCGAAGAAAAAATCGAGAAACAACCAGATCGCTTAATCAACGACCTGAAAGAAGTGAATTTCGATGCCAATCGTGGAAGCTTCATTGCAGGCGATGAAGATGCCCTGCATGTAGTCACCTCACGCGCACCTGGTCGTGTGGATACAATTGCAGGCGATGGCAGCAAAGTCGGCGTAACACTAACCGGCGAGCTGTCCTACGAAAACGCAGCCGGTGAAACAGGCGTAGTTAACCCCAATATGGAAGGCGCGCGTATGACCGCCGACGGCAAAATCGAGATGTGGTCGAAAGGAACCAAAATAGAAGATACTTTGACCACCGGCGAAGATGCTTATATCAAGAGCCATCCCGATGTGGATAGACGAAACGTCCTCGAGATTCACCGTCGATTCGCCAACGACAAAAAGAGATTGGATGCGTTCTATGCGCAGCTCCAACGCGTCGATTCATCAAAGGATCTTTCGGCATCAGAGAAGAAATCGTTAGTGAGCGGCTTAATGCATCACGTCGCCCACCCTTCTGAAATCTATCAAGGCGCGGCGCCCACCTGCGGTATCGCAAATGTGGAAAGAGATATGGCAATGACTCAGCCAGAAAAATATGCAAAATTCGTCATGGATGCAATGGTTGATGGAACATACACAACCTCGAATGGAACCTATGTCAGTTTCGACACCGACAATCTCAAAGCTCAAGATTTTAGTGGACGCGACATGGCTTCTCGTGTGTTCCAAACGGCAGCGCTAAACGTGTTGCGTTATCCAAATTACACCTATGAAAATGCCGTCAATGGTGGTGGTCAGTTTCACGAGACTGTCGGTGGTGTCGATATGTTCGTGACCGGTAAGACGGACGATCTGAGCGGACTCTATCTCGAAGAGCTCGCGCGCATGCGCAATCAATTGACGGGTGAATCGAAGGCTGTGGTCAAGGTCGATTCTGCTGATACGCTAGGAAAAGTCTTTCAAAAGAACAATGGCAAACCGATAGTGATTTGGGTTGATTCACACACCTATCCGTTTGGCGGAGGACCTCTAGATAACGGCGTTGGTGGTCACTTCACGATGATTACCGGAATGGAAGATGGACCGCCTAGAAAGTTCTATGTGCAAAATCAGTGGGGGCTGCAGAGCGACCATTCGACTAGAACAACTGCAATCGAAGCAGAAGATCTCTTCAACAATATGACCAGATCAAGTGGAAAGGTAGGATTGGTGCTGGTCGACGCCCCTAATTCCGGAAAGAGATATGAGACCCAAACGAATAGTGATGGAACCATTACATACAAAGAAACTGGCACCGCCAACTTCAAAGATGGGAAGTACATCAACTAACTCGAGGTAGTTAAAATGCAATCTGCCGCTATCCAAGCGGCGACACCCCGTGCGGTGCAGGAACACAAGGTGTGTCCGGTTGCGGGTGCGGAACATATTGAATTTCGCAAGTTCCCGAACTTGTTGGTTTGACGATAATATGGTCGCCATCATCGGCAACGGTAATTGGACCTTTATACGACTCGTCCATTCCTTTGATAAACGCTTGTTTCGCATCCTTTGCAGTTGGAATGGCAGGCACCAGGTGTGTCACGATCAATCGCTTCACACCGGCTCGTTGCGCCATCTTTGCTAGTTCAAGAGAATCGGCGTGATAAGACCGGAGTGAAGTAACAACTTGTGTGGATCTGGCGTCAACTTTTTCTTTGTCACTCAATGGACGGCTGAACGCTTCACTTATGAGCAAGTCTGCGTTTTCTGATTGCTGTTCCAAAGACTTCACAACGCACGTGTCACCACTAATCACAATTTTGGTGCCATGGTATTTGATTACGTATCCAAAGGCAGGAACAACCGGAGAATGATCTACTGCAAACGCAGTCACCGTCAAGCCATTGCCATCGGTTGAATAGACTTCCTTTCCCTCCGCTTTTACGTCAATAAGTTCATGAGGAACAGAAAGCGCAATGCTGGCATCCAAGAAACCGTGGACGGTGGCACTGCGAAACAATGCATCGAGTTCGTATGCTTTGTTGAGTCCATCTATGACTTGCTTGGTTCCGAATGGACCGTATACCTCAAAGGGAACCTTCCTGCCGTGATCCCACGACGCATTCACGACACCGGCCAGACCTGCGAAGTGATCCGAATGCCAGTGAGTGATGAACGCGGTCGAGATAAGTTCATAGGGCAAACCAAGCGCTGCAATTGTCTGTATGGCTCCTTCGCCCGCATCAAACAGCAGTACTTTGCCATCGGCAATCACCACAATACAAGCGGGCTTTCTGATGCTTTGCATTTCTGCCTGAGGGCAGCCTGTTCCGATCAGAAATAAATGCAGATTGCCGTCATGAAGCAACTGTGTTTGCGGCAAGCTTTGCATATACAACGCCGCACCGACACCCAACGGCATCGCAAAAGTAATGGCAAGCGCATAGAGAATGAGAACAGAGCGCTTCATCAGTGACTGGACTTGATACCTCATCTCTTTGATTCCGTTAAGCGAGGTCATCTATAGCCGAGTGCCGACAACTCGTTTTGAAACCAAAAATAAAACCCGAGACCAGTTGCCGCCATAATTAGCCCAACCACCGTCTGAGCTGGTCTTAGTTGTCGTCCCTCGCCTGTTTTATTCGCCATAAACAACACGCCCTTGCGACCACCGACCAGATAGATCAGACCAATTTCAGCCAAGATCACAGGCAAGAAAATCAGCGCAGAATGCACCGAAACGCTCGATTCGGCATGCTCTCTCAGCTTCGCAAGTACATCAAAGACAAAGAACTTGGCCAAGGCGCCGCCTGCAACCAACAAGATCGCACCTGCTACTTGCGGATTCTTTGCGCATGTCCTGACGAGCCCATCGTACTCAGACAACTCGGCTTCGTCTTCGTTCCACTTCTTTTGTCCTGCGGCTTCCGATTCGTTCGTTTGGCCCCAATTCTTATCCATGAGCTGCCTCCACCTGAAGGTGCTATACCGCCGGCTGAGGCTGTTTAAACTATCTACAGTAGTCCGCCACAAACCCAGAGGATGCCGTTCAAATCCTAGCCAATCAGCGAAGAAGTAACTTGCACCGGGCTATTTTCATCAGCAAAGTACTTACCAAAGAAATCCTGTTGCGAATTCGAATGCGACAAATTGAACTGATGAGATTCGCGTTCATTCGATTCAACTTCATGCGAGCTCGCACTGAAACTGGCTTGCTGAGTGTCTTCATGACGCTGTTCGACGAAAGGCATGTTTGACTCTAGCGTCGAATTGCCGAGATTGTCGAAAAGCGGTGTGCAGTCGTATTCGTCTTCCGGCGCCGATTGTTTCTGCGAGACACCGAAGTCGAAAGTGATTTCCGGGAATGGCTTCATCATGTCATCATGCTGCAATGCGTACCGTTGCTTGTCGACCTCGGTAGTGAGGTGAAACTCACCCAGAATCTCCTTGACCTTGTCTGTCTGTTCCGCAACCATGAGATCGTGCGCAGTCACAGAACTTCTGTAATCATCAAAGAACTTGCTGTGTATTGTTTGTTCTCTTGATTCTTGCGCCATGCCAAAAACCTTGAACCGATTGGGTTCAGAAAGAAAGAGACGAATAGTAAGACATCACGAACTAGCTTCAGCGAAGCTTTCGATCTTGATGTTTGCTTTTCAGGGGCGACAGCCCTTATGCCAATTAATTTAGAGGTAATTTGTGATCTTTTGGTTACCACTTTCGGCAATATCAAAATTTGCCACAGGCGCACTCAAAAAAAATTTGCATTGCGAACCGAAGTTACCGCTTCCGCAGCTCCGAAAGCGAATCTATCGTTTCTTTATTGCGCTGCAGCTCGAGCTTTGCCTTATTCGCGTACTTTATTAACCGGTTGAAACGCTCAGACTCGTCACTCACCCAGTCGTCTTCGTCGTACATGTCTTGTCCCTTGCGCAGGACAATGCCCTTGTCGTGCGCTTGGCGCTCAATTTGATTGATGGCATCGTGGCACACACGAATGGCGTCATCGTAGAGCCCAAGCCGATTGTACTCGGATGCGATGATCTCGAAAACAAAACACATATCGTTTTCGTCATAGCCATATGGTTGGTAAAGCTTGTCCAGTTGCTGAATTGTAGCGCGCGCTTCATTGTATCTGTTCGATTGATAGTACAAATTTGCAAGTGCCGAAATCGCAGATGCAAACTCGGTTTCATAGCTGCAAACCGGTGCCATGGCTCGAATTGCGTCGTAAAGCTTGTGCTCTGCGTAAGAGTAAATCGGATACGGCTTGCGAAGCTCATTATCAGCCTCGTTAATAAGAATTTGCCATGTAGAAAGGCTCTCGTAGCGGGTTTTTGGCCAAGGTCGGGTAGTGGGTTTGAAATCAATCGTTTCGGACGAAACCGGTGATTGTTTTTTTGAAGGAACGATTAATGACGGTCGCTTCTTGTCAGGCACGGAAGAACCCTTTGCTTTTGCAGTCTTCGTTGAAGCAGCGCCCTTCTTTGTTGACACAGAACCCTTGCCGGACGCACCTTGTTTTTTGGTTTTCTGGGTGCCCTTGCTCGAGCCAGAGTTTCCGCTTGTGCTCTTTTTGCTTGGCATGTCAACCTCAACCGATGCGCTTTGGCATCTTCTATACGAAGCCAAGCACATAATACCCGGTTGAACACTTGCTGCCTCAAAATTACAAGACACCCGGCAGATTGACGGGCATGCCAAGCGCCCCTCCTTTGGCCCAGGATGGGTCTAAGGAACCTTTTCCGCGACAACTAAAGTCGCGTAGTCTCGGTCTTGCTTTCTACCGCAAACGCTTGATGGTCGGCAGGCGTGGGGCTAAACATCTGGTTGAGAAGGATGTCTTCGTCTTCGCTGTTCTTAGATGCCATGCAGGTATCTGCATATCCGACGAACACACTCGGAGCTGGTTGCAAAGATCTTGCCAGCTTGAAAAGTGTGCTCACGGTAACGCTGCGTGTGCCGCGTTCAACGTCGCTTATGTACGTTCGGTGTAGTCCAGAGCGTGCGCCCAGCTCTTCTTGGGAGATGCGGAGGGCTCTGCGTCTGAATTGCACAGCTCTTCCAAGCAATCTTGATAGTTTTTCCTCAGGTCTCATTAGTTAGTAATTGTTTTTCAAGAAAATCCGCAACCGCCCATAGGCGCCCATGTTGGGCCAATTCCACTGTTTTAGCTACAGACTATTAGTGACGACAGTAAAGCCTCTGTATTGCTCATGCTGCAATACTTTGCGCCTGGCAAAAGGCGCTCAAGCAACGACAAAAGAAATCCCCTCCTTGACTTCTCTTTTACTTTGTAACATGTAACAGCAGGGTTGTGTTTCCCGAAATTTCCCGCCCAGCCTGCCATTGATGAGTTCGGAGCCAATCTGAATCGCTTGTCGCACATCGGTTGCTAAGCATGAGCACGGACAGAAAAAAAGTTCGACTTGACTTCGAAAAGTAAAAGTCTGCTTCATTCTTTGCCTACTTAGTGCAAAAGAATGCGAGCATATTCGAAGTGATCTGACTTCTAGTCTCGTGGTGTGTTAGGTGAATATATGAGAGCTCTTTTTGTACTTGGTGCGGCATCTTTTGGCATCATCGGACTCACGGTGGCTTGGTTGAGGAAAAGTCGCTCTCTCGAGCATCCTCAAGTTTTCGATTCCTTTGGAAGCAGCTCAGAGTCTCTGGATTTGCTTGCCGAAACATTGCGAACCAATGGCGGGAAGGCTTGGGAGTGGGAAATTGACGAGCTGGATGCCAATGAAGGCACACTCAAAGCTCGCTGCGTATGTGCGCGCTCTACCAGGGATTCGATAGAGCTCTTTGCCCGCCTCAACGACAACAAGTCATCGCTTTATGTCAGCTATCAAGTGGACAGGGCCACCAGGTTGACTCTGATTCCTGTGGTCGACCGAATCAATACCGCAATCGCGACTGCGATGGATGATCTGTTCCATGTATGGCTCGAACGCGAACAAACATCAGTTTCCGAACTCCTGGAAGTGCTTCACGAGTGGCGTGAAGGCGAGCGTACACTGTCTCGCGAGCACCTGAAAGCATTGACGACCAGACTGGAAAAGAAGGCCGTCGAAGAGCTAGAACCAGGTCAACGCAAGCGATTCGGCAGATTCTACGTTCAGAAATACAAAGACGGTCATGCTCGCCTTTACGAAGTCAGTGGACAAACTGCTGACTTGTTGGATGGCAGAAACGAAGGTGACGAGTCAGCGTCTTTCACTGAAGAAGCGGCCCATCAGAGCACCAACTAGCTCACAGGCGATAAAAAACCAGGCTGCAAGGCGGAGATCATTCGTGATTGTGCTCGAAGTAGTTGGGCCTGCTTGAATTGGAATCGCCTTTCCCTTCAGCCTCAAGGGCTCTGGTTTCCAAATCGATCACCCGAACGGGTGTGTTGGCACATCGCGATTTCGGGGGACCCCCAGCGCAAAGGTGGCGTATATAATGGACACACAGGGGTTTGTGGAATCTCCGAGTCCTCTCTGGAATCATTTGAAACGCTCCCACTCGTCGTATAGATAATTAACTACCCCCCGGTATCCAGGTAGGAGACACGGTGTCTGACTCTAGTCAGTCCGATAGTGTTCGGCCAGACAGCTTTCTTCGAGTGCTGCTCCTGGAAGGCACGCCCAGTGATGCTGCCTTGATTGAACGAACACTCGTCAAGGCGGGCATTCGCGTTGTTATAAAGCGAGTGGAAGATCGCGAAGCGTTTGAACTGGCTCTGCGACAATTTCGCCCAGCCGTCATCTTGGCGGATTACAAGTTGCCTCACTTCAATGCCGCCGCCGCGATGTTGATTGCAAGGCAGTGGAACCATGCTGTTCCCTTTATTGTTGTTTCCGGCGCAATTGGCGAAGAAAAGGCCATTGCCATGTTGCAAGCCGGAGCCACGGATTACATCATGAAAGATCGTATTGCAAGGCTTGGTCCTGCTGTAATGCGAGCTGTAGACGAGAGCGCTGTGCGTGCACAGCTTGCTCGCATCTTGGCCGAGAGGCTGCGCCATAAT
The DNA here is from genome assembly GCA_964503045.1 of uncultured Candidatus Obscuribacterales bacterium. GTDB lineage: Bacteria > Cyanobacteriota > Vampirovibrionia > Obscuribacterales > Obscuribacteraceae > CAYZJR01. The sequence continues at coordinate 22,730 of CAZCZI010000056.1, forward strand.
GAAGTTAAAACAGATCAGTTGTGCAAGGTAGTTCTTCTCCAAAACAATGCCGAGGATGCTCAGCAAATCGTAAAAACCTTGGTGAATTATGGCCTGAAGTTAGAGTGCAAGCACGTTTGCGATGAAGCTGCATTTGACTCGACTTTGAAGCTCGACACTCCGGACTTGATTTTGGCTGATTCATCCATGCCCGGTTTGGCTGCACTCGAAGCATGGCAAAGGTGCCAACGAGAAATTCCGGATGTTCCTTTCATATTGCTCTCAAACGTTTTGGGAGAAGACGTTGCCATCGATGCCATCAATGCGGGTATTACCGATTATGTTTTGAAGAGTCGGTTGGAACGGCTCGGCCCGGTCGTCTCCAGGGCATTGACCGCAGCTCATGAACGCAAGTTGCGCATCGAAGAGGAAAGTCGGCGCAGAGAGGCTGAAGAGCGCGCCAAGCAACAGGCATCAATGCTCGAGCTGATTCTTGCAAATATGGATGAAACGGTTGTACTTGTCGATAAAGAAGCAAGACTGCTTCTGGTCAATTCTGCTTGCGAGTCCATTATTGGCAACGATTTCAAAGAAACGCCGGTTTCTGGTTGGCCCAAGAAATACGGTGTGATGAAGTCCGATCTCAGCGGCAGCTTGGAGTGGCAAAACACACCAATCGCGCGAGCTCTCAAGGGTGAAAAGGTGACTCACGAAGAACTCAATTTGGTAAACGAAAAGGTGCCCACTGGTGCGTGGATAAGTGTGAGTGCAAGCCCCATTCGTGATGATAAGGGCGAGTTGATTGGAGCCGTGGCCATCGGGCGGGACATAACACAGCAAAAATTGGCAGAGTACAGCGCGCGCAAACTCCTTGTTCTTCAGCGCAACGAGGATTTCATGGCGACTCTTACTCATGACCTCAAAAATCCTTTACTTGGTGCCAACCGCATCATCGAGTTGCTTTTGACTCAACGAATTCCAAGCGAGCAACAAGAAACAATTCTCAAGCAGCTGCTCGAAAGCAACAAAGATCTGCTTAGGCTCATTCAAAAGCTGCTCGAAGTCTATCGATACGACATGGACGTTAATGCGTATAATTTCGAAGAGTTGGACATCGGCGCGATCTTTTCTAATTGCATGTCGAGCGTTCAAACTCTGGTTGAAGAAAAACGAATTAACCTCAATCTAAATGTCGCTTCAGTACTTCCGCTCTGTGTAGCTGACCGAGAGGGGTTGCGTCGAGTGTTTCAAAATCTGCTCGATAACGCAATCAAATTCACACCGGACGAAGGAACCATCTCGGCCTCGGTAAGCCTGAAGGGGTCTGACGTTGTCATCGAAGTGAGCAACAGCGGCCCAGGCGTTTCGCCGGAAGAAATCGGACACTTGTTCGAACGATTTGCGCGCTCGTCCACAGGCAAGCGCCATGCTCCCGGAACCGGTCTGGGACTTTATCTTTGCCGTCAAATTGTCGAAGCGCACGGCGGGAAGATTCAATGCGCCAGTAATCCTGGCGAACTCACAAATTTCACCATTGCTCTGCCAAAAGACCGAAACGAAGAGTCAATTCGGGTGAGTGGACGGCACTAAATTTTTGATCCTGCTATCATTTTCGACACTCGAATAGTTGACGCTGGGAGTTGTTGAAATGAGAGCACGCACGGATCGGTGTATCGGTATCGGTGTTCGACACGGTATCTTGTCCCTTGCCATCACCGTAAGTGGAAGCGGATTGTTGTCAACTGCTGTTGCAAGTGAACTGCCGATTAGTACTTCGCATGCGAAACATTCCAAATCGTTGCAACTCGCATCGACAGCCAACGCCGGCGGAGTTACATGGGTGTCTTGGTCTGACGATATATTCGAGCGCGCCAAAAAAGACGACAAGCTTGTCATTCTCGATCTTGAAGCAGTTTGGTGTCACTGGTGCCATGTTATGGACGCCGAAACCTACAGCAACGGCGCGGTTCAAAAGATTTTGAAATCAAACTACATTTGCGTCAAAGTCGATCAAGATTCACGACCAGACTTGAGCAATAAGTATGAACAATATGGTTGGCCGGCAACCATCATATTTGCGCCGGACGGAACGGAATTGAGCAAGCGCTCAGGGTTCATTCGCCCTGAAGAGATGGCGACCTTGCTAAAAACGCTGAATAAGACACGCAAGCCCGAAGACGATGTCGCCACGGCCAAACAGATCAAATACGTGGAAGGTGCGTCATTGCCGGAAGATCTCCGCAAGGAGATGGAGAAGAAACACGTGGACGGCTATGATACCGAAAATGGTGCCTGGGGCTTTCAGCAAAAGTTTCTGGATTGGGACAGCGTCGAGTATGCGATGGAACGCGCAGCCGAAGGCGACAAAGACTCCGAGAAGCGTGCTCGCGATACGCTCAAAGCTCAAATGAATCTGATCGATCCGGTTTGGGGTGGCGTGTATCAATATTCCACGCACGGCGACTGGAAGCATGCTCACTTCGAAAAGATCATGCAAATGCAAGCTGAGAATTTGAAAGTCTACGCGCAGGGCTACATGCTGTTCAAAGACGAAAGTTATCTGAAAGCTGCCAAAGATATAGAAGGATATCTTTCCGCTTTTTTGACGAGTCCCGATGGTGCCTTCTACACAAGCCAAGACGCCGATCTCGTGCCGGGGCAACACAGCTCTGAATACTTCGATCTCTCAGATTCCGAAAGACGCAAACAAGGAATTCCGCGAGTAGATCAGCATGTGTACGCCAGAGAAAATGGCTGGGCGATAAACGCGCTGGTGTATTTGTACATGGTTACTGACGATGACAAATACCTCAAGAAGGCGACAAAAGCAGCGGAATATATCTTGAAGAACCGTGCTATTGCAGGTGGTGGCTTCACCCACGATCAAAAAGATAATGGTGGACCATTCCTGGGAGATACTCTTGCAATGGGACGCGCCTTCTTGACACTGTACGTGGCCACCGCCGACAAAGCCTGGTTGGAGAAAGCGCAGAGCGCAGCCGACTTTATCGGCAAACACTTCTCGCATGCCACTGCTGACGGTGCCGGTGCCGGATTCGTGACGTCAGAACCGTCACCTACCAATGCCATCAAACCCGAGCCGTTATTGGAAGAGAACATCATGTTAGCCAGATTTGCCAATATGCTCTACCAATACACAGGTAAAGCCGACTACAAGAAAATGTCAGAACAGACAATGCGCTACCTCGCGACGCCGGAAATTGCCCGTAAACGGAAGATCCTGGTCGCGGGCACTCTCCTTGCAGACCGTGAAATCGCAAACGCCCCGGCGCACATCACGATATTAGGCTCAAAGAAAGATGCGCAAGCGCGTGAGCTCTTCGAGGCTGCCCTCAAAACCCCATCTGTATATAAGCGAATCGACTGGTGGGATAGAGAAGAAGGAAAACCGGCAAACCTGGACGTCGACTTTCCCGAACTCAAGACTGCTGCCGCCTTTGTTTGTGCAGGCGGACGGTGTTCTGCACCTGCGTACAAACCTGATGCAATTGCCGCAATCTTGGCGAGATTTACCACCAACAACTGACGTGCGCAGTGCAGAAATACAGAAAGATTGGTTCTAAAGATATACAGAGATATACAAACAAATTTGGTTCTGAAGACATACAGACAGATTGATCCTGAAGGAGTAGTGATGAGCGAACCCGAGATAGCAGACAGAAAAGCAAGCATCGTCGATCTCAAACCGGGAGACTATTGGTGGTGCGCATGTGGACGATCAAAGAAACAACCGTTTTGCGATGGATCGCATGCAGGCACCGAATTCTCGCCGCTGAAGTTCACCATTGAAGCAGAGTGCAAAATGGCTCTATGTCAATGCAAACACACCAAGCATGCCCCTCGCTGCGATGGCACTCATTCTCATCTTCCATAGGACTATATGTCTATATGTTCCATCCAATTATTCCTTTAGCTTTGTCTTTTCTTCTCCTTTGCACTTCGACAAACCCGGTTTTCGCCGCGCCTGAAGTGTCGGAGAAACAAGGCACGGAATCGAAGAGTTCAGAATCCAAGCCGAGTTCGGAATCCAAGCCGAGTTTGGAATCGAAGCCGAATTCGGAATCGAAGCCGAATTCGGAATCGAAACCAAGTACCGCTACTTACGACTCCTCGCACAAAGTCTTCACCGCTGAACTAAGGAAGTACGTGCACAATGGATTAGTTAACTACAAACTATGGAAAGCAAACCCAGAGAATCTCAATCTGTATCTTTCTCAGTTGGAGAGTTTGAATGCAGACCGATACAAAACGCTTTCGATCGATGAAAGAAAGGCGCTGTGGATAAACGCCTACAACGCGCTCACAATCAAAGTAGTCCTCGATCACTATCCGATCAAGGGCAACAACAAGTACTACCCCGAAGGCAGCCTCAGGCAAATCGAAGATGTTTGGGATAACTTTTCCATCACCATCGGCGGACGTAAAGTAACGATCGATCAGATGGAACACGGTGTGTTGCGAAAGGATTTTCGCGATCCCAGAGTTCACTTTGCCGTTGTGTGCGCGGCCAAAGATGGCGGCAAGCTGCGCACCGAAGCGTTTACCGGTCGTGGTATCGAGCGCGCTTTAGAGGAAGTGACGAAGGCTTTCATGCAGAATCCGAGAAACGTCGAGTTCGAACTCAACCACAATATTGTGCGCGCCTCCAAGATTTTCAACTGGTTCGCTCTGGATTTCGCTAAAGCAGCAGGTATTCAGAAGTTTGGAAATCCGCCGCCGTCCGATGACGAGGTTGTCCTCAAATACTTACTGTTGAAGGCACCTGCGTCTGTGCGCAAGAAATTGGAAAAGCAACCGGCGAAGAAAGCCGCATTGAAAGTAGTTTACGGACCATATGATTGGTCGTTGAACGAGTATGTCGGCAGGTAAATGATCTCGCATCGCGTGATCACGCATCACGTGATCACGCGTTGCATGGCCACCACATACGATGCAGAGCCACCACGTACGATGCAGAGCCACCACGTACGATGCAGAGCCACCACATACGATGGCCACGCGGCGCGTGATCATGCGGCGCGTGATCATGCGGCACGTGATCACGCGGCAAGTGATCACGCGTTGCAAGATAGTTCGCTATTTCGTCTGAAGTGAGTGTTTGCTGAAGAACGTCCAAATCATCTCGTTTGCGTCGAAATCCTTGCAGACCGGTCCGATTAGCTTCACTGGAAGGTATTGCTGTCCTGAGGGCCAGGTGTGTCCGCCGCCTTGAATTTCGACGAGCACAACTTCATTGCTGCTGTTATCGGCTCCATATTGTTCCACAAAGACTTTGCTTCCATCATCCGGGTTGGTGTCGTCGAGCGGAACCCGCTCCGCCTTGGCACTATTGCCATTTTTTGCAAGCCAAAAGTCTACGGACTCCCGTCCGGATATAACTGCTCCCCGAATCTTCTTTTTCAAAATCTCGCCACCGATCGATCCACCGAGCCAAGGTACGAGCGTGTCTTCTGTTCCCAGTAAAAACATTATGGGCAGCGGCTGTTTGACGGGAATATTTTGAAAATTCGTCGATACTGATGCGGCAACGGACGCGACAGCCGCCAGCTTGCCCGGTAGCATGATTCCCAGATACTGACTGAAGAAACCCCCATTGGAGATACCCGTTGCATAGACGCGGGACCTGTCGACCTTCCCTGATTTGACGAGGGTTTCAATGATGTTCCAAACGAAGGTAACGTCGTCGTAGTAATGATCGACCAAGCCAGGTCTGCCGTCGTTCCAGTGTCTGTCAACACCCTGAGCGAACACCACTATGAAACCGTATTTGTCAGCTACTTTCGTCATGCCGCCGATGTGATAGTCTGCTCCTCTCGCGGTTCCGCCGCCACCGTGAAAGACGAGCACCAACGGCAGTAGCACGCCTGTTTTGGCATTTGCGGGAGTGTATACATAGTATTTCCTCGTCACCCCTTCCATGACCACATCTTTTTCAGCCATGTCGCCTGCGCCGAGCCAGAATCGATCGGTTTTCCTGTTTTTCCAACCAAAGCCGCCATCTAGTTTGCGACCGCGAAGATTGAGACCGCGTGCAAACGCCGAACCAACTTTCTGCGCGTCGACATTTCCGTTTCGGGAACCACTGTTTGAGGTTGTTGCCTCATCTGCCAATTGCGCAAAGACCGGTGCCATCGAAACTGCGCACATAAGCAGAAGCAGAGAAAAAATTGCATTGAGTGCGGTTGTGCCCTTTGTGCCCTTTGTGTTTGTTCTGTTTGGCATGATATGGTCCTTTGTGCCGATAGTTAGATCGATTCTCAATTTTGCAGCTCAATTCTTTTATGGATGCCGGTTCAAGCGTTCCTAATTTGTATACGTTTGCGGCAACCAAAAAGTTCAATCAAAATCGCAACATTTAAGCTAGCGGCGAAAAATTCTTGTTCAACCCACAAACTCTTCGCTCGTAATTCTCCCCACCTCAACGAATGACCAGGATTAACTCTACGTAATTGCCCACTGGTATGGGTTTTATCTCTTACCTATAGTTCGACCACGGCATGCCCAGCGGCTAACTGGCAGAGCCCCCCAGAACCTCCAGAACTTCCAAGCAGGTGTAGAGAATGTCTGACTCATGCGATCACCCATTTTCGCCGGTGCCGATGTCGGAAAGACGCGGACCTATAACGATGGCGCTTTTGTGGATCACCATGGTCACTGCGTTTCCCAGCGTTCTTGTTGGGTTTCAGTGGTACAAGGATGGCTTCTCGCTTCAGGAAGTTATTGGCTGCGCTATGATTGGATGTTTGTTACTTTTGGCATATGCAGTTCCGGCGAGTCAGTTGGGAGCGCGTACAGGACAAAGTTTCGGCGCGCTGAGTCGTGGTGTGTTCGGGCGATGGGGCGCTCGTCTAGTTAACTTCAACCTGATTTGGATTTTCGTTGCCTGGTACGGACTCGCTGCTCTGTTTCTTGCAGAGGGCTTTGAAGGACTCTTCCATGTCAACCTTCCAATGGCCTGGCTGGCAGCGGGACTTGCCATTTTGATGGCGTTCAATAACTTCTTCGGATTTAAAGGCGTGGCCAACTTTGCTCGCTATTTTGCTGCTCCGGTATTGATCGTTTGGGTTGGTTACACCTTCTTTAAAGCGATGGGTCAGTGCCCTCCGACTGTGTTGATGGAGACATCGCATAAGTCGTTTGGGTTGGCGGTGACTACTGTTTCCTCGTTCATCATTGGTTTTGCAGTGTGGGGGAACGAAGCAGATTATTGGCGATTCTCAAAGCCAAAAACGAAGTTTTGTCTGGTACCGATGGCAGTGGCATTGTGTATTGGGGAAATAATTTTCCCCGCCACTGGATGGGTTGTCGCGCGTGTCACTGGAATCACCGATTACGCAGCGGCGACTGCGTTCATGAATGACTATAGTTTTGGCGGAATTGCAATTCTTGGTGCTCTGGTTCTCACAGCATCGTACTTCGCTGCGAATGACTCCAATCTCTTCGGTTCTGCGCAAGCTTGCAACAATATAATTGCATTGCCGCACAGAACCTGGGTGACGATTCTGGCAATCTTAGGAGCTGGAATGGCAGCCTGGTTGTCTGTGTCTGGATCGTTCAAAGCGCTTGAAGCGATTGCATCTCTTAACTGCGTCTTCTTGCCCACGGCGACCGTAATCGTTATGGGTGAGTGGATTATGTGGACCTCTATTTTGAAAATGAAGGCACCGTTTGCGGAGCGAGTTCCTGAACATCATGAATTGCCCGCAGTGCGTTGGCCTGCTCTCATCGCTTTGGTCTCGGCTGGTGTTGTTGGCGTTATGACCTCAGGAGTAGTTCCAGGAACCGACTCACTTCACGTCGGTATCTGCTCCGTTCAAGCATGGATGACGGCGCTGATCGTGTACATGCCCTTGAGGTTGCTTGAGTATAGAGCCGAGCTCGCAGGTCAGCGGGCAGCTCTGGAAGACGTGTACAGGCTAGGCAACGTGCAAGCTCAGCCTGTGGAGATCACAGACTAGGTTGGAGGTCCTAGGTGTGTAACGCAAGTTAAGGGAAGACTGGATGGGTCGGGCAATTGCCCGACCCTTTCGCTTGATCTGCTGTGAACCGGAATCCTCAAGCGATATCGCCAGAGCCAAATCCTCAAGCGATATCGCCAGAGCCTATTGCTGAGTCGGGGCGTTGCTTTGGATTGCTTCTGCCATGAAGTTTGCGGCCAGTGCTTGGCGCAGGCTGATTCCGATTTTGGGTGCGGGGTCAGGCAGCGCATTGTTGAACGCCCGGTCTGAGTTGTTGTCGAAGTGCCCGACCAGGTGCAAGACATTGCCGCGACCATAGCTAAATGTCACAGCGAGCACTCCCAATTGCGATGGATCATCAGTGAGAAGCATGCGGCTGCGCGCAAGCACATGCACTCCGTCTTGACGCATTACTCGCAGCGTCTGGCTTTTGCTGTCTAGTTTCCAAAATGCATACGGCACGGTATTGCGAAACAGCGCAGGATCTGGATCTACAACCACGGCATCGACGACGCGAGACTCGGTGTAACCACCGTTCCAGGAAATATAGCCCGGAAACGCTCTCTCGACACAGCCAAGTGCCCAATCAGTGGTGAGCAGCCATCCACCGTTCCTCACAAATCTTTGAAGCTTTTGAATCCCTGCCGGTGGTACATCTCCGGCACAATTAACCACCAAGATTTTGGTTGCGGAAAGGTCGGCGGTGCCTAGCTTCCCGGCGCCGATTCTGGTGTAGGGAATGCCGAACGATCGCATAGTGTGCCCGGCATCATCCCAGGCGCCTTTAACTTCCACGACTGTGTCTTTGTTCATATTGCTCAGCGTGGCGGTGAGTTCGGGATGGGTTTTTTGCAACCAAGTCTTAAACACAGTGGGTGAAACGGCGATAGTCTTGGGCATTGCGGGAATTGGTGTCTGTTCCAACAAAAGATCTCCAGGAACACCCAAACCCGCCCCTGCACCATAAGGACCAAAGCTGGGGTCTCCGCGGCCCGGGCGAGTATGGCTGATGTTTCCCTCAAGGGTATGACCAGGTCCCATCTTTTGAGGACCGTTACTCTGACTGGGTTTCCAGTCTTCTTCCGGCTGCTGCGGCTGCTGCTTGGCGGGGCGTCTGGGCGGAACCACAAAATTCGTTCCATCCTCCTCCCAGTCAGAGGCAGAGGCTCTGGAAGTTGAAACGATGGCCGCTGCGCCTCCTAAAACGATGGCGGCTAAAGCGGTTGCGCCTAGCCCAGCTGGGCCTATGCGGAATTTCGTTGTATCGACAGGAAATCTTTTCATTGCCGGTCTGGGCTGGTCACCAAAAGTTAACAGCTTTCATTCTATCTTGTCCAAAGATCGGCGCGTCCGGATACATACATTCAAGACCCGAAATGAAATTACTATCGTGACAGACAACGTTCTTCCTGACGGCAAAAAAAAGAAAGACAGCGAGATTTTGCTGTCTGACGAACAGCTGCTCAACTCGAAAAAGAAGGAAGAAGAGCAAGATAGGCTGAATCTGCTTTATATAACAGCATCTGAAGGGTCTAGAAATACCAGCACAACTACTGTTCAGGAAGCCGCGCAGGTTGCTCCGGAGAATACTTCCAGGGTCACAAGAGCGCGGTCCGCTGCTAATGACGAGCAGGCGACGGTTGTTCCTATTTATACCGCCGTCGGCCAGGCTACCAGCTTCGCTGGATCAGTGATCAAGGAAGCTGCAATCAACGAAAGCAAAGACCAGTTCAAGGGCGCTGCAATCAACGAAAGCAAAGACCAGTTCATCAAGGGAGCGTCTCCGGTCCCGGTTCAGGAAAGTAAGACCACCCTGATCCAAGACTCGCAATACAATGTATTTCCTCCAAGAACCTCAGAGGTTTCATCTTCTGTCAGCGAGAGTAAACCAAAAGCAGACTATGATCGGCTCGGTAGAATCGCGCCAACTCAGATTCAGATTGACTCGCGCGACGTCGTGGTTCCAAAAGGGATTGAACCAAAGGCGATTGAACCAAAAGCGATTGAACGAGTTTCGATTCTTGGCGATGCCAGCACCGTAAACGGTGCAGTCGCAAGCGGGCATAAGGTCGCTGACGTGCTCATAGCATCAACTCACGAACCTTCTACTGCGATACCTAAAGAGAACGCGGGTCCGAATCGACTCGATTTACCAGTAAATTCCGGCACGACCAAACTTGAACCAGTTATTGGCGCAACTAGAATCGAGTCGACCATCACCAGTAAAAGCGATCAAATCATCAGCTCGAAAGGAATTGAAACGACTGCGAGCCTAACTAAGTTAGAACCGATCACCTCGGCGCCGATAAACGCATTTCCGCTCAACTCTCGTATCGAGAGCGTCAATCAACGCAATAGCGATTGGAGCCTTCCGACTGAAAGACTGAATGTCCAAACGATGGACTACAAGATTGGACAAGATAGACAAGGACCTTCAAGTCTTGAATACAAAATTCTGCCGGACATGCCTCAGCAAAAACTGGAAACCAAAATCGCAGATCGACTTGCAACACAAGGGTTGATCCAGACTATGGAACTTCGCCTCAAACCTGAAGAATGGTCGCTCAATAAAAACATTGGTGAAGCATCGCGCAATGTGCTCAAAGAAGCAGTCGTCACCGATAGACCCACTGCAATCGGTTCAGTTGTCGATAAGGGTCTCGTCGGCGTCACTGTCGAATCGATCTCGAGACCTGCGGGAATCAGTGCTGAGCAAGGAGCAATGCAAGGCTCGGTGAAATTTCTGCCGGACACGCCTCAGCAAAAACTGGAAACCAAAATCGCAGATCGACTTGCACCACAAGGGTCGATCCAGACTATGGAACTTCGCCTCAAACCTGAAGAATGGTCGCTCAATAAAAACATTGGTGAAGCATCGCGCAATGTGCTCAAAGAAGCAGTCGTCACCGATAGACCCACTGCAATCGGTTCAGTTGTCGATAAGGGTCTCGTCGGCGTCACTGTCGAATCGATCTCGAGACCTGCGGGAATCAGTGCTGAGCAAGGAGCAGTGCAAGGCTCGGTGAAATCGTCTGTGGGGAGTTTAACCGCCGGCGAACTCAAAGGTGTGACAAGCGAACCAAAAGTCATAGGTGAAGCCAAATCAGGCGGGGACTTCAGAACGATTGGTAACGATCTCAAATCGGCAGCTGCAGATCTCAAACCAATGGTAGGTGTTGACTTCAAACCGGGCGAACTAAAAAACGGCAGTGATTCCAACTCTCCCAAACCCACAGTTGTCACCGGCGTCAACTCTTTGTCAGGTCGCGGTGATGTGTTGCCTACTGTTGCTAACAATCGCGCTGACAGCGGAACCGTTGTTATTAATCGTGCTGACAGCGGAACCGTTGTTAATCGCAGCGATGCTGGAGCAAATCTGGCGCGCGCTGATGTTCGCGATGGAGTAAGTGCAAGTGTCACCCGCGGAGATGTTGTATCAAGCGCAGCGCGCGGTGAACTGGTCGCCAAGCCGATAGATTCAGCAGTAATCAAAAGTGTTGAAGCAGTACGCGGAGACATAGTTGCTCGTAGCGATATCTCGTCGACAGGCGGACGCATCGAAAACGCATCGACGATTGGACGCACCGAAAACGCATCGAC
>CAZCZI010000056.1:34387-46352 GCA_964503045.1 uncultured Candidatus Obscuribacterales bacterium
CAGGCGGACGCATCGAAAACGCATCGACGATTGGACGCACCGAAAACGCATCGACTATTGGACGCAGCGAAAACGCATCGACGATTGGACGCACCGAAAACGCATCGACTATTGGACGCATCGAAAACGCATCGACGATTGGACGCACCGAAAACGCATCGACTATTGGACGCAGCGAAAACGCATCGACGATTGGACGTACCGAAAACGCATCGACGATTGGACGCACCGAAAACGCATCGAAGATTGGACGCGCCGAAAACGCATCGACGATTGGACGAGCCGAAAACGCATCAATGATTGGACGCGCCGAAAACGCATCGACGATTGGACGCACCGAAAACGCATCGACGGCTGCAAACCGAACAGACTCCAAGGGAGGTTCTGGATCTGACATCGCTCGAGCCGATATCGTAGGTGCCCGCACTGGTGGAGCGATTAACGACATTATGGTAAAGGGCGACGCCAGCAGCAAACTAATCGACGGCAAGATTACCGACTCAGGAATCGGCTCAAAATTCTTCGGTGTCGATAAGAATGATGCGACATCTAGAACTCAGGAAAATGGTCGTCAGCCAGCGTCGGATACTCGTGGTGAATGGACGCTCCGCGTTCCGCCGATAGATGCAACTAAACTCGATCCTTCCAAGTTTGATGCAGCTAAGCTCGACGCAGCTAAGGGCGACGTGATTAAGGTTGGAACTGCTAAGACCGACGCAACTAACGCAGTTAGAGCCGACGTTGTAGTGAAAGCTGAAGTTACGAACGCAGTGAAAGCTGAAGTTACGAACGCAGTTAAAGCTGATGTTACGAACGCAATGAAAGCTGAAGTTACGAACACAGTCAAAGCTGAAGTTACAAACGCAGTGAAAACCGACGTTTCGAAGTTCGACGTATCGAAGGTCGACGTATCGAAGGTCGACGTTTCGAAGATCGACGTATCGAAGGTCGACGTTTCGAAGGTCGACGTATCGAAGTTTGATGGAACAAGAATCGACGTATCAAGAGCTGATGCGACCAAAGTAGACGTGTCAAAAATCGACGTATCGAAATTTGAAGGCTCTAAAGGTGATGCTGGCAAGTTTGACATATCGAAATTTGACCTGTCTAAATTCGACAAAGGTGAAGTAGTGCGAGTTTCAGGTCGCACAGAAAAGATTGAAACGAGCACCGCGAAAATTCTTACGACGGATTCCGCAGCAACATCATCAGTTCGCATATCGATCGCTAGCTCTGGCTCTGGGTCCGAAACCAAGGCGGATGGTAACGTTCGCATCGCAACGGGTGATTCGCGCAGCGACGTCAAAGCGCTTGTCGATGGTAAAGGTGTCGCACACACGACGGATTCTCGAGGCGCGCAACCAGCAGAACGGACTGACCGGACTGTTCGAGTTTCTCTCGTTGAAGTCAATCCGAGTTCTATCAAAGTCGCACAAGCAGATGCGAAGTTCGACGGGGTTCGAATCACGCAAACTGAGGTTCGACCAGTTGATCTCACAGGTCGTGTGATTTTGAATATCGCACCGATCTCGACTATCTCGCCAATCGCTCCTATCTCGACTATCGCACCGATCTCGACTATCGCGCCTATCGCGCCGATCACGCCTATCGCTTCCGTTTCGACTGTTCCTGCCATCAAATCCAATGAGATCAGACCATCGGATAAACCATCGGATAAACCAACAGCAAGCATTAGTGTTGACAGAGTTTCAGACAGAACAACAACACATCAAAACGTCCCCGATCGAGTTACGTCCACAGATCGAATCATTTCTACGGATCGAATCGCGGCAGCCGATCGAGTTACAACTATCGACAAGACCGGTATCGAACGGGTAACGGAAAGAGCAGGCAGAACTCCTTCCATCATTCTCGATGCATCGGGCAAGGTTGTTGCTCCAAGCGGAATCACGATTACGACAGAAAGCATTGGTCGCGTCTTTGATGCCAGAATTCAGCGCCTCGATGAATTAGAACCCCGCCGCGTCAACTCCGACAAGCTCTACATCACCGGCGTTGAAGTTGCATTAGCTGTTCTGATTGCCTCGGCAGGCGTTGCGAAATCGAAGGATGAGAAGATTGAAGCCCTGAAGGAACACATCCTTCCTTATCCGTTTGAAACAATAGATGCCGCCGACACTGACGAAGAAGAATCCGAAGAAGCCGTTGAAAACTGCAAGGTGAGCGGTGAATTGCAAGCGCAACAAGATGCCGATGCCGGTGAAGTCGACGGCGATTTGGATGTCGCCATCGATCGTTCTGCTACGGATGCCGGCAATGTGCTTCGCCGACCGGTCCATATCGTTGCTGAAGGAGACGATTTGGTGACTTTGGCGGAAGAACTTTTTGATGATGCTCGCATTGCCAATTTGATCGTTGAAGTGAACAAAGGAAGAGTGAAGGAAACTCGAGTCGCCAACAAGCGAATCGTCGAACTGAAGTGTCGCCAGATCATCGAGCTTCCAGTGTGGCAGGACATTGCCGAATACAGCAAGGTAGTACAGCAGAGAGAAACGATTGTGACGATCGTGAGTTCTAACGAGATCGACAAAGAACTTCTGACCACAAAGCTCTCGACTGCTCTCGGACTTGGTCCTAGTTCTGTGGCGGCACCTAGCTACATCTCAATGTATGGGCGCGTCAACAATTCTCTTTCGGATGCAGCCGCGATTTCGGTTGAGCGCCCACAAATTGCGGCGTTCAGCTCAAACAGAATCAAATCGATTGCCGATTCAATCAAACAGCGTGCGATCAACTTCTTGCCTGACACAAAATCTCACATGTAAGTTGTCTAGCTAGCGATTCACGTAGACTTGAACTTTCTGTCCGCGTTGTTCATAGGTTTGTCTCGACGGATGAAGTTGCCCCGGCGGCAGTGTTTGTAGTTGACCGTAATACTGTTGTTGTGAACCAGTCGAATATGGTTGCGCAAACTGTTGCCCGCTATATTGCTGACCTGCGTACTGTTGGGTCGAATATTGTTGCTGCGTGTACGGTTGCTGCATGTTCGGCTGCGCGCTGAATTGCTGCTGACCATACGGCGCGTCTGATTGTTGCGTTGCTTGCGCAGATTGAACATCGCCTTGTCCTTGAATCTCGGGCTGCGTCTCTCTTTTCGGGCGCATAAGGCTGTTGATGTCAAAGATAAACGGAATCAACAAGAAGAAAAAGACTACAAACGAAAACAAAATTGCAAGCGGAAAATTTCTGGTGTTTAGTCCTGGAACTGTTCCCCATCCCATTCTTGAAGCTTGATCCGGATTCACCATGCCGGAACCATCGTGACTGCAGTGTGCACCATGTGAATGCGCGCCATGCCCTCCGTGACCTTGTCCACCACCACCATGTCCACCATGTCCACTATGTGCGCCGTGACTACTGCCGTGTTGCATAACTTCCTCTACTTCATGTGAACCATGACTTTGCCAATTGGAACGGAAAGCGAAGTCATATCATTGGGATTTTGCTGAACAATCATACTCAACAACTTCCCGTTTCGGTCTACGATCGGGCTTCCAGAGCTACCAGGATTTGCCATCATGAACGATCTTATTGCTTCTCCACGCATAGAGGGCATCTGACCAAGCTGTACTTCTTTCACGAGCGAGAAATTTCCAGGCATCGCGTGAAGCGTCTTGACGCCGTCAGGGAAACCGAAGCCGACAACTTGTTCGCCCTCAACAAGTGCAGTGCTTACCGGTCTGATGTTGAACGGTTTGATGCTCAACGCCTGCACTGTTGTAGGTCGCAAGTGAAGAAGTGCTATATCACTGGCTTCATCCACAAACGAAACCTCAGCACTTAGAGGAAGCCCCTTGCTCAATGGCGAGTAGACATGGATTGTCTCGCCGCCACGTACAACGTGATAGGCAGTAGCAATCTCACCTTTGCTATTCAAAAAGAAACCAGAGCCTTCCTTACGTAGCAGCGCGCCGGTTTCTTCGCTGGTCTTCAAAACTTCCAAGTGCACTGCATTTCTTTGAGCTCTGGCGTAAAGTCTTGCGAGATTGCCGTCGAACTGAGTGACGAGCTGTGCTGCATGCAGCATCGGATCTTGCACCGTCAATTTCGGAATGTTCGGATACAGATCTTTCGCCTCACCTAAGCCTCTGAGCGCATCAGCAGAGACAATCTTCAAATCCAACGCAACCGGACGAACGAACGATGCTGACTCGCCTCCCATAACAAAGACAGGTTCAGCCGGCGTCACTAACTTCGAACCGAGCTTGGCGCTACTGTCCAACACTCGCGTGGCGCCCGCGTAAACTTTGGGGAGCGATTCACCGCCAATCGGAATTATCTGTGCCGCCTTACTTCCTGACGAACCAGCGAACTCTGACGTTGCGATCAAAGACGTGGCGCGACTGCTTCTCCCTTTGGTCAATGCAAACGCAGCAAGACCGGCGACTGCGACAGCGCCGGCGGTTAGGTAAGGATGTTCTTGGACGGTTTCCTTCGCTTGGTTGAGACCGTCTTGCGCGGACTCAAGCAGACGACTCGATACGGACGATATCTCGTCAAGCGTACTGGCTGTTGCATATGCGGCACCGTCCAGGGGTGCGGGCATAAGACCTCCAATTGTGGTCTCGGCAAAACCGATTATATTTATGCAGTTGCATCTATCAATGGTGGGCCTACGATAGGGGCGAGTTCTCTTTGCAGCTTAAAGGAGATCCAAATGGCATATTGGTTACTCAAGACCGAACCGTCGTGCTACAGCTACGATGATCTCGAACGAGACAAAAAGACAGTTTGGGACGGTATCACAAACAATCTCGCGCTCAAATACTTGCGAGAGATGCGCAAAGGAGACACCGCGATCATCTATCACACTGGCGATGAAAAACGACTGGTTGGATTGGCTGAGGTGAGCTCTGATCCGTTTGTTGATCCCAAACTCAACGATCCCAAACTAGCAGTGATTGAGCTCAAACCCAAAAAGAAACTGACTCGATCTCTGACGCTTGCGGAGATCAAAGGGAACAAAAAGCTTCAAGACTTCATTCTGGTAAAGATGTCGCGGCTTAGCGTGATGCCGGTATCGAGTGATCAGTGGAAGGAGCTTGTTGGATAATATCCTGCAGTTTGCGTTATGCTCTCTTGCGAGTCCGCTGTTTAGGCGCTTCTTCGCCACTATTGTTAACGCAGTTTCTCAAGACGGCGAGCGCTTGCAACGAAGGCCAAATTACTTCTTTCATCTCTTCGAATTCGTATTCGCCTATCTCGCGCCGTTCGTAGCGACGACAAACATCTTCCCAAAGTTCAAACAACTTTTTGGGACAGCATGTCTCGCGTGCTCGCTGTTGATATTCGATTAGGTCAAAGGTCTCGATGGCCGTCTCCTCCAGATACCCTATTAATTAGAGCATGCCGATAATTTGAATTCCTGTCAAGTTCACTTCCTGTTTTTTTGCGGGACTTGAGTTCGCAAAGTTTACTCCCGTGGGCAATTCCCGAAATGGTGGCGATTGTGGTGCCAACTTCGCTACAACCGTGCGTAGTGTCACGGTCGCAGATACAAATGGGGTCAAGTTGGATATCGCGCTGAGCAATGAGCGTCTTCTGGTTTGATCGTTTTTCAGAAGCAATAGTTCCCGAATTTGAAACTGAATACAGAAGTCGGTGCTCGTCGAAAAACCCCTAGAACCCCGACGGACCCAGGTAATTAAACCTCGGTCCGCCCCTTTGTCAGAAATGATTTTGTTGAAGGTTATTGCTCGGATGTATATACCGGGCACTCATCAGATTGTGGAAGCAATAGTCCCTTGAGTGCAGGCAGGTGGTGACGGAATGAATCAGACAGCTTGGTGAAGAAAGCGTATCTCGATGGGCCAGCATTCTTCTCTTGCAAGTAACTCAACTCTCTCAGGCTGATCGGTTGAATGGCTTTCAAGGAAGGATAATTGCCAGTTTGCATCGCCTTAGCAATTTCACTTGTGTTCATCATTTCGTTGGTGCCTCGCCTTTGGTGGAACTATGTTCCTTCAACATGCCAGGAGTGTAAAACAAGATTGTGGCAAAGTTGTGGAACGGGAATTTCTTTTGGAAAAAACCCAAGTATTTTTGAAATTAGGCGGCGAATGGCAGAGTCTGCCGAAAACTGTTGGTATTCGGGGCTTTGCGGTTTCAAGGACTTGGGCCGCCAACGAGAAATTTGAGCTTTTGGGTCAGATATCCACCTAATGGGGGATGAGTGTCAAACGCCATAGGCCTTCGGCGATATCGCCGGAGGTTAAAGTCTCAAGCGATATCGCTTGAGCTCGAAGTAGTCCTACTCTGCCGGCGTATCGAGTTTGTAGCCGACGCCGTGAACTGTCGAGAGTATTGAGGGTTTGCCTTCAAGGTCGATTTTCTTTCTCAACCTCTTTATATATGTTCGAATAGTCTCGGGCGACGCCTCGGAGTCTGAGGTCCAAACGCGGTCAAGAAGAGCCTCTGGACTGAAAACCTGATTTTGGTGCCGCATCAAGAACTCAAGAAGAGCAAATTCCTTAGGCAAAAGCTGGATATCTTCGCCTGACCTGGTGACCTTGTAG
Organism: uncultured Candidatus Obscuribacterales bacterium; assembly: GCA_964503045.1. GTDB lineage: Bacteria > Cyanobacteriota > Vampirovibrionia > Obscuribacterales > Obscuribacteraceae > CAYZJR01. Next base: position 40,924 of record CAZCZI010000056.1, read on the forward strand.
CTTGCTGTGTCCATAGTCACGTCGCCGGCCTTTAAAACCGTGCCGCTGAAGGCAACGGGACGTCTCAAAAGGGCGCGAATTCTTGCCGAGAGTTCTTTGAGCTCGAATGGCTTCGTCAGATAATCATCGGCACCAGCATCCAATCCTGCTTCCTTCTCATCTACGTGCGTTTTTGCAGTGAGCATCAACACTGGAGTGGTTCCTCCAGTTGATCTAAACGCCTTGCAAACTTCCAAGCCGCTCATGCCTGGTAGCATCCAGTCAAGAATTATCATGTCGAATTTGTAGAAACGCAGCAGGTCAAGTGCTTCTTCGCCCTTTTGAACGGCATCAACGACATGATGGTCGCTTGCTTTCAACCACTCGCAGATGAGGGTTGAGAATTCCGGTTCATCTTCAACTAGCAGGATTTTCGCCATGGGTGATCGTGTGCTTGGCTACCATACGTAAATATGCGGCGGGTTCCATTCATAATCATACCCGCCTCAAGTGTGTCAGTTTCCATCTTGACCACGAGTGGTATGAAGGAAACGCCGGGCGACTAATTCTTTAGTTGCGTCATCGGCACGTGACAGCGACCAACCGACCAAATACACGGAGTGGGGGCATGATTACAAATCCCTGGCTTGCTCAGTTTGCAAGAACCTGGCAATTTACCAGATCTCTGACCTACGATTTTCTAGGTACTTTGAATGAGGAGCAGCTTTCATTTTCTCCTCATGAGGAGTTTGGTACTTACGGCAAGTTGATAAGACACATAGGCGACGTACAAGAACTTTATATTCAATCGCTTGACACCGGTGTTGCCGACTTTTCGAAAAAACGAAAAGATCGCTCGATGGAAAAGTCGCCTGCGCTGTTAGAGAAGTATCTGAAAGAACAGGACAAGCGGCTCTATGACGCGCTTTCGGGATACAACAAAGACCCGGTAAAAGAGTACATTCAGTGGCCGACCACCAAGCTTTCCGTGCTCGAACATCTGTTTCTTTTGCCGCAACATGAGGCTATTCATCAAGGACAATTTTCTGTGAGCGCGCGTCAGAAAGGCATAGTGTTGCCGAAGTCTTGGGTGGATAACTGGGGACTTTGAGGTTAGAAGCTGACAAATTCCGAAGCGCGGCCGGGCTTCTCGATACCGTGCTTCTTCGCTTCTGCAATGTCTTTTTTCGCTAAATCTTGCTTGCCGAGCTTCTCGTAACAAAACGCTCTTGTCCTTAAGCAAAACCCGGGATTCTCAGGACCGAGTTTCAGGGCTTGGTTTAGCTCATCAATCGCCTGTTGATACTTGCCTGTTAGCCTGTGCACTTCAGCCAAGCCGGTGTAGGCGTCGACATCCTGCGGAAACCTTTTCGCGAGATACCGGAAGTCCTGAAGCGCTTTGTCATATTTCCCGAGCGATGTGGCCAAGGCAGCGCGCTTGTACATAGTCTCCCCGGAACTCGGATCTGCTTTAATCGCCATGTCGAAGTCTTTGAGTGCGAGTTCTGGTTTTTTCTGGGCCAAGTGCACTTTTGATCGCATTTCGTAGAAGTTGGTTCTGTTGGGTTCGAGTTCTAAAACTCTGTCTATGTCTTTGAGCGCCTGATCGTATTTGAACAAAGCCAAAAGCGTAAAAGATCGCCTGAAGTAAACTCCAGGGTCATTCTTCGGCGCCGCTTTTACGGCTTGATCTTGATACACCAAAGCTTTTTGGAACTCTTCCTTGTCGGCATATATGTAGCCCAGTGCGCTGAGCGCGCCATAGCAGGTAGGGTCGATACTGACTGCTTTTTCGAGCTGTTTGATTGCTTCGGGGAAGCGTTCTTGGTTCATCAAATGGATGCCGTTGGAGTAAGCGCCGAGCGCCTTGTGTTCGGGTCTTGCCCGATATGCCGCCAGGTATTCCTCATCCATAGGGTTGGCTGCGACGGGCAAAATGGAAAGCAGTGAGATAGCCACTGCTGCTAACCCGCGAAGCCGGCCGCGAGCAGAGGAAATCGCAGCCCAAGCCGATGATGTTGTCGGGATGGGGTTCATACGCATAATTATCGTCCAAAACGCCCTGCTGCTGGCGCCCATGGTAACTTCCCCATTGTTATTGAGTAGATTTAATCGTAATCTGCAGGGCACAGTTCCTTTTATGTATATGGTCTCCCTTTATGGGTGATAACGCACAAATCAAGCCAGAGCTAGCAAAAGAAGTCGCGACAACCGCGCAGAAAGACGAGGGTTCGCTCGTCGGGGAATTCGTTCGTTCTGTTGTTTACTCAGGCGTTCAGAGTCCGTTAAACGGCTTGACGCAGCTTGCCGACCACACTTTGGGCACTGACATTCTTCCGAAAGTTCAATTCATGGACGCCCCCGAGGCGGCAGATTTTGGAACCGCCAAGTGGCACGCCCAAACAATCGGCTCCGGTGTGGGGATGATCGCGCCCTTCCTTATTGCATCAAAGGGCACCCGCGGTGCCATGGCCAAACTGGGCTTCTCTGCTGACGCTGCCGCTACAAGTAGCGCGCTCTTCAATGCACGCAACGGACTGGCACTGACCGAGAGTGCCGTTAGCGGTTTTGCCTACGATGCATTGATGCGTCCAGTAGACCCATCCGAAGGGAACTTCTGGGCTGCTCGCCTCAAGCATGGTGCGGTGGGCGCAGCCACATTCACGACTCTTACAGCCTCAAGTATCGGTTTGAGATCGGCAGCCACAACTGCTTTTGCAGAAGCCAGCCATCTGGCTCCGGTTCTCAAAAACAATATTACATCCGGCGCTCTGTCAGGCGTCCCTGCCGGTTTGATGTCTGCCGAAATGGACTCGCTTTTGGGTCGCGGACACCATGCGTCTGCGAAAGAACTCGCGCAGTCCGCATACGGCATGGCATTCGTCGGCGGCGGGCTCTCTGCGATGCACCAAATCGCAGGTCAACCCGAAAGAAGCATTCAGAGATCCAAAGATCTCGGACTCTCTGCATTGAATTCAGAATCTGGCATCAGACCGGTTCCCATTCTTGGAAAGTCTTTGGCATCAGGTGATCATGGCAAGGTCGATCTGTTGGCGTCCATGGACCCACTCAAGCGTGCATCGCTTGACGGTGCTACGACGGTGGCGACCAAGACCGGTGATGGCACGGGCAATCCGTTGGATCACGTGAAGCCTGACAAACCGGTGCCGGAAGTACCTCCGGAACAGGGCGCAAAGCAAGTTCACGAACAACCGACTATAACCACCACGGACGGTGAAAGCCCTCTCGCCAAAACGATTCAACCCGAGCATTCCGGACCTGAGGTCCGCAAGCTTCCTGAAGCGATGGAAGCAGAAGGTGGCGGACAAACAAAGGTTGACGGCTCGCAAAACAAGGTCGAAACCACCGGCAAGGTCGGTGATGGAACCAGTCAAGAAAGAGTAGGTGACGGAACCGGCAAAGTTGATGATGGAACTGCCAGAGTCGATGACGCGACAACACGCGTAGAAAATCCTGATGCACCGACGCCGAAGAAAGTAAAAATCAAAGTCGAAGCCGGTTTGAAAGACCACTTCGTGCGCGGCTCGCAGCTTGCGTACAACGCATCTGACGTCAATGCAAGCGTGGCGCAGGTGACCGACTTCTTCGCATTTGCAAGAACAACAGAAGGTGCCAGACTGCATGATGCAATGACCGAGTTCGCCCAGCAAGTCGGCGATCATCGGTTGGCGACTTTAATTCGCGAAGCTTACACCAAGCCAGACGGTCTAGTGCGAGACGGACTAGCTAAGATTCCAGTTCAAATCACCCGCGCGCAGTATCCGAGATGGCAGGAATTCGAAAAGCTTGTCTCGGTTGTTCCTGACACCGACAACGTACAGAACTATGCTCAATTCAGAGACAACATCATTCAGTGGCTGCGTCGCAATCCTGATTTGCACGAAGCTGCCAAACAGTACGGACAAAACACAAAGTACAGCACCATTGCCGGTGTTATTGATTTTGAATTAGGAACTCACAACATTGCTCATTTCCCAGGCGTCGCCGAAGGAACCCGCGATCTCCTTTCTGAGCTCGATCGCGCGGCTCGCAGTCGTGGAGCTGTCACGCAAGGCGATGGACACGCTACGACAGTCGATACCAAACTGACACAATTGGGAACCGATGGGCTGCAAACTGAAGGCGCGACGGTAGCCAATCGAGTCGAATCTGCAAATTCGACGGGCGGAAATCGCTCCGGATTTACAATCGTGGATGGACGAGTGATTGTCGACGTCCCAGTGCATGTGCAGAATCTGTACGAAGGAACGCCGAATCAAAAGATGACTGCGGCCAAGGTAATCGCAGACAACCTCGGCAAGATCTCCGAACAAGACTTTAAAGTATGGCTGGAATATCTCTACCAGCCTCAAGCCAAGCAACCGAATCCAAGAATTCAACTTCTTAATCTTGGAATGGTTTTGTCCAATGCCAAATCAAGCGTGCTTGAACGACCTGAGATCAAGGCAGTATTGACCTCACCAGAAACGGCGCCGATGACTGTTGCGCAACTAAAAGAGTTTCTCACTGCTCCGGCTAATGCTGGTGGTGCCAACCAACCGTTGCAGCCGTGGATCGAGCGATACGCAGACTATCGATTTGCAGTTCATGGAACCGATCCTTCCCAGCAAGTCATACCGAAATGGTTGGTTGAGGGTATCAAAGCCAAGTACACAGTAGTGGGCGCCGATGGCACAGTTTCATTGTCGGATGTCCTGCCGCCGACGCTCAAGCAGTACATCCAATCGATTCCAGAACCGCCGCCGAATCCACGGTTCAAGGGACCGAGGCAACCGATTCCAAACAACATCGAACTGCGCATGGATGTCTTGAATCAGGCGCTCAACTTCTATGATCCTGCACTGACACCTAGGCTATTGGAACTCGGCGCTCAAGATCAGTCAGCACTGAAGTCGGTTTTGATGAAGCTAGATCCAGCTACGGCAGCGCCGGAATACAAAGAGCTGCTCAATCTCACCGTGCCACATGCTACGGATATCAGAGATGTGAAAGCAATGCTCGACGCAATCTTCTTCGGCAACAAGTTCAACCGTGGGCCGACGCCGAATCCCGAACTCAGAGACGCCAACCGAGAAATTGCACGCACCGTGGCAGAATCTTTGGCTGGAAGCGACGTTGAATTGGCGAGATTAAACGAGCTGATCGACGGTTTCGTCACCGGCAAAATTCGTGATCCAAGACCAGATGGTCCCGGAGGTCCCGGAGGACGTGGACCAGGTGGCGGACGTGACGGCGGACGCGGCGGAGATCGTGGCGGAGACCGCGGCGGAGACCGTGGCGGAGACCGCGGCGGAGATCGTGGCGCGAACCGCGGAGATCGCGGAGGTGATCGTCGTGATGGTGGCGGCGAAAAAAAGTTTGAGCGCAACGCCGGCGGCACTGGCGAATCCAAAGAAGCTCCTGTAACCACCGGCGATGGCGTCGTCAAC
>CAZCZI010000057.1:0-45725 GCA_964503045.1 uncultured Candidatus Obscuribacterales bacterium
GCCATCGCATGTGGTGACTCCGCATCGTATGTGGTGGCCATGCGCTGCGTGATCATGCGCTGCGTGATCATGCGCCGCGTGATCATGCGCTGCGTGATCGTGACAGTCTGAATGAGCGACAGCCGCCGCAACCACACTTCGAACGCCACACTCGACATCAACCTTCTTTGCTGCAATCGCGCAGCGAATCACATCACAGATACGAATGCTGAAACTTTGAGGCGGCAAGGCAATCTTCTGCGTTTCTTGAAGCCAAGCTTCAACCGGCAACCCGGCACCAACCAAGGCACCAAGCAACATGTCACCAGAGGCACCAAATTGACAATCGAAGTACGCGACTTTCATTTTCACCACTTTTGAGTTGAAAGGTTCAGGTTATCCAAAGTGACATCCTCAGTGATGACCACAGAGTGTTCCAGTTTGTGCTGCAACCCGTCTATGTGGTCGTTCACCACCACAATCTTTTTCGGACCCGGTGTAAGAATCATGCTGAAATAGCCGCCACGACTGGTTTTTGCTGTTCCTCCACCATGCACCGTTGCTCCATGCTGTTTTTCCGAGGCCAGGGCTTTCACTGTAACACCACGCAGACCCTTCTCTCCATGGGTTACTCTTCCTTTTACCAGAAAGCCTCGCTTAAGCTCGATGATCACTTTGCGATCTTGTCCGCCGTTTATTCTCTCGACGATGGCGCCTGCCAATCCTGTTGATTCATCAGGCGCGGCTTCGAGATTCAATTCGTCGCACTCTTCATGAACCAGCTTGAATAATCCTTCTCCATTGCTGTGCCCAGACTCGATAACTTTGCCTGCCCTCGGCTCCCACAAAAAAACTTCTACCCCTTTAACAGGCTTGCGGAATGAGTCATGCACCACGCCGCTCACTGCAAATTCACGAGCCGAAGCGCTTGATTCAGAAGAAATGAATGATGCCGTCAAAAAGAAACAAAAAATGGCCAACCATTTATTTTGGTTCACTCTTGGGAAGCTCCTTTGCCTTCGCGATTCCTCAAATCAATAGAACTATAAAGCACGCATGTGATCGATTTGACCGATCGCTTGCAGATTCTTGTAAACTCTAATCAACACGACCATTCACTTTTATTTTAGTGCCGTCATGCCAATCAACATCGGTCCTCTTACTTTGAAGAGCCGCGTCTACGTGCCCCCAATGGCGGGAGTCACGGACATCGTCTTTCGCAATGTGATCAGGCAGGTAGATCCAGAGTGCATGCTGGCAACAGAGATGGTTTCGAGCCGCGCGCTCATGGCGAGGCCTGAATCCAGGATAATGGACCTGGCTTCTGACGAGCATCCTATTGGAATTCAGATTTTTGGTCACGAGCCGGAAGTCATGGCGGTTGCCGCCAAGATGGCTCAAGACAAAGGCGCCGACTTCGTCGACATTAATATGGGTTGCCCTGTCCCCAAAATCACAAAAGGCAAAGATGGATGCGCGCTGATGCGAGAGCCCGAACTGGCGCGGGAAATCGTCACGACGGTCAAGAGCGCTATTTCGATTCCGCTTACAGTCAAGTTTCGTCTTGGTTGGGATGATGACTCGCGCAACGCGATCGAGTTTGGTGAAATGATCGAAGAGTCCGGTGCCTCGGCAGTGACAGTGCACGGTCGAACCCGGCAGCAGCTGTACTCGGGCAAGGCAGATTGGAGCTTCATTGCAAAGGTCAAAGCGGCGCTTTCAATTCCGGTATTCGGCAACGGTGACGTGTTTGAGCCGGAAGATGCAGCACGATTGCTAGATGTCACAGGCTGTGATGGTGTCGCGGTTGCACGTGGCACTCTCGGCAATCCCTGGTTGATTGGCAGAATAACAAGGTTTTTGGAAACGGGGAAACTGGAAGACGCACCCGATGACGTCGACCGGTTGATCTGTGCTTATCGGCATTGCTTGGGGCTCATCGCATACAAAGGAGTACGCGTAGGCACTAACGAATCGCGCCGCCATCTTACGCACTATACAAAGGGAATCAGTCATAGTGCACCTTTCCGCGCTCGACTGACCCAGATTCAAACTGCGCAAGAAGCACTGGATGTTCTCAGCGAACTGGCAGAACAGGTCGGTGGTGCCTCGGGTCGCAAGCGCTTCATAGAAGCTGCATGTGCTTCCGAGAGTTTTGCAGTTGCGCTTTCGCATGCCGGTACCGCGGGCCCATTACCCGCCCTTGCTTACAAAATGTAGCTAAAGATGAGTCCCCAGAAAAACCAAGGGTGCGGGTCCAAAAAACGATTTGTAACGAAGCTTTGTTGGTTTCTTCTTATCTTCTGTCGCTATTAGTGGGAATTTCCACATGGCAATCCATTGTCAAATCAGAACAGCGGTCTTACACTCAGTCTGAAGATCTGGCCAAAAGCTAGATCTCCCCGATCTATACTGTCGTTGCGGAAACCCTAAATGGACATCTGGTCAATCTTACTTCTATTCGCGTTCATGGCGGGAATCATGGGTTGGACCATGACGCCGTTCGTCAACGGAATCTTGTGGTACTGCGACTGGCGCGAGGGTGCGGACATCAACTGGGGGCTTGATACAGCCTTCACCATTGCGGTTCCGTTCGCATGGATGTTTGCCTTGTTTGAAATTATCTTGCTTTACTGCAAATAAGCCCAATACTTGTAATTGGGTCCTAATACATCATGTAACCGCCGGAAGGCGAGATGAGAATTGTGCCATCTCCTTCGGCAGCGACCATTTGAAGCGCCTGAATAACGGCGTTGGTGACGCGGTGCTGCTCGCGAGTTTCGTTTTTGATCTGCTTGGCGCGCTGAGCAACTTTGAGAACCAGCTCGTAGCGGTTCGGATACTTTTCCAAAAGCTGGTCAAGAATTCTTGTCGTGCTCATTTTCCGCGCTCAATGCCTCGCAATTTCTTATACGACACCTTTCGGCACTCAGTATATGTACCAGATCAGCCACCGCTTCGTCCAGATTGTCATTAACAACTTCGTAGTGAAAGAGACATCTTTCCTTTAGTTCTTCACGTGCACGAGCCAATCTCTCTTCGACTTTTTCGGGGGTTTCTGTTGCACGCCCAGTAAGACGCTCTTTCAATGCCTCGAGCGTAGGCGGCGACAAAAACACGAGAATGGCATCCGGAAACTTGTCCTTTATCTGTTTTGCGCCCTGCACTTCAATTTCCAAGACTACATCAATGTCTCGGTCCAACTGATTGCAAACCCAAGCCTTTGGGGTTCCATAAAGATTGCCTGCAAACTCAGCCGATTCCAAAAACTCACCTGCGTCTCGCATGGCAGTAAACTCTTCTCGAGTGCGGAAGAAGTAATCTTCACCTTCTACCTCACCCTTGCGCATTCCTCTTGTTGTCACCGACACCGAACACTTGACACCAGGCACTGTCTTCAAAAGCCTTTCAACGACTGTACCTTTACCGACACCGGAGGGCCCGGCAACCACCATGAGGTGTCCCTTGTTTGTGTTAATGCACTCTTGGACGCTGGCATCAACTGTCAATTTGCTGTAACTCCGCACTTGAGAGGCGCATGCGCCACTAATAGGATCTTCGTTGTCGGTCTGAACCGAAGAGGCAGTTGTTTTTCGCGTTTCTTCCAACTTGTTTGCTTTGCCGCTTCGATTCATATAAATCGCTTCTATATTTGCTAAATTGTCCCTTATTAAACCCGACGTAGAGAAGCCATGCAACCATTCGACGCTTTGTCGATGAGAGCGGTTATTCAGGAAGCGAGGTCGCTTCTACTTAACCGAAAAGTCGACAAGGTTCAGCAACTCGGACGCGATGAAGTTGTGCTTGCCTTGCGCGGCAAGGCTGGCATGCTCAATCTCTTTTTGTCGGCTCAGTCGGCTCATGGCAGGCTCTGCCTGGTAGCGTCTTCAAGCACGGACAGCCGCAATGCGGCTTTTGAAAGGTACACGGGGCGCGCTGGTCACAACCAGCCGGCATTTAGCGTCCTACTTCGCAAACACCTTACAGGCGCCACCTTGATTGGCGTGGATCAGCAGGCAGGCGAAAGAATCACCGACTTGATTTTTTCTTGTGTCGACGAGGTCGGCTCCGTCTCGGTGAAGATACTTACCGCCGAAATCATGGGCCGGCACAGCAACCTGATTTTCTGGGACAAAAATTCAGAGAAAATTCTTGCGGCGTCGCATGCGGTGACTAAAGACATGAGCCGCCAAAGAGAAGTTATGGTTGGGTTGAGGTATGAACGACCACCCGGTCAAGATCGTCCAAATGTTTTCAAGATCACGGATGAAGAGTTCGACTCATTGTTTGCAAAGTTAGTCGAGTCCTTCAAAACGGATACAAAACCAGCTGATCGAGCAGATGCTGCCGTCGAGTTGCCGGGCACAGTCGAGCAATGGCTTCTTACGACATTCACCGGTCTGGGAAGACACTTGTGCGAAGAGATCGTGGCGGTGGCAGAGTTGCCAAGCCAAATTTCTGAAGCGCTGGCTTTGCCTCAAACCCAAGATCAATTGAGAGACAAGTTGCGCTCGCTCCGCCAAGCAAGCGGCTTTCAACCAGCAATGAGAACTGATTTGAGCAGGTACTCAATTCTCGGCTGGCTTCCGGATAAGGAGGGAAACACTGATTGGAAGCAGCTTCCATCGGTAAACGACATGATTGAAGAATACTTCAGATCGTGCGAAGCAAAAGAACAGTTCACACAACTGAGAGAGCGACTGAGAACCGATCTTCGTCAAGAATCAGACAAAATCGAATCGAGAATTACCCAGGCGTCGCAGCACATAGAAAACACCGAAGATCTAGCTCGGCTGAAGCAATGCGGAGATCTAATCCTCTCCAACATTGCTTCGATTCAGCCAGGGCAAGAAGAGTTTGCCTGCGACAACTTGTTTGATGAAAGTGGCGCCTCCATAAAGATCAAGCTCAATCCCAATCTTTCAACTTCGCAAAACGCACAAACTTATTACAGGCAGTATGCAAAGAGTCGCTCTCGCCAAGGCGCAGCCACAGTAGCGCGGAAAGAAGCGAGTGCGCGTCTGGAGTTTCTAAAGGAACAGCTAGGCAAAGTCGAGGAAGCACAAGACATTCATGAGCTCAGAGGGCTCAAAGATCTATTGTTTGGAAGAAAGACTCAAGATGCTGCACGACCACCTCAGCAGCAATCGCAAGGTCAGGCGAATCAAAACAAGAAGAAAACCGCTAAGCAAAAAATTCTGAGTTTGAACTCTTCCGATGGCTGGACGATCTACGTTGGTCGCAACCGCATGGAAAACGAACAGCTCCTCAATAAGCTTGCACAACCACAAGATATCTGGCTTCACATCCTTGGACAAAGCGGGGCGCATGTGTTGATCAAAGTTCCATCTACCAAGCAAGAGCCGCCCTTAACCACAATAAAAGAGGCGGCGCAAGTCGCAGCAAGGTTATCGAAGACTGCTATTGGAGCCAAGGTACGAGTGGTTTACACACAGTGCAAGTACGTGCGCAAGGCATCCAAAGACAAGACCGGAGTAGTCCGATACGAAAATGAAAAGACCCTCGAAGTTGATACCGGTCAACCGATGCCGCGCCTGATGCGCCAACTATTTGGCGGACAGGACAGCGATCGCGGCGGCGGGCGCGAAGACCGCGGACCGCGAGATGACCGCGGCTGGCGCGGCGGCGGTGGTGGCGAACGCGGACGCGGCGATGACCGTGGTGGTGGTGGTCGCAGCGGCGGCGGCGAACGCGGACGCGATGACCGCGGTGCTAGAGGCAGCGATCGAGGTGGACATCGCGAGCACGGTGGGCGTCCTGACAATCGCGGCGGACGCGGACAGGAAGGCGGCCAAGGCAACGACCGCGGTGGCGGTCAACAGCGCTAAGCAATGATTAGATGCACCGCATATGGTGCGTCACTTCTTAAGTTTCGCCGGACTGCGAATTATTCGAAGCCCGTTGCCTGAAGTTCGATCACAGCTTGCGAAACAGCCCGACCACAACTCCTTGAATATTCAAGTCGTGAGAGCCGGAAACCATTATGGGCTCTAGGTTTTTGTTGGCTGGCTCTAATCGAAAACCGCCTTTTTCTTTGAAAAATCTCTTCAAAGTTGCACTGCCGTCTTCTAATAGAGCAACGACAACTTGCCCGTTTGTCGGGCTCGGATTTGGTTTGACAATCACGAAGTCGCCATCAAAAATGCCGTCTTCAATCATGGAGTCGCCCTTTACTTTGAGGGCAAAACAACCGTCAGCTGCATATTTGCTATCAATCTCCAAGAAGTCGTCTGTCTGCAATGCGTCGATGGGGCGACCTGCCGCGATGGTACCGGCCATCGGCAAGCCGCGTGCAGGCATCTCATTAACGGATACGGTAGTTTGAACATCTACAAATTGGTTTGCCTCCTCTAAAACGCGCAGCGAACGGTTTAATCCTGGCTCCCAGTGAACCAGTCCCTTCTTTTTAAGAGCAGCCACGTGCTGGTGGACTGTCATTCTGTTTTTAAGACCCATTTCTTTGGCCAATTCAGCCAAAGTGGGCGGATATCCCCTTTCGTCAGTCAGTCTGACGATCAGATTGATGACATCCTGCTGCCTGGGTGGTAATCCCTTCGGATCTTGAAATGGTGCGTTCATCTCTCCCTACTCACAGATACATACATAAGTATGATACAGCCAAAGATCTGTGCTGTCTACTACTATTTGCCGGCCCCAACCTATGAGGGTAAAGCCGGAAGAAAAAAGAGAATCCCTAGAAGCCAAAAAAGTCACTTATAGAGGTTGTATAGCCCTGGCAGTTTTTCGATTAAGCAGCGGTCAGAAGATTTATTTTTGCGCTCTTCCGCAGTTTGAGCCAGCCTTAGGAGCATTGAAGCGGACATCAAAAAGATCGGCTCTAGCGCGTCGCTACATAAGATGATATATTGACTACATTGTGTAATCACGTGAGTACAATTTGTAATGGGCGACAAGACTACGAACATTAGCATCCGAATTCCAGAGGAGTACCGCAAGCGATTGCAGCTCCAAGCAGACAAGAAAGCGATGAGCTTCAATGCCCACGTCTTGCGCGTATTAGAAATTCATCTTATGAACTCAGGGTTTGGACCGACCTCGATGACGTCAAACTCAGGCAGGCTGTTTCAAATCCGATGCGAACCTTATTTAGACAATGTTGACGAAACAACATGGGCTTTCTTCATAGACGAACCTAAATACGAGAAAGAGCGTGCATACTACTTAATTGGAATTGGACGCACCATCTTGCGGGATTGGCAAGTCAAAGATAAGGCAACGGTCTCTAAAGAAATAGGTTTGGCGCTGCTTAATTATTACAATAGACGAGGTTTGGAAATTGACCGCCTTGTATGGACTCAGTACCCAAGTCCCGACAACGATGGTCGACGCGTGCTTCAGGTCGCTGAAGTACCGGAAACTCTCGAAGAATTCTTCGAGCAACTTATGACCGAAAAATGGATAGATAAATTCGTTAGTCAGGATGAGAGGAGCCAAGACATACGAAGAGGGCGCCCGGAGTCTGCACTGTTTCGCTGACCAAATAGTGCTGCACTGACTGACAACTGATGCTCAGCTGGACGATTAGCACCACTGCTGGTGCAAACTGCAGGTGCAAGAAAGCACCCGCCCATTGTTTTATGCCTGTATCGAGGTTTTTTCATGTTGATCGAATTCATTGTCTTGTTCGCCGTCTTCTACATGTGGCATGCCATAGGCATTACGGTCGGTTATCATCGTTTAATCTCACATCGATCGTTTTCCTGCCCGAAGTGGGTCGAGTATCTCTTGGTTCTTCCCGGATACCTCGCCTTTGAAGGGTCTCCCACATTCTGGGCAAGCATTCACCGCGCCCATCACAGGCACACCGATACTGATTTAGACCCGCACTCACCAAGAAATGGTCTGTGGACAGCCCATTCCGGTTGGCTCGCCAACCGCACTTATCCGGCCCATATCAATCCGAACACTCAAGCAAAAGATATGGTCAACGACCCGGTATACGCCTTCCTCGAGCAGAAAGGCGACTGGCTTCATGGGTTCATTGTATTGATGGTCTTCTGCATTGGATTTCGCTTGCTTTTGTGGGCGTGTTTCGGCTGGGTAGCTGCAGCAGCCAGCCTCGCAGCCGGTTTGTTTGTAATGCAGATACCGTTTTTCCTGAATGTAATTTGCCATCTGCCAAAGTTGGGTTACAAAACTTTCGCGGTTCACGATGACAGCGTAAACATCTGGTGGGTAGCCGCGTTCACATTAGGAGAAGGTTGGCACAACAATCATCATGCAATTCCAGGTTCTGCAAGATCAGGCTTGTTGCCTTGGGAAATCGACGCAACATGGCTTATCATCGCCTTCTTGAAGAAGATCGGACTTGTCACGCGCGTAAACGAGGCTACTCGCGAAGAAGCTGAAAGACGAAAAGAACGACTGCTTTTCGAAAAAAACCAGCGATTGCTCGGCGAGACTAGAGAATTCGCTTGCCCAGTGCAGACAAGATAAGTTCGGTGCCTAATTCGGCTGTTCTGTTTTGAATATCGAAGGCCGGATTCAACTCGACGATATCTATCGATCTGACCAACTCAGACTCAGCCAAAAGCGTCAGAGCAAGGTGGCTTTCTCTATAGTTCAAGCCGCCGGGAGCAGGCGTGCTAACACCAGGTGCGATATCAGGATCGATGACATCGATGTCAAAACTAACGTGAATTCCTGACACATCGGAGCCGACTGCGCCAAGGGCCAAATCGGTGACCCGGCCAAGCCCCAGATGATCGATGTCGCGCATGGTGAAAGCGGTTACCCCCAACTGGTTGATTAGCTCTCTTTCGGGGGGATCGAGATCTCGAATTCCGATGAGAACCGATCTGTTGCCTGGGGCTTTCGGTGCATACCCGCAGAGATTCACCAATCGCTCATCGCCAGTTCCTAAAGAAACGGCAAAAGGCATGCCGTGGACATTGCCACTTGCGCTGGTGTCAGGCGTGTTGATGTCTCCATGAGCATCAAACCACACCAAACCAAAGGACTGACCCAAGTTTTTGTAATAGTTGGCTACTCCGGCGCAACTTCCGATTGCCAGCGAGTGATCGCCGCCTATCGTAATTGGAATGGTGCCGTTAGCCAGCGCGCCTTCGACAGCCGAGGCAACCTCTTGGCTCACTTCGGCGATTTCCGGTACGCATTTGGGCCCGGCTTTATCCCACCAACAAACGGAGTGCGGCACGTTCACATCGATTTCACGCGCAACTCTAAAACCAAGTTTTTCGATGCGCTCAGCAACTTCGGCCACTCGCATGGCAGCAGGTCCCATGCTCACGCCTCGATGGCTTCCACCCAGATGCAAAGGAACATAGATCAGCGTAACCGCCTTGACCTTCTTCTCTTGAGGTTGCTCCTGGCGTACCGATTCGGTTGCTGTCGACCCGGCACCAGCCGAGGCCTTCATTTCTGGTGACACGTCAATTACCTTCCTTAGCCTTGGAAACCCTGTTTAGCACTCTTTAGTCGCGGCCCGTTGCAACCTGTCCCCTTTAGTGCATTTTGCACGTAACAAGTTGTAAGCACTTGCAAGCAACCTCCCAGTAGCTCCTAGTGTATAATCTTCGGATAGTTTTGTCTTTCCTGATACCGCATGCCGACGTGTATTCCAAGCACGGCGAGCACCGAAGAAAGACTGACTGATGCCATCGAGCCTCGCCCGCTGGACATCTGGATATGGCGCTGCGATACATGGAGGTAAGGACGTGTTTCGGCCAATCATCAAACTGTTTTTTCTTGCTCAGGCAGCATTTGAGGTGGGTCGCGAGCGCATCGAGGACACAATCGATGCCTTCACCGCCAAAGCCGGCGAATACAAGTCGAGCGGTTCTGAGCGTCTCAACGAGACTAAAGATCACTTGAAGCAGTTTGTTGGCGAAGCCAGCCAACATATTTGGCAGCGCTCTGAAGTTCTCGAAGGACAAGTGCGCGAGCGCATTCGCCGTCAAGTTTCAGACTTCAGCTTAGGTGCTTTGGGCGACTCCACCGAAATCAACGAACTGAGAGCGGAAATCGCCACGTTGAGAGCCGAGATCGCCGAACTCAAGACAATGCGCGCCCCAGTATAAGTCGGTCAAAAATTCGTCTTCCTTATGGGATGATTAGCGGCCAAACTGCTCAAACAATCGATGTCGACAACCCTCCATAAGCCGCTCGGGTCCCCAATGTCAGACCCTACACCCCAGCAGCCATCGAAAGATTCCAAGACAAGAGCTTCGGAGTCACACTCGACATCACAAGAATCATCGACGCCCAAAGAAGCTCCCAATAGCAACAACAATAATGGCGACCATAGAAAGGGTTCCTTTTCTGGTGATGCCAAACAATTCTTGCCGACCTCAATGTCGGGTATCACCTACGATCCCGCTCAAGCCGATCGCTCGGTCAAACTGGCGCGAGTTTTGACAGACCCCCGCTTCTGGCGCATGGCCAGCTCGGTTTACACGTTAGGCACGCAGTCTGTCAAAGACAAAATGTCCAAGGGTCTGACCAAAAATGACAGACGCAGACGCAGAGGAAAACGCTTGACCGAGACTTTGGTCGAGCTGGGTCCTACATTCATCAAACTCGGGCAATACCTGTCTGTCAGGAAAGATTTCTTGCCACCGGAATATGCTGATGAGTTGGCACATCTGCAAGATAAGGTACCGCCTTTTTCAAGCGATCAAGTCAAAACAATCATTGCCGCCGAACTGGGTGCTCCTCCCGAAAAGCTTTTTGCCAGGTTTGACGAAAAGCCGGTGGCAAGCGCCAGCATAGGTCAAGTGCATCGCGCAAAACTGAAAGAAGGCAAAGAGGTCGTCATTAAAGTGCAGCGACCCGATCTAGCTCAAATGTTTTATCAAGATCTGGGCTACATGCGTCTTTTGGCACGCGTGGGAGCAGTCATTTACCGTAAGGGAAACTGGAGTTATTGGATCGAATTGTCAGATGAATTCGGACGAACGGTTTTCAACGAGATCAACTACATTCAAGAAGGGCGAAACGCCGATAGAGTCAGGACTATTCTCAGAGATCATCGCCAAGTTCGAGTGCCGCGCGTGCTTTGGAAACTGACAGGCAGACGAGTTTTGACTCTTGAGTATTTGCCCGGCGTTAAAGCCGATCGTATCGAAGAGTTGAAAAAACTTGGCATCGATCTTCCACAGATTGGCAACGAACTGGTCAGTTGCTATCTCGAGCAAGTGCTTCTGCATGGCTTCTTCCACGCAGATCCGCACGCAGGCAACCTTTCAATCGATTCGAACGGAAACATAATTATTTATGACTTCGGAATGATTGGAGAAATTACCGAAGCGCAAAGAGATGCAATTACAGGTTGCATAGCCAGTGTCATTCAAAGAGATCCAAAGCAGTTAGTTACACATCTGGTATCACTTGGGATCATCAAACCCGAAGCAAACACCGAACCGCTCACAAGAGCCCTGCAACCGTTCATCGAATATTACGGTGGCAAAGAGATTCGTGAATTGGACTTTACACATCTCGAACAAGAACTCGATCAAATTGCTCTGGAGAAGGCTCTGAGATTCCCTCCGACGCTGGCATACCTATTGAGAGCGGGATCGTCACTGGAAGGCATTGCCCGAACGCTGGTGCCAAATTTCAGCTTCGTGGAGGCCGCCAAACCATGTTTGAAAAAGTGGGTTCTCAGTTGTCCTGGTCAAGCGGCAACACTTATCAAAGCAATTGCCGGAGAGAAAATTGGATTCGGACTGTCTGATAGTGGTGTGTTCAAATCTAACGTCTTGAAGACTCCCGATATTCAACTTCCTTCACTTACGAATCGAGCTCAAAACGCCGGCAAATCAAAACGTCAAGCTGCCGAAAAAGTGCCGCCCCAGGAGCTTGTAGACCTCAAGGAAGTGGAGAATTTGAAGGCGAGAATTCAAACTTTGGAACAAGAAGTCAAGCAACTTTCTCAAAGTAGAGTAAATTTGTTGACGAAAATACTGTGGCAAGTAGCGCTTGCCCTGCTATTTTTTGGTGTGCTACCAAGTGTGTTTTTGGTTCCTGAATATCATCAATACACGATTTATTTTTTGATTGGAAATGGTGTAATGGTGGCAATAATAGTATGGCACTTGGTAGGTCTTACCTTGACTAGCCGGAATTCCACCGGCGGCAAAAGAGGGCAACGGAGATAAATGATGCTCAAATGGCGTGCAGCTGCACGAACTGATGCGGGTTGCCAGCGTCAGCGAAACGAAGATAACTTCTTCATGAGTCCCGATCACAGGGTCTTTGCCGTAGCTGACGGCATGGGCGGCGCGGTCGGTGGCGCAAAGGCAAGCAAGCTGGCAGTAGAAGCCATTGAGGAACAATGGAAAGCATCGCCACCACCGAATAAAGACAGAGAAGCCATCCAGAAATGGCTTGGTGAGGCAGTTCATAACGCTAACCAGAAAGTTTGGCAGGAAGCCGAAGATGACGCGAGCGTGCGCGGCATGGGCACCACAGTTGTAGTTGCCGTACAGGGCGACGACAGCTTCATGGAAATTGCTCACGTCGGCGATTCGAGAGCCTATCTTTTGCGCGAAGGGAAACCCATTCTTCTTACTAACGACCACTCGGTGGTCCAGGAGATGGTAAGAGCCGGAAGACTTACCGAAGAGCAGGCTCGCATCAATCCTTATAAAAACTTAATTACCAGATGCCTCGGACACGAGGAGAGGGTTGAAATCGATCATACCCCGGTCGACCTGAAGCCCAAAGATTGGGTAGTTCTGTGCTCCGACGGATTGCCCACCGTGCTTCGAGACGAGCAGATTTGTGACACCTGCGAAGCAGGCGCAGAGCCAGACGGCGTCTGCGAGGAGTTGGTCAAGCAAACTCTCGACGGCGGCGCTCCCGACAACGTAACCGTGGTTGTAATTCAATATATCGACGAAACTGCCGCTGGTAATGGAAACAAGTAGGCCGCCATGTCAATGAGCATGCGAGAGTGTGGCAGGTGCGGCGGTGTCGTTGGACCAGACGGGCGGTGCTCTGTATGCGGAAATGTCGTAGTAGCCCAGGCTCCTGACGCAGGCAGGCAGGACCCGTTCACATCCAATCCCGGCGCTCGCCGCGACGTGCGCCCCTCGCGCCCGGCGTTTCTTTTCAACAGAATCACCAACGAACGCTTTCCACTCACACAATCGGTGAGCAAGATAGGCAGAGACCAAACCAACAACATTTCAATCACCAACGATCACTACGTCTCGCGCCACCACGCCTGGGTATTGCAGATGCAGGGCGGCTATTGGGTGGAAGATCTCGGTTCGACAAATGGAACCCTCCTTAACGGCGAGCTGCTCAACGAACGCAGACAAGTAATGCCCGGAGATCGCATCACGTTCGGCAAGACCGAGCTGGTCTTTGTCATGGACTAATCATGACTGTCGGAGATTTCGGACAATACAAAATCCTCGCCGAGATTGGGCGAGGTGGCATGGGCATCGTCTATCAAGCATTCGACCATAAAGAAAATCGCATGGTCGCGATCAAAAAACTGGTTCTAGAAAATATCGCGCAAGAAAAAGAAAAAGAATTCCGCGATCGCTTTCGCAGAGAAGCGGCAACTGCCGCACGCCTGGAACACCCGAACATCGTCAAAGTCTTTGATGTCTCCACCTATGGTGCCGATTTCTTTTACGTCATGGAGTTTCTCGAGGGACACAGCTTAAAGCGCGAGCTGGAAGAGAGAAAGACCTTTTCACCACAAGAGTTTTTGCCCTTGCTGCGCCAACTCGCCGAAGGGCTTTCGTTTGCTCACAGCATGAATGTAGTGCATCGAGACGTAAAACCAGACAACATCTTTATTTTGAAGGATGGAACGGTCAAGGTGACCGATTTCGGCATCGCCAGAGCTGCGGATTTCGAAGAGACGAAACTGACTAAAACAGGCGTGATGCTGGGCACGCTTGCCTACGTTTCGCCAGAGCAGTTGCAAGATGCAAAAAACGTCGACCACCGCGCCGACATCTTTTCTTTGGGAGTTGTCAGTTACGAGGCTCTCTCCGGCATCGTACCCTTCACCGCAGATGGTATCGCGGCAACAATCGTAAAAATCGTTTCACAACAAGAAAAGCCTTTGCACCAGGTCAAGCCTGAGGTCGGAGTCGAAGTCTCGGCAGCAGTGGCCAAGACGTTGAGAAAGAGAGCCCGCGATCGTTATCGCTCGGTTTTCGATTATGTGCGCGAGTTCGAAAAGGCTCTAGGCATTGAAGCCAACTCCCCGTCAGACACCAACCCGCCTGCCCTGCAGTCGGCACGATCGCCGCTGCCGCCCCCAATACAAGGATTTACGAACACAAGACCGGCACCGCCCCAAAAACCAACGGGCGCCGACCCCAATCGAACTCAAAACAATGTTCCTGCACTTCCCCAACAAGCCGAATCAAAGCATTCGGAGCAGCTGGACATAACTTTGGTGTCGGAGCAAAACCAAGTTACGATTTCCGATTTGGCCCTCGACCACTCTGTAAAGAAGGAACTTCAAGCAAGCGAAGAGAAGGTAAGACCCGGACGATCGTTTGGTCTGGGCAGAGTATCGCCTTCTTCAGATGTACCGACATCCGTCTCGGGATCAAGCCAAGTACCTGCAAAATCGCACACCTCATCGCCAGGTTTTTGCCCAATCAAGCTCCTGCAAATAATCACGGACTGCGGCAAAGACAATGCCAAACTGCAAGAACCGTCTGCATTGTGCTCTCGCTCAGGCAAACTTGTTGTTGCCGACACGGACACGCGCAAAATACATATCTTCTCGTTTGACGGACGCTGGGTGGGCGACCTCAAAACATCAAGCGAACTGACCGGCTCGCGCACACAAGGCGGCACCGTAACCCGTCCGAGTGGGATTGCCATCGACGATCGCGGCCGAGTTTTTGTAAGCGACTCGAGCGACCAATTCATAAGAATGTTCGACACAGGCGGTAACTTTCATCGCGAATTTCGCAACATTCAAGGCGCGGCTGACGGCGGTCTTCAAGGTCTTGCCATTGACTCGACCGGGCTTCTGTATGTGTCGGATCCAACCAGCGGATGCCTCCAAGTTTTCCAACCGGAGCTTGGTGCATGGATACGCAAGGTTGGCACAAAAGGCGATAAAGATGGGGAGATGATGCTGCCTTCCGGCGTTGCGGTAGATAGACTCAACCAGGTTTATTGTGTTGACTATGGAACATCCAGAGTCTCGATATTCAACAAAGCCGGTGCTTTTGTGAGGGGCTTCGGCTCTAAGGGCGGTGGTCCGGGTCAATTCAACGTTCCGCGTAGCGTGCAGGTAGACGCCAGCGACAAGATTTATGTTTTGGACTCTCTCAACCATCGCATACAAGTCTTTGGTCCTACTGGAGATTGGCTCTACAACTTCGGCGGAAAGGGAAGCGAACCTGGAAAATTGATCGGCCCCTCAGATATCTCGATCGATCAAGAAAACAAACTTCTTTTCGTCGCGGATAAAGGAAACAGGAGGGTGCAAGTACTTGAGTTTGAATGACTCACACTCTCATTTGCGCGTTATTCTGGCATCCGCCTCACCCAGACGCTCGAAACTCCTCACCACACTTGGTATCAAATTCGAAACCGTCGTCAGTGATGTGGATGAAACAATCATCGGCGACCCGACTCCTCAAGAGTACGTAACCGGGCTCGCTAAGCAAAAAGCCGAGGCCGTGGCATCAAAACTCGGCACACCTGGTCGAAAGACATTGGTGATCGCGGCAGATACGACGGTCGTGAAAGACAATCGGATATTGGGCAAACCGCAAGATAAGGAAGAAGCTCGAAACATGCTTCAACAGCTCTCCGGCCAAGTCCACTTGGTGTATACGGGGATCGCTGTGATCACCGTAAAACAAGATGGCACTATAAAGATTCAAACAGATTTCGATGAGTCAAAAGTATACTTTCGCAAACTGCAAGCGCAAGAAATCGACTCCTACATCGAGACTGGAGAGCCAATGGATGTGGCGGGGTCGTACGCTCTGCAGGGCATCGCTTCTTGCTTTGTAGAACGCATTGAAGGTTGCGTGACCAACATAATCGGCTTGCCTGTACCTAAAGTGGTATCACTTTTGCGCGAAAATGGATTGTCGATTCTCGGCGTTCCATCGCCGCCATAGAATAATCAATCTGCAGGAGACGGATGAAAAAGTTGGATACGAAGAACCCTGTTTTGGTCGAAACATTCGAGCGAAATCCCGAAATTACGAAAATTGCTTGCTTCTTTCCAATTCTGGACGAACTCGAAAAGTATCTAGCCTCCAACGGAAAGCTCGAGGGCATTACTATCGGCTGGCATTGCCATCTGACTAGCCTGACCGCCATTTCCGCAAAAGTGATTTTGAATGCAGGCGCCAAACTTCTATTGAGTGAGTGTAATCCGAAAACGACCGATCCTCTATCCGTTGAATATATGGAAGCCCTCGGCGCCCAGGTTTACTTAGCAGAGGGCTCAAGCAAGCCGGTTTTAGCGGCGAATCCACAAGTTATTTCCGATACCGGATTTGTGATGCTCGAAGATTACATGCTTGATTCAAGAAATCCGAGCGTCGTTGGGGCCTGCGAGATCACAACCAGCGGCGTCACTCGCCTGCGAGAGAGGTACCAATCTATTCCATTGCCTGTCATCAACATCAATGCAGGCAGGCTCAAAACATATATCGAAAACTATCATGGAGTGGGCGACGGCGTCGTCGAGGCACTAGCAAAGTTGACCGGCAGATCGTGGGCCGGACGAAAGGCTTGTGTAGTCGGCTATGGTCAGGTCGGTGCCGGAGTAGCGCGTTATCTCTCTCGAATCGGTGTGCAGGTGAGCGTATGCGAAACAGATGCAGTCAAAACTTTGATTGCGCACTACGACGGATATCCCTCGCAGCAAACCTTGAGTGATGCCCTAAGCCAAAGCGATCTCCTTATTACGGCGACAGGCACGCACAATTTATTCAAAGAAGAACATTGGCTTGCCGCCAAAGATCAATTGTTGGTTTTGAATGTCGGACATTGGCCCGATGAAGTATCGCCTGACGTGTTGGTGAAACTGTCAACATCGAGCCGCGCCGTATCACCGCACCTCAGCGAATATACGATCAACCGCGAAGGAAGCGAGCGGCATATATTCCTTGCAGCCGGTGGGAGCCCTGTAAATGTGGCAATGTTGACCGGTTCGCCAGAACCGACTGTGTTGCATCTAGCCACCGAAATTCTGTGCATAAACTACATTGCACAGGCCGGAAAGGAGCTTCCAAAAGGCGAATTGGCGATTCCTGATGAGATTGAGGTAACGGCCAGCAGACTCGCACTTAAGGCTCTGCATAAGTCGACATCAGGATGCTGAACAATGTTTAAACTAGCCGCGATTCACTGACTGCAGCGACAAGTGCCTAAACATCAAGACTTTCAGAAAACGCAACTTCAAATCCGAACTAGCATTAATCGTTTAGAACGCCGTCTAGAACGGCTTTGATCACAATCGCAGGTTATCATGTATACCGTTTGTGCACAGACTAAACGGCTAACTATCAGATTATGAGAGAAATTTCGGTCCGAAATAAATCCAAAGCAATTAGAGCAGCAGCCAGCCTCATGCTTTTGGCGTCTGCGGTCACTCCGGCAAGTATTCTGCCGGCAAGCGCACTCGACCAAGAGGGTTCGCTCGAATCTCTTTGGAATGACGAGAACACCGAAAGCAAGCCATCTAGTGCTCCTTCGACGACAGCGCCAACATCGACTACAAAGAAAACTCCGGCTCAACCTATTTCCAGCCCCGCCGGCTCTACATCAAATGGGCAGCCGACCTCAACGCAGTCACCGGCTGCCACCCCGCCGTCAAATTCGAATGTTCCTGCCGCCTCCACCAGCACAGACACCGTGCCCGCCGCTACCGCGATGCCTATCGACGTCACGCCTGCCGGTGAAACAAAGGCACCCAAACCAAAGAAAGAACGCCGCCCCAGACGAACTAAAAAAACGGAAGAGACTACTACTACCAACGCATCGACGCAGTCCGATTTGGCGCCTAGTCCCGACGCAGCCACCGGCTCAACCATCGACAAGTCCGTGACTTCAACGGAGGCACAGTCTTCGGCATCTGCGCCTCCACAAACAACCGATTTGCCTGCGCAGCCGACATCGAAGATCTTTCCTGCAACTCCCGTGACGCCGACCAAGTCCAGTCCGGCAACCGCGACGATTCAGCCATCTTTGCAGGAGCCAATCGTGCCGAAGCCGAAGGCACCATCGGGATACTCAACGGACTTGAACTTCACCATTCAAGCTACGACTCCCACGGTGCCTAAAGTGCCGACCGGCTCGCAAGCAAAGATTACCGCTCCCAAGGTGACGTCAGTGACACCAGCTGCGGTGACAGAACCGCCAGCCGAGTCTGACCTTCCCGATGCCACCCCAACCTTGAAACCAGCGGCATCGACAACGGCAACGTCCACCGTATCTAAGCCGTCTGCGACCACAACGTCTTCAACTGCACCGCCGGAAGCGCCATCGACTGCCGCTGCCTCAACGAGCAATGGAACTCCGCGAGTAGTTTGGCCGGTATCAGACAACAACTCAGCAAAACAAACGCCGTCCACAACGTCAACAACAGCAACGACTTCGCCGGCAGCGACACAAAAGCCGACTTCATCAGCGCTTTCGACCCCGGTGACCTTGTCTAAACCAAGCACGTCGAGTGCCTTATCGACCCCCGTGACGCTGTCTAAGCCGAGCACTTCGACTGCGACTGTGCAATCGGCGACAGTCACGTCTGCACCCCAATCCAAACCAGCGACTTCAACAGCGCTCTCTACACCGGTCACACTGTCGAAACCAACAACAATTACAACTACGGACACGACTCCAATAGGCAGCACAAGCCGAAGCACACAATCTGCCTCGGCTGGTTCTGCACCGCTGAGAGCCGCCCTCGAACCTGAAGGCTCAGGGGTTGGCGAAGTCGCAGCGCCTATGTGCAACGTTGCTGATTTCAAAGAAAGCGACTTGATCAAGAGTCCGATCTGGCCGGGTGTTGGACCGTTTACAGATCAGGGCGACAATCAGTATTCGGATCAAGCGCAGAACCGACTCAAACTGACTGTTGCCGATACCAAAGTAACGGCAGCACAGCTTGCCCTTTCGAATCAGCCGGCTTCGCAGACTTTCCTTCACTTGCAGATGTCCGTCGACTTCTTGCTTGAAGCCCTCGGCGCACGCGCGCAGAAGATTTCCGATTTCAACAAGCAGCTCGAACAAAGCAAAGATCAAATCGGCAGAAGTTCTGCACCAATCAACTTGAATGCAGGCAATTACATAGTTGCAATTCAGCAGCCAGACAAATCGAACTATCTGATCACGGTAAACAACCGCCAAACCAATAAGAAGGTCGTTTCTGATTTGCAGTCGCAGCCGAGTACGACGGTTAGCTCAACTCAAAGCGACATCGGCGGCTGGAATGACATCGCCGGCAGCAACAACTCAGCGCCGCTTCGACCGTCGATTGCGTCCACTGCTGCGTCGAAATCGGCGGCAACAGCTTCAGGCAATCAACAACCAGCCACTGCCTCGACTTCGCCGGCAGGACAAGACATGATGAAAGACTTGTTCTTGGAGCTGATCAAGCGCTGGCAGCAAATCAAGAAAGTGGCCGTACGCCAAAGACAATCGGCGGATCTCGCTCAAGTGCTCTCCGGCTCTGCCCTTACAAGGCAATCGAATTCAATCAAGTGGCTGTCCACCAACAACAAGGTTTACGACATCACACCTAGAACCTTGCAGGTCGATCGCTACATAGCGCTGGAACCAGGCAGAAAGTACGCCGTGTACGTAAAGATCAAGGAATTGAGCAAACTGATGGATGCCACCACAAACGCAGTCGTCAAGGAATCTGAAGACTCGTACAACGTAAACTACACAATAGAGAAAATAGGCGATCAGTGGTTTATCAGTGACTCCGCAGTGATCTCGGCTTCGGCGCAAACGCAAAAACCTGCCACCGCTCCTCGTAGATAATCATAATGGCCGTTCTGAAACGATTAGCGTTTCTCGGTTTGGCGACCGGAGCAATTGTCAGCACTTTTGCCTGCACCCGTGGCGTCACCCACGGAAAAGAGACCGCGCAGCCATCAATTGCAAGGCAGCCGCGAGTTTTACAGCAGACTGCAAACTCACAAACAGCTGGTAGCGGCAGTTTGCAATCGCAGCCGGCGATACCAAAAGAAATTCCCGAAGGCATAAGCGACGAACAAGGAAAGCCTGTCAAGCCGATGTCGGTGATTTCCGTCAACAACGAACTCTATTTTCTAGGACCAACCTGCCTCTGGGTGGCTGCCAACGCCAAGCAGCACATGGACTCAATCAAGTCCGGCAAGAAGTGTGCAATTGCCACCACCACCGTTCGGCTTCCCGTGCAAAAGCGCAAGCAAAAGACTGATCCGCAAAAAACCTTTCGCAAAGATTCAGACGGTGCTCTATTTATTACCAACATAGTTCATGAGTTCAGCGACTTCCGCTATTACGCACCCGCTGCCGCTATTGCCATTTTGGACAAGTCCGGCGATCTCTACTCTTTCGACCCCAAAAACCGTCAATGGAAACTCTTGAGACTCAATGTTCCCGGAACGGGCGCTCCAGACCCTGAATACATCGGATTTTGCGTGAGCGATAGTGAATTGAGTTTGCTTGATCCCGAGCGCAATCAAATTTGGCGAATGAAAGGTAAGTCTCCTGCGCTCGTGCAATCGTTTAAAGAAGTGCTTCCGTGGCAGCTGAAAGCAGGCAATCCGAGTGTTGCCGATGGCATTTCAATTGCATACGACAAAGACTTTTTCGTTTTGAATCACTCAGGAAAAATCACCAAATTCGGTGGCACCGATAAAAGCGGCCACCTGACAAAACTACCGTTTGCATTAAAGGGAGTAGGCGCTCTGCGTCCGTCTCGCCTATACACTGAAATGGAAAGTGATGCACCGCTTCTGGTGGTCGAACGTGAAAACAATCGCGTCGTTGCAATCGAGAAAGACGGCAAGACGAGCAAGCCCTTTGTCTTCGGCGCTGAAGCGGACATTCGTGGGCTGCTTCAGCAGAAAGACGGTTTCTTCATTGTCAATGGAAACAGTCTCGAGTATCGCTCTCTTGCCAAGCCAGACACATGGAAAACTGCAGTGCATCCCCGACAAATCGATGAGCGCCTGGATGGTTTTGCCATGCCCATCTCCGGCATCGGTCTTCCTAATCACGCCGGTGTTTTCCCAGGCGCCCGCCGCCTGTACAGGTACGGCGTTCATGAAGGTCTCGACCTCTTCAACGTCAAAATGGGAAGCCCTGCAATCGCCGCCGACACAGGCAAAATCTCAAGAGCCGACGCCAACTTCAAAGACATGGACCAAGCCACTTTCAGCCGGGTCATGTTTGAATGCAGGCGAGATCACAAGACCTCGGATTACAATGAAAATCTCTTTAGAGGTTGCCAGGTGTGGATAGATCATGGCAATCAACTGATGACGCGGTACGCACATTTAAGTAAAATCAATCAGAAGTTGAAGGTTAAGGACTTCGTAAAGCGAGGTGACTTAATCGGATACGTCGGCGTGTCAGGCACAGGACAGAATCTTCCAGGTCATGCGAAATACCCGCATCTGCACTTTGAAATCTGGCTCGACGGCAAGTATCTCGGCTGGGGACTGACTCCGGCTGAGACAAGGGGAGTTTTTGAGGACATTTTTGGAGCTGGAGGATAGTGAGGACTTCGATGAGCTTTACAAC
The DNA here is from genome assembly GCA_964503045.1 of uncultured Candidatus Obscuribacterales bacterium. GTDB lineage: Bacteria > Cyanobacteriota > Vampirovibrionia > Obscuribacterales > Obscuribacteraceae > CAYZJR01. Next base: position 21,736 of record CAZCZI010000057.1, read on the forward strand.
TGCGATTCAAAAACGGGGCAATAACAACAGTTATCTTTTCAACCCCAGCGGTAAGACGAGTTTGAGCTGCCTCACGGCTTTGACGATACTGATTGCTTGTTCCAACCCAGCTTTGGCAAAGCACAAAAAGCATGACAAGGCTGACGGTCAGCTAGTCGCCGGTTTGTTTGACAAAAAAGACAAAGCCAAAGACGACAAGAAGTCTGATGGCAAGGCGGACAACAAGGCTACCGCCGACAAGTCTGCCAAAGAAAACTCCAAAGATGCACCCAAAGAAGGCGGCAAGGAAGCCGCTGGAAAAGAGGCAGCCAAGCCGGACGCCAAGGCAGCCGACAAAAAAGAAGTAAGCGAAAAAGGCAGAGAGTCCGACAAGAAGACTGCAAAAGCCAATGAAGAGAAGCCGAAAAAGGGCGGCTTGTTTGGAAAGAAACCAAAAAAAGAAGACAAAGTAGCTCAGGAAGATCCAAAGAAAGAAGCAGAGGCAGAGGCAAAAGCTGAGGCCGAGAAAGAAGCTGCAGTCGAGGCAAAGGCCAAAGAAGAGAAAGCCAAAGAAGAAAAACCGGAAGCAAAGTCCGGGTCAGAATCTAGGCCGCAAGCCGACGCAAAGGTGAAAGCCGATGCCGACGCGAAAAGCGCGGAAGCGCCGCCGGCTTATGTTCCCGATGCTGCTTTGATCAGCGTTTTGAAAGACTTGTCTCGGGCGCTTAGCCTGCAAGAAGAACTCGGGAAAATCGAAGACGACAATCAACGTTGCGTGGTTGCGGCTGCACGTGAGGTTCTTGCCAAGGCGCTGGAAGATCCGCAGTTGCTGTCAAACAGAATTCTTCCTTTAAAGGATAAAGACGACGCCACCAAAAACATCACGCCTGAGTCTTGGGCATCCGGCGAGATGAAGGTCAACGACAAGTTCACCGGCTCGCTGTCCGCGGTGTGGGCGAAGCGCATTAATGGTCTTCTCAACCTCACCATCGCCGGTGACTGCAAAGATCGCAAAGCACCAAGCGGGCAAGACGTCGGACAGTTTGTCGTCATCATCTCCGCGAGATCACCGATTGAAAGCGGCTTCGATATTCAAACTCAATCAGACGTCAGTTACTGGTTCGGAAAAATATCCGGGGTGGCGGTCGAATCCGATTGCTGCCAGTTAGCGTCATCGGAAAAACCACAAGAAGAAGCGAAAGCAGACAGCAAAGATTCCCAGGGCTCGGAAGAGAACGAGGAAGCAAAAAAAAAATCAGGACTAGCACTTCAGGCGCTTCTGACTCCGAGACTGCAGAAACACTACGCTGAAGTGAGTGCTTTCGAAGAAAGACAACGTCTTCTTGCTGTTAAGGCTGACGAAGACGCGAAGAAACTCATCGCCAAGGCTGAGCTAGAAGAGAAGCAACGCATCAAAGCAGAAGAAGAAGCGAAAGCCAAAGAAGCGAAAGCCAAAGAAGCTAAAGCCAAGGAAGAAGCGAAGGTTGCCGAAAATAGCGATGGCAAGTCCGAAGCCAAATCCGAGGATAAGTCCGAAAAAACTGCTGACGCAAAAACCGATGGAAAGGCTGACGGTAAGAGCGACGGCAAGACCGCCGACAGCAACGGTAAGAGTAGTGAAACGGCCAATGCAGAGCCCAACAAAGGAAAAGCCGCAGACAGCAAGCCGCCTCAAATTGCGGTAGTACCGACGGTATCACCTCCGCCTCAGCCTGCATATGCAAACTCGAACAGCGGTTGGGAAAGCCCGGGGTCTGTCGGCACGGCCAGACCACCAAGCCTCACCGCCAATGTAGTGATGCCCGACCGTGCAGTAGCCGGGCAGTTTATGACCACGTCCGTTCTCGACGGGCAGAAAACACCGGAGTCCAATGTCGAACTGAGCTTCAACGGAGCAACGCTCACCACCGACAATTATGGACAAGCGGTGTTCATGGTTCCTGAAGATGCTACGCCAGGGCGCTCTCTGCATGTGGCGTTGTCCTCGCGACCGGAGTTGGCTCCTGGAGTGATTGAAGTGCTGCAACCACTGACGATACCAAGCGAACATCAGATTCCTCGTATCGACACGACTTCTTCATTTGTCTCACCAAGAGGAACAATCACAGTGACCGGCCACAATTTCGAAGGTGTGGCAGATCACAACCGCGTGAACATCGATGGTGTCTACGAAGGAAGAGCAGTCGCGGCCAGCCCGGTGATGCTGAAAGTTGCACTGCCGCCGCAGAATCTCTTGCCGGGTCCACACAGCTTAACGGTGAGCACCGGCGGCTTGCGCAGCAATCCAGGCAGATTCGATTTGATTACGACGGAGATTCAAACTGATCCCAAAGAAGCAGCCAAAGACAATCTGACGAAACTGATTATCAAAGTGCTCGGCACAACCAACCCTGTGCAGCTCAAGTTGACGAATCACTCGCCGGACGTAATCAAGATTTCGAAAGGCAACGAGCTGAGACTGACCACACCAGGCGGCACCAACAACTCGGTGATCGTGGCTGTGCAGCGACTTAAGAAGGGCGGTTACAACGTCGAGGCAACATTTGAGTAAGTCGATCTCCATAATCGATTCAGGCGTCCTAAAAACACTGCTACAAGACGAGCCTCCGGCACTGGTTGATACTCGCCCCAACTCAGAGTTTCGCAAGCATCACACTACCGGCGCCGTAAACACCGAGTGGGAAATTGGTGTGAAGAAGCACCGCCGGGAGCAGCACCAATCATCAAAGAGCCAGGCTATTGGGGCAGTCTCGCCGACCCCATAAAGAGAGACTTTGCCGGCAAGTTGGAAGCTTTAGGGCTAAGAAGCGACCACAAGATCGTTATTTATGATGGCGGGCAGGCCTCTAAAGGTCGTGCAGGTCGAGTGGCCTGGATGCTACTTTATCTCGGATGCCGTGAGGTGATGTTGCTCGACGGCGGATATCCGGCATGGTTAGCCTCTGGTGGGGCCCAAGACAATGGCGAGCCAATCGTATCGAAAGGTTCCTTCCAGATCAACATCAAGCCGGAAAGAAAATGCGACTTGAACGCAGTGAAAAACCGCGGTGCAGACACCATGCTCATCGACACGCGGTCAAAAGCCGAGTTTGCAGGACGCGTCTTTGACTACCAGCCTCGCAAAGGGCACATCCCCGGCGCCGTCCTGATTGCATATAAGGATTTGTTCGACAAGAAAGGTGATTTTGTCTCAGCTGATTCTTTCAGCTCAATGTTCAGCTCTACAACCGATCGAACTACTAAACTGATTGCATACTGCGAGGTTGGCGTAAGAGCCGCTTTATTTGCACTGATCCACGAGGCGTATACAGGACAAATAGTTTCCGTGTATGATGGCTCGTTCATGGAATGGTCGTTTAGCGACCAGCTTCCTGTGAATTCCTGAAATCGTCGAGACTATTTTTTTTGAGGCTATGGTGCAACGCACAGCTCGTTTCAATGTTTGGTTGACACTGCCCGTGATTCTCGCTATGGCTCCTTCTGCACTCTGCGAATCGAGTTGGGAAAAGCTCACTCAAACTGGAGAATCTGCGTACAAAGCTAACCGATGGCTTGAGGCGGAGAAGGCGTTTTCGTCTGCTCTTGAAGCGCAGAAACCTAAAGCGCAAGATGAGCGCTTAGCGACAAGCCTGAGCAACCTAGCAATGGTCTACGTGGCTGAGGCAAAGTACAAAGAGGCAAAGTCGCTATACTTACGCTCACTGGAGGTGAGAGTGAAGGTCTTCGGCGCTGAGAGTAAGGAAGTGGCGAACACTCTCAATGACATAGCGGTGTTGCTCAAGGCTGAAGGCAAGTACGAAGAAGCGGAAAACATCTGCAATCAATCTCTGGAAATCAGAACCAAGAAGTTGGGTGCTGAGCATCCTGATTGCGCAAAGAGCCTTGATACGCTGGCTCAGATTTACATTGAGGAGCGCAAATATTCAGAAGTAGAGCCTCTCTACAAGCGATCTTTGGAAATTCGCGAGAAGGCCTTTGGTCCAGACAGCCTAGATGTGGCAAAGAGTGTCAGTAATCTTGCCTTATTCTGTTTGAACAAGCGCATGTTCGAAGAGGCCGAAGCGTTGGACAAGCGAGCTCTGAAAATTCGAGAGAAGGTCTTAGGTGCAAATGACATTGAAGTCGCAAGAACTCTCAATAATTTGGCGCTTGTCTACGAGGCTCAAGACAGAAATTCAGATGCAGAACCACTATATTTGAAGTCATTGGAAATTAAGGAGAGCAAATTCGGCGCCGATTCTCCTGATTTGGTTACAGCACTCAGTAACCTAGCGGATCTCTATGCCACCGAGCGAAAGTACGACAAGTCGGAAGCTCTGTTTAGGCGAGCACTCGCAATAATCGAGAAGGCTTCCGGCTCCTCGCATCCAGAAGTGGCAAGGAGCCTTGATGATTTAGCCTGGCTCTATTGCAAGCAGGAGAAGTGGGAAGATGCTGCACCACTCTGCAAACGGTCATTGGAAATTCGAGAGCAAGCGCTTGGTCCCGACCACCCTGAGTTGATCAAGAGCCTGACAAACTACGCCGGCGTTTTACGCAAGACAAATCAGCCAGGGCAAGCTGACAAGCTCGAGGCAAGAGCCAAGGAAATCAAAGACAAACTTGCCGTCGGTAAAGATTAAACGGCGCACCTCCATTTTCCAATTCTGTTGTTGGAAAAGTTGCCCTTAGTCTGGAAGTGTCCTTAGAGGAACCGCCCAGATGAAAGAAATTATGGATATTGGTGCCAGTTATCAGATGTACCTGAACCGCCTGCTAGTCAACCTTCGAAAGAGCCGACGCGAAATCATCATATTTGCCCCACCCATCTCGGGTGAAGGCCCAGAGGGGTGTTTGTGCTTCGGACCACGTTGCGGACATGGCAACGCAGATCACGATAAAGCGATTATTTCGCGATGGATTCTGTCATCCACATCCAGCAAGTGAAGTTTGCTTGCCACCAAGAAGGGGCAAAACATAAGACAGCGCCGGAAAATTAATACTCGGCTCGACACTTCGGATTCGAAATGAACTCCAAGAACATACGATTCTTGATCGGTCAGTTCCTTGTATTTCTGTGCACAGGGTCAGTGATTGCGATTGCGCTTATGTGGAGCGGTTTTCTCAACAGGCAAGAACTGCAACTGATAAATGTTCGATTCGAAGCCAGACCATGGCTTTTGTGGAAGCCCGAGAGCATCAAGCGACTCAACTTCGAACAACTAGACCGCATACGACAAACCACTCCAGGCGGCAACTGGGACTACGCGCTCAGCTGGCTCATAGAAAACAATCATCCCGAGAGAATCAATCGAATTGTCTTGTTCAATCGCCAACCAGAAGATGAGCCACCATTGGAAGCCATAAAGATGCATCCTTGGATGGAACCATTGAAACATTATCCGCTGCCGCGGGCAACCGTGGCAGAGATGGTCGACTTCCTGCATAGAGCAGGAGCGCGCCTAATTATTTTGGATAATGATTTCCCGCAATTTTCTCAAGACGATTCTAAGTTGGCTGCGTCTATTCACAATGCATCAAATGAAAAAGGCAAAGAAACACCGGTGCTTTTTGCAAGGACCATAAGTCGCCGAACCTCAGATCGCATACTCTTTGAAAGCGAGCCGACGATGCCTTATGGCGTGCTTCAGCAGTTGCAGAAGTTGGAACCGACCGTCGACGTAAAAGAAAAGTACACCGCTTTGCCATCTGCACTCGAAGATGAAGATCAAGTTGTTAGGCAGCTTTTGGTGAGGTTTAAAACATCGAAGAACGCTTCTTCGAGACCAACCGAATCACTGGCGGCAAAAGCGGTGCGATTGCTCGACAAAAGATCGCAACCCGCGCCCGACGTTATCGACATCGATTTCTCCGCTCCGCCGAGCTCTTCGGTTTATCCTGTGAGACCGCTCTGGTACTTGCTCGATCCGGCAATGCAGGCGAAACTTCTCAACCCGCCTGAAGACTGGAAAGACACAACGGTAAAAGACTCAGTCGTAATAATCGGCGACAGCATCGTTGACGTGTTTAGCACACCGCTAAGCAATCTCGGTGTGGAGCAGATGAGCGGTTCTGAAATACTTGCCCATGCGATTGAAACACTGTCACGAAGAAGCTGGCCGACACGGCTGGATGGAAGCCGTTTGGATGGTCTCTTGTCGATGTTGTACGCGGTTATCGCTTGTGCGATTTCGGCTGCGATATGGATTGCCTTCAAAGTATTGCAGCGGCGCACCTCCACCTCGAGAATCGGTGCGGATATCGATGCAGGACAAACCTCGACGCTTAGGCAACTAAAGCACATGGGAGCCGATCTCGCCGTTTTGGGCGGCATTATTGCATCATCAGTGGCGGTGGCTTGCGCGGCGTTTGTCTGGGGACACACATTGGTACCACTCGTGGTTCCTGCCCTGTCTATTGCAGCAGGCGGTCTTGCGGCGTCTCTGTGGGAACGAGAAAAAGCCAACGAAGAAGCCCTCAAATCCAAACTCGCCGCAGCTCAAGCCAACTTGCAGCACGCCAAAGAAACTTACGAGACAGACCTAAAGAGACAAGAAGCGGAGGCAAAAGCGCGTGAGCTGCTTGCCGATCAACAGAGGCGCAATGAATTTGTCCGCCGCATAAACCACGACCTCAACGCTCCGGTGAGCGTGATGAACTGGACGCTCGTAGAACTGCAAGAAGTCCAGATAGATTCATCGGAAGTGAAAGAAAAAGTCGAGCTGCTGGCGAAAAACTCCGATCGACTATGCGAGTTGATCGATCAACTTGTGCAGTCGTATGACTACAACGAGGCGAGTGGTAATGGAAACGGAAGCGCCGGAAGCGACAGCACAGGAGGTACAGGCGGCACGCGTAGCGACAGCACTGGCACGGGTAACGGCAGCCGCGGCAATGGAAGCACGAATCAGGCAGAACTGCTGAATCTCAACGAACTGTTGAGTGATTGCGTGAGTCTACAAAAACCGCTTGCGGAAATGACCAAGTCACAAGTATTGCTCGAACTTCCCGCAACTCAAGTGAGCGTCATGGCAGACAAGTTGTCTATTACTCGCATCTTCGACAATCTGATTCGCAACGCACTCAAGCACAATCAAGAAGGAACAGAAGTAACATTAAAACTCACAGCGGCTAACGAGAGATGCACGATACAAGTCATCGACAATGGCAAGGGAATTTCAGCTGAAAATCAAAGCAAGATCTTTGACTCGGGCTACAGGGTCGACCCGTCATCAAAGGGGCAGGGGTTGGGTCTCAACATAGTGAAGACTCTCGTGCAGAGCCTTGGAGGCACGATATCGGTAACCGGTGCAGTGGGCGAAGGCACCACTTTTGAAGTCACGCTCATGACTGCGGCGAAAGAGACGAAGGAAAAAGGATCCAGTGTCGGCAACTCGAAGGATAATGCGCTTGGAGAGACTATAGTATGACCCGCATTTTGCTCATTGAAGACGATCGTGACTTTGCCCACGTGCTCACACGCGCGCTCAAGGCAGAGAAAGACTTTGAGATCGTAGAGACGTTGCGTTCAGAGAAAGCAGCTCGCGACTATCTTACCGAAAGTCAATTGAAAGAGGTGGACTGTGTGCTGCTCGACTTGCAACTGCCGCTTGAAGAAGGAGATCAAAGCGTAAACTCGCTTGCCGGTTTGCAACTGTTGGAACAGATGCGGCAAGAGCAGAAGTTTTACGGCACAATCATCGTGCTCACAAACTCTCGTTCTGCCCAGGACGGACAGCGAGCCTTGGCAGGAGGCTGCGACGGTTATCTTTGCAAACGCGGTAAGATTTCTGAGATACCGGATATGGTGACAGAGCTAAAGATGGCGATTCGTGGTGACGTCATTCTGGTTGCCCGACAAATGCGTCACGTTTTTATTCGTGAAGACATCTCAGCCAAAGAAGCCAGAATGCTCGACCTCCTAAGTTACGGCAAAAGCTGGGCGGAAATCGCAAGAGAGTTGGGATACAAAACGCCGAAGGCGGCGGCCAATATCGGCGATCGCGTGTTTGACAAATTGCTTCCTCCGGAAGAAATCGAGCGTGCCTCTCGCGAAGGTCTAAAGAAGCGCCATCTTGCCTTGCAACTCTGGCAATCCAGGCGTCCATCTACAACCGCATCTCGGTGATTTTACAATGATCCCTAACTCAAAACTGCACAAAACAAAAATGCAACTTCTGGCAGCCGCACTGACTCCTCTAGTGCTGGTATCTGCACTGTTCCCTCCAGCATTCGCATCTCCTGCTGCCCCCAGTCAATCGAATCGACAACAGCCCTCTCAACAACAGGACTCTCAACAAAAGCCAGATACATACTCGGCTCCAACAGCCAATGATGCAAGAGCCGTCACTCTAACTGAAGTGCATGGCAATGTTTTCAAACGCGGATTCATCGACTTCATCAGACAAATATTCGGAAATCCTGTCGCTGCAAAGACAAACGACAGGCTACATGACGGCACGCAAGTCGGAACGGGGCAAGACTCATGGGCACAGCTCACTTGGCCGGAAGTGGTGGCACGCACCTGGGCAAACACTGTAGTGCAAATAATGCCCAACAAGCGACTTGTCTATCTTGCTGATGGAGAGATGCTCTTCAGGCTCAAGAAAGACAGCGATGCATCTTCTGATTACTCAATCTGGACAAAGGTCTTGCAGACGCGAGTGCGCGGCACATCCCTAATCGTGCAAAGAACTCCCAATGTGACCAGACTGACTGTGCTCGAGGGTCATGTCGAAGTTAAGAATCTCATCGATCAAAGTGAAGTGCAGCTCGGGCCGGGAGCAGTGTATGAGGTTCGCACACCGTTTGAAAAACCGAAAGAGAAAGACAGTGACAAGACGACCCAAAAGCCAGCCGAGCTGCCTCCTTGGGACGAAAACTTCCAGCCGATTGCGCCTCGACGACTAATCATCGGTGAGTCTCCAGACAAAAGTTCCGATTGGGCAGACGACGGCAAGGCGCTGATTAAGCCTTCAAACGAGATATCTATGCCAATAGAAGAAATCGATCTCTTCAAGACCCCGTCGTCTCAGTCATGTCTAAAAGTCGCGGATGCTCAAGCCCTTAGCACACATCCACTGCTCAAGGACTTTCCAGATAAATTGGATTGCGCACAACTGATCGATGATGCATTCAAAAAGCTTCCCGATATTTGTTATCCGGACAAGTTATCCAAAGTCGCAAATAAGCTTGCTGAGCGCAATCGCCTGCTTTTAAAAGAAGCGTCGGTGTCGTGCGGTCCTGCAGGTTCAAATATAAAACTGGGTCGCGACCTTGGGTATCAGTACTCTCTTCCATCTCCAGTAGCGGCTGGCGAGGTGCCGGAAAAGCTCCCAATTATGCGAGTTTCAACTCCCACATCAACCCCTTCTTTCTCTTCACCGGGTGGCAGATTTCAATTCAATCCTGCCAACGGCGTACTCAACGATGATGCGACGAAACAATGCGCTGCCGCATGGAAAGCCTACAATGACTTCAAACAGTTTTACGAACGCGACAAACAAAACAAGATCAATCGAATGAAAGCCGAATGCGACATGGGTAGTTCATCTCCTGAAGAGTGCCAGCGAAAGAAAGACATGTTTGCCCAGTGGGAAAGAGACCAAGAATCGCGCCTGAGACAACTTGAGCAAGAGGCCAGTCTAGCTCGCCAACGCGCGCAGAGATGAATGCGTGTTACGGTTTCTTGAGCCCCAACTTTTCCATCACCACTTGCTGATCTTTAATAGCAGCCTTGCAGGTGGGGTCAAGTTTCAACGCCCGCACTAAATCCTCTCCGGCGGCCTGCAGATCTCCGGTTTCCATTTCCGCGATCGCACGACCGTGATAAGCACGCTCTGTTGGCTTGCTTTGTGCCGCCTTCGAAAAATCTTCAATGGCGAGTTTGTACTGACCTTGCTCGTTGTAGATATATCCTCTATCGGTGTACGCATCCGGACAAGAAGCCTGATCCATCGCCGCATTGAGGTCTTTGAGAGCCTCATTTCGCTTTTCATTGCGCCAATAAAAAAGCGCACGCAAATGAAGCGCGCGTTCTTTCTCAGTGCTTGAATATGCAAGATCTATTGCAGTATTGTGGTCGGCTTCAGCTTCGTCAATCTTCTTTTCACGCTCATGTACGGAGGCCATTGCCTGGTATACGTCCTGGCACTTCTCGACCTTCAGTGCATTTTGAAAACTCTCTGTCGCCTTAGTGAGGTCACCTGCTTCCAAATATGCTCGACCGAGCTCAACGTAAAAGGTGTAGTCGAGATAGTGATTTACACCAAAGCCCCTGAAGCCCCACATCAGCGGATATTTCTTGCGTATCTCCAGTGCCTGCTGCAAGTCCGCAATTGCGCCGGTATAATCGCCTGACTTTCTCTTGCAGTATCCACGTTCAAAATAAATCGTCGGGTCAATCGCATAATACGAGTTCTTCAACGCTTTATCGTACACATCGATAGCTTTTTGATATTCCTTGTTGGTCTCCAGGTTTGTCGCCTGCGAGCATGGATGCATAATACTAACCACAGCCGCGCCAAGGCCAAGCCCGACAAAAAACGCGATTTTTAAGCCGGCAACTACCTTGCTTTGATTGTTGGTTGTGCCTTGTGCAGTCATGTTTGATTGCTTCCGCCACGTCGACATATTGCGGACTATTGCATTCTACCGTAATCAGCGAATTTTGCCGTAAAATAATATGGTTTCACGCCTAAGCAATTACCATGAAAATTGGCGCAGTCACAACCGAGATTCTCATCGCCGCACTAGTTGCCTCAGTTATCTTGGGATTTGTTTTTCCGTACAGCATTTTTGCGATGGCGACACCACTTGTCGTTATCTTGTGGTTGATTGGATTTGCAGGGAACTTCATGGTGCTTTGGTGGTGGTATACAGTGCCCGCCAAGACAAAAGAACTGAGGCAAGCCTGGAAGCCATGTCACAAAACGCTTCCTATTGTACAAAGTGAAGTTTTTGCTTTCCAGCAGGCAAAAGCAGTGACGTATTGTTTGTTGCCGGTGCTTTTGATAATTTGCATAATCGGCGTCGGATTCCTCTGTTTGATACCGAAAGAAGGAGTCTTCGCGGGCGTTCTTGGTTCATTCATGCTTGTGGTTGCAGGTGGAATTTTCCTTGCGATTACCAGGTGCACTCATGACGAGATCGTCGCCACATCTGAAGGATTGACGTTCAATACAAGTTGGAACAAAGCAACGGTGCCATGGAGCGAAGTGCTTTCGATCATACAAATCACAGCGTACGGCATTGAGTCTTATCGGGTTTACACGACAAAGCACGTACTCACCTACAATGACAGATACAAGAACTACAATCGATTGACTGACTTAATTCGCCAGGCGTTGCAAGAGCCTGATACGCCTGAGTAACGCAGTTCCAAACCCAACAGGCGGGGTTGGGCCCGCCTGAAGTGGTTCTGCGTCGAAACTTTCCGAACTAGAGTTGGTTTGCCGGATCTTTCTTTTTCAACTCTGCAATCACTTTCAAAACAGGGCTGCGATCGGCGGTAATGACCATGACAGCAGCGGAGGTGCAGAATGTTCTACTTGTGATGCAATGCTGCCCCATCCAGCTGCCATCAGTGTTTTGAACACGATCGAGATTCGAGCAAATCTTCTTGTCCCAATCTTTGAATTCTTGGCTTTGATTAGCAAGCAATGCTTCACTAATTTGCAAATAGCTGAGAAATTCCTCGCCGCCATTGCATCCGAATCCTTGAATGAATTTCTGATCGTTGAGTTTTGTCTTTACCGATGCAATCGCTTGGCCTTGCACTTCTTCAGCATCTTTGTAGCGTTGCAGTTCACTGCGTGCCCAGGCAGTTTTTTCCTTCGGTGCCTTTTTGTCTTGAACTATCTTTTCTATCGAAGCAATCTGCATTTTGTTTGTGTTGATTGACTGTTGTAATGCACCAAGGTTGGCTCCGGTAGCGTACAGAGACACGCCAGCGGCACCTGCGGCGCTGTAAGATTGCGTGCGCCTGTCATAGTTTTCCTTAGCAGCCTTTTCGGCGCGAATCAGCACATTATCGTCAACCGTCGCGCCCATCTGTCTTGCACGATTGAGTGCCGTCGCAGCAAGCGATTGTGAGTGAATAGGTGCCCAGCCGCCGCTTGCCCACTGTCCATTCTCACCCTGGTTTTTCTGAATCTTTTGCACGACCTTATTGAGCGCGGTGTCGAGGCGCTTATTGTCCTCTTTTGATGCCATCGAACCTTTCAACTCACTGAGAAGCAGAGATGCCAAAAAGGTATCAACGTACTGTCCAAGCTTGGTTTGAACTCTAGTGTTTCTAATATCTGTTATGAACAGTGAATCGTTATCAGCGGTTTCAATGCTGTTCATCACATAATATGCGGCTTTCTGCACGTGCAAGGAAAACTTGGCTTTACTTGCCGGATAACTGCCTGAGCGGACAAATGCCAGTGCTGCCATACAGGTATCGGCAACATTGGATTTGTCTTTCTGGTTGGGGTTGGCATGCCTCATTCCCGCCGCCTCTTCACCTTCGGCCCAGCCACCATCGGAGAGCTGTTGCGAGGCAAGATAAGCTAGCCCTTTCTCGACGTTTTCACCAATTGGTTTAGGATCAATCTTTGTAGTTGCTTGCTCCGATGCGGACTGTTGAGCAGGCGCCGGCGTCTTTTGGCTTTGATCGTCTTTGGCGAGCACGCACAAGCTGCTGCTCAACACAAGGCTGCAAGCGAGTCCTAAAGATACGAAATTCTTGTTCATGTTATTGTCCACCTCTTGCTTGAAGCGTGAACGGCTTCAGAAACTACTCTTGGACTCATAAGCTCCAGTTCTGAAAACGCCATCAAGACCAACCTGTTTACCGATATGGGCGCAAACAATCAGGCAGCCCACGCTTTTGCGCCGCACCTTTGTTTCGACTCGATTCGAGTTGCCGGTCGTCCAAGAGCGCATTATTGCTCGGAGGGGACTGCGAAGTCTTAGGGTAAATACTAGATTGGGAGGATTGAAGCTCTAAAGTGTCATCGTTTGACTATTCAATCAAGGAAAAATACAAACTAATCGCCTGGCCGACACCGCAAGACTACCAGGAGGCGATTCAGTCTCCTGCGCAAACACTTTCGGATGAAACTCTGAAAAGCGGTGAGACGGAGCTAAATGCGCTTGGGCTGCCGCGACCGCGCACGGGAAATTTTGCAAGTGTATACCGAGTCAAATGCAGAGATAAGGATTATGCTGTTCGCTTTTTCCTCAATAACATTACCGACCAAGATGAAAGATACCGAGCCTTGAGCAGTGCCATTACCGGCGACGATCTCGAATACACGGTGGATTTCGAGTACAAGCCTGATGGAATTCGCGTACACGGAAACTGGTATCCGTCCCTGAAAATGCTTTGGGTCGAGGGCGAACCTCTCGACGAATATGTGCGTCGCATACACGACTCACAAGAGAAGATGATGCAGCTGTTGGAACAGTTTACCCAGATGATGGAAGCTCTGCGAGCATATGGTATCGCACATGGTGACCTGCAGCACGGCAACATCCTGGTCACTAAAGATGGACTGAGATTGGTCGATTACGATGGAATGTTTGTTCCGGCGCTTAGCGGACACGGCAGCAATGAGCTCGGTCATCGCAATTATCAGCATCCGGGAAGAAGCCGCGAGCACTTTGGGCCATACTTGGATAATTTCTCGGCATGGGCAATTTATGCGGCTCTTGAAGCAGTAACCATTGATCCATCCACCTGGGAAATCTTGCGAGGCGGTGACGAATGTCTACTTTTCCGGGCAGCCGACTTTCAATCTCCCGGTGACTCGCGCGCATTTGCCTTGCTTGAAGGGCACCCTTGCGATGTCATTCGTAAGCGCGCCGCACAGCTCCAATCGTTCCTCCAAGTAAGTCCTGACCAAATACCACATCTGGCATACGACGCAGACACGCGTGCTCAGATCGAAACAGAAAGGAAGAAGCACTATCACCAGGAGCGGTGGTATGAACAATCGCGAGTTTTCTTCGAGAAAGGCGAACCGCTGATATCGCCCTTAAATTCTCAAGAACGAGAGCGGGAAAGCACAGCACAGGAAATGCGGCATGGAGCACAGCCACCCAAACCCATTCCGCCACAAGCCTTAAAAGCGCTTGTAACGCTAATTTGCACGACTTTGGCGTTCATATTTGTGGTTGGTTACTGGTCGGGCTTACAAGAAAGTAGGAATTCAACGCCGTCAGCAACCCAGGCCGAGACCCAGAGCCTACCAATACCTCTGACGGAACTTCCTCTTAGCCTCGGCATGAAACTTGGCACCGCAGAAGAGCAGCGTTGGAATAGAACGCCCAATTTGCCTGTCTATCTGGGCACATCGAAAAATGGAAACTCAATAGTTATACTCACCGACCGCCGAACCAGTGCAGAACCCGAAGCGTTGCAATATGTCTACGATGGAAAGCTAAAGGGACTGACCTTAGACTACCCACCTGGGCGATGCCAATTTGCAAAGCAGCCAACAAACTATGCAAATGTTACAGAACCCAATGGAAGGAAGTATTTTGTCGCGTGGCAACGAGCGGAACTCGACTCAAAAGCGCTCGATATTCAAGACGTAATCATAAAAGATTTCGACCGCCATAGGTCTGATGACGGCGTGCTTTTGGAGGCATCTTCGAAACAGCCACCATCTGCGGTGCCCAATATGAGCATTGAACTACAAAACCTTGGAAAGAAAGCAGCGGACAGTAATCGCTACGAAGATGCTCTGCTGTGCTATTACGCCACTTACCAAATCGAGCGCGCCGCAGAAATGCCTGGCGCATCGGACACCTTGCTTGGATGTCTCAAAAAAATGCGTGCTTGTGCAAAGGCACTAAACAACAATGAGTTGTTAGCCGCCCTCAGTCACAAGTCTATCCCTTACTATGCAAATCGCGCCGAAGCGCTTGCCAGCGCAGCCGAATTCGACTCCAGGTTGGGTCCCGAAATTGAAGACGTGTTAGCAAATCTGGTGGACCTCTACGCTGACGCCAATTCAATTGACCAACCCTCGGCACTCCATCCGATTGACCGGTGCCTCTCAGTACTCGCGCAGAAGAATTACACGAGCTACGTGAGTTCAGACCGCCTTGCATTCGAAGTCTGCTGGGAAAAGACGGCATACAAAGCGATTGTGATGATGTGGCGTGGCACAAAACAAAGCGACCAAGCAGGCCACGCATTGCTTCTCAAGCTGAAGAACTCATACGCAAAGGCTCCCAAGGACAGCAGAAAACAATGTCTCAGCTACATCAGCCTATTTGGCTCCTCGGTAACGGTTGAAAACTTCATCCAATCGCTAAAATCGTTACCCTAATACACCTCACTCAACAAGACGGAACTCCAATGATTTCATACGAAAATAAAAGTGCCGCAGAAATCATCGAAAAGCTGCACCTTCTGCCGCATCCGGAAGGTGGGTTTTATCGCGAGACTTATCGTTGTTCTGAACAAATTCGCGCCGATGCCCTTGATGTGCGCTACGGCGCAGCGCGCTCGATTTGCACCAGCATCTATTTCTTACTGACGCGCGAAGCATTTTCGGCAATGCACCGCGTCAAGAGTGACGAAATTTACCACTTCTACTTAGGCTCATCATTGGAGATGTTGCTGCTCAATCCTGATGGAACGCACGAGATTGTCTCGATTGGCGCGGATATTGCTGCAGGACAACGTCCGCAGTTCGTAATACCTAAAGGAGTGTGGCAGGGCTCGCGTGTTGTCGGTTCGCCAGATTATCCCGATTACACATTAGTGGGCGCCACAGTGGCACCGGGGTTCGAGTTCGCGGACTTTGAACTGGGCGAGCGTTCGCAGCTTGTGAAGGAATATCCCGACCAGAAGAAATTGATTACGGCGTTGACGCGAGTCTAGCCGGTGGCACTTAAGACGATTTCGCGACTTGGCTCGCCGCTATGGCCATGCGTTGCGAGATCACGCGCTGCGTGATCTCGAGATCAATGCAGCGAATGGGACACGAATTTCGTGATCACGCGCCGCGTGGACATCGCATGTGGTGACTTTTCATCGCATGTGGTCGCCCGTTACATTAGCAGCGTTTCTTACTTGGTTCGCGCCCGCTTGATATCATTCTGCGAGTTTTGTGCTCGGACCGGGAGAAGTCATGGGGAAGCAAGTAACGGCAGAGAAGCAGGCGACCGCAGAGCCGACGGCTCATCCGGCGCCCCAGCAATCTAAAGCCGGTAAAGCAAAAGATACGTTTGGCGTGATCACTGCCGCCTTGCCGATTATTGGCGCATGCGGCACTCTATTTGTTTGGATTACTGCAAACTTCTATGTCGGTGATGTCGAAGTGGCATGCGCCGACAAGTACGACCACATGCTCGTGAAAGTCTTCGACAGCAAAGGTCGCGAGTCGCAATATCACACGCCGAAGTTTCAAGTTTGGCCAGGCGCCTATCACTTCGAAATCTCGGCGGACGATGGAAAAGCCCATCACGCCGACGCAACGGTTGAGTTTCATCAGAAGTCCACGATTCCAATTAGTCTTGTTGCTGCGGTAAAAACAGACTCTGAAGGAACAGCAAAGCAGGCAGAGAGCGAGAAGAAACGCTCGTGGTGGAAGTTTTGGCGGCGTTCCAATAATCCAGAATAACAACGGCTGACACATCGACAGCAGAGAAAATGAAGAAGACTGCGACCACAAAGCGTTCAACTCAGCGCTCACATCAACTGTCTCAAGACATTGCCCAACTGATTCCAGGCGGCGTCGACAGCCCGTTTCGCAGCTTCGCTGAGGTCGGTGGACACACTATCTTCTTTTCAAAAGCGAGGGGTTCCAAACTCTGGGACATTGACGGCAACGAATACGTAGACTATCTCGGCGCTTGGGGACCAGCGATATTGGGTCATTCGCATCCGCAAATCGTAGAGGCATGCCAGCGCGTGTTGGCGGATGGTCCTGTCTTCGGCGCGCCACACGAGCTCGAGCTTGAAATGGCAACGCTTTTGACAAACGCGATTCCATCCGTTGAGATGGTTCGCTTTGTGAGCTCAGGCACGGAAGCAGTGATGAGCGCAGTCAGATTGGCGCGCGGATTCACCGGAAAAGAAGTTGTAGTCATGTTTGAAGGTTGCTATCACGGGCATAGCGACTCGGTTTTGGCATCGACAACACACAAATCCAGCAGTGGTATTCCGGCAGCGACATCGGCAAAAACCGTTCAGGCTGAATTCAATAATCTCGAATCGCTTGATGAGATCTTGCACGCAAATAATGGAAACGTGGCCGCTGTTTTGATCGAACCGGTAGCCGGTTCGATGGGCGTCGTACCGCCGAATCCCGGCTATCTCGAAGGCGTTCGACAACTTTGCACTAAGTACGATGCACTTCTGATCTTCGACGAGGTGCTCACTGGTTTGCGCGTGGCACAAGGCGGTGCGCAGGTATTATATGGCATCACTCCCGATATCACTTGCTTTGGCAAAGCTCTAGGCGGCGGCATGCCGATTGGCGCATACGGCGGGCATTCCGAAATCATGAAACACTTGTTGCCTTTAGGAGATGTCTATCAAGCCGGAACCTTCTCAGGCAACCCCGTCACCATGGCCGGTGGCATCGAGACATTGCGCTTACTTAGCGATGCAAAAATCTACGATCATCTAGAACAACTCAGCCATTCGCTATTTGCGGGGCTTCAGAAGGTAGTCGACGATATGAAGGCACCTATTCAACTGCAGCGAGTTGGTTCGATGTTTGCGATTCTGTTTAGCGAGAGGCCGGTGACCAATTTCGAGGAATCGAAGAAGATTGACGCAAAGACCTTCGCGCCGTTCTTTCATGCATTGCTCGAAGATGGAGTCTATCTGCCGCCCTCCGCGGTGGATGCGGCGTGCGTATCAGCAGCACACACGGATGAAGACGTTCAGCTGACGATCGAAGTGTGCAAAAAAGCTCTCTATCAAACCTTCGGATAGCTCGATGGTAAGTATACTTGTCATCCCACCGCCTCAGCGGCGCCAGTTCGCAGCGAGTTAGGCTTTAGAAATCCGCCTGCGATAACAAGAAGGCGCCGAGCAAGTCCTAAAACGTCGAGCGCATTCTCACCAGATCGCCGAAAGTATCGAGAATCACCGATAGCTTGCCACCCGATGCACCTTGGGTCAGACGAGGCAGATGCTCGATTGGAATCTCGACGACTTTGAAGCCTGCACGTTCGGCGCGAATGCAGAGTTCTGCATCAACGAACGGTGAGTGCGACAGCAGTTTGATCTTTTCCAGAATGCTGCGTTTGAACAACTTGATGGAGTTCACATCTTTGTGCTTGTGACCATAGAAGGTACGAAGCATCAAGTTATAAACCTTCGACTGCATCTTGCGCCGCGGCGGGTCGTTGCGATGCACTCTCAAGCCAATCACAAAATCATGCGTCTTCAATCCCTCGGCCATCTTCAATAGTTCTTTGGGTGCGTATTGATAATCACCGGGCAATGAAAAGATCAGTTCCTTTGTTCCAGACAGATAAAGCTCCCTGATGGTCGCTCCGAAGCCTTTATTTACTTCGTGATTGATCACCCTGACTTTCGGATACTTTGCAGCAGCTTCCAAGATTACACGTAGCGTGTCGTCCTTGCTGCCGTCGTTTACCACCACGATTTCGTGGTCCGCACAAATCTGCGAAAGCAGCGCGTCGGAGTCGGCAATTAGTCTGCCGATAGTTTCTTCGTCGCCGTAAGCAGGAATGATGAGGGACAGCGAATTGAGTTTTACCGAGGTGGCCGGTACCGTGGCGTTTGAACTTGATTTTTCCATTGTTGCTGACACTGAATTTGTTGCGACTCCACTTTTAATTGTTGCTAGTCGTTAGTCATAGGACTGTGCGGCATTTGCCGTCAGCCGTCCACCGGAGAATGCTTCATCCGGACGAATGTTGCCTTTCTCTGCGTGAAACGAACGAATACCTTCAATCACCAAATCAATTTGCTCGTCGGTCAATTGAGGGAACATCGGCAAGCTGAGAATGCGCTTGGCGGCGCGTTCTGTAGCAGGCAGTGAACCGGGTTTGTATCCGAGGTAGCTGTAAGCTTTCTGCAAGTGAGCAGGAATCGGGTAGTGAATCAGACATTGAATCGAGCGTTCCAAAAGATAGGCTTGGAGCTCGTCTCGGTCCGTAGTTTGAATCACGTACAAGTGATAGACATGACTGCATGAAGATGACTCGACAGGTGTCACGACAACATCCTTCAGACCTTCCGTGTAGCGCTTGGCGATGGCTTTGCGGCGCTCGTTCCACTCGGCAACGAATGGAATTTGCACGGCGAGAATCGCGGCTTGGATTTCGTCTAGACGGCTGTTGATGCCGATGATGTCGTGGTGATAGCGCTTCGATTGCCCGTAGTTTCTCAGCATCACGAGGCGATCGTAATTTTCTCTGGAGTTGGTGCTCACCGCGCCGCCATCTCCAAACGCGCCGAGGTTTTTGCTCGGGTAGAAGCTGAATGCGCCGTAATCTCCAATCGTTCCTGCAATTTTGCCTTTATAGGTTGCGCCAGTAGCCTGGGCAACGTCTTCGATAACCTTGAGGTTGTGCTTCTTCGCGATTGCCATGATCGGATCCATGTCCACCATGTGACCATAAAGGTGCACAGGAATTACGACTTTGCACTTGGGCGTGATCTTGCTTTCGAGGTCGTCTTCATCCATAACATATGTCGATGCGTTGATGTCGACGAAACGCGCAGTGGCGCCAGTCATGGAGATTGCAGAAATGGTGGGAACAGCAGTGTGCGCCACAACCAAAACTTCATCACCGGGGCCGACATCACAGGCGGCGAGAGCCAGGTAGATGGCTTCGGTGCCGGACGCGCAACCGGCGACATAAGGTGCGCCGAGGAAGGCTTCGAAATCGCGTTCGAAGCGCTCGAGTTCTGGTCCCAAAATGTAATGCCCGCTGGACAATACGCGTTGCACGACACCGTCGATTTGCTCGCGATATTGTTGGTAGTGTAGTTTCAAATCTCCGAAGGGAACTTTCACGGCTGCTCCTCAAGGTCTGGTTATTCAGCCAGTAATACTAGAAGAAAAGAGCCCCTGGCGAATTAGCATGTTTACATGTGCCTGAAGCAACTCGAATCGCCATCAGAGCCGATTCTGGCTCGTGGTAGAATCAGCGTTTTGTCGCTCCCTTGCGTGTTCTCTTTATTTACACGCTCTCAGGTAAACACTAATTAAGGTATGAAACTCGAACAAGCCTTCAAAGGCAAATCTGTCCTCGTCACCGGCGGCCTGGGGTTTATCGGCTCCAACCTGTCTATCAAATTGGCCCAACTCGGCGCCAAAGTGACGATTGTTGATTCGATGATTGCCGACTACGGCGGCAACGAGTTCAACATCGAACCCGTCAAAGACCAGGTGCGCGTGAATTTCTGCGATATTCGCGATGAGAATGCGGTCAACTACTTGGTACGCGGGCAGGATTTTGTGTTTCACCTCGCCGGGCAAGTCTGCCACCTGATGAGCCTTTCCAACCCGTTTCCCGATATCGAGATCAACATAACGGGAACAGCAGTGCTGATGGAAGCATGCAGAAAAGTTAACCCTGAAGCCATCGTTGTTTATACCGGAACCCGAGGCCAATATGGCGCTTCGGTCTCTCTTCCCGTAAATGAAGAGGCTCCGACAAATCCAAAAGGTATCTATGAGATATCCAACCTGACCGCTGAAAAAATCATCAAGGTCTATAACGATGTGCACGGAATTCGCTCGGTGCTGTTGCGCCTGAGCAATATCTACGGGCCGCGTTCACAAATGAAGCACTCCAGATTTGGTGTGTGCAATTGGTTTGTCAGATTGGCGATGGATGATGCCACCATTCAAGTATTTGGTGACGGCAGCATTTTGCGCGACTTCTGCTATGTGGATGACACCGTTGACGCGATTTTGATGTCGGCGATTACGCCCGAGGCATACGGCGAAATCTTCAATGTAGGACAAGATATTCCTGTGAGCTTCCTTGAATTGGTCGAAACCATCGTCGATGTCGCCAAGCAAGGCAAGTGGCAATATGCGGAATTTTCACCGGAGCGCAAAGCGCAAGAGCCCGGCGACTTCTACTCCGACATCACGAAGATCGGACGCATCGTTGGCTGGAAGCCGGAAACTAATTTGAAAGAGGGTTTGGCAAAAACCTTCGAATTCTACAGAAAGTATCGCGACCACTATTGGACGAAAGAAGTTGCGGCACCCGGAGCGCTCGCCGCTTCCGGGCAACCGAAGCGGTAGTTGCGAACCAAGTTGCTTCATATCGACGCGCTCGTGCAGGCTAGAGTTATTACTGCATAATTTGCAGAGCGTGCTGCAGACTGGGCCAAAGCTTCTCCAAACCGATTCCTCATACTTCGAGTCTACTCTCGCAACGTGAGTGAAGCGTGAGCGGCATTGCGGGAATTGGGGTATCGCTTACATAGGCTCCGCGCTGTTGGCGTGCCAGGTTTGAGCGAACATGCGAACTGAGTTTTTCATCTCTTCAATGTCATCGCGCGTCATTACGCACTTGCGGTCAGCATCGGTGACTTGACCAAAATCCAGGCGTCGCAAGACTTCCTGGATGCACCAGGTGCCATATTCAGGAACAGACTCAGCATATCTCGCTTCAGCTTCTGTCATTCCAATGGCGGAGAAGAGCCCGAAACCGCCTGACGGTAATATATACCAGGCGTCCGGTGCTTCATCGACATACCATATAAACACGTTGCGCAACTCTGAATCTCGGGTCACCGAGATCGGCCCATTGAGCGCGACCCGCTTACCAGGCGACAAAGTACCGGTGTGATTGAAGATATAAAAAGCCAAGCTCTTCAAAATTTGAATCGCCCATGGCGAATCCGTGGGTGTTTTCATGACGAGCTCGCAGCCGAAACCGGAGACCTCAAGCGCCTCTTGCTGCAGCCACGGCGTTGAGAGCCCCGCAGTTACATATGTCCAAAATGGGCGGAACGGATCAGGACCATAGGCAAGCACAGCAAGATGTTGCTCATCATTGCCGGGATCTCCAGGGTCACCGGTATCCATGAGTTTAGAACGCCCCTTCTTTTCTTTCACCGGCAACGCCACCGTCGGTGGTGCATAGCCGGCAGGGTTTACATACGAAGGCTTGCCGAACATCTGCTTATACAGGTCGTCGCGCGTCTTCCACGCATCAGCTATCAGCTGAAGCCGTTGAAGTTCTTCTTCGGGAGTCGGTTCGTGTCCATGTCCGTGGTTGCATTCAGGTCCATGCTCGTGGTCATGCGAACCAGAGCCTTTAGAATCTTTACCGGAGCCTTTGCCTTTTCTTTTCGCCATACAAATCTTCCGCGAAACCTAATTCTCTAGCCTAATTTTGGGCCACCTTAGGGCGTATTCGAACTTAGTCGTCGTCAAGCTTAAGCAGGGCCATGAAGGCTTCTTGTGGGATTTCGACCCTACCCACCGACTTCATCTTCTTCTTACCCTCTTTTTGCTTCTCCAAAAGCTTGCGCTTACGGGAGATATCGCCACCGTAACACTTAGCCAAGACGTTCTTTCTTTGAGCCGAGATGTTTTCTCTGGCTACGATCTTTCCGCCAATCGCTGCTTGAATAGGCACTTCAAACATCTGGCGCGGAATCAATTTCTTGAGTTTTTCTGCCAACTGCCGACCACAAAATGCTGCCTTTTCGTGGTGAACAATGGCTGACAGGGCATCCACCGGTTCTCCGGCGATAAGGATATCGAGCTTCACCAGCTTGGATTCGCGATACTCCTTAAAGTGATACTCGAGACTGGCATATCCGCGCGACCGCGACTTGAGCTGATCGAAGAAGTCGGTGATGATTTCTCCAAGCGGCAAGTCGTAGTGCAGCATCGCACGCGTTGCACGTTGGTCCAGATATTTCATGTCGATGAACATGCCTCTGCGTCCCTGACAGAGTTCCATCAAAGGTCCGACGAACTCGTTAGGAACCATGATGTTTGCCTCAACATATGGCTCTTCGATTTTTTCTCTGTAGTTCGGCTCGGGCAAAAGCGCCGGGTTCTCGACGAAGATCACAGCGCCGCCGGTCTTCGTCACGCGATAAACGACTGACGGAGCAGTGGCGATAATTTCGATGCCATACTCGCGTTCCAACCGTTCCTGAATAATCTCCATGTGCAGAAGACCAAGGAAGCCGCAGCGGAAGCCAAATCCCAACGCTTCCGATGTTTCAGGCTCGAAGAACAAAGACGAGTCATTGAGACGCAGCTTTTCGAGCGCTTCTCGGAGCTCCGGATATCTGTCGTTGTCGACGCAATAAATCCCTGCATAGACCATCGGTTTTGCCGGGCGATAGCCGGGAAGAGCTTCCGGAGCCTGTCTTTCAGTGTGCGTGATTGTATCGCCGACGAGATTAGCGACGTCTTTGATTGATGCAGCGAGATAGCCGACTTCACCAGGTCCCAATCGATCGCATTTTTCCTGGCGCGGGCGCAGAACACCGAGTTCGGTGATTTCAAAACTCTTCTCGTTAGCCATGAAGCGAATCTTGTCGCCGACTTTGATTTCACCGTCTTTCACGCGGAAGTAAGCAATGATGCCTCTGTAGCTTTCGTAGTAACTATCAAAAACCAAAGCGCGAAGAGGCTTGTCGATGGTGTTGTCTGGGGGCGGAACAAACTTGACGATCGCCTCGAGCACATCTTCAATTCCAATGCTGTTTTTGGCGCTGGTCAAAACCGCATCTTGCGCTGGAAGCCCGATAACCTCTTCGATTTCGTGCTTCATTTGCTCTGGTTCTGCGCTGGGTAAGTCAATCTTATTGATGACAGGAACAATCTCAAGATTATTCTCGAGTGCCAAGTGAACATTGGCGAGTGTCTGAGCCTCTACGCCCTGAGTGGCATCCACTACCAAAAGAGCGCCTTCGCAGGCTGCAAGACTGCGCGATACCTCGTAGCCGAAGTCCACGTGACCAGGCGTATCGATAAGGTTGAGAACATAATGATTGCCATCACGAGCAATGTAGTTCATGCGGGCAGGCTGAGCTTTGATCGTGATGCCGCGCT
>CAZCZI010000058.1:0-17962 GCA_964503045.1 uncultured Candidatus Obscuribacterales bacterium
CCCCCTTCTTCAACATAAACACCCCTCAGGACTATTCGCGACTTCTCACCAAGCCAGCACCAGCGGCGGTGCCTCGCCGTCGGCGGTCGCTGGTTTAGAAAGCCTTTCTATCCTATTTTTTTCGAATCTCGTTGCCATCGGAGTCGAATCGCTGGATGGTGCCATCTTCCATCACTACCTCGCGCGCGACACCGTTGTGCTTATCCGGTTCATAGCTGCGAATGTAGCGAACGGGACCTAGCCCAATAGTGTTCGCTTCTTTTGGATCGTATTCAATCTCTTGTGTCATGCCGTCCGGACGGTTTTCGAATTCCGCCTCGTTTATACGGCCGCCATGTTTATTTGGATCTTCGTAGTGAGTAAGACGCCACAGATGATCGTCTCCGGGCTCAAAGTTAGTGATAGTTTTGTCTAGAGTAGTGTCTTTGTTGAAATATCGTGTACTTTGTTGACCATTTTGCCAATCGTCGGCTATGGAGTAAGAGCCATCAGGGTATTTGACGACGTTGCTTACTTCTTGGCTGACTTCAGCGCCGACTGGCGAAGAGTCATAAAACTCCGGTTTGCCGAATGTCGATGATGTAAACCTTGGTGGGCGATCGGTACTCTTCTGCTCTTTTAGATCTTCTTTTTGTCTAGCGAGATACTCGCCTGCTGATTTCGCTATTTCCACACTGATTGAAGTCAATTCATTTTCCAGCGTTCTTCTTTCAGGCTTTTCGGTTTTCTCCGCTTTCTTTTCTGGCAGCGGGATGTGAGAAGGATCTAGTCGGTTGCCTCCCATAGTTTCACCTCCAAAAGTGGATTGTATTCGTGTCACCGGGATTCCGAGCGTCGTGCGATTATAGCGTGTCTTTGCTCCTCGCTGTTCCAGATTGTCAATGGCCATGCGCCGCGTGATCACGCGCCGCGAGATCATGAATTTTGGAGCATACGCCGTCGTTCAATACAAATGCACTGCAAGACTATTCGAAATTGCGAACAACCAACTAGCACCAGTTACGGTGCCTCGTCGTCCGCGTTCTTGGTGCAACAAGTTACTCGGACGCACCACCATTACCAAATAGTTTCAATCCCATATTGTATAACCAGTTCATCAGTAGTGAGCATCGGGAGTTTTTCGAGCTGGCTCTGTGAAACTAGCATTCGATCGAATGGATCTCGATGCAACATTGGTAGTTCATAAACATGTAGTGCATGACTAAGTGTGATTGGTAGTGGTGAGAAGCTGTTGCTGGAGATATGCTCGACCACGAACTGTTCTGGCTTCGCTGGAAGCGTCAACTTGTCGAGCTGGCACTTTGTTGCTATTTCCCATGCTGTAGCAGCACTGATAAGCACTTCGTTACGGCCGTCCTCTATGTGCCGACGAGCCACGGACGAAAGCCTTGAATCGTCCATTATCCACCACAAAAATGCATGAGTGTCGAGAAGCAATCGCATGCACTAACCATTGCCTTCGAAGTCATTGAGAATGTCTTCTGGTAGCGATGCGTCGAAATCTGGTGCCATCTTTATTTTGCCGCGTGCGCTTCCTGCGACTCGTTTCTTTACCTTTTGAACAATGGGAACGATTCGCGCAACAGGCACGCCAGCTTTCGAAATAATGATCTCTTCTCCCCCCATAACCCGATGAAGGATTTTGGAGAGATGGGTTTTGGCTTCATGGATGTTTACTTCAGTCATGGTTTGACATGGTGGACTAAGTCTATGACTAAGTTCATTCTACTATGAATGGCGCTGCTAGAGAGAGTATTGATTTTGAAATCACTTAGCTTACGTGCAACCAACAGTTTGTTGACTGTTGGCCGGTTGCACTTATGCCGTGTTGTGGTGCCATGATGTTTATCCGGGACCACTGTGGCTTTAGATCATGAACATCACAGCAGCCTGGATAGCAATTCTCGTCGGCTTCATTGAGGGTGCCGTCATCGGGCTTTTCTTTCATCGAGAGGATTGGCTTGGCGGTTACACATCGTGGGCTCGCAGGCTCATGCGACTGGGTCACATATCTTTATTCGGCCTGGCATTCGTCAACATCGCTTTTGCGTGGTCCGTGAAGACGCTCGATATGAGCTTCGATACTGTTGCTGTGCCTGCTTGTCTGTTTATCGCGGCGCTTATAACCATGCCATTGGTTTGTCACGCCTGTGCCTTATACAAACCTATACGCCATCTTTTTTTTGTTCCAGTGGCTTGTTTGATTTTTGGTGCCGCGCTTTTTCTTAGTGCAATTTGCGGGAGAGTCGAATGAAAATTGCATTTGTGGCTATGAGTGGCATCCGCGCCAATGACAAAGAGCTTCTTCGGCTCGGGTTGACTCTGCCTGGTTTTGTCGAACGCAGCCAAGCAATTGCTTCTCTTCCAAGTCTGGCACTGCTGACGCTTGCCGGAATGACTCCCAAGCATCATGAAATTGAATACATTGAAGTGCCTGATCTGTCGCAGATGGAGCACACTCCGGTTGGTTTTGATGTTGCTGCGATTTCTACTTTTAGCGCCCAAGTCGAAGAAGCATATCTCCTTGCAGATAGAATTCGTTTGAGCGGAACGAAAGTAATTATGGGAGGAACTCATGTGAGCTCCTTGCCCGAAGAAGCTGCTGAACACTGCGATGCCGTGATTATTGGCGAAGGTGAAACGCAGTGGTTGGCAGTGCTTGAAGATGCGGAAGCCGGAAGATTGAAACAATTCTATGGCGATCGGTTTGGCGGTTTCGATCTCGCTAAAGCACCCATGCCCGCATTCGAGATTTTGCAGAAGGAACGCTACAACCGGCTCACCGTGCAAACCAGCAGGGGGTGCCCGCTTCGCTGCGAGTTTTGTGCAGGGTCCATTTTATTTACGCGCAAGTACAAGCAGAAACCAAAAGAAAAAGTAATTGCAGAAGTTCAGAAAATCAAATCAATCTGGAAGCGTCCATTCATCGAATTCGCTGACGACAATTCGTTAGTTGATCGTAAATACTGGCGCCGATTGCTGCCTGAGCTCGCCAAAGAGCGGATTCGATGGTTTGCAGAAACCGACATATCGCTCGCTCAAGATCCTGAACTATTGTCGATGATGAAGGACAGCGGGTGCGCTCAAGTGCTGATCGGCTTAGAGAGCCCGGTCGACGCTGGTTTAGATGGGCTGGAACTTCGTAGCAATTGGAAGCTCAATCATTTGGTTCGGTATAAGAGAGACATCGCGGCAATTCAATCACACGGGATACGAGTGATCGGATGTTTTATAGTTGGCTTGGACGGACATGATGAGCGGATATTCGAAAATATATATGAGTTCGTCAATGAGACTGGTTTGTTTGATGTTCAAATCACTGTTCCTACGCCATTTCCAGGCACACCGTTCTATGAGCGACTAAAGGCTGATGGCAGACTAATGGAAGAGCAAGCTTGGAGCAAGTGCACTTTGTTCGATGTCAACTTTCGCCCATCACATATGACTTCCGAAGAACTTGCCCATGGATTTCGACAGCTAGGTGTCAGGCTTTATAGCCAAGAAATGACCAGGCTTAGACGCGATCGCTTCAAAGAGCAGGCGAGAACCGGCAAGAGCAGGGCTGACCTGATTCAGGAATGGGCTGTGTAGCATCGTCTATTTCTTGAGTTTGGATAGAGCGTCCTGAATCTTTGTCATGTCGTCGTTTTGAAGCCAAGCCAGCCTACCCAGTTTTAGGGCCGTTTCGTACTCTTGTTTGGCTACGTCCATTTGTCCGTTTAAGTCTGCGATTCGACCCAATTGATAGTGAGCGAGAGCCACTGTCTTGTGCTCTGAGCCGGGATACCTTGTGCCTAGTTCTAGAGTCTTTTTGAAGTACGATTCCGCCTGGGCTGGTCTGCCCGCATCCATATATGCAGTACCTACAGTCAGCCAGTACTCCATGATGACGGGGTCGTCTCCGACTGCATTCGTTTGAATCCGGAGTATTTCCTCGTAGTGATTCAATCCCTTATCGTATTGCTTTTGCTCAAACTCTGATCGTGCAAGCCCGCCCAGCAGTCTCTGTTGCCAATCGTAATCCCCAATATTTTTGGCTTGATCTGCAGCAAGACCATAGTATTTGATCGCCTTTTCACCATCGTTTAGGTATCGTGCGCAGCCTGCCATTTCTTCCGCCAAATAAGTGAGTTCGCGCGGTGCAGCGTTTGATTTTTTTGCAGTGTCATATGCCTCTTCGTACATTGGGAGCGCTCGAGCCGTATCGCCTTTTCGGTGCAGTAAATCGGCTTGATGATGCTTCTTTGCCCATTCTGAATTGGCGGTGAGGGTAGGTCCAGTCGATTCTTGAGATGAACTGATACTGGTGTTTTGTGAATTTGAATGAATTATATTGTTGATGACTACACCCGATGTACACACAACAACAATCCAAATCAGAGCCAGAAGCAATGGGGAACGTTTTGGTTTTGAAACAGTGGTGGAAATTGGTTCTCCAGCGAGAACTTTCTTTATGTCGGACTTTAATTCCGCCATTGACTGATAGCGATCGGCGGCCGCCTTCCTTGTGCATTTCTGAATAATGGCGTTGACGCTTCCGGGTACGTTGTTTAAATACTCAGGATCGTCTTTCACTTGTTTCATGAGAGTTTCCAGAACACTATTCGATGCAAAAGGCGCACGTCCGGAGACTAAGTGAAACAAGACGCATCCCAACGAGTAAATGTCACTGCGTTTATCCACGGACTTTCCGAGGCATTGCTCCGGACTCATATAGTTTGGCGTGCCGAACACTTCGCCAGTCGCTGTAAGGTTAGGCCCGGAGTCGTCTTCTCTGATCAGCTTTGCGATTCCGAAGTCGACTATTTCAACCGACGTGCTGCCATCTTTCTCAGTTTTGACAATCAAATTGGCCGGCTTAATGTCGCGATGAATGACGTCCTTCTTGTGCGCATATTCCAAGCCTTCGCAGACATCCAACACCAGCTGCAAGGCTCGCTGATGGTCGATTCGTTTCTCCTTGGTCAAGATGTCATCGATTGAGGTTCCATCGATAAAATCCATGACTAGAAAGGGACTTCCGTTATCGACTCCAAACTCTCTAACCCCACAAATATTGGGATGTTTCAGATGTGTTGCGGCTAACGCTTCCTGTCTGAAGCGCATCAAAGTTTTCGCTTCGTTCGTGAAGTGACTGGAGATTAACTTCAAGGCTACAGGCTCATTGAGAATCATATGTCGGGCTTTGTACACCTTGCTCATGCCGCCTTCACCCAACAGTTCGACGATCTCGTAATGCTGTCCGATAACAGCACCAATCGCTGTCTTTGTTGAGTTTGAGTCAGCTGTGTGAGACTCGACTGCGGCGTCCAAGACTGCCTCTATGTCTTCGACGAGGCGGTCTTGTTGAAGTTCTTCTTTGAATTCGGCGTTGGACATGGCAAAAACTGTTCTGTAGGCATCAACAACGTACCCACATTTCAGACATTTATTGTTGTTTCTCCACAGCAAAAGAAGCCAGTCATTTTTGTGCCTCAATTCTCAAATGCGAGAAAAAGAGATTGAACTCCCCAAGTGTAATCGGGAAGACACCGTCGTTGACTCCATCTCGTGCGCGACCGGTAGCGAGGTCGATGAAGTCGCCTGAGTGATAGGGATCTTTCACCACCATCACCTTGGTCTTCGGATTGTATCCCATCACCGCGTATGCGTGCGATGAGCGCAGTCCATACTCTTTGCCGTCAGCTTGTACTTCTGTTGATGCCACCACAATTGCATTGCGCTTCATCGCCTCTTGCAAAAGCCTGTCATCCTCATCGACGAACTCATTGAAAATTGCTTCTCTTCCAAACCAGCTTCGCACTTGCCGCCAGCTTACGTTGCTCTTTCCAATTCCAAAAGGACCAATCTGCATGCTGAATGTTTCGTACATATCAACTTGACCGTGTCCGCTCAGCAACTTCGATGGCAAGTCGTCCTTGCAGCTAAAAGTGCAAGCATAACCAGGCAGCTCGGGTTGAGCAGACCATCTTCCATCAAACAATCCATGCTTTATACTTCGTTGAATTTGCTCGCGAGGATCTTGGCGATTCATCCTATAGGTTCCATATGCCTTTTCGAGAACGGGCAGCCAAAGACCAGTATCCTTTCCTTGAAAGTCGATGGCGCGACTGTAAATTCGACGCTCCTTTCTGGTTATCGGTGATACCGTTACTGGTGAATTGACATCTCCAGGAAATGTCACGGTATATGTGCCATCAACATTTCCTTTGAACATTCTTCTGACTATTTCGCAGTGTTCGGGCGTGCGTGCGAATGACGCCAGCGATGCAAGCAGCTTGCAGTCATACAGCAATTCTTGTTTTAAAAACAGGCCATTGACTGAATTTTCATCAGCAAACAACGGTCCTTCCGCAACAACATCATCGTCATTCTTCAAACGCGCGCCTTCCGAATTGCGTCTCGATGTGAGCGCGCTGACTCGTGAGAAAACGTCGTCGCCAACGTACTCAACGTCACACAGCATGTGAATGAACGAGATTGCGAGATACAGCAAGAGCAGCAAAGGCCACCAGCGCCTTAACCACGCCAGAAGTGGACGAAATGAAAATGACTTCAACGACTTACTGAAGTTTGCTGGAATGTCTTTAAGGGTGATGGACGGCACCGGCACGACTTCTGATGCGAGGTAGAAATAGAGTAAATGGGCGAAACATTCATTCTAACTTCGAAACATGCAGTGTCAATGGTGGGAAACCCGGGAATGTTTGAAGTGTTGGCTTGCAATACTTGAGATATGCATTCAGTTTTTACCGAAGCTTTTGTCCTCGGCATGTTTCTCACCATCGTGTCGTTGATTCTTGCCGGGTTCTTCAACTGCGTCGGAAGAATTGTGCGCCTAGGTTGGGAGGAATCCAAGTTTGTGGCCAAAGACTATATCGCTCTTGTCTTGGGTTTTGTCGGCTTCGCTTGCTTTGGCTACGGGCTTGCTGAGCCGTATCAGCTTGTAACGACAATCGTTTCAATCACCTCTAAAAAGATCGCTCCAGGCAGCAAGCCGATTCGCATTGTGCACCTGACTGATTTGCACTGTTCGTTTCTAACGGGGCCGCTGATGGAGAAACTGCCCAAGACGATCGCGGCGCTGAAGCCTGACATCATAGTTTTTACCGGAGACGCATTCAACGACGTGTCCGGAAGAGCTAGTTTCGCTGACCTTCTGAAAGAACTGCCGAAGATCGCTCCTACCTTTTGCGTCAGAGGAAATCATGATTACTCAGACGATGGATCGTACGTTTATGACAAAACTGATGTTCACTACCTGGATTCGAGTGCCGATTGGGTGGTTGTGAGGGGAACTAAAATTTGGATCGCCGGAGTCGGAACTGCACACGAAGAACAAATCGAGGCGCTGCTTTCTCGGGCTCCTAACTTTAGTGCGTTCACAATGTTTCTCTATCACTATCCAATTGGTTTGCGCAACGCTGTGGCGCACAACTTCGATCTGTTTTGCGGTGGACATACACATGGAGGGCAAGTGAGATTGCCCTGGTATGGTGCGCTTTTGACGAATTCAGAGCTTGGAAAAAAGTATGAGTATGGACTGTTTAAGGAGAAGGAAACTTCTATATTCATAAGTCGCGGCATAGGAACGATTGGAATTCCAGTGCGTTTCCTTGCACCGCCGGAAGTGGCAGTAATTGATGTGTATCCGGAGTCGAAGTAGCGCGTAGTGAAGCGTGATTGCTAGTTCGACTAGACGAATCTCTCAAATTTTTGAGACGTTCCCTGCCGTAAAGAGTGATTGTCACAAACAAGGCTCATGCTTTCAAAAGCAGTATAAGCTTAATAATATACTTTATATAGCAGTTTAAGTTCGTTAAAATTTGATATAATATGCTTTATACAGCCTCTAAACAAACTTAGACATTGTTTAAAAGCATATGACACGCCGAAACAAGCTGGTTGAGTCCCCGCCCTACCCTGTAGAGCAATCCTTGGTGCGATTGGGGGGAAACTTGCGCGTTGCAAGAATCCGACGCGACATGACTATATCGGATGTCGCCGAGCGAATCGGCACAGGACCGCGAGCGGTTATGGATGCCGAAAAGGGCAAACCATCGACTGGCATGGTTGTATATGCAGCGTTGTTATGGCTTTACGACCAGCTCGATCAATTGGCTGACGTCGCTGATCCGTCAATCGACTTGGAGGGCATTGCTCTAGAGTCAGCCAAAAAGCGTCGTCGTGTGCGCAAAAGCAAAGGTCTCAGTAATGACTTCTAAAGATTCGAAATCTGAATGCTTTGTCTACATAGCTCTCCCTTGGACAACCAGCAGCGTAACCGCCGGTCGCTTCGAGCTCACAATGAATCGCAGCGGAAACAGTATTGGAAAGTTTGTGTATGGGAAATCTTATCTTGCCAGAGGTGATGCAGTTGAAATCGATCCTCTAGATCTGAAGCTCGGAGCTGCTACGTATCAAAACGCACGTCTCAATGGAGTCTTCGGTTCGCTGCGAGATTCGGGTCCTGATTATTGGGGGCGATTGTTGATAGAGCGGCACTCAGGAAAATCGGGTCTCGGTGAGATCGATTATCTACTTGAGTCACCCGACGATCGCGCTGGAGCACTTGGTTTTGGGTTAAAGCCAAAACCACCTGCACCCATGCGTAAGTTCAATCAAACTCTTGCACTTGAGCGGCTTCAAGAGATCGCCGACAAACTTGTTCAAGAGCAAATTGAGGCACCAGATCACCAAACAATTCAAGCTCAAGAACTTTTGTTAATTGGAACTTCAATGGGAGGCGCTCGCCCAAAGGCTGTTGTCGAAGATGACTTGGGACTTTGGGTTGCGAAGTTCGGACGCCAGGATGATCGTTGGAATAATCCACGTGTCGAACATTCGATGCTCGAACTGGCGCGAAGCTGTGGTATCAATGCTGCCAGAAGTCGTATTGAAATCGTTGGTGGCAGAGATGTGCTCTTGGTTAAGCGTTTTGATCGCGAGAAAACAGCCAGTGGCTATGCGCGAGCACGAATGATTAGTGGACTCACGCTGCTTCGCGCAGAAGAATCTCCGCTGATTCGCGATCGTTGGTCTTATGTTCTTATGTCCGAAGAGCTTCGCAGAGTAGTCGCAGAGCCCAAGAAAGATACTGAGGAGCTATTTCGCCGGATGTGTTTTAACGCTCTTATATCGAACACCGATGATCATCCTCGGAATCATGCTTTAATCGCCTTTGATAGTGATTGGAGGCTTTCACCCGCATATGATCTCACGCCATCACTTGCAATATCGCGTGAACACCGCGATTTGACCATGACTTGTGGTGATGCTGGGCGTTTTGCGAATGCCAAAAATCTGTTGAGCCAATGTTCGCGCTTTCTAATCAATCGAGATCAAGCACAAGAGATTATCTTGACTATGACAAATCAAGTTAGAGCAACCTGGTACAGCACGGTGCGAGCTCAAGGTGTCAGCGAACGAGACTCCGAAATAATCAAGGGCGCATTTGCTTATGAAGGCTTCGACCTCTAAGGAGAATTGTCGTGAAGTGGTCGATTATTGCAGCTGTTAGTATTGCGGTGTTCGGGTTCATTCCGCTTATGGGTCTGCCCGGAGCTGTCGTGCTTGAGGTGGGACAGTGTTGATGGAGTCGCTTTCGCGTGCCGGAAAGTAATTCAAAAGCAGATAGCGATTGCAAGATTCTGGTGGTCGGTGCCAGTGGTTATTTTGGCAGATTGCTTGTTGCTGAGTTAATGCGGCAAACGAATGCTTCCTTGGTTTTGGCTGGACGTCGGCTTGAGCCGCTTCAACAGCTGATTGCGGAAGTTGGAAGCGCCCACGTCGATCGATTGCAATCGATGCAAATCGATTTGCGCGAAGCGCAATCTTGCCAAATTGCAATACAGGGAGTCGACGTTGTTGTTTGCGCTGTTGGTCCGTATCAAGGAATGCCGCTTCACCTTGCGCAAGCATGTGTCAGTCAAGGAGTGCACTACATCGATTTTGCCGATGATCGACAGTTTGTGATCTCGGCGCGAAAATTGCTGGAGAATCCAGAATCTAGTATCGCACCGCAAGCGGTATTATGCTCGGGTTGGTCGTCAATGCCGTCACTGTCTGCGGTGCTGGCGCGAATAGCGTCGAAGCAGATGGAATCGGTGAAGGCGATTTACATACAAATTGCGCCCGGCAATAAGGCGCCGAGGAGCAATGCTACAGTGGAGTCACTTCTGGACTCACTGGGTAAGCGTTTTACAGTTTGGAAAAATGGTGAGTGGGTCGATGTAACCGGCTGGAGCGATCCCAGGAATTTTCAATTTCCCCAACCTGTTGGAGACCATCAGGGATTTCTTGTCGATGTTCCTGATCATGAACTGTTCCCTCCATTGTTTGGCGCTAGTACGGTTGAATTTCGAGTGGGTGCAGAGTTGCCGTTCTTAAACCTTGGGGTTTCCTGTTTGGCCATGCTTACTCGATTCGGAATCGTGCCGAGTTGGAAGCCTTTAACCGGGCTTTTGCAAACCTGCATGTCTTTCACGGGAGCATTTGGACACGACTGGGGCGCTCTTGGTGTTGAAGTTTTGGGGGCAGATGCGCAGGGGTGCACAATCACTCGTCGAGCTTGCATCGTGGCAGACCATGCCGGTCAACGCATTCCGGTGATGCCGGCAACGATCATGTGCAAAAAACTGACATCTCAATCAGGGAGCTATTCGGGATTGGTTGCGCTCGATTCGTGGATTGATAGAATCGAACTCGAATCTGAGTGTTGTTTGCGGGGTTACAGGCTGATAATCGATGGATGAGCACCAATCCGAAGCAACAAAGAAGAGCGCGTGGCGTGCATTGCAGCTGGCATGCTGGATTTGCATTGGTGTGCATTTTGTCGCCGGCCTTTGCATGGCGTTTGTGCTGTCGCAAGGTCTTGAAACAAACACTGATTTGGCGAAACGATGCGCCTTTATCGCAGGCAATAAGACCTTGTGGATCGCTGCATGGGTTACTTGGAACCTTGCCGCATTTTCGTTTGTGTATGTAGCGTCGTGCTTCAGAGGTGCACACATCACAAACGACACGGTCGCGTGCAAGAGTCTATTGCGTTTTGGCTTATGTCTTGCATGCGCTGCCATTTCTTGCGATCTCTCTGCTGAAGCTGTTGAGATGGGCTTGATTCCTCAATTGGCGGAAGCCGTGGTGAAAAACGGTGAGAGTGCGATCCCGACGTTTCTTCAATTTCATAGACTCGTGGTGTTGTTGACCGGCTATGCTGCAAATGGGTTATATACATCTGCAGTCGTTTGTTTTGGGCTGGCATCGAAGAAGCATTATCCCGGTTGGGTGTCTCTGTGTGCGGCAGGAACAGCGATATGTGGTTTGGGAATTTCGATTACTTGCATGATCGAAAACGTGCCCGGGATGTTTTGGACGAATGCATTTTGCGTTCCCTTTTTGCTGTCATGGATGGGTGGTATCGCACTCGATGCACGAGCGCGTGGTGCGAGTTCCACAAGTAACAGTACCTGTACCGGCACCAGTGGCAACACCAACCTGTCGCCATGAGCAAGCTGTCGATTATCGCGATTCATGGAAATGGTGGCGGTGGCTTTCGCTTTCAGCGCACGCTCGAGTACTTTTCTAATTATGATGTTCGCTTTGTTGCGCCCACACTTCCTGGTTTTGCTGACAAGCCTAAGGATCCGTCATTGAAGACGTTGGGGGATTATGCTCACGTAATTAAGGACTACATCGAAGCAGAGAAGCGACCGCGAGTGATGCTTGGGCATGGCATCGGTGGATCGATGGGTCTCGAAGTATGCAAAGAGTTTCCGAATCTTCTTGATGGCATCATCCTTCATTCGCCTGTAGGCGCGCTGCTAGACAAAAGACTCTTCCCGAAGATTATGAAGGTACCTGGTGTGGCTCGCCTCGGCCGAGCGATCTTTACGAGCACTATCTTACGCTCACACTACATCGAAAAAATGTTTACGCATCATGTGCCCAGAAATTACTTGGATCAGTTCTTCAAAGAGTACGAACGCTGTAGTGTTTTTGAAGACATGTTTCGCCTAATCGACTACCAGTGGTTTTCCTCTCTCAAACCGATGGATGTCCGGGCTTGTATTCTATGGGGGCAGCATGACTTTCTCTCTGAGAACCATGCGGAGGAATTCGAGAAGCTGTTACCAAACTCTTGGAGCGAAAAAGTTGCCTCATGGACACACTGGCCCATGATTGAGGTGCCTCAACATTATGCCAAAGTAGTGACAGAGATTGCCCATGAACTCACCTCGGAATCTTTTGAGCCATGAACCTTAATTTGAAGGCTGCAATTTTGGGTTCGGGAGATACACAGAAGTATCCCGTCGGAAACAAAGGTCGGCTGCTGGACAAGGCGAAGCAGGCTGGGTTGAGAGTTCCGCCTGGAATTTTGGTGTTACAAGAAACGTTCGCCAATGCCGAGTGCACTGACGAGTCGCTTCGCACTTTGGCATCGCAGATTGCACAGAAGCTGTCGGAAGCTAATTGTGGCGAACCATATGCGGTGCGCTCTGCATTCTCGGCAGAAGACACTCACGGTAGTGCAATGGCTGGTCACTTCAAGTCGCGACTCTTTGTCAATGCTGTCGACGTAATGGATCCATTGATTGAAGTGTGGCATTCAGCAGATGGTCACGAAGGTGACATACGGCGAGATATTCTTATTATGAGTATGGTGAACGCCAAGAATGCAGGAGTTGCATTCACAGAGCGTGAGTTCGAAGATGATCTTATTAATCATTGTATGGGCACTGCGGATGCATTGGTTTCAGGAAAGGTCGAAGGCGAGTCTCATGATTTACCAAAGCTGCGTCCTTTTGAAAACAAAGTCGAAAGCGTCGAGGTGTTGCCAGGCTTTCTTGAGCGTCTTCAATTACTTCTTAGGGATGTTCGCAAAGTCTTCGGCGAAGGAGATTGGGACATTGAGTGGGCTGATGATGGTGCCAGCTGTTATCTCGTGCAAATTCGCCCTGTTACCAGAAGAAGTCGCCGCAACGAAGCTTTCACACTGGCAAATCATCGAG
The DNA here is from genome assembly GCA_964503045.1 of uncultured Candidatus Obscuribacterales bacterium. GTDB lineage: Bacteria > Cyanobacteriota > Vampirovibrionia > Obscuribacterales > Obscuribacteraceae > CAYZJR01. The sequence goes on from CAZCZI010000058.1 coordinate 13,011, forward strand.
AAATACTTCCTGACCTGCCGTCACCATTTATGACGAGTTTGATTGCTTCTTGCGCAGACAAGCTGTTCGATTACTACCGAGAATTCGATTCCACTCTGCCTTCTGGAAGACCATTCATTGAGGTCTTTGCAGGACGTCCTTTCATCAATCTCTCGTTGCTATGTGAAATGATGCGTATCTTTGGGTTGCCGACTACGCTTGTAACGCGCAACATCGGTGGTGTCGATTATGGTGCAAGTGGAATCAACGTCGGCAGAGCCATGCGCAAGTTTCCCGTCCTTGCTCAGATGGGCTTGGCTCAACTGGCGGCGATGTCCAAGGCAAAAACAGCGATTAAAGAGATGCTGGATAAGTCTGCGGTCGAAAAGCAGACCGTCAGTGAGTGTGTGGAACTCTTGCAGTGGCTGTACTGTTCTATCATTAGGAACATGCAGGCATTGACTGCGGCAATGAGTGCACCGTTGGCGATACTAAGACGGCTTGGTGTTTTGGAAGAACATAATAGCAGGCACTCTACAGTTTCCAGTGAGATGTATCTAGATCTAGAACCTCTGCGAAAGCTGGTAGCTGAAAACGAGGTTGTGAGGCATGCTGTGCAAAATGGGGGCGTGCCTCAAGATAAGCAATTTCAGGAATTGTGGAACCAATATTTGAAAAAACACGGTCACAGGGGAATTTATGAAAGTGACATCTCCAGACCGCGTCTTCGTGAGGATCCAGGTTGTGTGTTGTCGAGTTTAACGGCGCCGATGTCGCTTCGAAAGACTCTGTCGCCGCGCACTTTTCTTGGCATGATAACGACACCGATTTGGTGGCAAGCCAGTCGTGCAATTCAAGGACGCGAGCAGGTTCGCTACTATTCGATGCTGGTAATGGAACGCATTCGAAACAACCTGATGAAACTAACCAAAGGCAAGCTTGATGAACAGGAACATCTGTGGCTCCTTTCGATTGAGCGAGCATGCAGGCTTGATAGCGAAGAAAGACTACCAAATTCCGAAGTGAGTGAAATTCTGAAAACACTCGATGAGTTGAGAGAATTTTCACTGCCGGACATGGTGCATCGGTTTGACGACTTGGAACAATTCAAAGGTTCATCGAGCATCGACCGGTCGAAAACAAGATTGAAAGGAGTGAGTCTGACTTCAGGTAAAGTCGAGGGCACGGCTCAAGTATTGCTTGAACCACCGCGAGTTGTTCCTCAATCTTTCGGTGCAAATGATACCGTTTTGGTTGCGCGCTCTGTAGATGCGGGTTGGATTCCCGTATTTTCTGTGGTGAAGGGTGTAGTGGTAGAAATCGGCGGCGATCTTTCGCATGGTTCTATCATTCTGCGAGAGATCGGTTTGCCATCGATAACAAATGTGCGGGGCGCGACCCAAATGTTTCGCGACGGTGACAAAGTCTTGCTTGATGCCGACAGCGGAATTGTGAGCCGTCAAGAATAAAGAAAAAGCAGCAATGTAATAAAATTCTACGGTAGCCTTCGAGGCCTTTGTGAAGACCGAACTCCAATTTCTGAAGAAGCATGAAATCATCTCGATCACGCTTTTGCTTTCGGTGATCTTGAGTGCGGTTTTCTATCAAGTGGTTTGGGGCGATCGCACATTGATGTTCTCTGCAAGAAGCATGGCCAGTGTCATGCCTTATGGTGCTTACAACCCTTCGCTGCCCGTGAAAATTGAACTTCCAATTCGCTCGCCCGACCCCGCGGCGCCTGCATGGCAAACGGATGCATGGGTCGCATTCATGCACAACCAAGTCTTCAAACAACACGTATTTCCGTTGTGGAACCCATTCAATGGATGGGGCATGCCATTTTTGGCTAATATGCAGTCGCAACCGTTTTTTCCATTGGTGTGGATTCCGTCGATCTTCCCTAGCCCTATTGCAGTGGATCTCTTTGATCTATCCCGAATGTTGTTTGCAGGAATCTTCGCTTATATGTTTTTGCGATTGTTCTTCGTTCGCACCGCGAGCGTTTTAGGCGCGATTGCATTCATGCTGACGGGATACATAATGCTTTATCTCAACATGCCGGAGATCAGCGCGGTGGTCTCGATGCCGCTCGTGTTTTATGCTTTCGAACGTGTGTGTCGTGAAACAACTCGCCGCACAATCGCTCTATGTGCCATTGCCTCGGGTGCAAATCTTTTTGGTGGCATGCCGGAGTCTACGGCATTGATCATGATCTTTGCTGGATTGTACTTCATGATGCGAGCGATTACACTTCCGCGGTCCAATGCCGTAAAGGTAGAAACAGTAGCCGGCGCTGCTCTTGGTTGTGTCCTCGGGCTGTGTCTTGCGGCGTCCCAAATCTTGCCGTTTCTTGAGTACATGAAGCAGTCTTTCAACGTGCATGATCCTGCACTTGGAGTCCCGATAATTGGAACAATCGCAGATTCTCCGTGGTGGCCTAACGTGCTGTACTATGCGATGCCCTTTGACTTAGGCAGCAAGATGTTTCTTGGGAAAGAACTCTTTCCGCTGCCTGTTCGCGGATACGTTGGTGTTTTCGTCACATTCTTGTCTTTTGTTGCTGCGTCGGTTTTGTTCAGGAGAAAAGGAGGGGAGTCAGCGCGGGAAAAGATGACGCTACAAGTTGTGGCGTTCTTTCTTGTTGCTTCTGTGTTTTTCTTTGTGAAGCGATTTGGTTTTCCGCTAGTCAACTGGATTGGCTGCTTGCCACTGATGGACATGATCAATTTCCCTAAGTACGACGAGCCGTTGATCGGTTTCTCCATGGCGATCTTGGCTGCGGCAGCGACGCATTTGATTTTGAAGAAGCGTGTACTGCTCAACGATGCATTTATTGCGTTTGGAGCGCTGGCTGTGCCGTTTTTAGTTTGGAGACTTCAGGAACTATTTTCACAGTTTCCCCCTGCGACTCCTCAACATAGCTGCGCTCTTTTCTACAATGTTTTCATTTTCTCGTTTTTCTTGTTCTTGAGCTTCGCGGTCGTAGTTGTATATATTGTGAATTTCAAAAAAGAAGTCGTCACTCAATTTTGCCGCAAGTGGTTTCCGATTGCCGTCGTTTCTGTTTTGTTGCTTGATTTGACCGGTTTGGGAATCAATCCGATCTTCCATCGAAACAAACTGCCATTCAAGCAATGCAATCCGTACAATGGAGCGCCCTATATTTCGTTTCTACAAAAGCACACTGAGAAAACATTCGACCGTGTAATGGCGAATGATGCGTTTTTGTTTCCATCATGGTCTGCGGCATTCGGACTCTTCGATATTCGCGCTTTGGATGCACTCTTTCAGTCTCGATTCTTTCCTTTTGTCAGAACTTTTCTCTATGGCAGCTCAAACTTTCCAATGTCGGATGATAATCCGCCTCGATTGAAGCTTTCGACGGACAATGCGACTTCGCGCTTTCACGGATACGAGGAAGGAATGCAGTATCCGACAGAACTAAAAACGGACAGCTTGATCTACAAATTGTATATGTTGTCTTCTGTTCGATTTGTGATCACTGAGCCATTTTCTCAACGATTGACTCCAGAGATGGAGCAATTGTTGAAGCAAAATGAATCGAAGAAAGGCGATTTCTTTGGAGCGCGCGACAATTTCTTTGCCGCAGATGGAAAGCGTCTCCATGTTGTCTATCAGCACCCAACAGGAAAGCAGCTTGATGAGAATCGAGTGACATTCAACACCACTGTTGCACCTGACCGTCCGGTACTTTCGTTTCGAGTGGGGCTCAACTGTAACGCACCAGCTCAAGGTGATGGCGCAGCCGCATATCTTCGGTTAATGGATTCGACCAACGGAACGACGTTGTTTCAGAAGGTACTAGACACGGTGCATGGTGGAGATTTCGATCTTGCACAAATAGATCTCACGAAGTATGCGGGCCAGCACATAAATCTTCAATTCGCAGTTGATGCTGGACCGAAATTGCAGCCGACAAATGATTGGGTTGGCTGGGCTGATGTGCGTTTCGTGAAGAGAGGTGACACCAGTTCGAAGTATTGGCCGGGCGCGAACCTATGTGGATTCAAACCTGTTTACACTGGCGAGTGTACGATTTTTGAAAATCCGAGTGTGCTTCCGAGAGCGTCGGTGTTTAGCAAAGTGATAGTTGCACCCACCGAAAGTGAGGTGTTGGATCATTTGAAGAATCACAAGTTCAACGTATTGAGTGATGTGGTTGTTGAAGAAACATCGATGACTACTGAAGAAAAACAGCAATTGGCCGAACTGACGAAATCGAGCCATGGAATGGCTCAAGGTCAAAAGATCACCCGGTACTCAGCGCACGAAGTTGATATCGAGGTTTTCTCGGGTGGCGGTTTGCTGATGCTCAATGACACAATGTACCCCGGGTGGAAAGCGTTCGTTGATGGCAAGCAGGTTTCTATATTGAAAAGCGATTACATGTTTCGTGGGGTAATCGTGACACCTGGCAAACATTTAGTGCAATTCAAATATGAGTCTCCATCATTCATTCTTGGTTTGGTTCTATCAATTGCTGCTGCCGTATCTTTGCTTGCTCTAAGTTTGATTGCTCCACCGTCGGTGAAGAAGAGTTCGGTCGCGAGTACTCAATGAGACTGGCTAGTCGCCATGTTCATCGACTCCCATTTCTTTGAGCCGCTCCGAAAAGGCGAGGAGCGTTTTCGAAGTTGCTCATGAATTGAAACCCAGCCGAGAGCTTGGCGTTTATATCCGCTTGTATTTTATTCCTTTGCATACGTTGTGCATCTACTTCAGCGTCGCTACGTGCCATCGCCGGTAGTGCAGAGCTGCACAAAATCAGGAACGCAGAAATGACGATTCCGATGTTTCTCATACGAGAAGACCTCATTTTTTTGATCTACTTTTCGTCTCCACCAAAGGCTTCAGCCATATCTTTGAAGTCTTTGTCAGCGCCGGCTCCCATCACTACATCCAACTCTTTTTTGACCTTTTTGAATCCGGATGGAACATCGAGAAGTCCGCTG